>JAISAQ010000033.1 GCA_031266775.1 Treponema sp.
CATAGGCGACTTCGGACCGGCCGGAGGGATAATCTTTTATGTGGACAGCGCGGACACGTACCCCCTCTGGAAATACCTTGAAGCTGCCCCGGCGGATCTTGGGACTAGGGAATGGGTTGGATATGGAAGACCTTATGCAAGCACCTTGATAGGAGGCACCGCGCAAGCGATAGGAACCGGCAAGGATAATACCGTTGCGATACTGGCGGCGGCGGACACAGACGCGCCCGCGGCAAAGGCTTGTGACGATTACAGTTTTGGAGGCTTTGACGACTGGTTCCTGCCAAGCCTGGACGAAGTTGAAGAGATGTATCTTAATAAAACGGCTATAGGAGGGTTTTCCAACGACTGGTACTGGTCCTCGTCGGAGGCCGATTATCATTTCGCGCGGGATAAGCACTTCCAGTACGACGGCAACTGGGCCTCCGAGTTCAAGGACCAGCTTCATCGGGTTCGGCCTATCCGGGCTTTTTAACGCTTTATTCGAAAGTCCGGTTTAATACCCCGCAGTTTGCCGCGCGGAGGCTCATCCCGGGGATCTTTCAAAACTTCAGTTTTGAAAGATCAACCATTTTATATTTTGTCCGTGTTGGTCCGTGCCGTCCGTGGTTGTTTTGAATTCGGAATACCGCCCGCAAAACAGCAATTCCGAATTCAACCATAACGAACCTCCGGTTCGCCCTCACGGACAAACACGAAGAAGTTCCGGTATAAAGTTTCGCTTTCTCTTCCCTCTTTGAATCCTTCTTCGCGGCGTTGCGGTTTTACCGAAGGCATAGTATAGTCAGAGTAGTGGACATTACTATCATTTTCAGGCAGTCGGCTTTTAAACACGGTGTGAGCGAAGCCGACATACGGCGGGCGTTCAAAATTCCCGAATATGACGCGGTGTTTGAGGAAGGCGGCCCTTCTAAAAACCTGCTTATCGGGTTTGACCGCAATGCCAATCCGCTTGAAATACTGTATAATGTCATTGATGAGAATACGGTGCAGGTGTTTCATGCCATGAAATGCCGCCCCGCATTGCTTCCGCTGCTCAAATGAGGAAAACGCTATGCCGGAATTGACTGAAGAAGAAGCCGATGCGCTTGATGAATATTATACTACTCATGTGCCCAAAACAGGACCCAACGGTACCGGCTTCATAAGCCGCCGGAATGCCCGCCTTCTTGGGCTGGATAATGTGACGATGGACTACCTCTGGACGAAAGCGGAGGCCGACCACAAAAGCCCCGCTCAAATCATCGGGGAACTGGTCCGCGAAAAGATAGCCGCCGCTTCCACGTAAACCGGCCCCGCCGGGGGGTAGGCGCAGACCCTGGCTGCGCCGCAGGGGGGCGCGGCGCTTGTGCCGCACTGCCAAACGGCAGTGTGGAAATGCGCCCCCCTTCCTCCTTCTTAAACTTGTTCAACTTTTTCGCTGTCCGTAGCTTGCGCCGGGGCCGTGCTTGCGCTCCCAGTGTTTCCGTATGATGTGGGGCGGAAGGGGTTCCGCGCCGGGACTGAGCAGCATTGTGAAGCAGCCTATTTTGCAGATCTCTTCCAGCACCGCGGCGTGGTACACCGCTTCGGCGGCGTTTTTGCCCCAGGTAAAGGGGCCGTGTCCCGCTACAAGCACCATGGGCATGTGGAGGGGGTCCCTGTTTTCAAGGCGGAAAGTTTCGACAACAAGATTTCCGGTTTCCCTTTCGTAGTTGTTTTTTACCGCTTCTTCGCTCAGGTACGCGGTACAGGGAATGGGCTCGGCCCCGTAGTCGGCGTGGGTGGTGCCGAAGACCGGCACCGGTTTTCGCGCCTGTGCCCATGACGTGGCGTAGGGCGAATGGGTGTGGGTAATTCCCCGGATGGCGGAAGAAGCGCCGGGTGAAAATTCACGGTAGAGGATGCGGTGGGTTTCGGTATCCGACGACGGGTTAAGCGTTCCAGAGACGGTTTTTCCTTCCAGATCCACCACGACCATGGAAGAAGGGGTAAGCCTGTCATAGGCGACGCCCGAAGGTTTAATGGCGAACACGCCCTTTTCGGGATCAAAGGCCGACACATTCCCCCATGTATAAATGGCGAGGTTTCGTTTGGGTATTTCAAGATTCGCCTCAAAGGCTTCTTCCCTGATGTCTTTATAGCTGTCCATAGTACGCCGCTCCTTCTGTCCGGGAACTTTCCTTCATTCGTTTTCCCGCTGTTCCGCGAAGGCGCCGAGTTTTTTGTATTCACGGTAGAGCCTGTCGTAAACCGGAACGAACGCGGGATTGGGATTGTAGGTGAATTCGGTGGGCGTGCAGAGCTGTTTTTGGGCCGCCGGAATGTCCGGGTACAGCCCGGCGGCAACCGCGGCGAACATGGCCGCTCCAAGGGCGACACTCTGATCCCCCGCCGGAATGTGAATCGGCATGTTGATGACGTCGGCGAGGATCTGCATCACAAAGGGCGATTTTCTGGCGACGCCGCCTACGCCGATGATCCCTTCAATGACGACCCCTTCTTCGCGGAAGCGCTCCGCGATGGCCCGCGCCCCAAAGGCCGTGGCCTCCGCCAGCGCGCGGTATACGCGGGGCGCGTCGGACCCCAGGCCGAGGCCGGCAATGGCCCCCTTGAGGAGCTGGTTCGCGTCGGGCGTGCGCCTTCCGTTAAGCCAGTCCAGGGCGACAACGCCGCTTGAACCGGGCTCTATGAGGGCCGCCGCCTTTTCGAGTTCGGGAATGATTTTTTTTGAAACGCCCCGGACGATCTTTTCGCGGGCGGCGGCGTCAAGCTGTTCCAGGCCGGGAACGCCTTCCTTAAGGAAAATTTCTTCCAGCGGCCAGGCAAGAAGCCCCCTGAACCACGCGTAAACATCGCCGAAACTGGATTGTCCCGCCTCGTAGCCTGTCATGCCGGGCACCACCGATCCGTCGACCTGGCCGCAGATTCCCCGGACGAGTTTTTCCGCCCCGGAAGGGCGCGGCGCGACGATGACATCGCAGGTAGAAGTCCCCATGACCCGTATGAGCCAGCCGGGACGCACTCCGCCGCCGACGGCTCCCATGTGCGCGTCGTAAGCGCCCATCGCCACGGGAATGCCCTGAGGAATGCCGAGCCGTTCCGCCCATTCGGCGGCAAGGGGTCCCGCGGATGTATCGCTTGTGTATGTTTCGGTCCCCAGGCTTTTCCGTATGGGAAGAAGCCGGGGATCAAGCTGCGCAAGAAAGTCCGCGTGAGGATACCCGCCAGAGTTTTCACCGCCGCCTGAGGAATCGGCGTAACTCTGGTGCCACATGGCCTTGTGCCCCATGGCGCAGCGGCTTCTTTTAATTGAGGGAAGATCCTTCGCCCCGGTAAGAAGGGCCGTCATCCAGTCGCAGTGTTCCATAAAGGAAGCGGCCGCGGCGGCCACCTTTGGATCTTCGGCAAAGATCCTCAGTATTTTTGACCAGAACCACTCTGTTGAGTAGATCCCCCCTTCGTACTGGGTAAAGTCCGTTCCGCCCCAGCTTTTGGCAAGTTTATTGATACGCGCCGCCTCGGCGACCGCGGTGTGATCCTTCCAGAGAATGAACATGGCCGAAGGATTTTCGGCAAATTCGGCGCGGAGCGCCAGCGGCGTTCCCGAAGCGTCCACCGCGCAGGGCGTGGAACCGGTGGTGTCTATGGCGATTCCCTTTACCTTCGCGGCGGTTTCCCTTCCCGCCTGGGCCGCCGCCTCGCGCACCGTTCCTTCAAGTACGTCGATGTAATCCTGCGGATGCTGGCGGAACCGGTTGGCCGCGGCGTCGCAGTAGAGCCCCCTGGCCCAGCGGGGATAATTCATCACCGAAACGCCGGCCTGGCTGCCGTCGGCGGCGTCTATAAGCACCGCCCGGCAGGAATCGGAACCGTAATCAAGCCCCAGTACATAGGCTTCGCCTTTCCTGACCATACTAACCTCCGTATTCCGCGCCACATTCCCGCGGTTTGGTTTATTCCCACAGATCCGGGGGATATATTCCCTTCGCGGTAAGCTCTTCGATTTTTTTTACCGCCGCTTCCCTGTCTTCCCGGTACGTTACGCCGAACCAGCCGGAATCGGCCTCAAGCGCCTTTATCCTGATGATCTTTTCCCTGATGAGCCAGTCCGCCGCCCTGGGAATGAAACATTCGTTTTTGATGTTCCCCTTCATGTCGCGGGCAAAGTCCGCGAGGAAATTGTCGAAGTACCTTTGAAAATGGGGAAGTACGCCCGCCGGAAAACCCCAGAAATTCATGGACACAGGCATGCGGGCGGCAAGTTCCCGCCGCATTCCGCCGGGGCCGGTGTTGAAAATGACGCCGTCCTTTTCTTCAATAGCGGTGAGCTCCTCCACAGAGGCAAGATAGCCGTCCTTTATTTCGCAGACCCCCCGCGTCACCGTTCCCTCCGGGCTCAGGGTTTTCCAGAGCTCATAAGGCACAATGGCGCCGTCCGCGTCCGCGCCGCGGGCAATGCCCGCGAGGTACGCGCCCATGGTCAGGTACGCCTCGCGCCCGTAAAAATCATCGGCGTTAAGCACCGTAAAGGGGCCGTCTATACAGGAGGCCGCGCAGAGCAGCGCGTGGGCGGTTCCCCAGGGTTTTGTACGGCCGCATTGTTGCGCCCCGGCAAAAAGATCCGGGGGGATGATGGTATCAAGATCCTGAAACGCAAGATCGTATGTTACCCGCTTTTCCATTCGGGAAAGCACCAGTTCCCTGAAATCCTCTTCGATGTCGTGGCGTATGATAAACACCACTTTTTCGAACCCTGCTTTTAGGGCGTCGTACACCGAATAATCCAGCAGCACTTCCCCGTTCTGCCCTATGCGGTCCATCTGCTTGAGGCCGCCGTAACGGCTGCCCATGCCCGCCGCAAGAACTACTAAAACCGGTCCAGACATACCAATTCCTTGTTTATTAATGAAGATTATCCCGGACGAAAGGCGGCGGGACCGGTTATTATTATGTATGAGAACGGGGGAAAAAACAAGACAGGCCGCCCCCCGCGTTGAGCCGGAGAAGTTTAAGAAGGAAGAACGGGGGCGCATTTCCACACTGCCGTTCGGCATTGCGGCACAAGCGCCGCGCCCCCCTGCGGGCAAACCCCGCTGCGCGGGTTTCGCCCTACCCCCCAAAACAGCGCTTCCCCTTGACAAATGTATAAACATAGTATATACTATTATACAGGAGCTATAATAATGGAAACAGTAATAAAAAAATGGGGAAACAGCCTGGGAATACGAATTCCAAACTTGATTGTACGGGAATTTTCATTAAAAGACGGGTCCTTTGTTGAAATAAAGGATATGGGGAATGAAATAATTATAACGCCAAAAAAAAGGAATACATTATCGGAAATGTTGGACGCGATTAATAAACAAAATATCTACGAAGAAATGAAAACAAATGGGCCTGTAGGAAAAGAAATATGGTGAATAAAGAATATGTTCCTGAACGGGGGGGATATTATATGGCTTGATTTTAACACGCAGGCAGGACATGAACAAAAGGGAAAACGGCCCGCGATAGCAATTTCACCCAAAGAATATAATGAGAAAGTAAATTTGGGATTATTTTGCCCCATAACAAGCAAGGAAAAGAATTATCCATTTGAAGTAAAAATCAAGAACGAAAAAATTGACGGTGTAGTTTTATCCGATCAGATAAAAAGTTTAGATTGGACAAAAAGAGGCATAGAATATATTACACGGGCCACAGATGAAGAAATTAATGAAATAATAAATAAATTGAATACGTTAATAAACCAATAAGCCGCGGGGATCTAATATGAACAAACGCGGATTGAATTCCAGCGGGGGCCGGTGGCGTTTGTTGATTCGTTAAAATACTTTCTTAAAACAAAAACCCGCCCCGGCGTTTTGGTTGCCTGTGATGCCGGGGGCGGGCATATACCAAGACAGGGCTACTTTACCGCCTCAAAGCCGTGTTTGAGATCGCCTATGATGTCGTCGATGTGCTCGGTGCCTATGGAAAGCCGCACGGTGTTGGGCTTGATCCCCTGTTCCAGAAGCTCGCTTTCGCTTAACTGGGAATGGGTGGTGGAAGCCGGGTGTATTACGAGGGACTTCACGTCCGCCACGTTGGCAAGGAGCGAAAAGAGTTCCAGTTTTTCGGTAAAGAGTTTGGCCTTCTCCGCGCCTCCCTTAAGTTCAAAGGTGAAGATTGTGCCGCCGCCTTTGGGGAAGTATTTCCGGTACAGGGCGTTGTCCCGGTGATCGCCCAGGCTCGGGTGGTTTACCTTTTCCACCTGCGGATGGCCCTTGAGGAAGTCCAGTGTTTTGAGGGTGTTGTCCAAGTGCCGCTCTACCCGGAGGGAAAGGGTCTCAAGGCCCTGGAGGAAGAGGAACGCGTTGAAGGGTGAAAGGGCCGAGCCTGTGTCCCGGAGCAGGGTGGTCCGGGCCTTGATGATGTAGGCCAGGTTTTTTACCGCGTCGGTAAACACCACCCCGTGGTAGCTTGGGTTGGGTTTGCTGAGGCCGGGGAACTTGTCGTTTTGCGTCCAGTCGAATTTTCCTCCGTCCACGATGACCCCGCCTATGGAAGTTCCGTGGCCGCCTATGAATTTGGTAGCCGAATGGACCACGATGTCCACGCCGTACTCGATGGGCCGCAGCAGGTAGGGTGTGGCGAACGTATTGTCAACGATGACGGGGATGCCGTGACGGTGGGCAATGTCCACTACCGCCTCTATGTTGACGATGCTGGAGTTGGGATTTCCCAGTGTTTCAAAGAAAACCGCCCTGGTATTCGGTTTTATGGCTTTTTCGAAATTCTCCGGCCTGGAACCGTCGATAAAGGTGGTTTCCACTCCCATGTCCCTAAAGGTATTGGCGAAGAGGTTGTAGGTTCCCCCGTAGATCTGGTAGTCCGAAACAATATGATCCCCGCTGCGGGTAATGTTCTGAATGGCGTATGTGGTAGCGGCGGCCCCGGAGGAAGTAGCCAGCGCGGCGGCCCCCTTTTCCAGCGCGGCGATCCGCTGTTCAAACACGTCCCAGGTGGGGTTCATGATGCGGGTATAGATATTGCCCGTTTCGGTCAGGGCAAACCGGTTCGCCGCTTTGGCGGAGCTGGGAAAAACGTAAGATGTAGTCTGGTAGATAGGCACCGCCCTGGCGTCCGTGGCGGGGTCCGGTTTTTCCTGGCCCGCATGTACCTGGAGGGTCTCAAATTTGTACTGTTTGTCTGCCATAATAAAACTCCTCGTTTCAAAAATACCCATCAACATATAAATTTGATAGGATTAATAAGATTTTGTAAAACCCAATTTATTCCTTATATTAATAAGTGTCAAGAGTATTTCCCAAAAACTGAAGTTGCGGGAAGGCTTTTCAAGTGAGGTTTTGTTGAATCCGGTACTTTTTATCCTGTTTTCTTTTGGGGCGGGCCTCTTGTCCTTTCTGTCCCCCTGCGTACTGCCCCTTATCCCCTCGTGGCTCCTGTTCCTCGGCGGAACGGCGCCTGACGCCAAAAACCGGCCGCGCCTTGTGGCGGTGACAGGGTGTTTCATTCTGGGATTCAGCGCCGTTTTTGTCGTAATGAGCATTATCATGGCGGGAACCATGCTGCTGCTTGAGGGGCTGGGGCAGATCATCAACCTGATTTCGGGGATCATCGTCATCATACTGGGGCTCAACGTCATTTTTGATTTTATCAAGATCCTCAATTATGAAAAACGCATTCATTTCTCCGGGCCGCCCCGGGGCTTTGCCGGGGCTTTTTTCGCGGGAATCGCCTTCGGCGCGGGCTGGACTCCCTGCGTGGGGCCCATTTTGGGGAGCATACTTCTTTTGGCGGGGCAGGGCGGCATAGCCGAGTCGGCCGTCTACCTGTGCGCCTATTCGGCGGGGCTTGGCCTTCCCTTTCTGGCGGCCGCCTTTCTCTTTAACCGTTCCCTTGAAAAAGGCGGGCGGAAAGAAAAAGGCTTCTGGCGGTCCCACGGGGATCTGATCCGCAAGACAAGCGGGATCTTCCTTGTCGTCATTGGTTTTTTGATCATCTTCGGGCGCTACCAGGCGCTCAACGCCTTTATGGCGCAGAGCCAGTACCGCATACAGGAGTGGCTGCGGGGGATCTTCGGGGGCCTGTCCGGGTAAAGGGATTCGGAGCCTGTCAGGGGCCGCTTCGCTGCGACAGAAGTTCTTCCAGAAAGGCGGCGGCCCCGTCTTCGCTGTTCGCCCCAATGACGCGATCCGCGGCCTTTCTGACCTGTTCCCTGGCGTTGGCGGGCGCGGCGGAAAAACCGGCCGCGGCGAACATGGAGAGGTCGTTTTCCTCGTCGCCCAGCGCCACGGTATCCTCAGGATTAACGCCCCGGCAGAGAAGGGCGGTCTTGAGCCCTTCACCTTTGGAAACGCCCGGATTCAGCACTTCAAGAAAAGTCGGATAGGTCCTTACAACGGCGGCGCCGTTTCCGAAACGGCCTGAAATTTTCCTTGATATGGCGCCGTGGAGGGCGGGATCGGCAATGAACATGCCTTTGACGCATCCTGAGCCCGGAGCGGAAAGCGCCTTTGCAATATCGCCCACAACAGGGAGGAGGCCTGTATGGCCCCTGTACATTTCGGCCTCGGGGCTTTCTTTTTCAATCAGGAGAATCTCGGCGTCCAAAACCGGGGAGAATTCCCCGTCACTGCCCGTCCCTGCCTTTTTCCCGCGGCCGGAAAGAAACACCTGAAAATGCACCCCCATGGAGCGGGAAAGTTCCGCGCAGAACACGGCGGTTTCCCTGTCAAGCAGGGCGGCGGAAAGGAGCCTCCGCGAGGGCATGTCCACAACCTCCGCGCCGTTAAAATACACCATGGGGCCTTCGGCTCCTATGGCCAGGCGGTATTTTTCCGCCGCGTCAACAGCCCTGCCGGTGGCTATGATCACCGCGACGCCCTTCTCCATGCATGTTTTAAGGACCTTTACCGTTTTCGGGCTAAGGGTATTGCCGGGAAGAAGGGCGGTGCCGTCCAGATCCAGGGCGACGGCCTTTACGGTTTTTGGATTAAGGATACGCGGGGAAGTCCCGCCGTGATCCGCGGGCGTCCCGTTCATCCCAGCGCCGCGATGATCGCCTCGGCTGCGGCCCTGCCGTCGGCAAGCGCCCGGATAACAAGGCTTGCGCCGCTGCGGGAATCCCCGGCGGCCCACACCCTGGGGTTGCTGGTATGAAAGCTGCCCGCGGTGCGTATGTTGCCGCGCGCGTCAAGTTCAAGTCCAAGGTCCGCAACCGCGCCGTCCTGCACCACGTGGGTAAAACCCATGGCAAGGAGTACAAGATCGGCGCCCAGCGTAAACGCGGAACCCGGGATCTCCTTCATCGTCCACGCGCCGTCTTCCTTCCGCGTCCACTCGACGCGGTTGGCGGTAACAGAATCAACGGCGCCGTTTTTTCCGTTAAAGGCGGCGGCGTTAACCGACCAGAGCCGCTCCCCCCCTTCAAGGTGGGAGCTTGAAGTCTTGAGCACCTTGGGCCACAGGGGCCAGGGCTCATCGGGGGATCTGTGCGGCGGGGGCTTGGGAAGCACCTCGATCTGGGTTACCGAAAGCGCCCCCTGCCGGTTTGCCGTTCCGACGCAGTCGGAGCCGGTGTCGCCGCCGCCTACCACCAGTACCCGTTTGCCGAAGGCGGTAACGGGCGGAATCCCCGTCTCCTCTCCGCCAAGGACACGGTTTTGCAGCGAAAGATAGTCCAGAGCCTGAATTATCCCCGTGTTTTCCCTGCCGGGTATACCGATGTCCCTGGGTTCCCTTGCCCCTATGGCAAGGAGGACAAGATCGAAGTCCCCCTCAAGCGATTTCGCCTCGAGGAGGGAGGCGGCGGAACCTTCTTCCACGGCGTCCGCCCCCGGCCCGTCCGCCCCTTTAAGGCCAAAACCGTAGCGGGCCTTTCCTATGCGGGTGTTGACCCTGAAGATGATCCCTTCGGCTTCCATGAGATGGAGCCGCCTGTCTATAAAATTCTTGTCCAGCTTGAAATCGGGTATGCCGTAGCGGAGGTAGCCGCCGGGTTTTTTATCCGCCTCGAATACGGTAACGGTAAATCCCGCCCGGTTAAGGTAGTACGCGGCGGAAAGCCCGGCGGGCCCGGCCCCTATTACGGCGACTTTTTTCCCGTTGCGGCTCCGGGGGGGGCGGGGAATGACAAGCCCCAGTTCAAAGGCTTTTTCTATGGCGGCAAGCTCGTTCTGCCGTATCGTTACAGGCTCGTCGTTGGCCCCAAGCACGCAGGAAGCCTCGCAGAGCGCCGGGCATACCCTTCCTGTAAATTCGGGGAAGGGATTGGTGTCTTCCAGAAGCGCCCACGCGCCGGCCCAGTCGCCCCGGTAGATACGGTCCTGCCATTCGGGCATATTGTTGGAAATGGGACAGGCCCAGTGGCAGAAGGGGACGCCGCAGTCCATACAGCGGGCGGCCTGGGCGCGTCTGTCTTCATCGGAAAGGCTCACCTCCACTTCGCTGTAATCGTTGATGCGCTCCTCAACGGGCCTGTAGCCTGAAACCTGCCTCTTTATCTTCAAGAATCCCTTTGGATCACCCATTACGACCGCACCTCCAGTTCTTCCCGTTCACGGATTTCGTAGAGCTTCCGGTCCAGCTCCGCGAGTTTCATTTCCTGCAAGGCCCGTTTGTATTCAACCGGGAGAACTTTGACGAATTTCCGCCTGTTTTCATCCCACGAAAGAAGTATCTCCCTGGCCCAGGCGGAGCCGGTCCAGTAGATGTGCTTTTCTATGCAGTCCCTGACAAATTTTTCGTCTTCCTCGTTGTCGAGGCCGGAAAGTTCCACCATTCCCCTGTTGAGGAAATATTCAAACTGCCCGTTTTTGTTGAACACATACGCGATGCCCCCCGACATGCCCGCCGCGAAGTTACGGCCGACATTCCCCAGCACCACAAGGCGCCCGCCTGTCATGTACTCGGCAGAGTGATCCCCCGTGCCTTCCACCACGGCAAGCGCGCCCGAGTTCCGCACGCAGAAACGCTCTCCGGCGTTTCCGGCGGCGTAGAGTTCCCCCGAAGTTGCGCCGTACAGAACCGTGTTTCCCACAATGATGTTTTCCTCGGTCCTAAAGGCGGAACCTTCGGGGGGGGCCACAACGATGCGGCCGCCGGAAAGCCCCTTGCCCAGATAGTCGTTGGCGTCTCCGGCAAGGCGGAAGGTGATTCCCCTCGCAAGAAAGGCGCCGAAGCTCTGCCCCGCGGACCCCGAAAAGTCAACCGTAATAAAATTTTCGGGAAGGCCGTAGCCGCCGAAGCGCCTGCTTACTTCCCAGGAAAGCATGGCGCCGACCGCCCTGTCGGTATTTTTGACGGCAAGGTTCAGGGCCGTGGGGTTCTTTTTGTCAAGCGAAGGGGAACACATTTCGATAAGTTTCCTGTCGAGCACGTGGCTTGTCTTGTGTATCTGTTCCTGGACGCAGCGGGTTTCCTGTCCGCCGGGAATAAAGGACGGCCCTTCGGCCCTTACAAGGATGCGGGAAAGATCCACGCCGGCGGTTTTCGCCGCCGCAAGGGAAGGCCCGCCTCCTGCCTCCGGCCGCCGCTGCGTAAGGAGATCCGCCCTTCCTACAAGATCGTCGAAATGCCTGAAACCCAGGGACGCCATGATCTCCCGGACTTCTTCGGCAAGGAAACGGAAAAAATTGACAAGATGCCCGCTTTTGCCTGAAAAACGCGCCCGCAGCCGGGGGTCCTGGGTTGCCACCCCCATGGGGCAGGTGTTCTCGTGGCATTTCCGCATCATGACACAGCCAAGGACAATGAGGGCCGAAGTTCCGAAGCCGAATTCCTCCGCACCCAGCATGCCGGCAATGACGATGTCGCGGCCCGTCTTGAGCTGGCCGTCGGTTTGAAGCCGTACCCTGCCGCGCAGCCCGTTGTGTACCAGCACCTGATGGGTCTCCGAAAGCCCCAGCTCCCAGGGAAGCCCCGCGTGGCGTATGCTGGACTGGGGGCTTGCCCCGGTGCCGCCGTCGTAGCCTGAAATGAGGATGTTGTCCGCGTGGGCTTTTGCCACGCCCGCGGCGACGGTTCCCACTCCGGTTTCCGATACCAGCTTGACGCTGATGCGCGCGGCGGGATTGGCGTTTTTAAGATCGAAGACAAGTTCGGCGAGATCCTCGATTGAATAGATGTCGTGGTGCGGCGGCGGGCTTATGAGGGTGACGCCGGGCGTCGAAAAGCGCGTTTTGGCGATACTGACGTCGATCTTGTGGCCGGGAAGCTGGCCCCCCTCGCCGGGCTTGGCTCCCTGGGCTATCTTGATCTGAAGCTCGGCCGCGTTGGCAAGGTATTCGCTTGTTACCCCGAAACGCGCCGAGGCTATCTGTTTGATGGCCGACCGCGCCCAGGTTCCGTCGGGCCGCGGCGTATAGCGTTCGGGGTTTTCCCCGCCTTCCCCCGAATTGGAACGGCCCTTAATCGAATTCATCGCTGCCGCTATGGTCTCGTGGGCCTCTTTTGATATGGAACCGAAAGACATGGCCCCGGTGGTAAAGCGCTTCATGATAGTTTCGGCGCTTTCTACTTCCTCAAGCGGAAGAGGCGCGCCGGGAACGCCGGACCCTCCGTCTGTTTCTTTTCCGCCTGTCCTCGTCTCCCTGAAGTCGATAAGGCCCCGTATTACATGGGGGCTCCGGTTAAGGCTGTCGGAAAGGGCGGAAAAACGCTTGAACGCGCCGTAATTTCCCGTACGCGCCGCCTGTTGAAGGAGGTGTATCATGTCCGGGTTCCAGGCGTGCCGTTCCCCGTTTTTCCGCCAGCGGTACTGGCCTTCGCCGGAAAGGAGGTAATCGCCGGGGCGGAGGTCCTCTCCCGCGGCCGCGTGCGCGTCCAGCGCCGCGCGGTAATGGGCGAGGGTTTCCGCCTCCAGTTCGGCAAAGCCCGCCCCGGAAATGCGGCTTACCGTACCCCGGAAACATGTATCGACAACAGCGTCCGAGAGCCCCACAGCCTCAAAAACCTGCGCGCCCCGGTAGGAGCGGAGGGTACTGGTTCCCATTTTTGACATTACCTTGAGCATCGCCTTGGCAAGGCCTTTAAGGTAGTTCTTTTTGGCGTGAACAAAATCGCCCGTTCTTCCGCCGTCGAAACTTCCGCAAATTTCGGCAAGGGCCGCCAGCGCGCCGTAAGGCACGATCAGATCCGAGCCGTAACCGAAGAGAAGGGCAAAGTGCATGATCTCCCTTGGTTCCGCCGATTCGACAATGATGGACGTCTTCATGCGGAGGCCCTGTTTCATAAGAAAGTGATGAACCGCGCCGGCCGCAAGAAGGGCCGGAATTCCGCAGCGTCCCGCGCCGGGGTCAAGGGCCGCCCGGTCGGAAAGGACAAGCAGGGAAACGCCGGCCCTTACTTTTCGGGCAGCTTCTTCCGCGAGGCGCTCAAGCGCCTTTTCAAGGGCGCTCTTCCCTTCCCCTTGTCCTGCCCCGGTGGAAGTCTCCGTATTTCCGGCCTCAAATACCGCGTCAAGGACGGCGCTTTTAAATACGGCCGGATTAATTGCCAGAAGCCGCTTGAGATCCCCGGGTGTCATGATGGGATTAAGCACCTTGATCCTCCGGCAGTGGCTTTCGCTTTCGTCAAGAAGATTCCCCTGGGGGCCCGCGAAACTGGTCAGAGTCATGACAAGATCTTCCCGTATTGAATCGACGGGAGGATTCGTTACCTGGGCAAAAACCTGTTTGAAATAGGCGTATACCCGCTGGGGCCGGCCGGAAAAGACGGCGAGGGGGGCGTCCATCCCCATGGAAGAAGTAGGTTCCTGCCCGCCTGACGCCATGGGAACAAGGAGGTTTTCCCTGTCTTCACGGGAATAGCCCATGGATCTTTCCATAAAAAGGATCTTTTTATTATCCCGGAAAAGCGGGTCATCCGTTTCGCCCTCCTTTTCATCCTGATCAAGAACGGCCAGATTTTTTTCGATCCATTCGCCGTAGGGCTTCCGGCCGCATACCGCGCGCTTTACCTCCTCGTCGGGAATAATGCGCCCCTTCTCCATATCAACAAGAAGAAGTTTTCCGGGAAGCAGCCTTCCCTTGTACGCCACCTCCCCCACGGCAAAATCCTGCACCCCGGTTTCCGATGCCATTACTATCATGCCGCCGCGGGTAATCGTGTACCGCGAAGGCCGCAGCCCGTTCCTGTCCAGCGTACCGCCTACATAACGGCCGTCGCAGAAGACCATGGAAGCCGGCCCGTCCCAGGGTTCCATGACGCAGGCATGGTACTGGTAAAAAATTTTGAGCTCCTCCGGAATGGGATTCTTGTCGTTCCAGGATTCGGGGATCAGCATCATGAGGGCGTGGGGGAGGCTCCGGCCCGACATGACAAGCAGTTCCAGCGCGTTGTCGAAACTGGCGGAATCGCTTCTTCCCGGCTCTATGGAAGGAAGTATGTCCTTTAAATGTCCGCCAAAACGGGGATGATCAAAGAGCGCTTCCCTTGCCTCCATCCAGAAGCGGTTGCCCCGTATCGTATTGATTTCGCCGTTGTGGGCCACCATGCGGAAAGGCTGGGCCAGGGGCCAGTCGGGAAAGGTGTTGGTTGAAAAACGGGAATGGACCAGCGCAACCGCGGTTGTCATGGTTTCGTCGCGGAGTTCCGGGAAGTATTCCTTGAGCTGGGAAGACATCATCATGCCCTTGTACACGATGACGCGGGAAGAAAGGGACGGCATGTAGGCCTCCTCCCCTTTGGCCCTGAGGGTCTTTTCCAGTTTTTTCCTGAAAATAAAGAGCCTTAACTCCAGGCCGGAAACGCCCTCCGAACCCGCCGTGTTCGCCGCGTCCTTTGCGTCCGCCGCGTCTGTGGCCCCTCCCGGCCCGGCTTTTTTGTCCGCCAGCACCAGCTGTTTTACCGCCGGTTCGGCAGCCCGGGCGATAAGCCCGATGGCCCCGTTATTGACAGGCACGTCCCTTATGGCGATGGCCGCAAGACCGGCGGCGCGGGCAGTTTCATCTATAACCTCGAGGATTATACGGGTATGTTCGTCCTGTTTTTCGCTGTTCGGGCCGGGGAGGAAGATCAGCCCCGTTCCGTAGGAACCGGCTTCGGGGAGGCCGGGAATGAGCCGTTTATAAAAGTCATGGGGAATTTGAAGCAGCACGCCCGAACCGTCGCCCGTTTTGTTGTCGGCGCTTTCGGCGCCCCGGTGTTCCATCCGTTCCAGGACTTCAAGGCCCCGCTTCAGAATGTCGTGAGATTTACGGCCCTTTATGTCCGCGACAAAGCCTATGCCGCAGGAATCATGCTCATCTTCCGGCCGGTACATGCCCCCCGAAGAACCGGTACACGCAAACCTGTTGAGGGTACGCTGTTCCCCCTCCTTTTGATCGCCCATCATGACTCCTTGAAGGATTATACGCCGGATTTCCGCTCCCGGACGCCTTGCCGCGCGCGGTGAACCGTATAAATTTATACAGGAAGCGGGATTTTTGTGCAACCGACCGGGGATCACGTGTGATTGGGAATCACGGGCCACAGGCGGCCCGCTCCTGTGAACCTGATTTCCTCTCATATCCAAGCATATTTTTGATTATTTTTGATTAAAAATGATTTTTTTCTTGACACCGCGGAGAATGTGGACTTACAATCAATCATATTAATTCTCAGGAGGCAGATATGATTCTAAAGAAAGGTATTGCTTTTGTTTTGTGTGCCCTTGTTTTTTCCGGGGCTGTATTTGCTGGCCCTTCCAGTCAGGCTTCGAGTGACAAGCCCTTTGCCGGAACTGTGGTAAATTCATTGATTTTTACCAGTCTGGATACGGAATACATCATCAATGTGCTTGCGCCGAAACTGAAAGCGGAGACGGGCATTGAACTGAGGGTGGATCAGGTTCCCTATGAGGATATCCGGGCACGCCAGCTTGCCGATGCTACCGGGGGTAAACGATATGATATTATCAATCCCTGTACCGAATGGTCCTATGAGTATGCCCAATTTGCGACCCCTTTAACCAAGTATATAGGCAGATCAGACTATCCCAATGTAGAGATTAATGACATGATTCCTTATGTCTGGAAGGAATTTAACGGTGGCAGCGATGTATATTGGTTCCCCTATCAGCCTGATACCCGTATTTTCTTTTACCGGACCGATCTGCTTAGTGCCGAAGGGCTGAGCGAGCCGAAAACATGGACCGATGTGTTAAACGTTGCCAAGGCCCTGACCAAGGATACCAACGGTGACGGCAGGATCGATCAGTATGGTTTTGGGTTTCCCGCCCGGCGGGGGTGGAATTTGACCCTGGCGTGGGCTCCCCTGCTTTTCGCGGCCGGCGGTGAACTGTTTGACGCCAATGACCGGCCTGTTTTTAACAGCCAGGCCGGCATCGACGCCATTAATTTCCTTATTGAACTTAAAAAGTATTGTCCCCCGGACATTGATGCTTATGGCGAGCATGAGCTTAATGAAAATGCAAAAAACGGCCTTATCGCCATGGGAATCAGCGCTTCCGGTATAACCCCTGAATTGGAGGCTCCCGGTATTCCCGTTAAAGGCAAAGTAAAGAGCATCGCCTTTCCGGTTAAACCCGGCGCTACCGCCAAATACAGCGCTTGTCTTGGCGGATGGGCCTTTGGTGTTTCAAGCTATTCGAAAAAAGCGGATGCCGCCGCCTATACGGTAATGTGGTTAACTGATCGTGCCAATGTAGCCAACATGCAGATTAACGGCCGTCAGCATGCTTCACGTTTGTCACAGGCGCAGAATCCCCAATTGCTTGCCGTGAATCCGCACGTGAGCGCCATAGTCTCCATATTGGAGAAATCGGTAATCTTCTATCACGGCGTTGAAGGGGCTCAAATAGGGGAAGTTTTGAATGTACGCATCGCCCAGGCTGTCTCCGGGGAGATGGATCCGAAGGCCGCCCTTGATGCCGCGATAAGGGATGTTACTCCCATGCTCAGGAAGTAAAAGAGGCAAAAAATCCTTGGCATTTTTCCATGCCAAGGATTTCATGACAAGTGAGCTTGTTCCAAAACCCGGTTGGTTTTGAAACAAGCTCTTGGAGAAAATTGCCAATTTCTTGTAAGGAGGCATTTGCCTCTCATGCAATTTTCTCCGGGGTAAGAAGCTGTTCCAAAAACTGAAGTTTTGGAACAGCCTTAAGTATCAGTTTTTACAACAAAGAGAGCGTTACTTCATGTTTAGGGGATTATCCGGGTATATAAATAAAAAAACACGGTA
>JAISAQ010000043.1 GCA_031266775.1 Treponema sp.
TCCATGATATTTTGATAATAATTTACATTCATTAAAACAGCCTTTGCTTCCCCATTTTGGGTAATAACCACCGGATTGTTCTTTTCCTCGATCTGTTTGAAAACATCGGCTGTATGGGCCTTTACATAGGAAATTGGTTTAATGTCTTTTACCAGATTTATCATCTTTTGCCACCTTATTTTATATGATACTATATTTAGATCATATTGTCAATATTTCATACTAAATTTTGTGATATTTTGGCGGTGCTTCGCGTAACAGGCCTTTGCCTGTTCCGTAAAGATGCCAGGCGCCCCTTTCGGGTTTCGTCCCGTATTACCCGGAGGAAGCCGTCATTTTTTCCCGGACAAGCTCGCCGGTAACTTTCGTTAGGGGTTGTATGTTCGGCTTTGGCGGCGGACTTAACGTATCCCGCGGAGAATTGATCCAGAATTACCATGCGGTCACGGCCGCCGGTAAAAAACCGCCTGGAATACCGTCAACAGCGGGCGGATTACGGGTTATCTCATCGTCCAGCGCCCGGTTTAATTCAAGAATTCGACAAAAAACAAAATTCCGTACTAAATTTGGCTTCTTTTGGTGTTGAAATAGGCCATTCTGGCAAAGGATTTCACTGAAACCTAAAGAATCGTATCAAAAATTCCTTATTGTCTGTGTTATTATGATGCAAATTTTCAAAATTTGACCTGAATTTAGGACAAAAATTTAAACCGGACGGCAGTGCATTATTTTATAAAATACTTGACAGGAATAGAAAATTTTTGTATAAAAAAACGTTTACAATTAGAGGTAAATTATGGCTTTTATATGTCCTTATGAACCACGCGACGCGTCTTCCTGCGCCAATTGTCCGATTTTTGGTGATTGTGTTTCACAAAATAGTGATAGTGCGGATGAAGAGGATGATTATCCCAATGATGAAGATTTGGAGTAATCAAGGTAATAAACAAATTATGGAAGATCCAAATATATCAAGAGATCGTGGGATAATCCCAAAGAAAGGCAGTTCCGGGGAATAGAGGTGATTTGACTTTATTCTGGGACAGGTGAAGAAAAAAATGTTGATAATTTTTTTGTAATGAAGGAGGAATAAAATGATTTCGTTAATATTGGGCGGGTTGGGTTTAGCAGGTACAATCGGTATAATAATAGCTAAGTATTGCGTCGATGATGATTGCGTTGATAAAGAATTACTTCGGGACCTCGAGCGAATACTGTGCAATCCCACGAAGATTTTCGGCCCAGAGGGTGATAGGATACGGCAAAAGTTGAAATAACCAACGGCGCCCGTAAATATAACAGGTAATTCCCCGGCTTTGCCGGGGGACTCGCAGAGTTTGACAATTTCGGGAGTATAAATCATGAATAACGCGGAAATGCTTGAAAAAACGATGCAGATACTTGACTCAAGAAAAAATAAAGAAGGGTGGACTGATTTAGCGCCAGTTGGAAATCTTCTTATTGGTGCAGGAATAAATTATAGAGCGGAAGGTTTTCCAAAATTAAAGGATTTTTTGGAATCATTCCCTGAAAATATTGAAATTAAAGCTGATACAACGTCTTTTAAAATGCCTATTTATTATGCGCGTTCTCGTGGCGTCGCAAGTAGGCAAAATCAAAGTATCAGGTATTTGAGGCAATGGACATATATTGATTTTCGCAATTCTGTGAACGCCTTAAAAGAAATTGCGGCCCCTGAACGTTGGTATTATAAAACGCAAGACCCGGATTACCCGTATCCAATTCTTGCGAAATATTTGAATTACACATTTTTTCGATTATTACAGGAGGCAAATAAATTATGCGTGTCTGAACACTATGCGGCCTTCAACACAGGACTTGTTAATAAGATATATGAACCCATATATGCACTCTTTGAAAAAAATCACGTTCCTGGATACCAGGAGTGGGAATTTTTAGGATTTTGTATGTCTGGTGTTGACCGTTTGGGCAAGTTATTGGCAAGCAATTTCAATCCTTTGCCACAAAGAGCCCATTATTTCAAGAATCCAGCAGAACTGATATATGATGTTAAAGCACCAGAACCCCAATTAGACTGGGATCATATTATACTTGATAATATTGCAAGATTTCCCCGGGACTTTATTGAAGAAAACAAGCCTGCAAATTTTGTGCTACAGGATACATCATCGATGTCAATGCCTGAAAAAGCTGAGTATTATAGTCATCTGGCATCGGCAATAGAATCCGACAGTAAAAAATTCAGAACAATTACGAACCGTCTCAAGGATAGTTTATATTTATCGTTGAAGCGTATAGAATGGAACTATAAAACGGCTATCCCGATGTATTTTCCTACTCGCAACAGCATGTCTTTGTTGTTACCTCTTTCACTTCTCGATGATGATGTGATAAACTTGGCTCTTGTAACAGAATTGACACCGGCAGGTAATTATCTGGGACATACGATACTGTCGTTGGACATGGCATATAGCAATGCCCGCTTGATTACAAGGCCGGACAGTGACTGGCTTGTTGCGGAAAAAATAGATACCACAAAAGATGGAGAAGACGATTAAAAAGTCACATAACACCATTTGTAATATCCGCCGCTTCACATAACAAGACTGTTTACACTTTGAAGCTGCTTGCGCAGCAATCAGAAAGCCGGCAGGCGGCTCGGGCTACGGCCTTTGTGCGGTTTTTCGCCACATTTGGGGCGGGGGTCTTCAGCCGTTGACATCCTTCCGCGAAGCGTGTAAAAATGGATGCATGAGAAAGAACCGGCTGTTCTGTTTTTTTTCCTTCTTCTCTTTTCCGGGCCAAAATGACTTGTATTCCTGCCGTCTCCGTAGACCCTGCTAGTTCCCATTTTTCAAAAAACCGTTTTACAATGCCGGCGCTGCCGGTTCCGGGGAGGTTTGTATGATTGCGGGTATTATTGGGGCGACAGGCTATGCCGGCTCCGAACTGGTGCGGCTTCTTTCAGGGCATCCCAATGTTGACGCGCTGATCCTTTCTTCGGTGACGTTTGAGGGCGGCAGGATAGAAGAAGTGTATCCCAATTTTCTGGGGAGCATTTCCGCGCCGCTTGCCGGGCCGGAGGCGGCGCTTGAAGCCGGCGTGGTTTTTGCCGCCCTGCCCCACGGCGTGGGTGAAAAATGGGCCGCGGCCGCCCTTGAAAAGGGCGTTCCCTTTATCGATCTTTCCGCCGACTTCCGCTTTGGCGGTGACGAGGATACCTATGCCGCCTGGTACGGGAGGCGTTACGCTTTTCCCGCGCTGCGGGAATTTTCGGTCTACGGCCTTCCTGAATTAAACCGGAAACGCATACGGGAATACGCCGGGAAAAAAAAGGTGATAATAGGCAATCCCGGCTGTTATCCTACGGGGGCGTCCCTTGCCGCTTTTCCCGCCCTTTCCCCGCGCCCGGATGGAAAAAGGCTGGCGGCCGCGGGGACCGTCATCGTGGATTCGGCGTCGGGGGTAACAGGCGGCGGCCGGGAGCCGTCCCGTTCCTTTCACTTTCCCGAATGTTCGGACGCGCTGGCTCCCTACAAGGTGGGATCTCACCGGCATACCCCCGAGATTGTCCGTAATTTCGCCGTCATGTCGCAGGACTCAGGCGTCCCGGCCGGCGGGGAACGATCCGTGATCTTCACCCCTCATCTTGCCCCCATGAACAGGGGCATACTCAGCACGGTGTACATACCGCTTGATGAATCATGGCAGGTAAAGGCCCGGGGTTCTTCCTGCCGTCCTCCTTCGCCCGAGGTTGAGGAGCAGGCCGGCCGCATCCGGGAAACATACGCGGAATTTTACCGGGACGAACCTTTCGTGCGGGTGCTGCCCGCCGGGGTCCCCGCCGCGACCGGCCGCGTGCGGGGGTCAAACTTCTGTGATATTTCCGTTCATCTTGACGCCGCCGGAAGCACCCTTATCGTGGTGAGCGCCATTGACAACATGGTAAAGGGCGCCGCGGGACAGGCGGTAGAGAACATGAACGTCATTTTTGGTTTTGATGAAAAGGCGGGCCTTGAGGCTGTCCCCGCGCTGTTTTGAACAACTTCAATATCAGGAGGAATTCCGGTGAAAGAAATATCAGGCGGCGTCTGTGCGCCCAAAGGCTTCCGGGCCGGCGGCATCTGGAGCGGCATAAAGGCGGATTCGCGTAAAAGGGATCTTGCCCTTATCTATTCGGAAAAGTCCTGCGCGGCGGCCGCGGTGTTTACCACGAACAGGGTAAAGGCCGCCTCTGTGCTTGTAAGCCGCGAGCATATTTCCGGCGGGAAACTCAGGGCCATCATCGCCAATTCGGGAAACGCCAATGCCTGTACCGGGGAGGCCGGAATGGCCGCGGCCCGCCGCATGGCGGAACTTGCCGCCGATGAATTTGCCATTTCCCAAAAAGAAGTCGCCGTTGCCTCTACCGGCGTCATTGGGGTGCCTTTGCCTGTCGCCGCGATAGAAAGCGGCGTGAGTTCCCTTGCCGCAAGCCTCCGCTCCGACCAGGCGGGGCACGAGGCCGCCCTTGAGGCTATCATGACCACCGATACCCGGAAGAAGGGCGGGGCGGTAGAGGTTGTTTTGGACGGCGTCCCTGTCCGCATCGGCGCCATGGTGAAAGGTTCGGGGATGATACACCCCTCTATGGCTACCATGCTCGGCTTTATCACTACCGACGCGGCGATATCCCCCGCCATGCTTGACGCCGCCCTCCGCCGCGCGGTAAGGCGCAGTTTCAACCGCCTCACCATTGACGGGGATACTTCCACCAACGACACGGTGATCATCATGGCAAACGGCGAGGCGGGTAACAGCCCCCTCGCGGACGGGGGTCCCCTTTTTGAGACGTTTGTCCTTGCCCTCGAAAACCTCTGTGTCTCTCTGGCCCGCGCCATGGCCAGGGACGGGGAAGGCGCGACAAAGCTTGTTACCGTCACGGTCGGCGGCGCGGAGAGTGAAGACGCGGCGGAAACCCTCGCCAAATCGGCGGCCTCCTCGTCCCTTGTCAAGGCGGCCTGTTTCGGCGCGGATGCCAACTGGGGGCGAATTCTGTGCGCCATGGGATATGCGGGCGTTCCCTTCGATCCCGAAAAAACTTCCATCTGTTTTGCCTCCGCCGCCGGGGAAATTTCCGTTTTTACCGACGGCGCGCCCGTTCCGTTTTCCGAAGATCTCGCAAAGAAGATCCTGAGCGAAGACGAGATAGAGATACGGATTAACGCCGGAAGCAATAATCCCGGCGGAAACGCCGTTGTCTGGGGATGCGATCTTACCTGTGACTATGTGAAGATCAATGGTGATTACCGCTCGTAGCGGAAAATACAGGGAGTGAAAAACAATGATACATAATGCCGAACGGTCGGAAGTGCTCATTCATGCCCTTCCCTACATTCAGCAGTTCCGGGGCAAGACCATCGTGGTAAAATACGGCGGCAACGCCATGATCAACGCCGATCTCAAGGCCGCGGTAATACAGGACGTGATCCTCATGACCTGTGTGGGAATACGCGCCGTTCTGGTTCACGGCGGGGGGCCTGAGATTGAGGCGCTTCTTAAAAAAATCGGGAAGGAAAGCCGTTTTGTTGACGGTCTCCGTTACACCGACGAGGAAACCATGGAGGCAGTCCAGATGGTGCTCTGCGGCAAGGTGAACAAGGACATCACGTCCCTCATCATGCAGGCGGGCGGCAGCGCCATAGGGCTCTGCGGCATAGACGGCGCCATGCTCAGGGCGCGGCGGATTGAGGGCCGGGATCTGGGCCTTGTCGGTGAAATTGAGAAGGTGAACGTTACCGTGCTCTCTTCCGTTCTGGACAGCGGCGCCATTCCCGTTGTTTCTTCCGTGGCCTACGGTACAGGAGACGATGAAGGGCGCGCCCTTAACGTTAACGCCGATACCGCCGCCGCGAAAATCGCCGCGGCCATGGGCGCGGAAAAACTCATCCTTATGACCGACGTGCGGGGCGTACTGCGCAGCGTCCATGATCCTGATTCGCTCATCAAGACCATGACCCTCGGCGAAACGGACGGCCTTGTGCAGGAGGGAGTCGTCAGCAAGGGGATGATCCCCAAGATCATCTGCTGTAGAACGGCCCTTGACGGCGGAGTGCGCAAGGCCCACATTATAGACGGGCGGCTGCCCCATGCGCTTTTAATCGAACTTTTTACCGATGAGGGAATTGGCACGATGATAGTAAACGAAGAAGAAGGGGAAAAACCATGAACAATGTTTTTATGAATACGTATCACAGGCTGCCTGTAACCTTCGCGCGGGGCGAGGGTTCCTGGCTTTTTGATACGGCCGGGAGGAAATACCTTGACTTCAGTTCGGGTATTGCGGTGAACTGCCTCGGGCATAATTACCCGCCGCTGGTAAAGGCCATTTCGGAACAGGCGGCAAAACTGAATCACGTGTGTAATTACTACCAGAGCGATGTCTCCGCCGTCTTTGCGGAAAAACTTGTGGAAGCCTGCGCGAAGGGCGGTATGCGGAAAGTTTTTCTTGCCAATTCCGGGGCCGAGGCGAATGAAGGGGCCTGCAAGATTGCCCGGAAGTATTCCCTTAAAAAATACGGGGAAGGCAGGCACACCATCGTGACCCTGCGGGGCAGTTTTCACGGAAGGACCATTACCACGCTGGCTGCGACGGGCCAGGATAAATTTCACAAGGACTTCGGCCCCTTTACCGGCGGCTTCACCTACATCAAGGGCGGCGATACAGAGGCTCTTGACAGGGCGCTTGACAAAACAAAAACCGCGGGCCTTTTGCTTGAGGCGGTACAGGGCGAAAGCGGGATCATTCCCCAGAGCGGGGAATTTATCGAGACGGCGGCGCGGCTGTGCGCCGAGCGGGACATACTGCTCATGTTTGACGAGGTGCAGTGCGGTATGGGCCGTACCGGAAACTTTCTTGCCTTCGAAGGGTACACGGCGGGGGGAAGCCCGGTAAAGGCCGATATTGTTACCCTTGCCAAGGGAATGTGCGGCGGGCTTCCCGCGGGCGCCGTTCTTACGGGAGAAAAAACCGGGGAAGTGTTTGAGTCAGGCGATCACGGCAGCACCTTCGGAGGAAATCCCCTTGCCGCCGCCGCCGGCCTTGTGGTGCTGAATACGGTCAACAATTCTGCTTTCCTTGCCGGAATTGAAAGGAAAGGCGAAAAGATCATGGATGTCATACGGGGCTGGAAACATCCTCTGGTTACGGAGGTCCGGGGCAGGGGGCTCATGACGGGCGCTGACATCGCTGTTGACGCATGGCCCCTTCTGGAAAAAGGAATCGCCCTTGCCGGGGAAAACGGCCCGGGCCTCCTCCTCCTTTCGGCCGGCCCAAAGACCCTCCGTCTGCTTCCTCCCTACACGGTAAGCGACGGCGAGATCGAAGAGGGCCTTGACATGCTGAAAGGGCTCCTTGACGGCTAGAGCCCCTTCCCGGCCGGGTTCGTCATTTTCGCGCCGCCTCGTAAAACGCAATCGCCCTGTGCTTGATAAAGGTATCTATTGAACGGGAGGCGGAAATGTTTTCGCCGGGAATAAAGCCCCCGGCCATGTGGCTGTGCCCGCCTCCCTTTCCCACGCCTTCCACGACACACCTTACAAGATCGTTCGCGCTGATTTCGCCGGCAATGCTCCGCACGGAAAGTTTGACGCCGTTTTCGCGTTTCGCGTAGGCAACCGCGATGTTTACCCCGGAAACGCTGACGACAATGTCGCCGGCGGCGCCCAGAAGGGAGTCGTTCGCGCTCGTTAGCGCGAGAAACCCGATCTCGTCGTAAATCTCGACAGTTCTGAACGCCTCGGCGTAAAGGCCCAGATCCTGCACGGAAATTTCGTTGCCGCGCAGTTCCACGATCATGTCCATATCGGAAAGGCTGTAGAGCCTGTAAAACATGTTGATGTCAAGATCCGAAGCGCCCCGCGTCAGATCGCTTGTATCCATGAAGATCCCGTAAAGCAGGGCGGTGGCGACATGGCGGGGCGGCACGATGCCGTTTTCGAAAAAATAATCGGCCAGAATGGCGCTGCAGCTTCCCGCCTCCGGGCGTATGTCCTCGAAACGGTATCCGTTGCTGCCCAGGTATTCGTGGTGATCTATCACCGCGATTTCATCGGTGGCAAGATCGGTTATGTTTGAGTTTCCCTTCTGAACGTCAACCAGGACCGAAAGATCTTCGGGCCCCAGCGTAAGCGCGTCGCTTGCCCGGATGATGGGTATGTCAAAGAGTTCTATCATCTTTAGGGAATTTGCCTTTTCAATTTCCTGATCGTACACTATGGCAAGTTTTTTTATCCCCCTCATGTCAAGCAGGTAGTACAGCGCAAGGCTTGCCCCAATGGCGTCGGGATCGGGAACATTGTGAGGCTGTATAAATACCTCGTCGGGCGCGTCCTTCAGAATATCAACCAGTGCGTCAAGTCTGGTGCTCATGGTCCCCTCCTGTGCGTTCTTTTTCCAATCATAGCTTCCCGTCTTTCGTCTGTAAATACACGTTTTGGAACGGTCTTACTTGTCTAAAGGCGGAACTTCGGGGATAATGACGGTACGAATATTTAATTGAACGGCTTAAAAACAAGCAGGAGTAACCATGAAGAAGAAGATCGTCCTTGCCTATTCGGGGGGGCTGGATACCACGGTGATCATTCCGTGGCTCAGGGAAAACTACGACTGTGATGTCGTTGCCGTCTGTGTTGACGTGGGGCAGGAAGCCGACTGGAAGGCCGTTGAAAAGCGGGCGCTTGAAACCGGGGCGTCGTCCTGTTATGTGGCCGATGTAAAAAAAGAGTATGTCGAGGAATTTATATGGCCGGCGCTCAAGGCGGGCGCCGTGTATGAAGACAGGTATCTTTTGGGCACTTCCACCGCGCGGCCCCTTATCGCCAGGGTTCTTGTGGAATACGCCCGCAGGGAAAAGGCGGACGCCATAGCCCACGGCGCCACCGGCAAGGGAAATGATCAGGTCCGTTTTGATTTGGGGATCATGGCCTTTGCCCCCGACATCGAGATCATCGCCCCGTGGCGCATCTGGAAGATCAAGAGCCGGGAAGAGGAGATACGCTACCTTCAGCGGAGGAAGATCCCCGTTCCCATGAAGAAGAAGGAATCGTACAGCAGGGACGACAACCTCTGGCATATTTCCCACGAGGGCCTTGAACTTGAGGACCCGTGGCATGAGCCCGATTACAGGAAGATGCTCAAGATGACCGTCCCGCCCGAGAGGGCTCCGAACAAACCCGAATATGCCGAAATCGAATTTGAAAAGGGAATCCCTGTCGCCGTGAACGGAAAGAAGGCCGACGGTGTAACTATCATCAAAACCCTCAACAGGATTGGCGGCGCGAACGGCGTAGGGCTTGCCGATCTGGTTGAAAACAGGGTGGTGGGCATGAAGAGCCGGGGAGTCTACGAAACGCCCGGGGGAACCATTCTTTACTACGCGCACGGGGAGCTGGAACACATCTGTCTTGACCGAAAGACATACGCGTTCAAACAGCAGGCCGCCCTTAAAATGGGCGAGCTGATCTATGGCGGCCTGTGGTTTACCCCGCTGCGGGAGGCGCTTTCCGCTTTTGTCGATGTTACCCAGAAGACCGTTTCCGGTACGGTAAGGGTAAAGCTCTACAAGGGCTCCGTCAGCTCGGCGGGGGTCAGTTCCCCCAATTCGCTGTACAACGCCAGCATTGCGAGTTTTACCACCGGCGAACTGTACAACCACGCCGACGCGAAAGGCTTTATCCGCCTGTACGGGCTGCCCGTGCTGGTCAGGGCCATGATGGAACACGGGAAGAAGGGCAGGGCCGTGAAGGTCCCCGCCGCGCCCCGGACAAAAAAGCGGGGCGGGGCGCAGTCTTAAAAAGGGGGGGGCGTGAAAGACGATCCTGCCGCAAAGACGGATGAAAAGAAGGAACGGCCCGTTCTCTGGGCCGGGAGGCTCACGGAAAAGCCGTCCGCCACGGCCTTTGCCTTTGAGGCTTCCCTTGACGTTGACAAACGGCTTGCCCAGGACGATATACGGGGAAGCCGGGCCCACGCGGCAATGCTCGGAAAACAGGGGATCATCCCCCCGGAGACGGCCGCCGCGCTGGACGCTGAGCTTGAACGCATCGCGCGTGAATTTGAGACGGGCGTTCCGGACGGGAGCGCCGAAGACATACACTCGCTCATTGAGGGGCTCCTTACCGAACGGCTCGGGGACCAAGGCCGCATGCTGCACGCGGGCCGCAGCAGAAACGATCAGGTTGTCCTTGATTTCAGGCTCTACCTCAAACGGACCATCCCCGAAATACGCCTGTGTATAGCGGAAGCCGCCGGAACGCTTCTTGAGATTGCGGAAAAACACGCCGAAAGCGTTATGCCCGGCTATACCCACCTTCAGCGGGCGCAGCCTGTGACGCTGGGCCATCACCTGTGCGCCTGGGCTGCGGGCCTTATCCGCGACAGCGGCCGTTTTGCCTCCGCGCTGGAGCGGCTTGATGAATGCCCCCTGGGTTCCGGGGCCCTTGCCGGTTCCGGCCTTCCGCTTGACCGGGAAGCTGTCTCCCGCAGTCTGGGCTTTGCCCGGCCCGTCCTTAATTCCATGGACGCGGTGGCCGACAGGGATTTTGTTCTTGAAACCGCTTCCGCTGCCGCCATTACCATGGTGCACCTTTCCCGTTTCTGCGAGGATCTTGTCATCTGGGCCAGTGAGGAATTCGGCTTTATCGAATTCGGGGAGTCCTGGAGCACCGGTTCTTCCATTATGCCCCAGAAAAAAAATCCCGATTTTGCCGAACTTGTCCGGGGTAAGGCCGGAAGAACCACGGGCGCCCTTGTAACGCTCTTTACCCTTCTTAAAGGACTTCCCTATGCCTACGACAGGGATCTTCAGGAAGACAAGGAGGCGCTCTTCGGCAGCCTCGACACGCTGCGCTCGTGCCTTGCCGTCTTTAGCGGGATGATGGGGAGCGCCTCCTTTAGAAAGGACCGCATGGAGGCGGCCTGTACGGGCGGTTTCCTTGAGGCCACCGACGCGGCGGAATACCTCGTCCGCCGGGGCATGCCCTTCCGCAGGGCCCACGAGACCGCGGCGCTCATAGTCCGGGACTGCCTGGCGGCCGGGCAGAAGCGCATAGCCGAGCGCGGCCTTGACGAATTGAGGGCACGCTCGCCCCTGTTCGGGGAGGATATTTACGCCGCGTTAAGCCCCGCCGCCTCCGTCGCCGCCCGGAACCTTCCCGGCGGCCCTTCGCCCCAGGAAGTAAGGCGGCAGACAGGGATAATGAGGGAAGCGCTTAAAGATCTCCTGTAACGGAAAGATCAGGCGCCCTGGTTTAAGAGGTATTTTCTGAGCTGGCTGTACAGTTCGTCCACGTCGACGGGTTTTCCCATGTGGGCGTTCATTCCGGCCGCAAGGCACTTCTCTATGTCTTCCTTAAAGACGTTGGCGGTCATGGCGACAATCGGCACCGGGGAGTGCGCCTCTTTGCCGGAGTACAGTCCGGCCTCCGCCTCCCGGATGCGCCGCGTCGCGTTATATCCGTCCATTTCCGGCATGTGTATGTCCATGAGAATGACGCCGTAGCCCTGGGGGTCTTTTTTGAATTTTTCTATCGCCTCGATCCCGTTTTCCGCGTAGTCTATAGAAACCCCCGACTCCTCCAGAAGGGAACTTACGATCTCCCGGTTTATCTCCACGTCTTCGGCAAGGAGTATGCGTTTTCCGGCAAAGATGTCTTTTCTTTTGCCGCTCCTGTCCGCCGCCGTGTAATTTTTGACGCAGTTGTTGATACAGTCGGTCAGCGCCGAAGGAAAGAGCGGTTTCGGTATGTAACCGTCCACCCCGGCCTCTTTTGCCTCTTCTTTCATCGCCTCCCATTCGGAGGCGGAGATCATGATCACGATTGTATTCGGGCCGTTCTTCTTTTTTATCATTCTGGTGAGTTCTATGCCGTTCATTTCCGGCATGCGCCAGTCGACAAAGGCGATGTCAAAGGGAGCTTCCTTCTCCATGATCCGCAGGGCTTCTTCCCCGTTCGCCGCAAGGGTGCAATTGATGTGCATCACCGCCGCGTATTCTTTGAAATATTCAAGAACTTCCCATGAGTCGTCAACCACGAGAATGCGGAGGTTTTCCCAGTTTTCCTTTACGGTTTCCCCCGCCTTTCCTTCCCCGACGCTTACCTCAAAACTGAAGTCGGAGCCTTTACCCGGCTCCGATTCAATGTTGATCCTGCCCCCCATGAGTTCCACGATGCTTTTTGAGATGGCAAGCCCAAGGCCGGTTCCGCCGAATTTTCTGGCGATGGTTCCGTCCGCCTGTTCAAAGAGGGTAAAGAGTTTTCCCATTTGTTCTTTCGCGATGCCGATGCCCGAATCGGCAATGTGGAATTCGAGGATGCAGGATTTTTTCCCGCTTTTCCGGCCGCCTTCCGCCGCGTCTTCTTCTTTGCCGCGTCCTTCCTCTCCTGCCTGTGTGTCTGGTTTCCTTTCAACCGAAAGGGATATGGTTCCCCCTTCGGAAGTAAATTTGGCTGCGTTGGAAAGGAGGTTGGTGAGGATCTGGGCAAGCCGCTGTTCGTCGGCAATGATCCTGGAAGGAACACCGGGTTCAACCTTGACGATAAAATTCTGCTTTTTTTCGTCGATGCGGAATTCCATCATGCCCGTTACTTTTTTAAGCATCTTTTCAAAGTCGAATTCTAAATTGGTAAGCTCGAACTTGCCCGCCTCTATCTTCGACATGTCCAGTATGTCGTTGATTACTCCCAGCAGGTGTATCGACGCGTCGTTGATCTTGGAAAGGCAGTACTTTATTTTTTCCCTGTCGTCCGACGACCGCGCTATGGTCGTCATGCCTATGATGGCGTTCATGGGGGTCCGCATCTCGTGGCTCATGCGGGAAAGGAAGTTGGTCTTGGCCCGGTTGGACTGTTCCGCCAGTTCCTTCGCTGTGCGCAGCTGCTCTTCCGCGTCGGATCTGATGATAAGCCCGGTAACGGCGTTTGCGATGAGTTTGAGGATCTGTATGTCGTTCTCGCTCCATGCCCGGGGAGTCCCGCTGCCCGCCGCCAGAACGCCCCAGAAAGATCCGTAGGCGGTAATGGGGATGTAGACAAAGGCCCTGATCCCCGGGGGGCGGTATACGCCGGCGAGTTTTTTGTCCTTTTCAAGGTCGTCGCAGGTAAAGTACACATCCCCCCGGATAACGAAGGTGTCGTACACCATGTCGCCCGGGCCAAAAGGGTAAATTTTTTTTGCCATGGGGCACGTTCCGTGCCTGGTGTTGTACCACTCGTATTCATACCGCAGAAGGCCCTGTTCCCTGTCAAACCGGCCGATAACGGTCCTGCTTGCGTCCATCTGCATGCCCAGCATCATGAGGGCGTTGTGTATCAGAATGCCTATGTCGTCCGAAGAGACAAAACTCCGGGAAACGGCGGCCATGAGCTGCTGCCTCATGAGCCTGTCTTTCAGGGATTCGGATTCCCGTATTTCAGGAAGCCGCCGGTAATACCGGCGTATGAGGAAGAAAAACGCCGCCAGAATGACGAAATCCGCGGCAATCAAAAGAATGATAAAGGCAATGCCCATAGTGCCAGTGTACAGTAAAACGCGTTTGTTGTATATGTTAAGCCGGTTCGGGAATGCCGGGATGTTGAAATTAGAGTTGTTCAATAACTTCAGTTATTGAACAACTTCCGCCTTTGTTCATGACATACAGGGCCCTTTTGGATTATACTGTATCCGGTGAAGAAAAGTTCGGCCGTTATAAAGGATATTTTCTATTCGCTGGGCATTTTTGCCCGTACCCTCAAGGGGATTGGGGCCTTTTTTCTCCGGGGCCAGGCGGCCCGCCGCCCCCTTGTCCTGCAGATCCTCTTTACCTTTGTCCAGGCGCTGGGTATTTCCAGCCTTCTTGCCTTGGGCATAGGCGCGGTGGTTAACGTGGTAGGCATTCCCACCCTTTCCCGCATTTCCCAGGGGCACCTTATCTATCCCCTGCTCATTCTGATCATCACCCGGGAACTGGGCCCCCTGCTTACCGCCTTTATTGTCAGCGGCCGTTCGGCCACCGCCATAGCAACGGAAATTGGCGGTATGGTAATATCCCACGAAGTTGAAGCCTATATTTCCATCGGCATAGATCCAATAGAGTACCTGGCGGTTCCCCGTTTTCTGGGCGTTACCATCTCAATGTTTCTTCTCAATATTTATTTTTCCATTTTCGGGCTGGCCGGTTCCTTTGCCGTGGCCCAGCTTTTTTCCAGCCTGCCCGCGGGCGCGTACTTCAGCAATCTGCTGCAGAGCCTTGCCATTCAGGACATTTTTATTTCCATTATTAAAAGCATCGTTTTCGGGATGATCGTGTCGATAACGGCGATCATCCACGGCTTCGCGGTCAGCCAGGCCAGTACGGAAATTCCCGTTGCGGGGCTCAAGGCGGTAGGTTCTTCTTTTGGGCTCTGCATAGTGGTGGATATACTCCTTTCCACCATGTATTATATAGTGACAGGGTAAGATTGTGGCCGGGATTGTAGAGCTTGAAAAAGTGACGTTTTTCGCGCAGAACAGGCGGATAGTAAGGGATTTTTCCCACTGTTTTGAGGAAGGAAAGACGACCGCCCTTGTGGGGCCTTCCGGATGCGGCAAGAGCACCGTCCTCAAACTTTCCGCGGGACTGGTGGTGCCGACAGAAGGGGTAGTGCGTTTTCGCGGAAAGAACATTTCCGCAATGAGCCGGAAGGAGAACCTTGAATTCAGAAGGGAAGGGGCGGTGGTGTTTCAGGATTCCGCCCTCTGGGCCAATCAGAGCCTCTACCAGATTCTGGAGCTTCCCCTTCGTGTTCATTTTCCCGGCATGACAAAGGCGGAAAGGGAACGCCGCATCGAAGAGGCCGCCTCCGAGGTGGGCTACAGAAAGGAGCTTTCCATACGGCCGGCCCTGCTTTCCATGGGGGAGCAAAAGCTCATCGCCTTTGCCAGGGCAATGCTCTGCCGTCCTACGCTGCTCTTCCTTGACGAATGGACCGAATCCCTGGACGACCGCGCCGCCCAGCGGCTTGTCGCTGTTGTGCGGAAAAAAAAGGACGCGGGAGCCACCGTTATTTTTGTCAGCCACAGCATCAGGCTCATGGCGGATCTTGCGGATTACTTTCTCATGATCCTTGGAGGGCAGCTGTTTCTCAGGCTGACGAAAGAACAGCTTGAAGAAGATGAAGATTTGATGCGCTATCTTGAAAGGGGAATCAACGCATGAAATTCACGGTCCGTTTCGCCGATCAGGTGGTCGGGGTTTTTATTATACTGGCGCTGGCGGTTCTTATTTTTGTTATTTTTATGCTGGGAAAAAGCCAGCGCTGGTTTTCCAGGGACTATTATTTTACGACGTACTTTTCATCGGCGTCCGGCCTCAGCGAAAACATGCCCGTTCAGTACAGGGGCTTTACCATAGGGCATGTAAAGTCTTTTGATCTGGCGGAAGACGACCGGGTGGAAGTGCGTTTCTATATTTTCGACACGTACATTTCCCGGGTGCGCGAAGGTTCCCTTGTCGAGATGATGGTAAGCCCCATAGGCCTTGGGAACCAGTTTTTGTTTTACCCCGGCCTTGGAAACACCCAGGTGGCGGAAGGGGAGATCATCCCCTCGGTTAATTCATCGGAGGGAAAGGCGATACGGGCGCAGGGCCTGGGCCAGGTTCCTGTTCACGACGACAGCATCTCCCTTATTTTGAGCCGCCTCAGCGCCACCCTTGACAGCGCCAACACCGCGCTGATGGATATATCGACCCTGACGGCCCAGGTAACGGACGCCCTTGAGGGAAGCGAGAGCACCTCCATGGGCCGTATCGTGGGGAACGCCGAACGCACCATGGCCGGCATTGAATCCATGACGGCTGAACTGCCGGAAATGATAGGCGAATCCCTTTCGTCCGTCCTGGAGCAGATACATCCCATTATCACCAACCTGGACGAGCTTTCCGCAAAACTGAACGATCCTGACGGAAGCGTTTCGCTCATGCTCAGATCCGACGGGGAAGTGTATACCAACCTCGTCTCCACGCTGAACGCGGTAAGCGGGACCATGCGCAACCTTGAAAGAACAAGCGCGTTTCTTCCCACACAGCTTCCCCAGCTTGCCGTTATCATTTCCGATTTCAGGAATGTCCTCAAGGGCGCCGAGGATGTGCTTACCGCCCTGAGCAATAATCCCCTGCTTAGAAACGGCATACCGGAGAGGCTGGAGACGCGGTCCGGCGGAACAAGCCCCAGGGACATTCCCTTTTAGGAAAAACGGAGACAGCAATGAGGATGCGCACAGACATTTTTTTCTTTGTTCCCTTCCTGTTTATTCTGGGATGTTCAAGCGCGCCCGAACGGCCGCTTGAAATAAACAACACAAGAAGCATGGCCGAATCGCAGCTGGATCTTGCCAACAGGAACATTGACCTTGGAAATTACGGGGACGCGCTGGAACTGCTTGACGAGGCGCGCCGGCTCGCCGTAAGTTCGGACAGCCCCTCCCTGCGCATACGTACAAATCTTTCGATGGGGAACGTCCTCTTCTACCAGGGCAGGGCCCGCGAAGCCTTCAGGATCTGGCTTGCGGCGCTCGCCGAGGCCGAACAGGAAGGCGGCGCGGAACTGGCCGCCGTGTGCCGCATACACATAGACCGCGGAAGGCTCTTCAGGGCCGCCGCGGCCGGAACCGCGGCCCTTCTTCCCGAAGACCGTCCTCGCGGCCCCGGCGGGGAACGCGGCGCGGACGCCGCGGCGGGGGCTTCTGAAGAGGGGGCTTCCGGGGCCGGCGCCGCCGAGGCTGAGGCTTCCCTGGCCGCCGAAACGGGGAGGCGGAACAGGGGACGGCGGCCTTCCCGTGGAAATGTTTCGGTTGCCCAGTCGGTAAGGGACGATGTCATTGGGGAAATGTCCGTCATAAAGGACAGGCAGTATACCGCCCTGGGCTGGACCGTCGCCGCCCTGGCCGAACGGGAACTGGGAAATTACGCCGAAGCCGAGGCGGCGGTACGGAGGGCCCTTTCCATACACGAAAAGGACCGTTACCTTGAACAGGCCGCCTATGACTGGTATCTTATTGCCTCCATACGTTCTACCGGGGGCATGTACCCCGCCGCCGAAGAGGCCATTGCACAGGCCATAACCTTTGACAGGCGGGCGGAAAATTCACAGGGGCTCGCGGCGGACTGGCGCGCCTTGGGGGACATCCGCAAAAAGACCGGCGACACCGCCGGCGCGGCGGCCGCTTACCGAAGATCCGCCGAAATCTTCAAATCGCTGGGCATGGACGCACAGGCCGCCGGCGCGGAGGGACGTTTGTGACAAACGCCGGGACGGCGGCTTCAAACTTCAGGGGCCGCCGGTTTTTCCGTCCGGGAAAGTGACGCTAAAAGTTCGTCGACGCTGTCCCGGTCAAGGCTCATGGCGAGACTGGGGTAGAGGATGATGACGCCCTCGCCGTCGGAAAGATCCCTTGAACCGGTGTCGATGAGCTTGTGGGTTTGCAGGCGGCGCAGCACTTCGACAAGCCTGGTCTTTTTAATTTCTTCCCCTACCAAAACATTGTAGCGCTGGACAAAATCAAAAACCGTAACAGAGGGAAAGGCGGTGAGGTGCAGCTCCGTCCGTTTTTCTTCGTAGAGGAGCCGGGCGGTAAGGAGGGCGCAGGTTTCTTCCCGGCCAAGCCTGAGCCGGGTGTCGCCGCCGCCCCGGAAGCAGACGACCCCCAGCCCCTCGTCCCGGATGAGGCCCGCGTCCATACAGGAAAACCACGCGTCAAAGAGGCTGCTGTTCCGGATGGTAAAATCGTACAGGTGCTCTTCCCTGTCTATGCCCCGGATGATAAAGGTTTTTGCCAGCAGGGTATGAACCGCGGATTTAAAAAGATCAAAATCAGCTTCGGTCAGGTCGGTGATGAGTATGAGTCCTTCAAGATCGCCTGTCATCCTTTCCTCCGTAAAACAACGTCGGGTACCACATAACCGCCTGTCCTGACGGAAGGAGAGAGGTTTTCCGTATTGCCGCCGGTGTTGTTATCGTTATCATCGTTATCTTCAATGCCGTAACCGAAAGCCGGCCGGGAGTCGGCGTACAGTACCGAATAGACAAAACGGATGAAGGAAGGCTCGTCTTTTACCAGGTCCTCCGCAAAAAGAAGCCGTTCCCTGCCGCCCCGCCCGTCAAGCCAGTCTCCTACCCGTTTTATTCCCAGCTGCCGCCTGAGCCGGATAAAGAGTTCCGCCTCGGCCCGTTCCATGGCCTCCCTGTCCGCCGGGGAGATTTCCCGGCTAAAGTCCGCGGCCTCTTTCTGGTAGCGGCGGTACAGGGATTCTGGGGCAAAGGCCCGCACCCGGTGGAGCCTGTGGGCCAGGCGGTGGTGCAGTTCGCCATGCTCCCCGGCCTTTCCCTCCCGGTAGATTTCCCTGGCCAGGACGCCAAGTTTTCCCGCCAGGGTGGAATCCGGTTCCAATAGCGCCTTGACCCGCTCCACGCTGGAACGGGCGTAGAGCATGTTTCTGCGGTCTATGTCTTCCAGCAGGGGGTCAACCGCCCGGAGGGTATCGCGGATGTCTTCCAGCATGATTTCAAGCCGCCGCCGGTTATCCGCCTGGGAGAGGGAATTGTTGGGGGAAAGTTTCCGGGCGCTTTCGCCCAGCCAGGCTTCATCAGCCAAAAGCTCCCCCGCCTTTTTGATAATTTTGGGCCGGTAGCGGGAAAGGTTCTCCGAAGTTTTAAGCCGCTTGTACGCGCCGTCAAGAATATCCGCCGCGTAGAGATCGTAGTGAAGGTGAAGGATGCCGCTTATGTCAGGCGGCGCCGCGCCTGTGGTGAGCCGGTCGTAATGGCCCTTGATGCTCTGGGAAAGTACCTTGAGGGAATCGATCAGGGTCTGGGTTGTTTCGTGGGCGTTCAGCACCGTGTAATGCCCGTTCTCCGTCACCGCGTCCCCGCAGAGGAGGGAATAGACGGCCACCACATGGCTTTCGTATTCGGTCTTGAGTCCTTCTTCTACCCGGGCCAGGGCCTCAAAAAAAGGCCGCCCCCAGGGGGTAATGTTGATGACACGGCTGTAGTCGCCCAGGGTCTCTTCGGAAAGCCAGCCCGTGTTGATAAGCCGCCTGAGGAAAATATTCGCCAGGGCCCGGTCGCCTGATCCCCGCGGCCCGCCGTCCGCGTTTTGTTCCGGTTTGGCGGGATCTTCCGGTGAAGTTCCAAAGTCAAGCTCCGGCGTCTTTCCGCCGGCTTCGTCCCCGGCCCCGCCGTCTTCCGGTTCCTCCGCCTGGGCATTATCATCGCCCTCATCGGCCAGAACATTCCGGTGCCGGCCAAGGTACTCCGTAAAGGAACGGATCACCTGTTCCCGCTCCAGCCCTCTGGTGTTCTCCTGAAAGAGCCGGTAATACAGCGCCAGGAGCGCCGCGTAATGTTCCCGGTTAATTCGCGCCAGTGGAGAAAAGAAATTATCAGGCAGGGTGGCAAACACGCCGGAACCGCCGGGCATAACCACTACGCTAGGAGAAGGCCGGGGATTTGTCAAGGGAAGAGCGGGGGTCTGTAGTAATTCCGAATTCAAAACAAACCACAGACGACACGGACCAACACGGACAACATATATAAATTTGAAAGTAAAAGTCCGCGTTTGTCTGTGAGGGCGAACCGGAGGTTTGTTGTGGTTAATACCGGTATTGTCCGTTCCGTCCGTGAAGGTCTGTGGTTAAATTCGGAATTGCCGTTTTGTCTCCAGGATTGGTTAAAAGCGGAAATTACTGTTGGAACGAAGCTTGACATTCCGCTTGTTCAAATTTTCCGTACCGGCTATACTATTTCCATGCTTCTGACAACGGTAAGCATACAGGCGGACTTCCGGCCACAGGCAATTATGGGGGCAGTTTTGGCTTTGTCAAGTACCCGGTAACTTAAATTCTCTTCTTTTCATCAATTTCGTACCAAAAAACACTCCAAAGTTTTTAGACCTTACTCCGGAATCTTTAGACCTTGCTTCAACGTCTTTAGACTTCACCCCAAGGTCTTTAGACGGTAGACATAAGTCTTTAGACTTCGCCTCAAAATCTTTAGACTTCAAGCCGGCGTCTAAAGACTGTAACCCGCCGCTTTTAGACTTCAACCTGAAATCTGCAGATTTCAAGCCAAAATCCGCAGACAATACGGCGTTTTGGGACAAAAACGCCTCATTTTTATCTTAAAAGGAGACATAAACCATGAGTCAGCGATCAGACTGGCTCCCGGCAAACCGGGAAAGCATTTTGGAAATGGCCCGCAACTGGCAAAGCGTTGCCGGAACCGGCGGAAGCGCGTGGGGCATTCCTCCAAGCGTTATGCAGAATTTCGACAGCCTCATACAGGCCGCCGCCAACGCCCTCGCGGCCGCCCAAAACGAGACCACGAGAACGCCCGTGGCTACAGCGCAATGCAAAGAGGCGTTTGACACATTGATCACCGCCATGAGGGACATGAAGCGGCGGTATTTCCTGAGCCCGCCATTGCTTGATTCAGACTATATCAGTTTGGGTCTCAAACCCCGCGATACCACACCGACCCAAAGCGGAGCCCCCACGGCTCAGGTAACAATAGAAACCTACCTTGTGGGGCGGCATGAACTCGGCGTAAGAATTATCTATGTTACCGGAAGCGCCGCAGACCCGGCGAACAAGGGCTTCAGGATATGGTACAGCGTGGTTGCGCAGGGTGAAACGCCCCCCTCGAACCCCGACGATCTCCGCAAGTCTTTTTATACCAAACGGAAAAAAGACGTAATCGAATTCGGTTTTGGCGATTCCGGTAAAACGGCGTATTTTGCCGTACAAATTGAGAATGAGGGGAAGAAAGGCCCTTGGGGGCCGATGGTTCAGGCGCTTATTCCGTAAGGAAAATGTTGACGGCGGCAAGACCGTAAAAGGAGTTTTTTAACATGAAAAACAAGAGTCTTTTGTTTTTTGGAAGAACGCTCATCACGGGAATAGCGTTGACTTTGGCGCTGGCGGGGTGCCCGGCCCCGGTTGACAGCGGTTATGGTGGTTTCGTTGGTTTCGGCAACCCATTGGCAGAGCAACTGGCGCAGCAACTGGCGGCGGACATCAACGCAATCAGCGCGGGGAGCGCAACGGTAAACGGCGCCACGGTAACGCTCAGCGGGAAATTATCGCTGGAAAGCCAATTCATCGTGCCCGCGGGCGTTACGCTTGACCTGACGGGAGACGGTGAACTCGCGCTGCTCGACGCGGTATTGACCGTGAACGGCATGGTGAAAGCAGGGACAGAGAAGGTCCGCATGAGGACTGCGGCAAGCTGGGGCGCCATTAACGGAAGCGGGACCATCCAACTGAAGGGCAAGGGGCGCCTCCTCGATATCAACGATAACAGGACACTCACCCTTGACGGCGTTACGCTGGCCGGGGTGGCGGATAACAACGTGTCATTGGTAGGGGTGAATAACGGCGGCGAGATTGTCATGAAAAGCGGCGCGATTACGGGTAACATCCACCGCAACGAGGGGGACACGGGCGGCGGCGTGAGAGTGAGTAATGGCGGCATGTTCACCATGCAGGGCGGCGCGATTTCCGGGAATACCGTACAAGGTGAAGGCGGTACCGGCGGCGGCGTGCATTTGAGTGGCGGTAGCACGTTCACCATGAAGGGCGGCACGATTTCCGGCAACAGCGCAGGGAATGACGGCGGCGGTGTGTGCGTCGGGAGAGACTGCTTGTTCACCATGGAAGGCGGCAAGATTACGGGCAATAGCGCAAGGACTGCCGGCGGTGTGAAAGTCGACTTTCCGAGCGTTGATCCTGTTGAAAACGGCGGCACGTTCATCATGAAGGGCGGCGCGATTACGGGCAATAGCGCCCTTGGCAGCAGCGGCGGCGGTGTGAAAGTCTATGGCGGGGCCGTGGGGGAAGGCGGCACGTTCATCATGGAAGGCGGCGCGATTACGAACAATAGCACTGATGGCTACCACGGCGGCGGTGGTGTGTCGCTAACTGGTGGTGCCGCTACTTTCATTATGAAAAGCGGGGTGATTTCTGGCAATAGCGCATCTGGCGGCGGCGGCGCGGAAGTCCATGACGGCAGCGCGTTCACCATGCAAGGCGGTACAATTTCGGGTAATACCGGCACCCATGGTGGTGGTGGTGTAGATGTGAGAGGAGGAGACGCAACAGCAACATTCACCATGGAGGGCGGCGCGATTTCCGGTAATAGCGCAGGGAGTAGCGGCGGCGGCGTGAGTGTGTATATAGGAGGCACGTTCACCATGAAGGGCGGCACGATTTACGGCAAGACCGGCAGCCTTGCAAACATCGCGAGTAATAATGTGGCGCTGGAAGTGAGTCAAAACGCCGTGGAGGCGAAGTGGGGCACAGGCGGCACATACACCAAAGGCGGCGTGGGCCAGACAGGCGGCGGGGACATCGGCGACACAGATGACACGCTGATTGCGATACCCGCGCCGTAAGAGGACGCCGTATAACGCAGGAGTGTCTGGCGCCATGCAGCGCTCTTTGCCCAATAACCGGCGGGGCCTGTTGCTTCGGCATACATGCCGCCGCAGCAGACCTCGCACTATTTTCCCTTAAGTGGATAATTGAAAAAGAACATTGATCCCGCGCCTCCCAGGAACCCCTTTTCGCAAACAGCTGGAACGTTATGTGCAATTGCGCAAAAAGTGTAAAAAATACTTGACACAGTATATATCATGGTATATATTGAATTGAGGGGTAACTATATGCAGACAGCACGTTTGTTTATTAACGGGAGAAGTCAGGCGGTACGGCTTCCAAAAGAATACCAGTTTAAGGGGGAGGATGTATATATTCAAAAAATAGGGGACGCGGTAATTATATTCCCAATGGACAAAGAATGGGAGACATTCTTGCACGGGCTGAATAATTTTTCGGCCGATTATTTTTCAGAAGAGAGGGATCAGGGGAAAAATCAGGAAAGGGAGGAAATATAATGTATATGCTCGATACAAATATGTGTATATACATTATCAAAAAGAAAACGGAACATGTACTAAAAGAATTGCAGAATAAAAGGAAAGACGGTTTGGCAATTTCAACAATAACATTGGCGGAACTTGAATATGGGAATGAAAACAGTCAATATAAAGAAAAGAACAAAATGGCATTAATGCAATTTTTAACAATTATTGATGTAAAACCATTTGATGAAAATGCGTCAAAAGAATTTGGGAAGATAAAAAAGGATTTAAGAGATAGAAAATGTTTAATAGGTCCGTATGATATGTTAATAGGGGCGCATGCCAAATCGCTGGGTTTAATACTTGTAACGAACAATGTAAAAGAATTTGAACGGATAAATGATTTAAGAATAGAGAATTGGATATAAAAATACCGGAAAAGCGCAACTGCACATAACAGACCTGTTTATGTTTTTGTCCTGCATGCCTTACCATGCCGTTCATTGCCGGTACGACACGGCTTCCCTGTAATCAATAATCTCCTGCTCCACCCCCATTCCGGTTTCTTCTATACGCCGGATAAGTTCCGCCATGCCGGGAATGGAACGGGTCTTTTCACCGATAAGAGCGGTCCGTTTGAGCATTGAAGGTTCGAGCGTTCTGCCGCATTCAAGATAGCGGTCAAACGTGGCGGCGTCCATCAGGAGGGGACTTACTTCTTTTCCCGTGATTTCCGCCAGTTCCTGGAGGATGAGGATGCCGTCGGGGTCCAGGTCGCCGGCATGGGAAAACGCAAAGCCCGATTCGGCCAGCAGCAGCGCCAGTGCCCGGACCGCCCGGTTGGGATGGCCCCCGGCATAGAGGAAGCAGGCGTAAGACGGCAGGGATTGGGAGAGGGCGAAAAAGGTTTCCTTGTTTTCGATCATTAAAACACGCATTAAGCCGCGCCCTTCCCCGGCTAAAGGCCGTAAACGCCGCAGTTTCAGAATTGTTTCCAGGGGAAGGCCCACTATGCCTCCCGCGGCGTTGACCAGGGGCGTTCCCCCGGCGGGAATATCTTCCTTCCATTCAAAGACAATTTTTCCGGCGATAAAGGTTTCGGGGTAAGAGCGATCCAGAAAGGAAAAATCCGGGATGGCGATTCCCCGCCGCCGGGCCCGGGAAAAGAGGGGGTCAAACAGGCTTAGCAGGGTTTCCAGCCGCTTGGAATCGCCGTAGAGGGCCGCCGACAGGGCCCGGGTAGTGATGCCCCGTGCCTTTCCCGGCGGAAGGTTTTCCGGCCGGGAATTTTTCGGCGGGAAGCCTTCCCTCTGAATCCCTTCCGTTGTATCCCGGTCAAAAAGAAAGTTGGTAAGACGAACCAGTTCCGTCAGCGTTATAACGTCGATGCCCCCGGCCGCGTCCTGAGGCGTAAAATGTTCCGCGATAAATGAAAAGAGGGCGGCTTCCGGGGCCCCGGCCTTGTCAACGGCGCCGCCTGTATCCTTATGATAAACTTCGGCGGTAACGGCAAAAAGCCGGGCCGTTTGCCGGACTTTTTCGGCGGTGATTTTTGGGGAAGGTTTTCCGGCAAGTTCGTGGAGCAGTTCCGGGTTCCGGCATACCAGCGCGGAAAGGGTTTCTCCCTTCCGGTGGCGGGCCCAGATGAGGGAAAGGAGGCCCCGCCCTTCCAGGGCTTCGGCGGCTTCCAGAAAGGATTCCCTTTCATCCGGGGAGGAGCGGTCAAGGCCGGGAAAGATCCTGTCCGGGCGGAGCCTCTGCGGCCGGGGCGTTTTGAGAGGAGGGGCCGCCTCCGCCGGAACTCCGCCGGGTCCGGCCGGAGGGGCAGCGGAAGCCGCCGCGCCGGAAGCGCCGCCGTCAAGAGAGGCGGCGGCGGAAGCGGGGTAGCGTTCGATAAACGCGCCGATGATACGCTTCTCCCAAACCGTCAGGGGGGAATGTCCTCCAGGGCGGTCCGGTTTCATGATTCAGCCTTTACGGCCCCGGCCTTGCCGGCAGATGTAACGCCGTCAGCGTTAACCTCTCCGGCGGCGGCTTCGTCGCTGTGAAAATCACGGACTTTGGCGGAGAAGCCGTGGCGGATCACCAGGTTGATCCTGTCCATGTGGGGGGCAATGGCCTCAATCTTTTCGGTGGGTACGGAACTGATGAGCTGGATGTTCAGATCCCGGTAAAATTTCAGAATCTTGCCGATGCGTTCGTCGTCCATCCGGTTAAAGGCTTCGTCGAACATCACAAGCCGTATGGTCGTTTCGATCTGGGGTTTGTAGAAACGGTAAAAACTCGCGGCAATAGCCACATAGTAGGGGGTCTGGGTTTCGCCGCCCGATTTTTCCCGGAGTACCTTGGACAGGGAAAGCTCCATAGGGTTTCCCGAAGCGGCGTTAATCACATCGGTTTCCTTGATTTTAATATCGTAACGGAAGTAGGTCCTGTAATCGCAGATGCTCCGCAGTTCCGGGGAATCAAGATTTGCGTTGAGGATACGTTCAAAAAGATCCTGGGCGGCCTTGTATTCCGCGGGGTCGGTGATCTGGGAAAAGAGGGTTTCTTCCTGGGCGGGAATCGCCGCGGCTTTCCGTATAATTTCAATCTGGCCCTTCCGGTCACTCCGTTCCTCCAAAGTAAAGCGGTATTGATCCCGGCCAAAGTTTAAGGTTTTGAGTATGTCGTTGATCTCGTTAAAACTTTCCCTGGCCTCCTCAATAAGTTCATTGAGGCGGGAAATAAAATGTTCCTTGAATTCCCTTTCCGCGTCCCGCCTGGCCCTGGCTATCTTTTCCCGGTATTCAGGCAGCTCCGAAATTTCAAGGCGCTTCAAAATCCGTTCCGCTTCGTCATGCTCCGAAGGGTCCAGGGAAAGGAGGGCGTTGAATTCCCGGTCGTAATTTTGAGCGAGATTCTGATACTCCCGTTTCAGATTTTCAAGGCGGCTCCTGAAACCCTTGAGGGTAGATTCGTAGGAATTGGCCAAATCCCGGAGGCTGTTTTTTTCGATCTGCTTTTCCGCGTAGTTTTCGCACTCACCGATCTCAAGGGGGTGGGCCTCGCCAAAGGAACGGATAAAGGCGGCCTTTCCTTCCAGTGAGGCGTCTAACGCCGCGAGTTCTTCGCGGAAGGAAGCGGCGCTCTGGTTCACCCCGCCCAGATTCCCGTGGAGGCGGTTGATATCCGTTTCGGCGTTTCTGATCCGCGCCGCCAGGGCGTCCCGTTTTTCCTGAAGCTCCCGGAAACTTGCCGTGTCCACGGCGGCCAGTTCCGTCCGGGCCCGGTCCAGACCGGCGGAAAGTTTTTCGCAGGTTTCCACCGCGGGTAAAAGAAATTGCAATTCCGTAATGGTCCGGGCCGCACGGTGAAAAAGATCCTCCCGTATTTCCGCCTCTTTTCCCCGTATCTCCGCGGCGTCCCGTTCTTTTTTGAGCCGTTCCGATTCGGTACGAAGAAACTCCCGCCGTTCTTTTCTGGCCGCCTGTCCCAGATAGTGGCGGCGGTACACGTCTTCCCGGATACGGGACGCAGTGTGATTGCCGTAACTCATGCACTCTTTGGTAACGGCAAACGCGTGTTTTTTGAGACTCGGTATGTCGGCGCGCATCACTTCGCCCAGCACATAATCAAGGTAAATCCGGGCGTAGGGGGAAGCGGCGCTGACCAGTTCCGCGAGGCTTCCTTTCCGTTTTACCGCGTCCCGCATTTTTTCCAGATTGGGAAGCAGGGCCCCGCCGACGCTCCGGGGAAGGCGGTCGTAAATTTCCAGGGCCCGCTGAAACTCCGCGGGGTCCACGAGGAGGGCAAAACGCCGGGTGTTGAGCCAGCCTTCCACCGCGTCGGCCCAGGCGGGATCGTCGATCTCCGCCGTGTCCGCGAGGAACCACGCGTCTATCCCCGCTTTTTCCAGGGCGCCCCGGAGGGTCTCGGGGGCCTCGGGGTAGCGGGGCAAACCCTTTTCAAGGTCCGCCAGTTCGGAGAGGGCTTCCCGCAGCGCCAGGGCCGTTTCGGTTTCGAGCCGCCGCGCCTCGTCCTTTTCTGCCCGGCTCCTGGCTTCTTCGTCCTCCACAACCCGCATGTCCGCGGCGGGGTCTTCCCCCAGAGGGCGGCCCAGGAGACTTTCGCACTGGGACTTGAGGAGCAGGAACCGGTCCCGCCGGGGTTCGGCTTCCTCCAGGTTTTTTTGAAGCCGGTCTATCCGTTCCTCAATCCGCAGATAGAGGATGCGGGTCTCGTTGGCCGCAAGGCTCATTTCGGTTTCCCGCTGTTCCTGTTCCCACTCAAAACGCTGCCGGTCAAGGCCGGTAATTTCCTTCTCCAGAAAACGGATCTTCTCTTCCGCTTCCCCAAGACGGCAAAGCGTATCCGACCGTTTCTGCTTCTCGAGGTCCCGTTCAATACACAGCTTGAGGTATTCCTGTTTGAGGATGAGCCCCTGGTAGTTCCGCCATTCCGCGGCCCGGCTGTTTATTTTTTTAAGGGCCTCAATCCGCAAGACCGCGCCCCGTGCCTGGCGGTCCGCTTCCTTGTAACTTTCCAGGTTATCCTTCATGGCGGTAATTTCTACCGGCCGGTCTTCCAGAATATAATCGCAGACAAAACGATCCACCGATACCAGCGGGGTAAAACTTACCGACCGGGTAAAGGCTTCGAGGTACGGGTTGTATTCCGCGTAACGCCGGAACACCCCCAGCCTGACGGTAAAGTCCCGGAGATAAAGCCGCTTGGAATCGTAAAAGACAATACGATCCTCTCCCATGCTGTCCCGGAACCGGCGGTACACCAAGGGAACCCCCAGGTTCCCCGGTTCCCCGTCCGCCGCCCGCACCGGAACCGCCGCAACCGTTATATTATCGCCAATCCAGAAATGTTCGGTTATTTTCCCGTCGGTATAGGCTTCCACACACACCGCGGCCACAAAGATACTGTCCGCGTCCGGGCCGCCGCCAGCGTTCCATGAAAATTCCAGCATTACATGGGCCACCGTGTCTCCCCGGTGGTACTCGGTATCGTCGGCCCCCAGCTTGCAGCGCACATAACCGGCCAGGTCCCGGCCCCCCTTGCGGTCCCCGGCAGCGGCGTTAAACCGGGCCTTGCGAAGGTCCGCCGCCATGGCGTACTGGATAGCGTCGATAATGGTGGACTTGCCGGAGCCGTTATCCCCCGCCAGGAGGCAGCGGTTCCCAATGTCGATCACCGTATCCGCGAAATTGTGCCAGTTAACCAGCCGTATCCGTTCCAGGGTGATCATGGGGACATTCCTGCCATGAAGGAATGGTAGCATGAACCGGAGGACTTGTGGAGGGGGACAGTGTGCGCTTGTTCCCTCTCCGGCTTTGGGGTAAGATGGGTGTGCATAACATCCACAGGTTTTGGGGTTGAACAGCGTGAAAAAAAAATTACGGGTAGGCATTATTGCCGGCGGCAGATCCGCGGAACATGAAGTGTCCCTTCAGTCCGCCAAAAATATAATAGACGCGCTTGACAGGGACCGCTTTGAACCCGTTCTTGTCGGCATCGACAAGAACGGCCGCTGGCTTTTGCTTGATTCCGGCAATTTTCTTCTTGACGCGGACGATCCCGCGCGTATCAGCCTGCTCCCTTCGGGGAGTCCCGCGGCGCTGCTCCATTACGCGGGGATTGTTTCGGAAGCGGGAACCCCCGCGGCCGTTGACGTGGTTTTTCCCGTGCTGCACGGCCCTTACGGCGAAGACGGAACGGTCCAGGGGCTGTTGAAGACGGCGGGCATTCCCTTTGTGGGGCCTTCGGTTCTCTCTTCCGCCGCCGGCATGGACAAGGATGTCATGAAGCGCCTGCTCCGGGACGCGGGAATCCCCATAGGAAAATTTATCGCGCTTTCTTCACATGAAAAGATACCCTCGTTTGAAGAAACCGCCGCGTCTTTGGGCTGCCCCGTTTTTATCAAGCCGGCCAACATGGGATCTTCGGTCGGCATTTCGAAGGTCCGTAACGGGGAAGAATACCGGGCCGCTCTTGAGGAAGCCTTCAGGTACGATACAAAAATTGTGATGGAGGAATTTATCCGGGGAAGGGAACTTGAATGCGCCGTATTGGGAAACAGGGAGCCGCTTGCATCCCTCCCCGGCGAAGTAAAACCCGCCCGCGATTTTTATTCCTACGAGGCCAAATATCTGGACGAAAAGGGGGCCGTTCTTGAAATTCCCGCCCGGCTTCCCGAAGAAACGGTACAAGAGGTAAAGGCCCTTGCCCTTAAAACCTTCAAGGTTCTCTGCTGCGAAGGGCTTTCACGCGTCGATCTTTTTCTGTGCGAAGATGAAGGCGGCGGTTCTTCCCCGGTCAAGAGGCCCCGTCTTTTTGTCAACGAAATCAACACAATGCCGGGCTTTACCCGCGTCAGCATGTATCCCAAGCTCTGGGAGGCAAGCGGCGTTTCTTACACGGAGCTGATAACCAGACTCATCGATCTTGCGATGGAGCGTTTCAAGAGAGAACAGTCCCTTAAAACAAGCGCCGCCTTTTAACGCCGGAAAAATGCCGTGAAGCCCTTGCCGCGCTGAGGCTCATCCCTTTTGGGACATCTTTTTGAACGCCTCCGCGAAAGGGTTGTACATGTCGCCGCTTTGGGAGCTTTCTTCCCGGCGGTTTTCCCCGCGCGGCCTTCTGCCCGGACGGAATGAACCCGCGTTCATTCCGTCCGGGTTTCCGCCGGAGGCGTTTCCGCTGCCAGCGGCTTTTCCGCCGTTTGGGTTTCCGCCCGGCGCGGCGTTCTTTTTCCGCGAAAGGCCTATGCGCCGTCTTTCCCTGTCAAGGCTGATGATGCGGAACTCGCACACGTCGCCCGCTTTTACTTCCGCCAGAGGGTCCTTTACAAAATGATCGCTCATTTCGGAAACATGAACCAGCGCGGTTTCCTTGATGCCAAGATCGACGAAGGCCCCGAAGTCAACCACATTCTTAATCTTGCCTGTGACCATCATTCCCTCGGCGAGATCTTCAAATGATACAAGGCCCTTCTGCATGACGGGCTTGGGGTACGCATCGCGGGGATCGCGGCCGGGTTTTTTCAGCTCCTCGATAATGTCCCTGATGGTGGCGTCCCCGGCGGAGTATTTTTCCTTCCACAGGGCCGCAGAGCCGGTAACGGAGCCGCCCGCCGCCATTTCCCGCTGTATTTCGCGGGCCACAGGATAATTTTCAGGATGAACCCATGTGTTGTCCAGCGGCTCGGGACTTTCGGGAATTTTAAGAAAACCGGCGCACTGTTCGTAACTTTTGGGCCCCATGCCGGGAATGGCGGTCATTTCGCCCCGGTTTGTGATGCGGCCCTTTTCGTCGCGGTATCCGACAATCTTCCGTGCGAGAGAGGCGGAAATTCCCGATACGTATTTAAGAAGGGAAACGCTTGCGGTGTTAAGATTAACGCCGACGCTGTTTACCACGGACGAAACAACTTCGTCCAGGGTTTCGGAAAGTTTCCGCTGGTTTACATCATGCTGATAAAGGCCGACGCCTATGGATCTGGGATCTATTTTTACAAGTTCGGCAAGCGGGTCCTGAAGGCGGCGGCCTATGGAGATGGCGCCGCGTATTGTAAGATCCAGGCCGGGAAATTCTTCGCGCGCAATATCGCTTGCCGAATAGACCGACGCGCCGTCCTCGTCGACAACGGTATAGAAGACTTCAAGATTGTGCTCCTTTATGAGGCCCGTGATGATCTCTTCTACTTCCCGGCCTCCCGTACCGTTTCCAACGGCGATAAGCTGGACATCGTATTTCTTTATGCCTTCAAGGACGAGGCGCCTGGCCTCTTCGACACGGTTATTGTAGATGACAATATTCCCAAGGTACTTGCCCGTATCGTCAAGAAAGGCGCATTTGGATCCTGTCCTGATTCCCGGATCTATGCCCAGTACGCGGCGCCCCTTTATGGGTTGCTGCATGAGGAGGTTTTTGATGTTGCGGCTGAATACCGAAATGCCGTGATCATCGGCGGCGTCGCTTTGATCCCCCCGTATTTCGCGGATTACGGCGGGGGAAAGAAGCCTTTTAAGCCCGTCTTCAACCGCCGTCCTGTGGTAATCGTTGTGAAGCTCATAACGCCCCTGCAGCATGTGCACGGCGGTGTTTTCGTCCACGTCAATGGTTGTTTCAAGCGCGCCTTCGCGTTCTCCCCGGTTCACGGCAAGTATGCGGTGGGGCTTTATGCGGGAAAGCGCCTCTGTGTAATCCCAGTACATCTTATAGGTGGAAGCGTTTTTTGTTTCTTCGTCTCCCTTTCCCTTTACAACGACGCGGCCGTCTTTAAGGTAGAATGCCTTGACGGAAGAACGGTTGCCCGAATCCAGGGAAACTTCCTCGGCAATTATGTCCATTGCGCCTTGCAGGGCTTCGTCAACGGACTGCGGCCCCCGCGCGGCGCCTTCGGTATCCGCCGCGTCCGTCTTTATGAAACCGGCGGCCAGCTTTTTTAAGGGTTCTTCTTCAAGTTTTTTCATCGCTTCGGCCAGCGGGCCAAGCCCCATCTCCGCGGCCAGCATGGCGCGCGTCTTCCTTTTCTTTTTATAGGGGCCGTACATGTCTTCAAGTTCCGCGGGGGCGGCGGCCTTCATGATGTTTTCATAAAGGCTTCCTGAGAGTTTGCCCTGTCCGAAAATGGCCTGGATAATTTCGATCCGCCGTTCTTCAAGGTTCTTCCCGGCGCCGTAACGGTGCTCTATATCGCGGATTTGCACCTCGTCAAGCCCGCCTGTTTTCTCCTTGCGGTAGCGGGCAATGAAGGGAACGGTGCATCCCTCGGCAAGAAGATCCACGACAGCCGCGGCCTGTCCCTGACTTGTCCCCAGTTCCAGCGAAATCTTTTTTAAAAGGGCGGACAGGTCAACAGCCAGGCCGCCGATAAACTCTTCGGTAAATTCCATGCCGTAAAAACGTCCCGGCTTCCTAAAAATCCGCGGCGTCGGGGTCCTGTGATGTCCCCGCTACGCCCTTGAGCGCGGCAATGGCTTTTACGTCCGCTTCGGAAATTTCAAAATCAAAGACCCTGGCGTTTTCCCTGATACGTTCGGGCGTTATCGATTTTGGCAGCGGCAGATACTCCCGCTCCAGGCTCCAGCGTATGCAGACCTGCGCGATGGTTCTTTTGTATTTTTCCGCGTACTTTTTAATCTCGGCCGACTCAAAAATTTTGCCGACGCCCAGGGGGCTGTAGGCTTCAAGCAGTATGTTTTTTTTGCGGCAATAGGCGGCGGTTTCATCCTGGGTATCGCCGGGGCACAGGCGGATCTGGTTAACCATGGGGGCAACAGACGCGGCTTCAAGAATCGCGTCTATGTGGTGGCCGCGGAAATTGCTTACCCCTATGGCGCGGATTTTCCCCGCCTTGTACAGTTCCTCAAACGCCTTCCATGTTCCGGCGTTCGCCCCCTTCCAGTCCTTTCTGAACCTGACAGGATTCGGCCAGTGGATAAGGTAGAGATCAAGATAGTCAAGGCCAAGTTTTTTCATGCTTGCATCGAAGGCCCTGAGGGTCTTTTCATACCCGTGTTCGTCGTTCCATAACTTGGTAGTAATGAAGATCTCCTTCCGGGGAACGCCGCTTTCCCGGAGGGCCGCGCCGACGCTTTCCTCGTTGCCGTATATGGCCGCGGTATCAACGTGACGGTAGCCGGCCGCGAGGGCGGCTTTTACCGATTCGACGGCGATCTTTCCGTCGGGGGTCTGCCAGGTTCCGAAACCCACGCAGGGAATCTCCACGCCGTTTGCAAGCCTGTAGCAATCCGTTAGTGACTTCACACTATGCCTCCTTAAATAAAATGCCGTATATTTTTATCTTCCTGGAACACGTTGAGCCGCGCCACGGCATAGGAGCCGAGGGAACAGATCATCACGTCCAGAAAGGCGCCGACCGCGGTAAGGTAAAACGCCAGGGATTTAAGAAAAAGATAACCGGTCTCAAGAACGCTGCCGTACCCCATACAGAGGACCGCCAGCGCAATGTAGGCTCCCTCTCCGGGGTGGCGCGCCAGAAAAAAGGAAATGACAAAGGCGCGGAAGAATATGAGCAGAATATCGGCCAGGGCTATATCCAGGCTGGAGTAGGATTTCGTTATCACGATAAAAGCCGAGGCGGCAACCATGGCGCTGCCGGCCCGGCCAAAGGTGGTAAAGAGGGTAAGCGTAACGGCGCTGGATCTGCGGCGTATTCCCAGGTTTTCCTTTAAATGCCGCTGCAGCACCGGAAAGGTAAAGTTGATGTCGCCGGAAAAGAAAGCCGCCACCGCCGGGCCAAGGGAACCGTACAGCACCGCCCAGGGGTTAACTTTCGGTTTTAGAAGATAAAGGAACAGGGGCAGAATGCCGAACCCCAGTATCAGGCTGAACACGCCAAGGAGGATGATAAGATCGCGGAACATCTTCGCGGCAAGGGCGGAGCTGAAGCGGAAAGACCAGTAGGCGGCCAGGACTATCATCACGAAACCCAGAATCTCGGAAAAAAAGGACGCGAGGTGGTAGAAGATGCGCGACAGCGAATCGATGATGCCTATGACAGGCTTCGTGTAGTTACGGTCGTAGGAAAGCCCTATGCCCAGAAAAAAGGCGAACACGCAGACGGGAAAAAGGTACGCCCCGCCGCCTGAAAGAACGCTGAACATGTTGGACGGAAAAAGATCGGTAATGTTATCCGCAATACTCAGGGAAAACGCTTCGGCCTGTTCCTCAAAAAAGATAAGAATGCGGGAGGGGGGAAAACACAGGGTGACGATGATCCCGGACGCGATGACAAACGCGGAGCTTCCGGCAATGACAAGAAAACTGTGAAGCACTATAGGCCAGAACCGTCCGTCCTGACGCAGTTCGTAAATGGCTATGGTAAGGGAAAAAACCAGAATGGGGTACACGGCGTAGCGTCCTATTCCTATGGCGAGGCCTTCAAGCCAGAGGAAAGCGTCCGTGACGCCCTGATTATTCGGAAGAAAACAACCGGCGATAATCCCCAGAAACGCGCCCGTCAGTAATTTCACCCAGACTTTCATTGTACCAGCATACCTTATAGGACCTGGGTCTTTCAAGACTGCGAACTTCCGGAAGCCCCGGCCGGGTTTCCACAGGTTCCTACAGGCGGATGATGTGCGCCTTTGTCAGAATTTCCGGCCCCGATTCGGTAAGGAGAATATCGTTTTCAAGACGGCAGCCCCCGTGCACCGGATCGTAGAGTCCCGGTTCCAGCGTAAAAATCATGCCCGGCTCCAGTATCCATTCGTTATCGTCCCTGTTTCTGACCTGCGGATTTTCATGTTCCTCAAGGCCTATGCCGTGGCCCAGCCCGTGGGGCATCGTTTTTTTTGATTTGCCGAAGAGCGTGTCGACCGCCGCCGCTATTTCCTTTGCGGGCCTGCCGTTTTCGGTCATGGAGAGCCCCAGCCTGTACGCCCGTTCGGTAAGGGCAAGGAGCCGCTCCTGCGCGGCCGCCGGGGAGTTGGCAAAGGTAAGGGTTACGTCGGTTGTGTATCCCGCGAATTTAAGCCCGAAGTCCAGAATGGAAAGGCCCTTGCCGCCGAAGGGCGCGCCCGTATACGGCGGAAAGGCATGTATGCCGAAGCTGCGCCCTGGGCCTGCGGCAAGCGTTTCAAAACCGGTGCCTTCGCAGCCGCGTTTTCTTCCTTCAAGTTCAATGAAAATAGCCGCGTCGGCTTCCGTTTTTATTTTTCCCGAACGGACATGTTTTTCCAGAAGATCTATGATGGTATTGGTGATTTCCGCCGCTTTCCGGTATATGCCGATTTCTTCCTCGTCCTTAAAGGCCCTAAGGCGTTCGGTCTCGGCCCATATTCCCCGTTCCCGGCAGATGACGTCAAAGCCGTCAAGGGCTTCCACGTATGCAAGGAAGGCAGGATACGAAGTCGCCGGGGAAATTTCGACCTTTGATCCTTTTGGAAGCTTGAACTGCGCGGCGGCTCCGGCGGCGGCCATAAGGGGACGGCGGCTGAATTCCGAATAGGGAACGGCAAGGTCCACGTCGGCAAACAGTTTTGCCTGGTTGATGTCCCAGGGAACAAGAAGTGATTTTTGTTCAACCGAAAGAAAAAGCATGGCGTCGTGGGGGTGGCCCGAAAGCCAGCGGACAGACGCATCGCGCTTTTTTTCGGCATCCTCAAAAACCGCGAGGGCTATATTTTCGCGGGCCATCCAGTCGTAGAGTTTTTCCCGCCGTTTTGCGTATACACTCACCGGGACGCCCCCTTTTTGCGCGGGACAAACGCCGCCGGCCGTGCCGCCGTACCGCCGTGTATGTTGATCACAGGCACTCCTTTACAACAGGCTCCTAGCTTCCCTTTTTCCGCGCCCGCTCTCCGTTAAGAAAAAACGCGCCCAGAACAGACGCCATGAGGCTTACAATGGTAATGATCAATCCTACCCTGGGCAGGTCCTGCAAGGGAAGGGGCAGGTTCATGCCGAAGAAACTGTAGATCAGGGTGGGGATCATGAGGACGATGGAAACCACCGTCAGCCGCTTCATCACAATGTTGAGATTGTTGGAAATAACGCTGGCAAAGGCGTCCATGGTTCCGGTAAGAATGGAAGAATAGATATTCGCCATTTCTATGGCCTGCCTGTTTTCTATTACCACGTCTTCGAGCAGTTCCTTTTCGTCTTCCTTGAAACGTATCAGGAGCGATTTCTGGAGTTTTTCGAGCAAGAGTTCATTGCTCTTGATGCTGGTGGTAAAAAATACAAGTGATTTCTGAATTGAAAGAAGCTGTATCAGTTCGTTGTTTTTAATGGAACGCTGCAGTTCGTCCTTGATGACGTTGGTACGCTTGTTGAGTTCTTTAAGATATTTGAGGTAGGTAAAAGCGCCGCGTCCAAGAAGATTAAGAACGAAGGTGCTCTTGTTCCTGAAACTGAAGCCCCGTATGCGGTTCCGCAGGATGTCGTCAAGGGCCTCGCTGGAACGCTGGCAAATGGTAACGATTTTGTCCCCGTAGAGAACTATCCCTAGGGGAAGGGTAAAAAAGGGAAGTTCGCCTGAATCGTCAAACACGGGAAGCCGCACGATGATGGCGGTGTATTCGTCTTCTTTTTCGATACGGGCCTGTTCGTCCGTATCCATGATGTCGGTAAGGAGTTCTCCGGCAATGCCGAATTCCCCTTCCAGCCTGAGGATGTCTTCCCTGCCGACATTTCTGGCGTCTATCCAGCAGCCCTTGCAAACCGTCTCGATTTTGGTTATGCCGTCTTCGCCCTGAACTCTGATAGTGATCATGATGGTTCTCCTCTAAGACCCTTTCCGGAGAACCAGATACACAAAGTCAAGCTTGTTCCACAACCCGGTTGGTTTTGAAACAGCCTCAGTTATCTTAAGAATTCCGCGGGAAGCGCCGGTATTGTCAGTGTGTATACGGGTAATCTACTACCCCCGCCGTCCGAATCGGACATGGCAACCTCCCTCTGCGGCTGATAAAACTTCATGCGAAGTCAGGAAAACATCATAACGGGAAAACGGTTTTATGGCAAGACTGCGAGCAGATATATAAAATGCAAGAATTTAACCACGGACCTCACGGACAGAACGGACTTTTTTCAGTTTCAATTTTATATTTTGTCCGTGTTGGTCCGTAAGGTCCGTGGTTGTTTTGAATTCGGAATTACTGATCCGGGCCGGCGGGTTTCGGTTCCGCCATGACAAGGCAAACCCCGGCTATAACCAGGACGGCTCCCGCCCACTGGAGAGGACGGAGGCGCTCTCCAAGTATGAAAAACCCGGCGGCGGCCGTGACCACGGGAATAAAATTGATAAATACCGAAGAGACCCCCACTCCCAGAACTTCCAGGGCCCCGGCGTAAAACCAGTATCCCAGCGCCGAACAGCAGACTCCCAGAAAAATGACATGGCCCCACACTCCGGGGGAAAGCGCCGGATTCGGAAGAGATTCAAAGAAAACAAAAGGAAGAAAGCCGGCAAATCCAAAAAGCGACTGCCAGAAGACGATGTAGATCCGGCTGTAGCGGCCAAGGAGCGGCCGGGTAAAGAAACAGTAAAAGACCCAGCTCAAAGAGGCGCCGGCCATAAAGAGGTAGCCCGCGCCGCTTCCCGAAAGGGTAAAGGAAACCCCGGCCACAAGGGCGACGCCAAGCATGGAAAGGATCGCTCCCGTCCAGCGGAGGATGACAAAAAGGGCGGGCCTTCCTTCCCTTCTGCCCCTGATTCTGCCTTCGGCCCACTCGGCAATCATGGTAATTACCGGAATGGCGGCTATTATAATGGAAGCCTCCGACGCGGTAACAAGAGCCACGCCGTTGTTCTCGCAGAAGAAGTAGAGTGTGATGCCCGCAAGGCCCGCCCCCGCGAAAAAAGGCAGATCCCCGCGCTTCATTTTTTCTCCCGGCGCAAGGCGCTGTTTTATGAAGAAAAGCAGGATCAGCGCCACCGCGAAACGGACGGCCCCCAGCGTCATTGGCCCGAAAAAACCGACGGTAATTTTAATCGACACAAAGGAAAAGCCCCAGAAGAGTACACAGCTAACGGCCGCCAGCAGCGCCTTGAAGTATTCAGGACCGGATCTGTTACCCATGGAACCGTCTCCCGGAATGATGTTCCGCCTGAAACCGGCGGTAAAACGCCGCTGATAACGGCGGGCATGGTACGAAATGGGAAACTTGCACAAAAAATCCGTGAAGGCTATACTTTTTCCATGCTGCTGGTAAAGGCCGGTGTTAAATCCGCTCTACGCCACCCTGGCGAAAAACCACGGGCTCACGGGCTCACGGGCTCACGGGCTCACGGGCTCACGGGCTCACGGGCTCACGGGCTCACGGGCTCACGGGCTCACGGGCTCACGGGCTCACGGGCTCA
>JAISAQ010000069.1 GCA_031266775.1 Treponema sp.
CTGAAACATTATGAAAATATAGCGAATACATTTGATCCGGGGAAGAAACCAAAACAGGAAGCATTGGAAGAAGGATTTATAAAAATAATAGAATATGCGGAAAAGACCCGTTTGCCGCCCAAAACATGACTTTAGCCCGAAAAATCGCGTTTTGTGGCGGAAGTTGTTCAATAATTTTAGTCAAACAACTCTATTCAACGGAGTATTAGACCTGATTTTCAAATGATTCCGAAAACTTCCAAAAACCTGACGTTTTTGGAAGCCTTCAGTATCTCTCAGAGTCCCTGTTACAGCGGGTTCTGGGGGCTTGCCTTTCTTGCTTTCCTGCCGGCTTTGGCGGGAGCCTTGGCTGCGGGGGCTTTGGGAGCCTTTGCCGAAGGCGCCTTGGCTTTTTTCGCCACTTTGGTTTTTTCTTCTTTTTTTGCCGCAGGTTTCTTCACTTTTTGTATGCTTTTCAGCGCGGCATTCAGCTTGCCGTCTTTTGCCGCAGCGGCAAGATCGTAATTTTTCTGCAAATCAAGCCAAAAATCACAGGAATTACCGAAAAATTTTGACAGGCGAAGGGCAACAGGAACCGAAATTCTTGTTTTATTAATGGTAATCTGCCTTACGGCCGACTGGCTCAATTTTAACGCCGCGGCCAGCTGGGTAGGATTGAGTTGATACTCGTCCAAAAAATCCTTGAGGACGGTTCCGGGAATCTGCGAAGACGCTGTTTTCTGCATGAAAAACTCCTTGAAACAATTAGAATCTGAATTGTTCTTTATATAACTCAAGTTTCAAAAGAACTGCAACAAGTATAATTTATTTATAAAAAAAGATCTAGTAGTTAACGTCATAAAAATGATGTAAAAACTTCAGTTTTTAAAGTTTTTTTTGCAACTTTTCAAAAAAGCCTGATTTTGGATGTTTTTCTACCCTTTTACAGCCCCGGCGGTAATGCCTGACACGATTTTCCTGTTAAAGAATATAAAGAGAAGAAGCGGGGGTATTGTTATCAATACTACATTGGCAAAAAGAAGGTTCCACGACGCGGCGTACCGGCCCATGAAGTTGTACAGAGTCAGCTGAACGGTAGGATTTCTTCCGCCGGGAAGAAAATACAGGGGATTTACGAAGTCGTTGAAAATATTTACCGAAGAAAGAACCGTTACCGTCGCGGTAACAGGCAGCATCAGGGGGAAAACAATGCGGATAAACATATACACCGATCCGCAGCCGTCTATATAGGCGGCCTCCTCGATTTCGCGCGGTATGGAAGCGGTATAACCCCGGTAGAGCATGGTGGTAAAGGGAATATTGAGGGCCGTCTCCACCAGTATCATGCCGAAAAGCGAACGGTAAACGCCAAGAAGATCCATGACCCATATCGTGGGAAGAATCGCGGGGGGAAGCATAAGCCCCGTAAGAATCATGAAGTTGACGGCCGTAAGGAATTTGCCCGAAACCCGCTGTAAAATGTACCCGCCGAGTGAACAGACAGCAACAAGGACAAGAATGGAAAACACGGTAATGATGACACTGTTGAAAAAGGCCCGGATCAGCATGTGGTTCTGCGTCGCGATAACCTCAGCATAATTTTCAAAGTGAAAGGAAGAAGGCCAGTTCATGTTCATGAGGCCCGATTCCCGCCGGTCTTTTACGGAATTAAGAAAAATAAAATAAAAGGGGATAATAAAGATCACAAAACTGAAAAAAACGGCGACGGCGTCAACAACAAGAACGCGGGTTCCTTTTTTCATGCGTCCACCTCCCGGCTTATAAGAAAACGGTAAAGCGGAAACACAATGATCACTATCAAAAAGAACATTACTACGTTTCCCGCGGTTGACAGCCCGTAAAACCCGTAGGCATATTGTTTGTATATAATGGAAGCCATGGTATCGGTGGCAAAACCGGGACCGCCCTTGGTCATAGTCCATATCAGGTCAAAGGTGCGTATACCGCCGATAAAGGCCAGAATGATCACCGTGTTGATTGAAGATTGAACCAGGGGCAGGGTGATGTGCCTGAAACGCTGCAACCCGTTTGCCCCGTCGATGGAAGCGGCCTCATAATAGGCGCCCGGTATGGCCTGAAGTCCCGCGATGTAGATAACCGTCGCTACTCCCACGCCCTTCCATACATCGGTCATAATCACTGAAAAAAGCGCGATGGAGGCGTTCCCCAGCCAGTCGGGCCCCTCTACGCCCAGCTTTCCCAAAAGAAAATTAAAAAGGCCCCTTGTAGGGTGCATCAGCGAACTGAACGTAAGGCCGACCGCTATGGTACTTACCAGGTTCGGAAAGAATATAATGGATCTGATAACATGCTTCGTTTTTATGGAAGAAGTCAGCAGAACGGCCAGCGCCAGGCCCAGCACTGCCTTGAGGCCGCATGTCAATATCGCGTACAGAAGGGTATTCTGTACGCCGATGCGCAGTGAATATTCGGAAAAAAAGGTCTTGAAATTGTACAGGCCGACAAAGCGGAAATCCGTCAATGTCCAGATGGTCATGCTGAAGAAAAAAGAAATAACCGTAGGCAGTATGAAAAGTACGATGAATATCAAAAGAAGAGGCGCAAGGAACCATACGTTGTAAATTTTATTTTTCAAACGCGAACACCCTTTCTGAAATTCCGGCGCCCGCCGGCCGGGAAGCAAATCAGCTTTCCGGCCGGCCCATGAGATGCCGCCGTTTTTCTACCAGCCGGGCAGATTCAGCTGTATCGCCTGTTTCTGTACGTCCGCGTCATAAGCGGCCGCCGCAGCCTGGGGACTCGTAATGCCCGAGGCAACCTCGATGCAGATCTGTTCCAGATTGGGGCCTTTGACAGGAGACTCAAACTCCAGGGCAACATCCACTTTCCCGGCGTCAAAGTACGCCTGCATTTCCTTTACCCCGGCATATGCGTCTGAAGGCAGGCTGATACCCCTGATGGAATAGGGCCCGTTGGGTTTTTCCACAGAACTGTAAATATTTATCCCTTCCTGGGAGACGTAGAATTCGACCCATTTTTTCACCGCTTCCAGATTCGGGGTGTTCTTGTAGATATAAAGGCCGTTGGATATCCATATCGTCAAGCCATGGTTGGAAGGATCGTCACCGGGAATTCCGAATACGCCGATATCATCGATTTTGTCGGGATAGGCAGCGTATATCGAACTCAGCGCCTGAGTCAGGATGGGCCAATGGACCCCGTTTCCTTCCACAAGCAGTTCAAGGGCCATATCGTAGGTGATCGCCAGAAAATCCCTGTTGAGGAATCTGCCGGTTTCGGCGATCTTTTCAAAACCGCGCCTTGCGGCGGAGGTATTGGCGTACTTCGCCCGGTTGGCGGTGTATTCGGCGGGGAAATTCGGAATGGCGGCCTTTACGTTGTATTCATCACCCAGAATAAGCAATTGGGAAGTCCAGGTATCTTTAAACGAGCCGATAAGAGCCGTTTTTCCCGCCGCCTGGACCTTTTCACAGTTGGCGATAAAATCTTTCCATGTGCGGGGAACCGAAAGGCCAAGTTCCTGATACACTTTTTTGTTGTAGAGAATGACGCCCGCCTGCGTTGAACTCTGGGGAACGGCGTAGAGCCTCCCGTTTACCGAGGCGGCGGTTTTGAACGCATCGTTGATATTCGCCGCGAAAGACTCGTCGGTAACATCGTAGATGTTCCGCTCCGGGTTAATGGCCTGCAGAAGGGAGCCGGTGTTGTACCAGAACACATCCGCCATGTCGCCTGTGGCCAGCCTGGTCTTGATAATATTGTCCCCTTCGGTTCCCCCCGCGCGGATTTCCACTTCGGTCTTGATGCCAAGCTGTTTCTCAATGGCGTCAATAACCGCCTGCGCGCCGGCAAACGAACTGTCCTTGTCAACCAGAAATGTAACCACCGGCATTTCGGCCTGGGCGGAACCGCCTGAATCAGGCGCGGTTTTCCCCCGGCAGCCCGCCAGCGTCAGGGCGAGGACCGCCGCGACAATAAAAATCCCTGTCTTTTGTTTCATATTTTCCTCCGTTAATTACAGCCGTTTTACCGGAATGCCGGATACGGCGTTAAATTTAAAAAATTATAAGCCCTGTTTTTTATATTGCACATAGAAAATTAAACAAAAAAAACCAAAATATCAAGTACCGGCAGAAAAATACGGAAAAATAGTGATTGCGCATGAACAATTCATGGTATAATACCATGAAAAAATGGCAATGGGAAAATTCGGATGCGGTTCAGAACCAGACTTATATGCGCTTATTCTATTCTGGTTTCGGCCCTCATTATCATTCTGGGTTTTTTCTTTGCCCGTTACAGCCTCGGCAACCTGAAAAGATCCGCCTATCAGGAAATGTATATACTTGCCGAAAACATGTCCCATCAGCTGGATGAAATCATCCGGCCCATGGCTTTTATCACCGAATTTCTTCTTTCGGACAGCAAAACCCTTTCCGCCATTACCACGCTTGCCAGGGCGGAACGAACCGCGCAGACCGCCCCGTACATTACCCAGGCAAAACGGGATCTGCAGGCGGCGCTGACTACCTATTGTACGGACGTTAATTTCCACCGGGTCAATTTTTTCAGCGCGGAGGGGGACATACTGTCCAGCAATGTGCGTATCCATACCATAAGGGACGGAGCCGCGGATACATCGCTCATCCCTGAAATCCCCCGGGCCGACGCCGCTCTGGGAAAACCCGTCATCCTTTCCCCGAGGCCGGACCCGTGGACCTATGTAAGGGCCGAACCGGTTTTCAGCATTGTCCGGCTGATTATGGGAAACACCGTTCCCTGCTACATCGAAGTGCAAAAAACATACCGGATACTCGACGCCGTCTACAACCTGCGCTCAGACGCCATCCGTGTCGTTGTCACGGACAAGAACGGCGGCATATTTTATTCGCAGCTTGACAGGAACGGCGGAAGAAGCCCGCCCGGCTTCCGGGATTCCCCCGGCCGCGCGGGGAAAGACATCACGGCGTCGTATTACTCTTCCTACACCGGCATGTACACCTTCGTCATACAGAACGGGGCGGTCATAGAAAAGACATTTGCCTACAGCGCCGGGATGACCCTTGTTTCGGCCGTTCTTGTTTTTCTTGTGTCGTTTGCCTTTATCTACATCCTTTCAGTGCGGATAACATCTCCCATACGCCGGCTCATTGAAAACATGGAACGCGTCACCCTTGACAACATGGATCTGGGCGTCAGCTTTGAACCCGCCCACGATGAATTCGAGCGCCTCAGGCAAAGTTACAATCACTTTCTTAAACGCCTCAACCGCGCCATACAGCAGGAAAAAGAGATGAGCCTGCTCCACCTTCAGGCGGAATTCGATACCCTGCAGGCCCAGGTCAATCCCCATTTTATCTATAACGTTCTTAACGTTATTTCCCACCGCGGAGTCATAAACGGCGATGAAACGATCTGTGAAATATGCGAAAAACTTGCCTCCATGCTGCGGTATTCCGCCGGGATATCAAGGCGCACGGCCGCCGTCCGCGAAGAACTGGAACACCTCCGCCATTATCTTTACCTGCTGAAAACCCGCTATCAAAACAAGCTGGAATACGCCATAGACGCCGGAAACAGCGTCATGGATCAGATGATACCGAAAGCGGTGTTGCAGCAGCTTGCCGAAAATTCCGTTGCCCACGGTTTCAGGAATACCCTGGGGATCATGACAATCTCCGTCAGGGGCTGGACATCAGGCGGCTGCTGGTATATTGAGGTAAGGGACAACGGGCAGGGCTTTACGGACGGCGAAAAAGCGGTTCTGGAGCGGAAAATGGAAGAAATACGGAAACGGATCTTCGAAGAAAATTTGAGCCTTGACATGGGAGGCATGGGGCTTATCAACATGTACGCGAGGTTCCTTATCCTGTTTGGGGAAGGCGCGGTATTCCGCATAGCCAATGACGGCGGCGCAGTTGTTACCATAGGAGCGTCATGTACAAAATAATCGTTGTTGAAGACGAACCTGCGGCGGCGCAAAACATTCTCGATATTATCCGCCTTCACTGTCCCCGCTTTGAGGTAACGGCCTGTGCGGACAACGGCGAGGCGGGGCTCAGGCTTGCCGCGCGGCAACAGCCGGATCTTCTGCTAACGGACATACGGATGCCGGGCATGGACGGCCTTGAACTCATTACCCGTCTGCACGAGGAATTTCCCCGCGTTAAAACCATGATCGTAAGCGGCTATCAGGACTTTGAGTACGCCAGGACCGCGCTTAAACATGGCGCCGCCGATTATCTTTTGAAACCGGTAAGTCCTTCCGCGCTGGCTTCTTCCCTTGAACGGATCATCCCCCTTCTGGAGGAGACGGCGTGGAGGCAAAAGGCTGTCCTCCTCCAGCGCCTCCTTGAAAACGGCTCAGGCGGTCCTTCACCTTCCCTTGTGGAGGAATTGAAAAACAGTTTTACGTCTCCCGCCTACCGCGCGGCGTTAAGCCGGAAAAACGGGCTTCCCGGACGTTTTCACAGGAGCCTTTACCAGGACATGAAATACGCCGTGGACGAAAGATCCGTCGTCATGTACGGCAGGGATGAAATGGAGAACCTCCGCGTCACGGACGCGTCCGTTTGCGGCGGGCCGGACGGCGAACCCGCCGAAACGCCGCCCTGGCTCTATGGGGATATTCCCGGATACACAACGACGGCGGCCTGGAGGAGGCCGTTTCCCATTGAAGATCTTCCCCGCATCTTTACGCTCCTCTGTGGCAGTCTTGACCGCAGCCTTATTATAGGAAAAGACCTCTTTACGGCGGCAAACGAGGAAAGCTGTGCCCGGCAGAGAAAAAATTCCGGCCCCGATTTTGAAACAAGACATATTCTTGGGCACTACCTTAACGGCAACAAGACCGGCGCCGTACGGGATCTGCTTCTGGACAGTCTTAAAAAATGGGAGGCCGAAGGCCGGACGCAGCTCTTTGTGGAAGAATCGGCGCGCCTTTTTTTCGAACAGATCCGCGTTGAAACGGGAAACGTTCCCCGTGAAGATGATTTTGAGCTCATGATGGACGACGCGTTTTTCTTCGCGGCGGACTACGGCGATCTGCGGGACAGTCTGCTTTTTATCCTGGATAAAACAATTCCCGGCAAAGACAGCCCCATTTCCAAAATAGACACGCCCGAATTTTTTACGCTCATACGGGAATACATTGCCGCCCATCTTGCCAAACCGCTGAATCTTCAGTCACTGTGCAGGCATTTCGGCATTTCCCAGACATACCTGAGCCGCCTTTTCCGCAAGTATACGAACCAGTCGTTCCTGAGCTACCTGACGCGGGCCAGAATAGAACAGGCAAAGAAATACCTTGCGGAAAAGAACACGCTCGTCAAGGACGCCGCCGCCCTTACCGGTTTTAACGATCAGTTCTACTTCAGCCGCGTCTTTCGATCGCTCACAGGGCTTTCCCCCTCTGAATACAGGGGACCTCTGGAAACCCCGGTTGGGGTTCCAGAGGTCCCGGGGTAAGAAAAGCGGCAGCTAAAGTTGCCGTTTTCTTACAGTCACGGGCGGTACGGATAGGTAAAGGCGTATGTTCCCGAACCAAGCTCCGTTTCCGCGCCGCCTTTGGTCTTTGTAAAGACCTTGCCGCCTATTGTTCCCCCCTCCGTCCCGGGAAGCACAAGGAGGGCGGAACTGTTGTGGGGAACCTTGACCGATACGGTTATATTCCCGCCCGTAATCTCCCAGCGCACCGAAACAGGGCCGTAGCCTGTTTCAAGGGATGTTTCCGCCCAGCTGATAGCGCCGCCGGGAAGGGGCCGTATGACGCTTCGGGCAAAGGCGGGTTTTTCCGGGTCCGTATCAAGGCCGCCTACAGCGCTGAAAACCCAGTCGGCCACCGCGCCGTAGGCATAGTGGTTAAAGGAATTCATGTCGGGGCTCCACATGGTCCCGTCCGGCTTCAGGCCGTCCCAGTGCTCCCATATCGTCGTCGCCCCCTTTGTAACCTGATAAAGCCACGAAGGGAAGTCTTCCTTTAAGAGAAGTTCGTACGCCAGATCAAGGCGGCCGTTATCCGCCAGAACCCTGCATACGAAGGGGGTTCCCACAAAACCCGTTGTCAGGTGATTGCCGTTTTCGGCGATAAGGGAGACGAGCGTTTCAAGCGTCCGGGAGCGGTATTCTTCCGGGGTCAGGCCGAAGAAGAGCGAAAGGATATGAGCCGTCTGGGTGCGGGCGGCAAGACGGCCGTTAGGGGTAAAGAACTCCTTCCGGTACGCCTCGCCTATATCTTCCCGGAGTTTTCCGTATGTCTTCGCGTCGTCCGCAAGGCCCAGGACGCCGGCGGCCTTTGAAAGTATTTCCGCGGAATAGGCGTACCAAGCAGTGGCGGTAAGATCGTTCGGCGTGGCGCCGAAGTAACTGCCTTCTTTTGCGTCAAGGGCCACCCAGTCGCCGAAATGAAAACCGGTATTGAAAAGAAGGCCGTTTTCGGCAACCCCGCGGACATACTCAACCCATTTTTTCATTGAAGGGTACTGTTCTTCAAGTATGTCCCTGTCGCCGTAATAAAGGTACATGGTCCACGGGATCACGACGGCGGCGTCCGCCCAGGCGGTGGCCCCCGCGTCCTGATGTATCTTCCCGTCCTTTTTGGAAATATCCTTTAGCACGTCGGGGACCACATGGGGAACCTGTCCGTCGGACAGCTGGCTTGCCGCCAGGTCACGCAGCCACTTTCTGAAGAAAGGAGCGGTTTCCATAAGGAAACACGCCGAACGGGCGAAGATCTGCGCGTCTCCCGTCCACCCCAGCCTTTCATCCCGCTGGGGGCAGTCGGTGGGAATATCGACAAAATTGTCCTTCATGCTCCAGCGTACATTGCTGATAAACTGATTGAGGCGCGGATATGAACATTCGAACCGGCCGGAAGGACGCATGTCCGAATAAATTGCCGCCGCGGTAAAATCCTCCCGGTTAATTTCACCCGGATACTCGTCAACGGCAATGTAGCGGAATCCCTGAAAGGTACAGTACGGCGAATAGGTTTCGGCCGGCCCTCCCTTCAATATATACTCAACAGTCTGCCGGGCGCTCCGCAGATTTTCGGTATAAAAATTTCCTTCCGCGTCAAGAATTTCCGCATGCCGTATTTTCACCCTGTCGCCGGCCTTTCCCCGTACCGTAAACCTGACCCAGCCGGAAATATTCTGGCCAAAATCAAGCACCGTCTCTCCCCTGGGAGTTTTAACAAGGGAAAGCGGTTTGAAAAATTCTTTTTCCTTTACAGGAAGGCCGTCGTGGGGTTTTAACATGCCCGTATCGGCGCTTTCGGTGTAAACAGGATTCCAGCCGCTTCCGTTAAAGCCGCCCCTGTCCCAGCCGGGCTGCTCGAGCCGTGCGTCGTATGTTTCGCCGTGGTAAATTTCACTGTAGATAACGGGAGACGCCGCGAAAGTCCAGCTGTCGTCCGTGACGATGGTTTCCGCCGTGCCGTCGGCATACTTGATTCTCAGCTGCGCAATGACGGCGGTACGCGCGCCAAAGACGTTGCGCTTTCCGAGCCAGCTGGCAAGATCGCCCTTGTACCAGCCGGGGCCTACAAGAAAGCCCAGGGCGTTTTCCCCTTTTACCAGAAGATCCCCAACGTCATACGCCGAAAAAAGAATGCGCGATGCATATTCCGTAAAACCCGGCGAAAGGACTTCGTCCCCCGCGCGGCTGCCGTTGCAGAAGGCTGTGTATATTCCCCTGGCGGCGGCGTAGAGCACTGCCGAAGCAACCTCTTTTGAAAGATTGAATTCCTTTCTTAAAAGAACGCCCGCAGAACTCTGGCCGGCGTTTTCGTCTTCGCCGCTGATAAAAACGGCTCCGCCTGTTCCGGTTTTCCAGTCTTCCGGGGAAAGCAGGCTGGTTTCAAATGAAGCGGTTTCGCTCCAGGGGCTTTCTTCACCGTGGTTATCAAAGATTTTTACCCGCCAGTAATAACGGGAAGACGAAGCAAGGGGAGAGCCTTTCCAGGGCACAAGAATGGACCTGGCGGAAGAAATCTTCCCGCTTTGCCAGAGGGGGGCGCTGAAATCCCCATCCCCAGAGGCCTCAATGCTGTACGCGGTTTGCAGCACGTTCTTTTTGTCACAGTCCAGCCTCCAGCTGAAACGCGGCCGGGCGGTACAAACGCCAACGGGATTGGTCCGGTATTCACAGCGAAGATCAACGGCTTTAAGCATACAATGCCTCCTTGCTTGGCGGGAACAGTATACCCGGTAATGCCCCATAAAACAAATGGATAAAACAGCACAAAAGCATAGACACGGCAGGGGCCCGCTAAACCGGCGCCCGGCTCCGTTCTTTTATTCTTCCCGTTTCCCTGTCGAAGTAAAAGACCGCCGCCTCCCGGAGGCGGTTTATTTCATAATAGCGGCCATGGCTTTCCATGACCACGCCCGGATGCACGGCGCCCCGTACCTTTACTTCGGATTCGTGGTGCTCCTCGAATTTTTCCCGCAGGGTAAAAATCCGCAGGTTAAGCTGTTCCAGTTTTTTTAGAAGCCCGACCTTTTGCGAGCCGGCTTCTCCGAGCGCGGCGGGGTTATGTATGGCGTTCTTTATCTTTGCGTCGGCCCGTTTCAGCGCCGCCCTGATTTTTTCAATTTCCGCCTCGGCCACTTCAATCTGATCCTTTAAAAGATAATCCTGCCCAAAGGAAATTTCGGTCCGCAGCCCCTTTACACTGCCCAGCTCCTGAACGTTCACGCCAAGCCGCGCCCTGCAGACGCCCCCGGCAAGTTTTCCCGTTTCGCCTGAAACAAGAAGCATGCCGTTGGTCTTGACGTTGCAGCCGGCGCAGCCCAGCTTTATCTTGATGTCTCCCACGGCAAGGAGGACGGCGGCTTCCGCAAAAGCGGCTTCAATGGTGCTCCGCGCCCGCACTACTCCTTTTCCCGCGCCCTTGATGCCGCCGGCCATGACGGCCCTGCCCCCCGCCGACACCAGCGCCGCTTCGGAAAGGCCCGCGACAAACACATTGCGCCCCACCACCGAAAAGCCCGGCTCCACCTTTCCGTTTATTTTAATGTCGCCGGGAAAATTGATGTTCCCCGTGGCCTTTCCCGCGTTCCCCTTTATGCTGCGGACGCCGCTTACGCGGAGTTCTTGTCCGTTGCAGGAAAGCTCCCCGGCGCGGGCCGCGGAAAGGCGCACGCCTTTTCCTTCAGGGATCTCCTGTATTGAATCGTCATGGCTGATGCCGACAGGAACGGCATCCGTAACCGGAAGTTCCTTTCCCCTTACGTCAAAACCCGGTTTGCCTTCGGGATCTCCGGGGCTTATCTCCGCTACGGGCGTTCCGGCAGCCACGGAAACAGGTGGCGAACCGGGTTTAGGACCTCCGGGCCCCAGCCCCGGAAGCAGCCACCTGACTACAGGCGAGCCCTTCGCCGCCGGCATTTCCCCGCGCGCAAGAATTCCGCTCCAGCTTCCCTTTTCCCCGGCCGCGCGGCACGCCGCCCTGACGGCTTCTTCGTCCACACCCTTTGTAACGCCGGCGGCGGCAAACGCTTCAAGCACGGCGGCGGGATTAAGGGGAAGTCCCGCGCCTTCTTCCCGCAGCAGTTCCGCCCCGGCCTCCATGGCGTCTTCGGAAACTTCCGTCTTTATCTTTCCGTCGCGGTAGGGGATTACTTCCCCCAGAAAAAAACCCGGACCGCTCTTTATAAGGAGAAGCCCGTCTTCTTCCGCGGTGATCTTCCGGCCGTGCTGGCCCAGGCCCCGCAAGAGCCGCAGTTCGGGATCATTTCCCGGAAGGCCCGGAATTTCCGCGCCGAAAACATCCGTGCCCGCCTCTCCTTCCGCATCTCCGGTAAGTTCCGCGGCCGTCTCTTTCTTCCGCACCGGGGCAAGGCCCGTCACCTCGGCAATGGGGATGTTTCCCCTGTAGGCCGTCCGCAGACGTTCCAGGACAGCCTTTGCCGCCCCCTCTTCAAGGAGCGCCGCCCTGATCTCTATCTTCCTGTCTTTTCCCCTCGCGGGGGCCTTGCCCTGAACAAGCGTGTACCGCAGTTCCAGATCCGGGCCTTCCATAAAAGCCCGGACTCCGGCCTTGAGTTTTTCCGCGTCAAAGCCCCGGACGCCCGAATCGCGTATTGCCTGGGAAACCGCCCTCATTTCAAGCGGGAGCGCGCCGGCAACTCCCTTGCGAAGACAGAGGACCGCTTCTGTTTTGTCCGCGTCAATATCCACCGCTGCCTGGGCTTCCTGTACTTTAAGAAGGGAAAACGCGGGAATATCTTCGCCCGACGCAAGCGCTTCCGCGATTGCCTTATCCACCGATTCGGCGGACACAAGGGATGCCTCGCCCGCGCCCGCGGCCTTTGCCGCGTCAAGCACCTCTTTTCCTTTGGGCGGCGGAAAACGGGGATCTCCGGCTTCAAATTTGAAGTAAAACGTAAGCCCGTCGGAACCCCGGCCGGCGCTCCAGAGGGGCTTTGCAAGGGGAACAATATCCGCCCAGTTTTTGCCTATACGGAGAAAGCCCGAACGCTGCGCGACTATGAAGTTCTTTTCCCTTGCAAGCCCGCCGCCCAAAAGAAAGGCCCCGTCTCCCTGGGTTTTTGGAGGAATGGGCCTGTTAAACACATTCCGGCCCGGTTTGCCCGGTTTTGGGGGAGAAACGGTTCCGGCCTTTGCCCCTTTTTCCGCGTATTTTATTTCTTGTACTTCAGCGTCGACTTCCGCCGCTTCCCGTATTTCCCGCCTGTCCCAGGTAATCACCTTTTCTTCTTTTGGGGGAAGGAAAGGAAGGGGAGCGGGTTTTTTGACGACGGTCTCTTTTTTTGTTTTTTCGACCCTGATCCGGTACAATTCGGGCGCGCCCGCCGCGGCCAGGGTTTCCTTTTCGAATGCCGCAAGATCGGGGGGGACCACAAGCGCCTCCCACGCGACGGTTTCACCGGCCGGCTCTTCCGGCGGCACGCCTTCGTAGAGGGTAAGCTGCATGGGATCTTTGGTCTTTGCCCTGGCGGCCTTCTGTAAAAAAGGCTCCAGCGTTTTGGGAGAAGGCGGCGGCGAAAGGCGGTTTTCGCCGGCAAGTTTGATCACGGCGTCGGCGTCCCACCCCAAGCCTTCCGGATCGGGGGTAAATACCAGGGCTGCCAGGGTTTCTTCAGGATCTATGACGATGGAAGCGTTTCCCTTCGCAATAACCGCCATGGCTTCTCCGGGCCTTAGGGTTTAAAACCCGCCGACATGGCCCTGGAAAGTTTCAATTTAAGGAAATTGTTTTCTTTCCTGAGTTTTGAAATTTCGTACTGCTGGGACTTGACCGTCTCCACCAGATCTCCCTGGGTAAAGGCTCCCGAATGGAGCAGATCTTCCACATACTCTATACGGTTCTCAAAATCAATTTCCGCTTCAAGACCCGCTTCCTGAAAAGTTTCCTCAATTGCCTTTTCATCAAGGGTGAAGTCATCCTCGCCGGAATCGAGAATCTTGTCGGCAATGCGGTACACCGCCTGGGAGAGCATGGCCTGGGGCTTATACAGGAGCACGGGCAGGCGGGAAGCCAGCGCGGTATCCTGAATAGTGTCGCGGTATATGATCCCAAGATGTTCGATCTTGAGCGAAAGGTACTCTTCGCAGGAACGGCGTATCTTCAGCGCTACGTCGGCGTCTTTGGGATCGTCTATCATGTTCATGATAAGCCGGGGCCTGAAATGGTCAAGACGGACGGTAAAGCGTTCATAGGATTCGCTGTCCAGCTTTTTGATTTCGGGAAGCAGGCGGGGAATGTACAGAAGCTGGGAGCCTCCGCCTTCACGGCGAACCTGTTCAAGATAAGAGGCGGCCTTGCTGCCTTTGCCAAAGGAGGTAAACATCAGCCTGAACACGGCGTTCTTCAAAAAAACGTAAGCGTTAAGCACCGCGGTTACCGCCGGCGCCGAAACCACTATGCCCTGACCGGAAAGCAGGAAAAAATCCAGTATGGACTGATGGGTTCCGGCGCCAAGGTCGAGGAGCAGAATGTCCGTATCGGCGCCAAGGGCCAAAAAACGCCTTACCAGCGCCTTTAATTGACCCGCCTTGAGGTTGGCGGTTCCGGGTATTTCCGTATCGCCGGGTATAAAACGGAGGCCCCGCACATCGGTATTCGCGATAACATCGTTGAAATTCGATTTGGTATCGTTGAGGAAGGTCCCTATCCCCAGTTTTGGGGATTGATGCCCCAATACCAGGTGAAGATTCGAGGCCCCCAGATCAAGGTCGGCCAGCACAACCCGCTGGCCTGACTGCGCGAACGCCACCGCCAGATTCGCCGCGACAAGGGATTTTCCCACTCCGCCTTTGCCGCTCGCCACCGGGATAATACGCATTAAAGGCCTCCTTCTTCCGGTGTCTTGAATCCGGCCGGCGCTCCGGCGTCCGCGTCCGCTTCCCGTAACCTTGTATACAGCCAAAGAGCGCCGGATGCCGAAAGAATATCCCCCAGAAGAAAAAGCCCCAGCGTGCCCAGGGTAATCAGCACAGGCTGCGGGTTAATAATGACAAGAGCGGCAATATCGTTTCCCGCAAAAAAGCACCAGCCCAGGGACGCGGCAAGGGCCGCCGCCTTTCCCGCGACATAAAGGGGCAGATATGCCCGGTATACAGGCAGCCGCGCCAGCAAAAACAGGGCTATCAGGAGAAAAAAAGAGTTGGAAACCGCGTAAACCGGCCACGGAAAGGAAAGAGGCGGCGCCAAAAAGACCCCCAGCGCCGTCAGAAAAAACAGGCGGATTATCTCGTATACCAAAAGGATCACCCTGAGGGGCCGCGAAACTTCCATAATATGAAAATAAGGCCCAAGAGGCTTCTGATCAAGGGGTTACAGGGCGGCTTTTGCGTGTATCCCGGTTCCGGGCGTTTGCTTTTTTCGCCGCGAATCAAGCCTTGCGGCGGACACAGGCGTATGGTAGACTTGCTTACCCAACAGTGCGCCGGCGTGGTGGAACGGTAGACACGGCAGACTCAAAATCTGCTGTCCGCGAGGATGTAAGAGTTCAAGTCTCTTCGCCGGTAATTGTAAGTCCTTACGGGATAAGGAATTAGGAAAGAACTACCCTGCAAGGGTATTCACAACACACTGTAAAGGCCGATCGGCCCTTCTATACGGACCGTTTTTTGGACAATATACTTGCCTCAGTAACCCGTAGATTGGCAAAAACTTGACAAGGGCATATCAGGCGAAAAGGCCGCGAATAAAGAAATACGTAAACGTCATTTTCTCCAAGGGGTAAGAAAACCTCTAAAAGCTTCAGTTTTTAGAGGTTCCCTATAGAGAACGATGAAAAATTATGAAAATTGAAATAGGGTATAAATATGTTGTATGCTGAAGATGAGTTGTATATGAAAGACTTGGCAGACTATAATTCCATAGTCTCACAAATAAAAGAACTCCTGGCTAAATCGCGTTCCGCAATCGCCCATGAAATCACTAGTTACCAGTTAAAAACATACTGGGAAATAGGTCGTATTATCGTTGAACATGAGCAGAAAGGTACTATTAAAGCTGAATATGGTAAACAATTGCTTCGGGAGTTGTCAAAAAAACTAATCTCTGAATTGGGGCGGGGATTTTCTGTTTCAAATCTACAATTTATGCGTCGTTTCTATCTTGAGTATCAAATTCAACAGACACTGTCTGGCAAATTGTCCTGGTCTCATTATTGTGAATTATTGATTGTTTCTGATAAAGACAAGCGGGCGTTTTACGAACGGGAGTGTATTAATTCGGCATGGTCTGTCCGTGAACTCAAACGGCAGATAGAAACATCCCTTTTTGAACGGCTCTTGCTTTCTGAAGGCAAAACCAATAAAGAAACAGTCCTTGCGCTTTCAAGACAAGGAATTGCTATCAGCAAGCCGGAAGACATATTAAAAGACCCTTATGTATTTGAATTTTTAGGCGCCCGTGAGGAAAAGCCTATGCTGGAAAAAGACCTGGAATTAAAATTAATCCGGCATATCGAGGACTTTCTTCTGGAATTGGGCCGGGGATTTATGTTTGTCGGCAGCCAGCAACGGGTTACCCTTGGCAATACCCATTACTATGCCGCGGAAGTAAATGATGAAGACGACCAAAAACCAATCGGCATTGTCCTTTGTGCCGACAAACATGACGTAATGGCTGAATTCGCCCTTGGCGGCCTTGAAAATACCATATTTGCCTCCCGCTATGTTTATTATATTCCCGATAAACAACAATTGATAGCCGAAGTAAAAGCTTTGTTGGAAAGCGAGTCTCATAGGTAGTTTCATTCCTGGAATATAATAGACATGTTTAGTAACTGCCCGGGTTACTAAACATGTCCAATATTTTTACAATACCGGAAGCAATGTCTTCGGGGCTTTTGTTTTCGGCGTTAACGATGAGCCCGGCAAACTTCCGGTACGCCGCTGCCCGGCCGGTGTGGAGCAGGCGGTGGGTTTCTTCGGGATTCGCGGTATCAAGAAAAGGGGGAAGCCCGCCCGTTTCCGCGGACAAGCATATCCGTTTCCAGGCGGTTTCCGCGGAAACATCAAGATACACAACCGTTACGCCGCTTTGCTTTTCGAGCAGGGCCAGTGCCTCGCCGTTGTCTATGAGCCCTCCTCCCGCGGCGGCGGCAAGGATCTTTCCGTCCGCCATTCCGCGTTCAAGCAGCGCTTTCAGGGCTTCGGCTTCGGCCTTTCTGAATACGCCGCTTCCTTCCCGGTAAAGGGCCCGCGGGCTTTTTCCGCTCCTCTCTTCGATAATTTCATCCAAATCGGCAAAGCCGCCGGCGCATACGCCTGCCAGGGCCCGGCCGGCGCTGGTCTTTCCCGAATGTTTCGGGCCTACAAGGAGTATGATCCCCATAGACTAACCCTACCTGATTGGAAGGCGATGATCCATGCCCGGGAGCTTGCTCTGTGGTTGTTCATTATCTATGATTGGACTATGACGCAGGTTTCAATACTGCTCATTCTTGCGGGAACCGCCGCCCTCCCGGCGTTTCTGGTGTACCTGTGGTTCCGCCTGTCCCGGTCCCGCTTTTCCCTGCCCTGGTTTCTCTGTTCTCTGCTCGGCGGAATCGCCGCTGTTTTTACGGCGCTGATCATGGGCTTTCTGTTTGACGGTCTTTGTGCCGCCGCGGGGGCAGCCTTGGGGGGCAGGTTATTCCCGGCCGGCGGATTCACGGGGGAAAATGTACTTGTCTCCGTTTTCCGCGCCGCCTTTGTTGAGGAATTAAGCCGCCTCATTGTGCTGTTTCCCCTGTTTGCCGTCTTCCGCCGCCTTAAATGGAGCTTTGGCGAGGTTCCGGGGGGAAGCGCCGGCTATTGCGCGGCCGGGCTTGTCGGCGGTTTGGGTTTTGCCCTGGCGGAAAGCGCCTCCTACAGCGCGGCCAGCGCGGGCGCCGGTCTGCTGCGGATCTTTACCGCCGCGCCCCTCCACGGCGCGTGCGGCGGGCGGGCAGGGCTTGCCGTTGCCGCCTTCAGGGACAATCCCGCGGCCGGCATCCTGCGCTTCCTTTCGGCCGCCGCCATACACGGAATGTACAACTTTTTGATCCTCCGTTCCGGCTTTTCCTCCGTTATTGCCGTGCTGGCGGCCATCTCCCTCTTCATCTCCTCCCTTGCCTTTATCCGAAAACCGCTTGGGCGGAACAGGGAGGAGGGCCGGCGGCTGCCGGATGAATAGTTTTTTCATACTGCCGTATTGTCTGATATTGTATACATCGCCGGAAGGCCGGGAAATCTTCCCCCCGGTTGTTTTTACGTAATTCATTGTAATACAAGCACTTGGAAGAACCGGAATCCGGCGGGCCGGACTTTCATATATTTGGCACGGAATCTGCTATTAAGACGATATGGAAAGGATCTTTACGGGATATCTGCCGTCGCTGGATGAATTCAAGACGGAAGCCGTAAGAAAGTCAATCCATTTCCTCATTGCGCTTAGCCCTTTCATGGCCGCCTTTAACCGGCCCTTGACGGTGCTTTTCCTCGCGGCGGGTACGCTGGGTTATACCTGCATGGAACATCTCCGCCTTGCGGGGATCAAGGTTCCCCTTGTTTCGTCCCTTACCGGCATGGCGTCCCGTACACGCGACATGGGACATTTTGTAATGGGCCCCGTTACTCTTGGGCTGGGGGCAATGCTCGCACTGATGCTGTACCCGTCTCCCGCCGCGTCCATCGCTATTTACGCGCTGGCCTTCGGCGACGGCTTCGCCAGCCTTGTGGGAAAATTCTTCGGCCGGTTGCGGCCCGCCTTCCTCTGCGGCAAGAGTATCGAAGGCTCCCTGGCCTGTTTTACCGCCGTCTTTATTGCCGCGTTCCGCGTATCATCCGATTACCGCACCGCTTTCATCGCCGCGCTTACCGCCGCCTCGGTTGAGGCCCTTCCCCTTGAAGACTACGACAACATCGCCCTTCCGGTGGCGGTTGGTTTTGCCGTTCGTCTTGTCATGGACTTTTAAAAAACGATACGGTATCATTGTCCCACAGATTGATGGGAAAAACACTGGCCGAAAAAATTTTTGAAACGCACGTTATGGACAGGCCGGTCCGCGATGTCTGGGTGCTGAAGCTGGACCGGGTTTTCTGCCACGAGATAACCACGCCCATTGCCGTGAACGATCTTGCGGCGAAAAACCTTGACGCGGTGTTCGACCCCTCAAAAATAAAAGCGGTCATTGATCACGTGAGTCCCGCAAAAGATTCCAAGACTGCCTTGCAGGGAAAAATACTCCGCAGCTGGGCGGCCCGCCACGGCATAAAGGACTTCTTTGACATCGGCAGGAACGGCGTATGCCACGCGCTCTTTCCGGAAAAGGGTTTTATACGGCCGGGCTACACCGTGATCATGGGCGACAGCCATACCTGTACGCATGGAGCCTTCGGCGCTTTTGCCGCCGGAGTGGGCACCACGGATCTTGAAGTGGGCATACTTAAAGGGATCTGCGCGTTCCGCAGGCCCGATACCTTCCGCGTCAATGTAACGGGCGCCCTTCGTCCCGGCGTCTTTGCAAAGGACGTGATTCTCGCCGTCATCGCGAAACTTACCGTCAAGGGCGCCGTTGATATGGTTATCGAATTCCGGGGCCCCGTTGTTGACGCGATGAGCATGGAAAGCCGCATGACCCTCTGCAACATGGCCGTTGAAGCCGGCGCGACAAGCGGGATCTGCATGCCCGACATGACGACCGTTGAATACCTGTGGCCCTTTATGGAAAAAGAGGGGGAAGCAGGCGGAAACGGCGGGAAGACATACGCGGCCAAAGAAGAGGCGCTTCTTGATTTTGCGAAATGGCGGAGCGACGACGGCGCGGTATACGCCGCGTCCGCGGAACTGGACTGTTCCGCCCTTGAACCCTGCGCCACGGCGGGCTACAGGCCCGACGAAGTAAAAACAATACGGGAACTTGGGGGAACGCACATCGATCAGGTTTACATAGGGTCCTGTACCAACGGCCGCATGGAAGATCTCAGGGAAGCCGCCGCGGTGCTCAGGGGCAGAAAAATCGCGGATACGGTGCGGGCCATTGTTTCTCCGGCCACTACGGAGGTTTACAACGGAGCGCTGAAAGAGGGGCTGCTTGCCGTTTTTTCAGACGCGGGTTTCTGCGTAACCAGTCCCGGCTGCGGGGCGTGCCTGGGCATGTCAAACGGGGTGCTTGCCGAAGGCGAAGTCTGCGCTTCCACCACAAACAGGAATTTTTACGGGCGAATGGGAAAGGGCGGCATGGTTCACCTGATGAGCCCCGCGTCGGCCGCGGCATCGGCGGTAGCGGGATGCATCGCGGGCCCCGGAGATCTGTAGGAGGCGGCGGTGAAAAAATTCGGCGGTTCCGTACTGTTCCTCGACAGAAGCAGCATCAACACCGATGAAATAATTCCGGCAAAATACCTGAACGAAAATTCCAGGGACGCCCTTAAGCCGTATCTGCTTGAAGATCTCAGGCTTGCGGGTTTTGATCCGAAACGGGACATTGCCGGAAAGGGCGTTATCGTGTCGCGGGCCAATTTCGGCTGCGGAAGTTCCCGTGAACACGCCCCCTGGGCGCTGGAAGCAAACGGGATCAACATGGTAATCGCCGAAAGTTTTGCCCGCATCTTCAGGCAGAACATGTTCAACTGCGGAATGATAGCCCTGGAACTTCCCCCCGAAACGCTGGACGGCATCTTCAGGGACTTTAGCGGCTGTCCCGCCGCCCTTGCCGCCGGCGCCGAAAACGGCGCGCTTGTTTTTTCGGGCGGCGGAAAAACAAAGACTCTCTCCTTTAGCTTGGGCGAATTTGAAGCGGCTCTTGTCAGGGAGGGAGGGTGGCTTCAATACGCGGCAGGGCATTATTAGCGCGCCTCCGCCCCTACAACGCGTCATGATACCCCCGCGGGCTTTTGCCGCAGGGGCTTACAACAAGCTGCCTGAAACTGCGGGATTCAAAGCCGCAGTGCCTGCAGGCGTATGCCGCTTTTTCCGCGCCTTCGTAGGCGTCGTGATACCGGCGGGGGCTTTTTGAACAGGGGCTTAAAACCAGTTGTTCAAAACTTGCCGATTCCGTGGCGCAGTATGTGCAAACGTAGAACCTGCGGGGCGCGCCCGCGTAGGGTTCGTGTTTGCCCGTGGGGCTCCTTGAACAGGCGCTTGAAGCCAGCTGCCGCACATTGGCAAAATTGGACGACCCGCACCATTTGCAATAGAGGCGGTCCGCGGCGAAAAGCGCGGCGGCGCACAGGACGAATAAAAGCGCCGCGCCAACGATTTTCTTTATCATGAGAATTCTCGATGTTCTCCCGTACAGACTCTAAAAGAGTTGTTCAATAACTGAAGTTTTCGAACAACTTCCGCTTAACAACGCTTCTTTGCGGGGGCGCCATGAAATTTTTGCCCCCGCACAAGACCTGCCGCACAAGAAAGAGCCGCCGAACTCCTGTTACTTCTGCGCTTCCCCGTTTGCGGCCTGCTTCCGCGTAACAAAAGGACCTAAATACAAACCTGTTTTGGCAAGCAGCGGGGGAAGCGCGGCGCCGATAAAGCCGGCAATAGCGGCCTGTAAGATGGTAATCCAAGAGAAAGACATATTATAGAACAACTCCCCCAAAGGCCTGAGCCATACAACAGTCCAGCCGAGCCGCCATACGACCCTCCCGATAAATAA
>JAISAQ010000070.1 GCA_031266775.1 Treponema sp.
TAGATTTCACGCGGGACACCCCGGAAAAAACCGTAAAAAAGGTATACCGACAAGGGAAGACTAAAGGCGGTAATTACAAGAACAAGACCGATGCGCGTGTTCATTATATGCATGTCATACATCAACTTGTACAGGGGGACCAGAAGAACCTGGCCGGAAACGACCTGACAGCCGATACAAAAGGAAAGAAACACATACTGCCCTCTATACCGGAGGTGCGATGTTGAGAAGGAAGCCATACCTGAAAGAAATAAATTCAGGACAACAACCCCGCCGGTAACAATAAGGCTATTGGCAACCGCGGCAGAAAATTTACCCTGGACCCAGGCAGTCTTGAAAATATCCACATTCCATTTCAGCGGCAAATTCAGGGGGCGCCGGAAAATCTCACTGTTGTTTTTAAATGAATTGAGAAACATCCAGACAATTGGGTAAAATGAAACAAACAAAACGATTATCATAACCAGGGTCAATAAAATCTGAAAAAAGAACACAAACGGATTTATCGTTTTCATTCACGTTACCCCTTAACGGCGCCCGCCGTGATCCCTCGGCAGAAAAACGTTTCGCTCATTATAATATCACGGGCTATTTCAAACTGTCAACATTTTTTTTATATTTTGAGCCAATTTCAAAGCTCCGCCGGTTCTGGCTTCGGGTATTCGGGAAGAGTCACAACAATATTCAGGAAAAAATTGGCTTTATTGCCGGTTTTCATGCTGTTTCTTCTTCAAAGATCCTGGAAAATCAACATACCGGCAGTTATCCCTATGGTCAGATTTTGCCTGGCGCGATTTTTCCATGTTAAGGCTGTTTCAAAACTTCAGTTTTTGGAACAGCTTCTTACCCCGGAGAAAATTGCATGGGAGGCAAATGCTTGTCTTATAAAGAATTGGCAATTTTCTCCAGGAGCTTGTTTCAAAACCAGCCGGGTTTTGGGACAAGCTCATTTGACAAAACTTTTCCATCCATGCTATTTTATTAAACGGATATGAAAAAACGTTTTTCCCGTTTTTGTATTTCAACACGGTATTTTAAGGAGTTATACGATGTCCAACCGGTCGCTTATAGAAAAAACCTTTGAGGAAGGCCGCGGGATCTTCCGGTTGAATCCTGTTTTTGTCCCCCGGCCCTTCGGCAAGGCGGGGCGGAGGCTCAAGCTGCACCCGGATGATTATTACGCGCTGGGGCTTGAGCGCGGTTCAATCAAGGAGAGGTGGTTTTCTTCCACCATTACGGCCCAGAACGGCCCGCTGGCGGCGGCGGATGAGGGGATGAGTTATGTAGCCGCCGGTTACGAAAACGACGAAAAATTCACCCTCAAGGAGGCTATTGACCTTCTGGGCGCCGGTATTGTCGGGGAAGAACTGATGAAAAAATACGGCGGATGGCCCATGTATTCAAAATTTTTCGACTATGGCAATCCCCTTTTTCACCATGTGCACCTCATGTTTGAGGACGCCAGGCGGGTCGGCAAGCTCGGCAAGCCGGAGTCGTACTATTTTCCGGAGCAGCTGAACAACCACTCAGGCGAGTTTAACGCCACCTACTTTGGATTCGACCCCGGTACCAAACCGGAACAGGTTAAACAGCGCCTCCGCGATTACAACAGGGGGGATACCCGCATCACGGAACTTTCGCGGGCGTACCGCATTGAGCTGGGAACGGGCTGGTACACACCCGCGGGGGTTATCCACGCCCCGGCTTCGGTGCTTACCTATGAGCCGCAGTGGAATTCCGATGTAAACTCGGTTCAGGAAAATGTCGTTTCGGGTGAAATTTACCCCAGGGAATTTCTTGTGGCCGAATGTCCTCCCGAAAAAAAAGAGGATATTGACTACATTTTCGGCCTTCTTGACTGGGAAAAAAACACCGATCCCAACTACAAAAAACACTATTTCAGGCCGCCTGTAACCATTGTTTCCGATTCCGCCCATACGGAAAAATGGGTCTCCTACGCCAATGAATATTTCGGCGCGAAGGAACTGACCGTTGAACCGGGGAGGAGCGTTACGGTCAGGGACGGGGCGGCGTACGGCCTCATCTGCATCCAGGGCCGGGGAAAGCTCGACAAATTCATCATCGAAGCCCCTACCCTGCTCCGCTTCGGCCGGCAGAGTACGGACGAATTTTTTGTCAGTGAACACACGGCAAAAGACGGCGTGACTCTGGCCAACGAAAGTCCTGTTGAACCGCTTGTCATTCTGAAGCACTTCGGGCCCAATCACCCGGATATGCCCGGCGTGGTTCCTCCGGAGGCGTAACGTATGGAACCCTGTGTCCTTGGCATAGACAACGGCGGAACAGTCATCAAGGCGGCGCTTTTTTCGGCGGAAGGAAAGGAACTTGCGGTCTCTTCCCGCCAAACCGCTGTGCTTACCCCCCGGCCCGGCTATACCGAACGGGACATGGAGGGGCTGTGGGAGCAAAACTGCGCCTGTATCCGGGAAGCAATTGCCGGATCGGGAATAGATCCCAAAAGTATTGCCGGCGTGGGGGTATGCGGCCACGGAAAGGGCCTTTACCTCTGGGGAAAAAACGGGAAGCCCGCGTACAACGGCATTATTTCAACCGACAACCGCGCCTGGCAGTACCCTGAAAAATGGAAAAAGGACGGAACCTTCGAAAAGCTCTACCCGCGCCTCTGCCAGCAAATCATGGCGTGCCAGCCGGTTTCCCTGCTTGCCTGGTTCAGGGATCACGACAGGGCGGTCTACGATTCCATCCGCCATGTTTTCTCCGTTACGGACTACATACGGTTCCGGCTTTCCGGGGAAGCCTGGAGCGAAGCGACCAACAGTTCAGGCTCGGCCCTGATGAATATCCGGGACGCCCGCTTCGACAGGGACATGCTTGACGCGCTGGGCATAGCCGAGGTTTTTGACATGCTGCCCCCCGTACGCTACTCAGGCGAAACCTGCGGTTCTGTCACCGGTGAAACCGCCGCCCTTACCGGCCTTGTTCAGGGGACACCTGTTGCGGGGGGCATGTTCGACATTGACGCGTGCGCCGTCGCCATGTCCATTACAAAGCCCGAACAGTTCTGTACCATTACCGGCACCTGGAGCATCAACGAGTTTATCGCTGCCGCCCCCGTCACGGGCACGCCTGTCGCCATGAATTCCCTTTACGCCATTCCCGGCTGGTACCTTCTGGAGGAATCAAGCGCGACCGGGGCGGGCAATCTGGAATGGGTAATACGGAACTGTTTTGGGAACGAAAGCATTCCCGAAGGAAAAAAATTCTACGCCTGGCTTGACGAAGAGGCGGCCGCCATAGCGCCGGAAGATTCCGACGTGTATTTCCTTCCCTTTCTTTACGGTTCAAACCGCCACCCCCTGGCAAAGGGATCTTTTGTGGGCCTCACAAGTTTTCACAACCGTTTTCACATGCTCCGCGCCGTATACGAAGGCGCGGCCTTTTCGGCCAAAAGCCACATAGACAAGCTGCTTTCGGTGCGGAAAAGGCCGCGCGCAATACGTCTTGCCGGGGGAGCGGCCAATTCACCGCTGTGGGTCAGGATATACGCCGACGTGCTGGAACTGCCTGTGGAAACCGTTACCGGCGTAAGGGAACTGGGCGCGCTGGGCGCGGGAATGGCCGCGGCGGTCGCGTCGGGAATGTACCCCGGTTACGCGGAAGCGGCGGAAGACATGGTGCGGATTTCCCCGCCCGTTATGCCCGGCGGCGGGAACTTCCCCGTGTACCGGCAAAAGTACGAAAAGTACCTTGCCGTCTGCGGGGCGCTTGATACCGTCTGGAACCGTTTTGAGGTATAAGCCGTGACGAACCAAAACGCGCATGGCTACAAACTGGGCCTTTATGAAAAGAGCATGCCCGGAAGCCTCAGTATCGCCGGAAAACTGGAAGAGGCGGGAAAGGCGGGATTTGATTATCTTGAATTGTCCATTGACGAATCCGGTGAAAAGCTCGGCCGTCTTGAGTGGAAAGGGGAAACGGCCGCCCTGCGCCATGACATGGAAAAAACGGGCGTCCCCATTCTTTCCATCTGCCTTTCGGGACACCGGCGTTTTCCACTGGGAGATCCCGACCCTGCCGTCTCCGGGCGGAGCCTTGAAATCATGGAAGGCGCGGTTTCCCTTGCGTCCCGCCTTGGGGTACGGATCATACAGATAGCGGGTTACGATGTGTATTACAAAGAGTCATCGGAAGACACCCGGCGGATCTTCGCCGTAAATCTTGAACGTTCCGTTGAAATGGCGGCGCGCGAGGGGATCATGCTTGCCTTTGAAACCATGGAAACTCCCTTTATCGATACGGTTGAAAAAGCAATGTACTGGATCAGGCGTTTCCCGTCCCCGTACCTCCAGGCGTATCCTGACACCGGCAACATTACCAACGCGGCGCTCATCTACGGCAGCAGGGCGGAGGAAGACCTGGCAAAAGGCGCGGGGCATCTTGCCGCCCTTCACCTTAAGGAATCAAAACCGGGAATATACCGGGAAGTTCCCTATGGAGAAGGCCATGTCGATTTTGCCGCCCTGGCAAAGACGGCCCTTCGGCTTGGGGTAAGGCTCTTTACCGGCGAGTTCTGGTACAACGAAGGCGGCGACTGGCGGAAGGTCCTCCGGAAAAACAGCAAATTTTTAAGGGGCGTCCTTGACGCCGCGGCGGAAACCCTGAAACCCGGCCTTGATATGACGGGGCCGCCGTAAAAAATGAAGCCTTGACTTAAGCATTAAGATGTGCCTTTATGATATCTGCAGCCGGCTGTCTGACATAGCAATTCTCAAACCTGAAAGAATCGCCAAGTTCGTCAAGATCTTTATAAGAAAGATCGGCAAATTTCCTGCCTAATTCATCACAAAAAAAACACTTAAAATACCTCCCCCACATATTCCCTTTCAAAAACACAATGTGATTCTTGTCAACTTCTCTGATAGCCCTGGTTGCACTTTTATAGACCTCATTAAGCATTTTTTCTTCTTCTTCGCCTTCGGCTACAGGTTCATTCATAAGATCATAACCGGCAATATATTCCTCATTGCGATAATGATCTGCTATATATTTCCAGAGTGAGAAAAACCTCTGCTGATAGCCGCCCGTCTGCAAATAAGCAGGATCACTGCTATCCGCAATAATTTTCTTTCCTCTTTCATAAAACCTCCTGAAGTGACCGGCGGCCAAAGAAAAAATTTATAAAAACAGAAACATGCGTTTCCGCTTTATACCCGTAAAATTCCGGTATCTTTTACCTTTCTTTTTCTATCCTCATAGTTATATTAACAGGGCCGTTTTCCTCCAAAAAACCCGGAACTATCATATTTTGCGCAAGGACAAGAAATTTTGTCATTTCTACAACGTTTTTCCTGTTTGTTTCATTCAAAACAGGAAAATCTTGCTGTAAGACTTTCGTCATCTCTTTGTCCATTTCCATGAAACCAATCTCCTTTGAATACTTTTATAGAGCAATATACTCTATTAACGATAGGCTGAAAAAGGCCCGTCTCGCCCTCAACCTTTCCCAAAGAGCTTTTTCCAAAGGGATTTTCCTTAAAAGTGGGGGCTATTACGGCGACATTGAAACTCATCGGAATGAAGTTAATGAACGTATTATAGAGTTGGTTTCGAGTATCTATGGAGTAAATAAGGTATGGTTAAGAACAGGTAAAGGGCGGATGTTTGATAAAAAAATAGACAGCCAGCTTGAGGAAATGACCGTTTTATTCAATCAACTAAACAGCCATTTTAAGGGGTATGTGCTGGCCCAGATAAAACAGCTGCTAAAGCTCCAAAATATCAAGGAAAAGGAATAACTTCAAAAAACAGTTTACCCATAAACCATACTCTATCTCTAAAAATATATAAATATTATAGATATAATATGATATATTTGGGGCAAAAATGCAAACCGGACGGCGGTACTCCAAACCTGAAAAATTTATTGCCCGCCCCGCGAATAGATGATACACTAACGGCTTATGGAAACGTTAACCGGCGCGCTCGGGCGCCTGCCCCGGCTGCGCCTTGGCTGTTACCCCACGCCCCTGCACCGCCTTGGGGGCCTTGAGACGGCCCTGAATTACAGGGGGATCTATATCAAGCGGGACGATCTTTCCGGGCTGGGGCCGGGCGGGAGCAAGCTGCGCAGCCTTGAATACCTTCTGGGCGAAGCCCTTGACGGCGGAAAAAAACAGGTGATTGTTTCAGGGCCCGGACAGTCCAATCTCTGTACACTGACGGCCGCGGCCTCTGCGAAGGTTTCCCTTCCCTGCCTCCTGATACACAACTGCGCCGAACCCGGGCGCCGCACCGGGAACCTTCTCCTTAATTACATCATGGGGGCCGAGTCAATTTTTCTGGGGGATATATCCGCCCGCGAACGGCGGGCGTTTGAGGAAAAACTGGCGGCCGATCTGGAGGAAAAAGGCGGAAAGCCCTTTGTCATCCGCAACGGCGGCACAACAGGAACAGGCGCCATGGGCTACGCGGAAATCGCGGCCGAAATACGCCGCCAGTGCGGGGAACAGGGTTTTGATATCGGGACCGTCTTTGTCCCCGGCGGAAACGGCGGAGTGGCGGCGGGGTTCATCTACGGCAACGCCGTCATGGGACGGCCTTTCCGCGTCTGTGTCATCAGCGTAGAGGACAGCAGGGAAGAACTTGCCGGACACATAAGGGGCGTCATCGCGGAGGCGGAACGGCTTGCGGGCATCCCCTTCCCCGGTGACATTGAAGACGGCTGCGATATTGAAGACGCCTACCGGGGAGAAGGCTGGGGCATAAACACGGCGGAAAGCGAAGAGGCTGTAAGAGATTTTCCCCGCACGGAAGGGATCTTCATTGAACATGTGTACACCGCCAAGGTTATCGCCGGTATGGAAGATTGCATACGCAGGGGAAAAACAAAGGGGGGCCTCTGTTATCTTCACACCGGAGGCTTCGGTTCGCTTTTCAGCCAGTTTGAGTCCGTAAGCGGGGTAACAGGGCCGCTGTAAAACGCGGTTTTGGAAGATACAAATTCAAAGAGGAGTGAAACATGGAATACGGAATCCTTTCTGTCGTTCCGCCTGTATTGGCGCTTTTTATCGCCATCAAATGGCGGAAGATCTCGCTGGCATTGCTGGCGGGTACTTTTCTCTGTCATTTTATCATAAACAAATGGCACCCTTTTGCCGCGGTTAATGTAACTCTTAACGGTATTCTCGGCGTATGGTCCGACGCGGACAATCTCAAAATATTCCTCTTTACCTCCCTCATGGGGGCCTTTGTTCTACTGGTGCGGGTATCCGGCGGCGTGAACGGGTTCGTCAATTTCCTTACCGAAAAAAACAAAACCATAAAAAGCAAACGGGCCGCCATGCTGCTTGCCTACATCATAGGGCTCATCATCTTTGTCGACGGCCTTTTAAGCATCATGTTCACGGGGGTTGTTACCCGTTCCATTTCCGACAAGCTCAAGGTTTCCCGGGAAAAACTTTCCTACATCTGCGACTCGACTTCCGCGCCGGTAAACGCGATCATCCCCCTTAATTCCTGGGGCGCCATGCTGATGGGACTCATAGGCGCGTCCATAGGCGCCGGGGTTATTTCAGGAGAACCCGTAACGCTCCTCATTGCAAGCCTTCCCTTTCAGTTTTACTGCATCGTAACGCTGATCTTCGTGCTGGTTATTATTATCACGGGAAAGGATTTCGGCGCCATGAAAAAAGCAGAGGCGCGCGTTGAAAGCACGGGCAAGCTGTACGACGACGGTGTCGTTCCCCTCTTGAACGATGAAGACGGCGCCGATATACGGGCCGTCAAGGGAAAAGAGAAAAAGGGCAACATGGCCATTCCCCTTGCCATCCTTATCGCGGGGACTTTCGCCGGGCTTCTTGTTTCAGGCGGGGGAAACATCACAAAGGGAGACGGCACAACGTCCATTCTCTACGCCGTCATCATTACCCTGATCTTCATGCTGATCCAATACCGGGCGCAGAAACTGATGACCGTCAGGGAATTCGGCGGCTATGTCCTCAAGGGGATAAGCAGCATGCTTTCCCTCGTGATTCTCCTGTCGCTGGCCTTTGCCATAGGCCGCGGGGTTTCCGCGCTGGGAACGGGCAAATTCCTCGCAAGTCTTGTGGAAGGACGGGTAAGCGGCGCGTTCGGGCCGGCGATTGTTTTTATCCTGGGAGCCGTTATGTCGTTCTGTACCGGGACCAGCTGGGGCACCTTTTCCATCATGATGCCCATCGCCCTCCAGATGGCGGCCTCCATGAACGCGGACATACCGCTCACCATTGGCGCCGTAATATCGGGGGGCATCTTCGGCGATCACTGTTCCCCTCTGTCGGACACAACGATCCTCTCTTCCATGTCCGCGGGCACGGACCTGTATTCCCATGTCCGCACCCAGCTGCCCTACGCGCTCGTCTGCGCGGCCGCGGCCGCGGCGCTTTTTGTCATTTTCGGCCTTCTGATATAAAGCGGAAGAGGGGCGCAAAAGAGCGCAGATTCGCGCCTGCCGCGCGGAAGCTCATTTTTCCGCCCTTTTTCCGCCTGAAATATCGTCGAGGGTTTTGGTTTCTTCGGCAAGCATCTTTTTCCGGTTTTCCTTTTGCTGTTTTTCCTTGAGCTTGTCAAGAACCTTGCGGTCGCGGGAGGCGTCAAGGTACAGGGCGCGTTTTTCCTCCACAACCAGTTCGGCCTGGGCGGCGTCCTGCAACAGACGTTCGGTTTCCTGCTCAAGGCGCAAAATGTAATTGTCGTAACTTGTTATTTCAGGCCCGCCGTGATCCCGCGAAAAACGCGCCCCGGCGGCGTCCTGCCTGTCCCGGGCAGTCGCACTGATCCTGTTTTCAAGGGCGGTAAGGGCCCCTGTCGCCCGGCCAAGTTCCAGTTTCGCTTCCTGTTCCCGGTACTCCCTGAGGCGGAGGACCTTTTCAAGCGAATAATGGAAACGTTTCACGGCGTAAAGACGGGGACCTGACCCGCGTCAATTCCGGGAAACCCCGCCATGTTCGCGGGAAATCCGGCGGGAGGGGGGCTTTCTCCGGGAAGGCGCCCTTCTTCCGCCCGCTCTTTTTCCGGAAGCATTCCGCCGGCCGCACCGGGCAGCGGAAGGCCCGCTACGTCATCTTCGGTTATGGGAACGCCCGCTATTCTGCCAAGTCCGGCAAGGGTTTCGGGAAGAGGAGCCTTTTCATCCGCCGCCTGTACAAGAAAATCCTCAATGACCCCATGCAGCGCGACAGCGTCATCAATCGCGGGATTGGAACCGGCGCGGTACGCGCCCACATTGACAAGATCCTCCGCCTCGGCGTAAGCGGCCATATGTTTCCTTATGATCCCGGCGGCGCTGTTTACCGCGGGGCTCGAAACCGCCCGGGCAAGCCGTGAAATGCTTCCCAGCACATCAATGGCCGGATAATGGTAGCGCTGGGCAAGGCTCCGGGAAAGGACAATGTGGCCGTCGAGTATGCCGCGCACCGTATCGGAGACAGGTTCGTCCATATCGTCGCCGTCAACAAGTATCGTGTAAAAACCGGTGATGCTTCCCCTGTCCGAAGCGCCCGACCGTACAAGCTGCTTGGGCTTGGAATCGAACATGCTGGGCGGATACCCCCTTGTCGCGGGGGGCTCACCCGAGGCAAGCCCTATCTCGCGCTGGGCACGCGCGAAACGGGTCACCGAATCAAAGAGGAGCATAACGTCCAGCCCCTCGTCGCGGAAAAATTCCGCCACCGCCGTCGCGACATAGGCGCCGCGGAGCCTCATGAGGGGCGGTGAATTGGAGGGAGTCGCCACAATGACGGAACGGGCCAGGCCTTCTTTTCCAAGATCGTTTTCAATGAAGTCGTTGACTTCCCTGCCCCGCTCGCCGATAAGGGCGACTACGTTGACATCGGCCGCGGTATTCCGCGCAATCATCCCCAGGAGGGTCGATTTTCCGACGCCGGAACCGGCGAATATGCCGAGCCGCTGCCCCTTGCCCACGGCAAGAAGGCCGTCTATGGCGCGCACGCCCGTTGTAATACGCTGCGTAATACGCTTTCGTTTAAGGGGATCGGGGGGACTGGCCATGGCCGGATAAAGGACGGGAGACTCTATTTCGCCCTTGTTGTCAACGGGATTTCCCAGCGCGTCAAGCACGCGGCCAAGGAGCTTCCGCGAGACGGGGACCTCAAGCCGGGCGCCGGACGCGATGACGCGGTTTCCTACCTCAATGCCGTCCGTTTCCTCATAGGCCATAAGCTGAACCGTCTCGTCGCGGAGCCCCACCACTTCGCAGCGTATGAGCCCGCGCCCTCTGGGCGCTTCGATGCGGCATATTTCACCCACGACGGCCTGGGGCCCCCTGCTTTCAATTAAAAGACCCTGGACACGGAAAACCCGGCCCACGGTTTTTATGGGATCTACCCGCCCCGCGGTTTCAAGGTATTTGTCAAACAGAGCGCTCACATTAGGCCCCCTCTGTAATGGAGGTTGTCTTTGCCTTTGATTTGATGGGTGAAATTTCAAGGATCTTCGTCTCAAGCTCCCCAAGCTGGCTGGCTATCCTCGCGTCTATTTCGCCGAAGTCTGTCTCTATGATGCAGCCGCCGGGGTCCACCGTGGAGTCTTCCACTATCTGCAGCGTCTTCGAGCCTTCAACGAGCCGGGTAAAATCCTTCATGTGCTCGGTGGTAAGCTTGAGGTCTATCATGTTTACGCGGACGGTAATGTTTCCCCGGCCCTTAACCTTGCGCAGAGCCTGCACCACATTGGAGATCACCACGTTACGCTGGTTTTCCGAAATAACCTTGATAACCTTGCGCGAAATAAGCAGCACAAGGTCGATGATCTCCTGTTCCGTTTCGGCGAGGATCTCGGCCCGTTTGTCCTGCGCGCGCTCCAGCACGGTCTGGGTCCGCTGTATGAGGCGCTCCACTTCCGCCTTGCCTTCGGCAAAACCGGTTTCCCGGCCCGCGACGCGGCCGCGATCCTCGGCGTCCTTCCGCTCGGCCTCAAAGGCGGCCCTGGAAGCGTCTTCCACTTCCTGGGCCTTTTTCTTCGCCTCCGCGATGATGCCCTCGGCCTCGTCCTGCGCCTGTCTTTTAAAGGACTGCGCCTCGTCGGTCTTGCGTTTCACTTCCCGGAAGGCGGCTTCCTCCGCCTCCTTGACGATGCCGTCGGCCTCCGCCCTGGCGGAGCGTATCATCGCCTCGCGTTCCTGTTCCCACTGGAGCCTATAGGCCTCCGCCTCGCGCCTGAGATCGTCGGCGGTGGGGCCCTCGTATTCCTCGGCCGCCTCCAGCACTTCGTCCGCCTCCTCAACGGGGGCAAGGTGGGCAAGATCGGGAAAGGCGGTGGGAGGTTCTATTATTACCCTGCCGCCGCCCAAGGCGATTTCGCCGGGCCTGAATACCGCTTTGGCCATGCCCTCTCCTATACGACCAGTTCGTCCTCACCGGAACGGGCAACAACGATTTCGCCGGTGTCTTCCAGATGACGTATAATGGAAACTATCTTCTGCTGCGCCTCTTCGACATCTTTAAGCCGCACCGGTCCCATATACTCCATGTCTTCCTTGAGCATGCTCGCCGCGCGCTTGCTCATGTTGCGGAAGATCTTGTCCTGCACTTCGGTATCCACCGACTTTAAGGCCTTGGCAAGTTCCTGCGAATCCACTTCGCGCATGACCTTCTGTATGGCCCTGTCGTCCAGCATGACAATGTCCTCGAAGACGAACATCCGCTTCTTGATCTCCTCGGCCAGTTCCGGGTCCTCGTCTTCCAGCGCCTCGATGATCTGCTTTTCCGACGCCCGGTCAACAAGGTTGAGGATCTCGACAATGCTTTCAACGCCGCCGGCGGTGGTGTAGTCTTCACTGGAAAGGGTGGAAAGTTTCTTTTCAAGAACCCGCTCGACTTCCCTGAGCACTTCGGGGCTCGTCCTGTCCATGGTGGCTATGCGCCGGGCGACGTCGCTCTGCACCTCGTGGGGAAGGTTCTGCAGTATGATGGACGCCTTGTTCGGCTCAAGATAGGCCAGAATCAGCGCGATGGTCTGGGGGTGTTCCTGCTGTATGAAGTTGAGGAGGTGCGCCGGGTCGGTACGGCGTATGAAATCAAACGGCCGCACCTGAAGGCTTGAAGTAAGCCTGTTGATGATGTCTATGGCCTTCTGGCTTCCCAGTGATTTTTCCAGAAGTTCCCGCGCGTAATCTATGCCGCCTGTGGAAATAAACTGATTGGCCATCATCAGTTCCTGGAATTCCTGCAGCACCGCGTCTTTCTGTTCGGGCTCTATGGTTTCAAGCCGCGCTATCTCGAAGGTAAGGGTCTCTATTTCGTCTTCCCTCAAGTACTTGAAGATCTCCGCCGAAATTTCCGAGCCTATGGTAACAAGGAAAATGGCCGCCTTTTGCCTCCCGGTAAATTCCTTTCCGGCCTTTTTCTTGGAAGAACCGGTGACCGCGCCGGGGGACGCTACCGCGCCTGTTTTTGCCATGTTCTATTCCTCCAGCAGCCAGGTCCGTATCAGCTGCGCGCAGTCTTCCGGATGTTCCTTGGCCATGTTGGCCACCGCTTCCTGAAGCTCCATACGGGTTCTTTCTTCCACGGAAATGGACACGTCCACTCCGCCCTCTTCCGCCTGTTCAATGGCGCTTTCCCGTATCGCCTGTTCGCGGCGGGAACGTTCGTCCTCGGCAAGCCGTCTGCGCCTTTCCAGTTCCCTGGAAATGGTCCTGAACAGGATAAAGGAAACAAGCAGGAGGGCAAGTCCCGACAGGAATACCACGATGGTGGTTTGTATCTGCTTCTTCCTGAAATACGCGGCGTCCTCGTCAACGAACTGCGCCGTCCTGTCGTAGGGAATGTTCTGCACCGTTACCGAGTCTCCCCGTCCGGCGCTGTAGCCCACCGCGTTCTGGACCAGCACCTGGGCGGCCCGCAGCTGCTCGGAGGGAACGGGAGTGTATTCCCGCTCTATGGTTCCGTCGGGGAGCACTACCGGGGCTCCCTTTTCATCATACTTCCATTTCCACGTTCCATCAATGTTTACCGCGACGGTGATACGGTCTATCTGGGGGCTCCGCTCCTCCTGTGTCGTTTTCTTGTTGATGGCCTCGTTATGGACGTTGGTATTCTGGGTCATTCTTCCGTAGAGGTTGCTCATGTCCTTGAAGGCCGGGGGGGTCTGCCCCTCAACGCCCGAGGGGCCTTCGGGATTAAAACCCGTTCCCTCCCAGACGGTACTGGAGGTGCTCTGCGAAAGGGTAACGGAAGGAAGCATTTGTGAATCGTCATAGGGAAGCCCCGGCGTCCTGGGTTGCATGGTTATGGGGAAAAACTCGTCTGTCGCCACGGCCTTTTTGGACATGTCCATGTCTATCTTGACGTTAATGTCCCTTACGCGATCCGCCGTAAAGGTCTTCTGCAGGCCGGCAAGGACAAGGGCCTTGTATTTGGCCTCCTGCGTCTGGATGAGCTTCATCTCCTTTTCGATAAGACTGAGCCGGTCAAAATCGGCCATGCCTTCAAAGTCGTTGAGCACAAGCCCGCCCTGGTCGGTAATGACGATGTTTTCGTCCTTAAGGCCTTCTATGGCGAATTTGAGGATCTTCTGAATGCCTTCGACTTGTCTGCGGTTTTCGGTAATACCGCTTCCCGGTTTGGGGGTAATGATGACGCTTGCGGTAACGGGATTCTGATCCTCGCGGAACAGTTCCCTCGCCGGCATGACGATGGTTACGTTGGCGTCGTCCACGTCGTCTATGGCCCTGATATGATCGGTGATCATCTGCCTTATGGCCCGCTGCAGGTTTACGTTGCGCTCAAAATCGGTGATGGTCCACCTTTCCCTGTCGAAGATGGCCCAGGGATCTGTTCCCGCCGGGATAAGATCTTCACGTATGAGGATGGCCCTCATGCGCCGGGCGGAACGTTCGTCGGGCACCTGTATGATGTCCGCCGAATTGATCTGGGTCTTTATTCCTTCCTGGTTGATCCTCAGGACTATGCGGTCCCGCGCCGCCTCGTCCCGTATGGGCGCGTCAATGACAGGCACCATGGTGGGCGCGCCTGAAACCGAAAACAGGGCGATGATTCCCCCAATGGCGGCGACGGCTATTCCAACAAGAATAGCGCGCTGCGCCATGGACCATCTGCCCCACAGATCGGCTATTCGTCCGATCAATTTTTTTAACCACTCGTTCATATCCCCTCCCCATTATACAGGGCGGCATTGTTCCCCGCCGCCCGTCACGTTTCCTTTTATCTGATGTTGATTAGATCCCTCCAGCCCTGAACGATGCGGTTAAGCACGTTCCGGGTCATGTCAAGCGAAAGACGCGCCATGGCCTGGGCGGTTGTTATGTCGTGGGGATCTACCGACCCCGGATCGATGATCGCCTGCTGTTCAAGGCTCGAGGCGAACTGCTGGTACCCTGAAACCTGATCCAGCGCCTGGAGCATGGCCTTTTCAAAGGTCCCCGAACGGGTCACCGAATCCGCTCCGGTAACCTTCGCCAGATCGTTTGCCGCATGCCCGATGCGGGTAAAATCCACGGCATCGGAAGTCATGTGCCTGGGATCGCTTACCGCCATGATCACATTCACGCCTCCCGCGGCGTCAACGTTATGTACGCTCATTTTCCCTCCCCGTAACCGGGACGTACCCCGGCGTTACTGTTTTTTACCGCGCGGCGCCTATATCAAGGGCCCGCTGAAACATGGACTTTGCCCCTTCGATAACCGAAGCGTTCGCTTCGTAGGCCCGCTGTACCTCAAGCATGTCCACCATTTCGGTGACAATGTTAACATTCGGCAGTTCCACATACCCCGCCCTGGGGCCCGACTTGATGGCGTCAGGATGGGTTGGCTCGTAACGCAGGGGATTCGGCGAATCGTCCCTTTGCACTTCAACAACCCGCACGCCCCGGCCTGTCCCGTTGTCAAGCGATTCGGGAAGAAAGGGAGAACGCCAATAGGGGCCTTCCACGCGCGGCCGCAGGACCACCCGGCCCCTTTTGTAGGGCCCGCCTTCCTGGGTGCGGGTGGTGTTGGCGTTCGCCAGGTTGTCGGCGATCACGTCGTTGCGGAGCCGCTGGGCGCTTAACCCCGTGGCCGCTATGCTTATCGCGTTGAAAATTCCCATTCATCCTCTCCTTTCAAATCAAAATCCGCCCGCGGGCCCGGGATCATTAACCCCGCAGCACAAGGCTCATCTGGCTGAATTCAAAGGCCTGCGCCTGCGCAAGCAGGGTATAGGTCATCTGCGTCCGCAGCTGTTCGGCCATTTCCTGTTCGGGGTCAACGTTGTTGCCGTTGTTGTTGTAGGTGCTGGTATAATCAAGCACCCGCCGTATCGACACTTCCCGGTAATCCCGTTCTTTCCAGTTGGGAATATGCCGGGGATCGGCAAGGGTAAGCTCAAGAACGGGCCGCTTTTCCCCTGTTTCAAGGGCCCGCTTGAGTTCGCTTTCATAATTTACCACCTGCCGCTTGAAATTGGGCGTACCGGCGTTGGAGATATTATGGGCGATCACGTTGTAGCGGACCTGGTTGGCGTCCATGGCCCGGTGAAGCAGATCGACAGTTTTTGAAAACGTATTCGGTATCATAGAGCCTCCCACTCTATTTTCGGCATATATGAGGCGGGGAATTAGGGCCGCGCCGGTTAACGTGACGCTGGCCGGCGCCGCCTCTTTTTTCCCCCCTCGGCCTACAAAATGTACCTCCCCAGATCCTGGTCGGTAACAATGCCGGAAAGTTTTTCGTTCACATAGTCCACCGTAACGGAAACACTGGCGGGGGCAATGTCGGGCGCCTCGAAGGAAAGCTCCTCCAGCAGGGCTTCCATGATGGTATGAAGGCGCCTTGCGCCTATGTTTTCGAGCCGCGAATTGACATCGGCGGCAAGTACGGCGAGCCGCTCCACCGCGCCGGGGGTAAACGCTATTTCGACATTCTCGGTGGCAAGGAGCCCTGTGTACTGCTTGATAAGGGCGTTTTTGGGCTCCGTAAGGATACGGAGAAACTCGTCCTTTCCAAGGGAATCCAGTTCCACGCGGAGGGGAAAACGGCCCTGCAACTCCGGAATAAGATCCGAAGGCTTGCTGACATTAAAGGCGCCGGCGGCGATAAAAAGAACGTGATCGGTGTTCACGGGCCCCCATTTGGTGTTCACCGTCGCCCCTTCGACTATGGGCAGAATGTCCCGCTGAACTCCTTCCCTTGAAACATCGGGGCCGCCTCCCCTGTCGCCCCGGACGGCGATTTTGTCAATTTCGTCAATGAAGATGATCCCCTTCTGCTCAACCCGCTGGCGGGCCTCGTCGCTTACCAGGTCCCTGTCTATGAGTTTTTCCGCCTCCTCCGCCCTGAGGATCTCCCTGGCCCTGGCTACGGAGACTACTTTCTTTTTCTTGTTCCCGCCAAAGAAACCGGCTATGCCCGAAAGGCTCGACTCTATTTCCTCCATGCCTCCGCCGAGCATTTCAAAGGAAGGGAACTGGGGACTCTGGTTTACCACAAGTTCCACGGTTTTATCCTCAAGCTTTCCCTCACGGAGCATGGCCCTGATTTTCTCCCTTGTCGCCGATTTTTCACCCGCCGCGTTTCCCCCGCCGGCCGTTTCCCCGGCTTCCCCGGTTCCCCCGGCTTGATCCGCCTCCTCCCCGGCGCCGGGCGGGGAGTCCGGGGCGGACTTGAAAAAGGCCGGTATCCCCACCTGAATGGCCGTTCCTATAAGCCCCGCACCGCCCTCGCCGGAATCGGGATTAATGGAAAAGGTCCCCATGGGCCTTACGACGGGCTTTCCTGTCCTGGCTTCCTTGCGCTTTTTTCCCGGCCCGGGAAGCAGCAGATCCAGCAGGGCTTCCTCCGCCCTTTTTTCCGCCTCGGAAGTAACCGTTTCCTGCATCTCCTGCTTTACCATCTGGATGCCGGCGGCCATAAGATCGCGGACCATGGATTCAACGTCGCGCCCCACATAGCCTACTTCGGTGTACTTGGTAGCCTCGACTTTGATGAAAGGGGAATTTGCCAGCCTGGCAAGCCGCCGGGCTATTTCGGTCTTTCCAACGCCTGTAGGCCCTATCATGAGTATGTTCTTTGGGGCTATGTCTTCCCGTATCTCCGGGTCCAGCTTGAGCCGCCGCGTCCGGTTGCGAAGGGCGACGGCGACCGCCCGTTTCGCCTTTTTCTGGCCCACGATGTACTTGTCCAGTTCGGCCACAATCTCCCGCGGCGTAAGGCGGTCAAGATTTTTATCGTTATCTTTTGCTTCACTCATCTATTCTGTTCCTCTGAAGAACCAAGTTCTTCCACGGTGATATGCCCGTTGGTATAAATACAGATGTTTCCGGCGATTCTAAGGCTCTTTTCGGCTATTTCCGCGGCGGAAAAATCGCTTCCTTCCAGATAGGCCAGGGCCGCGGCGTAGGCGTAATTTCCCCCCGAACCGATTGCAAGGGCGTCTCCTTCGGGTTCTATGACATCCCCGGTTCCCGAAATGAGCAGGGTCTTGCCCGAATCCGCGACAAGAAGCAGGGCCTCAAGCCGGCGCAGGACACGGTCGGTACGCCAGTCTTTGGAAAGCTCCACCGACGCCCGGAGAAGATCCCCCGAATATTCCTTGAGTTTTCCCTCGAAACGGTCAAAAAGGGTGAAAGCGTCCGCCGTTGCCCCGGCGAAACCGCAGAGCACTTTTCCTTCCATGAGGCGGCGTACTTTGCGGGCGTTGTTCTTCATTTTCGCCTCTCCCATAGTCACCTGCCCGTCTCCGGCCATGGCCACCTTTCCGCCCCTTCTTACCGCCAGTACGGTCGTCGAGCGAATTATCACACTGTCCTTCACGCTTTCCTCCTACCTGATGCCATGGGCTTTTTTATACACCTTTTTGAGATGTTCAATGTTCACATGGGTGTACCGCTGTGTCGTCGAAAGGCTCGAATGTCCCAAAAGTTCCTGTATCACCCGCACGTCGCAGCCCGAATTGATAAGGTGCGTCGCAAACGTGTGCCTGAGACTGTGGGGATGTATGTTCTTTCCCAGAGCGGAACGCTCGGCGTAACGCGCGATAATCCAGCGCACACCGGGAACCGATATGCCCCCTCCCCTGCGGTTAATAAAGAGCATGTCTGTCGGGCCCGCGCTTCCCCCGGCCTTTACGCGCGCGGCGCGGGCGGGGAGGTAACAGGCAAGGGCTTCCCTGCATTCGTCCGAAAAAAACACGCGGCGTTCCTTGTCCCCTTTTCCGATGACACAGGCGCCGCCCAGATCCCCGTCGACTTTTTTAAGTGAAAGGGACACAAGCTCCGATATGCGCAGCCCCGCCGAGTACATGGTGAGGATCATCGCCTTGTCCCGCACAGGCCAGAGTATGCCCGCCGTATCGGGAAGCTCCGCGAAGGCGGCCATTTCCCCTTCACCCAGAAAGGCCGGAAGGTTCCGCTGTATTTTAAGGTTGCGGAGGTTTCCCGAAGGGTCGTCCTTCCGGCGGCCGAAACGGACCAGCCAGCGGTAAAACCCCCGGATGGAAGAAAGCGCCCGGTTCACGCTGACCGAGGCTGTCCCCCCGGCGCCCAGGACCGCGATAAAGCGGCGCACGTCGTGGGCGCCGGCGTCCTCGGGGGAAAGGGAAAGGCCGGAACAGTAAGCGGCGAAACGGGAAAGATCCTTCCCGTAGGCGTCGAGGGTCCTTGGGGACACTCCCCGCACCGAGCGGAGATAACTGAGGTATTCTTCCATGGCCTCATTCCTCATCGCCGCCGTCCTTTGCCACAGCCTGGTCTTCACCGGCGCTGTGCAGATAATCGCAGTCCGCGTTGATGCAGGCCTTGTGGACGCCGTTCTTCCTGTCGTATTTTTCCACCATAAAACAGCCGCATTTGGGACAGTTCTGGTTGACGGGTTTGTAGTGGCTGATAAAATCGCATTCGGGATAATTGGTACAGCCGTAAAATTCCTTGCCCCGGCCCCTGGTCTTCCGCGCCACAATGTCGCCGCCGCATTTAGGACATACGGCAAGGGGAATGGATCTGGTGTTGCGGCAGTCCGGAAACCCCGAACAGGCAAGGAAGAAGCCGAAGCGGCCCAGTTTCTTTACCATGGGCTTGCCGCATTTTTCGCATACATAATCGGTGGGTTCATCGAGTGTTCCCTTGAACGACTCAAGGGTCTTTCCCACTTCATCAACCCTGTCCTTAAAAGGCGTCCAGAATTCCCGTATCATGTCGGGCCAGCGGATCTGGTTTTCCTCAACCTCGTCAAGCTTGTTTTCCATGGAGGCGGTAAAGGCCGAGTCCACTACATGGGGAAAAGAATCCACAAGCAGATCGTTTATCATTCTTCCCAGCAGGGTAGGGGCAAGCTGCTTGTTTGAACGCGTCACGTAGTAACGGTCAAGCAGCACCGAAATAATGGGAGCGTAGGTTGAAGGCCTGCCTATGCCCTTTTCCTCAAGGATCTTGACGATGGAAGCGTCCGTGTACCGGGGAAGCCCCTGGGTAAAATGCTGTTCGGGGTGGAACATGTCTATCTTCACCTTGTCGCCCGTCTTGAGCGGGGGATAGGCGGTTCCCTTTTCCTCGCGGGAAGCAAGGAGCTTTATCACCCTGTAAAAGCCCTTTTCGACGATCTTCGTTCCGGAGACGCGGAAGATTCCCCCGCCTTCAGGATCGTCCTTTCCCGCGGTAATGTCTATGCTTTCGGTTCTGGTCTTCGCGCCGTTCATCTGGCTCGCGGTAAAACGCTCCCAGATGATCGTGTAGAGCCGCAGCTGATCGCGGGTAAGATACTCCTTGACGGAATCGGGGGTATAGCTTATGTAGGTAGGCCGTATCGCCTCGTGGGCGTCCTGGGCCTTTTTTCCAACGGTGTACTCGACGGGCTTTTCGGGCAGATCTTTGGGGAACTGTTTCCCTATCCACGCGCGCGCCTCTTCCAGGGCGGTCTGGGAAATACGGACCGAGTCGGTGCGCATGTAGGTAATAAGACCGACGCGGGAACTGCCGGTGTTTACCCCTTCGTAAAGCTGCTGGGCCACCTGCATGGTTTTTCTTGAGGTAAAGGAAAGCCGGTTCGCCGCAGTCTGCTGAAGCTGCGACGTGGTAAAGGGAGGCCGGGGCTTTACGGTTTTGTCGGTTATCCTTACGTCGGAAACAACACAGTCGGCATCCCTTATTTTTTCGATGATCGCCTTTACTTCGTCTTCATGCCCAAGTTCAGGCTTGCTTCCCCGCCAGTTCACAAGCTGCGCGGTAAAGGAATGCCCGCCCACCTTGAAGTCGGCGTCAAGCGTCCAGTATTCAACGGGAATAAAGGATTCCACTTCTTTTTCCCGCTCACAGATGAGCCGCAGCGCCACCGACTGAACCCGCCCGGCCGAAAGGCCGTTCTTTACCTTTTTCCATAAAAGGGGCGAAAGATTGTAGCCGACAAGGCGGTCCAGTACGCGGCGGGCCTTCTGGGCGTTTACTTTCGCCTCATCTATGCCGCCGGGATTGTCCACGGCTTCCTTTATCGCCTGCGGCGTTATTTCGTTAAAGCTGATGCGCTGTATGGGGACTTTGCCGTTTTTCGCGCTGATGGCGTTTCTGAGGTGCCAGGCAATGGCTTCCCCTTCCCTGTCGTTATCGCTCGCCAGAAGCACCGTGTCGGCTTTCCTGGCGTCGCCCCGCAGTTCCTTAAGGAGCTTGGCCCGCCCCCGTACCGTGATATATTCGGGCTCAAAATTGTGTTCGGTATCAATGGCAAGCCGCGACTTGGGAAGATCGATAAGATGACCCATGGACGCCTTGACACTGTAACCGGGCCCCAGATATTTTTCTATGGTTTTCGCCTTGGCCGGTGATTCCACTATGACAAGGACACGCATGGGCCTGTCTTTTTTGGGATTTTTGGTTTTCACGGCCTTTTTGGCCGGAGTTTTTTTTTCCTTTACCGCTGCCATACCTTATGTTCCTTCAATTTCAATATCAAGCGCCCGGGCCAGGGAAAAGGCAAGATCCTTCCCGCCCGGAAATTCCCGCCGCGGGATGTCCGCCCCATCCGGATGCACCGCCGTATCGCCGCCGTCTTCCGCGCCGCCGTCCATGTTCCATTCGCGAAGTATGGAACAGGCGGAATGCAGAACCCCCGCCCCGTCGGCGGCCAGCTTCGCCGTGCCGGCCGAATCCAGCCCGGCGGCCGCCACCCACAGATCGCGCCCCTGCTCCAGGGCAAACGCGGCGGTAAGAAGGGCCCCGGATTTTTCCGGCGCCTGGACTATTACCGTTCCGCGGGCCAGCGCGGAGATGATCCGGTTCCTCGCCGGAAAGCGCCAGGGTCTCGGCGGGGTTCCCGGCGGATACTCGCTTATAAGGGCGCCTCCCGCTTCCAGAATACGCCGGGCCAGGGGCCGGTTTGAGGCGGGGTAGATCTCGTCAACCCCGGAACCGAGGACCGCGGCGCCGGGGACGCCCCCCTCAAGATTTCCCCGGTGGGCCATGGCGTCTATTCCCAGCGCGAGCCCGGAAACAACAGGTATGCCCCGCCTTCCAAGATAACGCGCCATGTCGAAAGCCGCGGCCGCCGCGCCGGGAGAAGGACGCCGGGTTCCCACAACCGCGACGGCGGGCCGCCCGGGATCCGGGAGTTTTCCCCGGTAAAAAAGCACCGCGGGGGGATCGTAGATCTCCCGCACAAGGGGCGGATAGCCGGGGGAAACACAGGACACCCACGTCATGCCCCGCATACGGGCCGCCGCGGCGTCCTTTTCGGCCTCCCTGCGGACGGCGTCCATGGTCCAGGGACGGCGCGAGACGGGCCGGCCCAGTATTTTTTCTATGTCTTCCCTAAAAAGTATGGCTATTTCATCCTCTTTTTCAAATTTTGTACAAAGCGTCACCCGTTCCCGCACGGAAAGACCGGGAATACGGCAGATTATCAGATCCAGAAGCCCCCGGCTAGTCATAGACGCTTCCCAAAACAATTTCCCTGTTTTTCCGAGCTTCTTCTTTTACGGATTCGTCCTTCGTTACGGAGATGATACGGTCGTACAGTTCCGCCGCCATGGTGCTCCTGCCTGTTACATAAAAGGCCCGCGCCAGGGCAAACATGGCGCTTACATCGCTGCTCATAAGCTGGAGATAGCGCTCAAGATGCGGTATGGCCTCGGCCGGCCTTTCAAGCTCAAAAACATAGAGGACGCCCAGGCCGTAACGGGGCCGCGCGTAGCTTTCGTCAAGGGTTATGGCCCTCCGGTAGGCGTCCTCGGCAAGGGCGAAGTAGCGGGCCCTGGACTCTTCCCCCCCGCCTGAACCGGGAAAATCAAGCGAGGACTTGGCCGTGATTGCCGCCGACACGCCGGTAAGGTAATAAAGCGCCGGATCTTCGGCGTTATAACGTATCGCCTGTTCCAATGCGTACAGCGCGTCGCGGTGCATGCCCCGGTCCGCGTAACGGGTGGCAAGTATCTTCCAGTACACCCCGGTTTGGCCTGCCTCTTTGATGTTAAGCTCAATCTGGGCCTCGTAGGCGGCAATGGCCGACTTGAGCCCTTCAATGGTTTCAGGCGGCCCGCCCCGCGGGCTTATTTCGGCGATACGCCGCGCCAGATCGCCGTGGGACTTCGACTTTTCATAACGGTAAAAGCCGTAAATGCCAAGAGCGATAAAGGTAACGGCAATAATTCCCGTTACAACGTCTTTTTTAATTTTCATGGTTCCTTCCTGCCGTTATTCCTTTCCGTCTTTCTTTGCCGTCCGGGAAAGGGCCAGTTTCGGCATGAAACGCCGGTGGCTTTCCCTTAAAAACGAAGCGTTCACATGGGTGTAGATCTGGGTGGTGGCCAGATTCGAATGCCCCAGAAGCTCCTGAACGGAACGGAGATCGGCCCCGCCCTCAAGAAGTTCCGTGGCAAACGTATGCCGCAGCGCGTGCAGCCGGGAAGGGGCCCCCGCCATTCCCGCGAGGGGAACATAGTTTTTCCACATTCCCTTGCGGGAAAGCCGCTTTCCCGATTTTGAGATAAAAAGGGCCGCCGTATTTTTGCGGCCGGCCAGGCGGGGGCGGCTTTCCGCCAGATAATGCTTGAGCCACTGTGCGGCGAGGGGGCCGAAGATCACAAGACGCTCTTTTCCGCCCTTGCCCCGCACCCGCGCGGAACCGCCTTCGCCGGACAATTCCAGATCGCGCACGTTAAGGCCCGCCGCCTCGGAAACCCGCAGCCCCGCCTGATAGATAAGGGCGTAAAGAGCCCTGTCGCGTATTCCCAGCGGCGTAGAGGTGTCGACGGCGTCAAGGATACGGGCCGCCTGCCCGCTTTCAATGGCCCCCGGAAGGCGCCCTTTCCGCCGGGGCGGTTCCAGAATCATGGCGGGATTATCTTCCCTCACTCCTTCCTCGGAAAGAAAACGGAAAAAGGAACGGAGGGAAGATACCGCCTTGGCGGCGGATGCGGAACCTATGCCGTCTTTACTGCGCCGCCTTTCAAGGTACTCCGTCAAGTCCGCGGTCCCGGCGGAAGCGGCCGCAAGCCCCTTTTCACCAAGGAACTCAAGGAAACGGCGAATTTCAAAACGGTAGGTCCCGGCGGTAAGCAAAGACCGCCTTTCCAGCGCGACCAGGCGCGCGTGGAACCGTTCCAGGAGATCGTCACCGCTCATGAGACTGAAACTTCTCTTCCGGTTTTTCCTCCGGCGTTTCGCGGGCGTACTGCTTCCTGTCCCGGATTATCGTGGGAACATCTATGTCCCCGTCGCAGGCGTTCCTGTGGGCAAGGAAGGTCTTTTCGTACATCGTACTCCACTCCTCGCTGGAGATAAACTCGCCCTTCTTCTCGGTCCTCGCCGCCTCGGGGGAATCGGCGCGGGAATTGCCGTCTGTGGTCTTGAAGCCGGTGGCGACAACCGTCACCTTGATCCTGTCTCCCATTTCGGGATCGATGCGTACGCCGTGGGTAATGCGGACATTGTCGTCCGCGGTGCTCTTGAGGCGGTCCATGATCTCCTTGACTTCCAGCATGGAAAGATCCTCGCCGCCTATGACGTTAACCAGAAGGTTTTTCGCCCCTACCATAGACACGCCTTCGAGCAGGGGGTTGTTAACGGCGGCCGCGGCGGCGGCAGTACCCCTGCCTTTACCCTGGCCGTAGCCTATGCCCATGAGGGCGTCTTTCTGATCCTTCATGACGGCCAGAACGTCGGCGAAATCAATGTTGATAACCCCAACCTTGGTGATCATCTCGGAAATGCCCTCGATGCCCTGGCGGAGCACCTCGTCAACCTTGAGGAGTGTTTCTTTGAGGGGGGTGTCCGATTCCACCTGGCAGATAACTTTTTCGTTGGGAATGATGATGAGGGCGTCGACGGCGTCCCGCAGTTCCTTGATTCCCTCTTCGGCAAGGGACATCTTGTAGCGGCCCTCGTAGGTAAAGGGTTTGGTAACCACACCGACGGTCAGGGCCCCCGCGTCCCTCGCCGTCTGGGCGATAACAGGCGCCGAACCCGTACCGGTGCCGCCCCCCATGCCGGCCGTTATAAAGACCATGTGGGCGCCGCTGACGGCTTCCTGTATCCCTCCCCTGTCTTCTTCGGCGGCCTTTTTTCCTCTGGCCGGATCTCCCCCCGCGCCGCGGCCGCCTGTCAGGCTTACCCCGATCTGCAGTTTGTTTTCGGCCTTGTTTTTGTTAAGATCCTGCACATCGGTGTTGACCGCTATGAAAGTAACCCCCCCAAGGCCGCTTTCTATCATACGGTCCACGGCGTTTGAACCGCCGCCTCCGGTGCCAATCACCTTGATGATGACCGGAATCGAATCACAGGATTCCCGCGGCGCGGCGTTCCCGGACGAATCCGCTTCCGGGGAGGAAGATCCCCCGGCATACGAAGGCGCCTTTAACGGAGACCTCTCCGGCTCTCCCTGAAACAGGGACTGCGCGGCGCCCGTCTTTACAGGCCATCCTCCCCCGGACCAGAATTCCACTTCTTCTTCACGCACGTCAAAAATGTTCATGTTTCCTCCCAAATCTTTTTTCCCCGCAAAAAACACGCTAGAAAAATTCTTTCGCAAGCCATTCCTTGAGTTTTCCGAACAGATCGGCCTGTCCCTTGTCCCCCCGGGACCGCGCCTCTCCCCGTTCGGCGCCCCTCAATTCCCGGTCGCCGCCTTCAAGAACAAGCCCTATCGCCGCGGCATAGACAGGACTGGCAAATTCTCCGGAAAGCCCCTCTACCCCCAGGGGAAATCCCGTCCGTACCGGAAGGGAAAAAATCTCCTGGGCAAGTTCCGCCGTTCCCGGCAGCAGGGCGCCCCCGCCTGTCAGCACCACCCCGCCTCCCAGCGGCCGGGGCAGGGCCAGGGCGTCAAGACGCTCCTTAACCATCTTGAAGATCTCCTCCACGCGGGGCTTTATGACGGCAAGGATGTGGGACCTGGGTATGGCCTGGGGCGGACGGCTTCCCACGCCCGGCACGATAACATCGGAATCTTCCTCAAGCAGCCCTTCCCAGCAGCACCCCGCCTCGCGTTTTATTTTTTCCGCGTTCTCAAAAGAGATGTGGTTAAGTATGGAAATGTCGCTTGTTACCTGCGTTCCGCCCGCCGGCACGGTGGCGGTGGAATAGGGGGCCCCTTCGCAGTAGACAAGGAGATCGGTGGTTCCCCCGCCAAAATCGATAAGGGCAACCCCCATGTCCCTTTCTTCCTCGGTAAGCACGGCCCTGCCTGAGGCAAGAGACTGAAGAATCAGATCGTTTACCATGAACCCGGCGCGATTAACGCATTTAATAAGGTTGCCGGCGCTCGTCGCCGAACAGGTAATAATGTGCACCTCGGATTCAAGGCGCATCCCTATCATGTCCAGGGGGTCCCGTATTCCCTTCTGGTTGTCAACAATGTAGCTCTGGGGTATCACGGTAAGGATCTGGCGGTCCAGGGGAATCACCACCCCCCGCGCCACTTCCAGGACCCGGTTAATGTCGTCTTCTCCTATCTCCCTTGTTTCATCCCTGTTCCTCCCCGCCACGGTAACCACACCCCGGGAATGGATGCCTTCGATGTGGCTGCCGCCTATCCCCGTCCAGCAGGCGCGCACCTCGCGGCCGCTGCGCATCTCGGCGGCCTCTATGGCCTGGGACACGGAACGGAGCGTGGCCTCTATATTCACCACGACTCCCTTGCGCAGCCCCGTGGAAACCGAATGGCCCACTCCGGTAATTTCGAGATTTCCGTTTTCACTGCGCTCGCCTATGACGGCGCACACCTTGGTCGTGCCGACATCAAGCCCCACGACTAAATCGTCATTCGCCAGGGGAGGCCTCCTTCATTATATACGACGCGGTCGCGGCCCTGAAATCAATTTCCTCCAGTTCCGCGCGCCTTGACCTGAACACGTCTATCATAAGCAGCACATAGCGGAGGGTATCCTCGTTTATGCCGCTTTCAAGACGAACCCTTACCGGATTATGTACCGGATAAAGAATAAGATCAAAGCCGTCAAAAGGCTTCCTGTTTATGTGTATCTCGGATATGGCTTCCAGCAGTTCAGGCGCTCCGGCGCTTATTTTTTCGATGTTTTCAAGAAGCGGGCTGAATACGGCGGGAAGCCGCATACCCGGAACGGGGACCCTGTCCATGACCATCCCCGACAGAATGGGAAGAGGGGGAGAAGCCTCCATGGCCCCGACGCCGATGATGACGCCGCTCCGGTCAAAATAAACGGGAACGGTCCTTCCGCCGCCTGAAAGAAGGGCCATGGCGGCCGGAACACGGGGACTAAGGAAGATCTTTACCCTGTCGGGGAAACGCTTCAACACTCTGGCCGTTTCAACCATGTAGTGTTTCTCCAGTTCCCGTTCCGCGCGGGAAGCGTCTACGGTAAACCAGGAAGACCTGCCGCCTATACCGGCAAGGGAAAGAACCGTCTCCTTTTCCATGCCGGGAAAAGCGTTTACTTCGACTTCTTCAAGGGGCATGCAGGGGCTCACGGCAAAAAGCCACACCAGTTCCGCGGCAATGACAAGGGCGGCGGCCATTATGAGCCGTTTAAGCCCTTTTCCGGCGCGTACCGGGGAAGTCTTTACGGAAACGACATCCTCGGAATAAATAAAATCACCCTGCATTCCAGGCCTCCCCCCGCGCGTCCGCCCCCGCGCGCCTGCGGTTCCGCCGCGCCACGTTGACGATGAGCCCTGAAACCAGGAGCGTCGTGGCAAGGGAAGATCCGCCGGCCGAAAAGAACGGAAGGGGTATCCCTGTCGCCGGCAGCACCCCCGCGGCCACCGCCACGTTGAGCAGGGCCTGCGAAAGGATGGTGGTTACAAGACCCGAAACCAGAAGCCGCGTAAAAACGGATTCGGATCTTTCCGCCGCGCGGTACCCCAGAACGGCGAAAATTCCAAAAATGACGAAAAAGAAAAGCACCCCCAAAAAACCCGATTCCTCGGCAAACGATGAAAAAATAAAATCCGAATGTACCTCGGGAACGCTGGCTATTTTCCGCGTTCCCTGGCCTATGCCCTTGCCCCAGAAGCCGCCTGAACCTATGGTAAGAAGGGAAGAACGGACCTGAAAACCCGCGCCCTGCGGTTCCCACCCCGGCCAGAGGAAACTGATGAGCCGCCTCAACCTGTGCTCCCTCGTAAGGATAAGGAGGCTCGACAGGGGAAGCAGCATGACGACTGCGGCGAAAAAATACCTGAGTTTTACTCCCGCAAGGAAAAACATGACAAGGGCGTTCGCCGCTATGAAGACCGCGGTAGAAAAATTGTTCTGTAAATAGATCAGCACAAAAAAGAGGGCCGTTACCAGCACCGGGGGAAGTACGCTCGCCGTAAAAGATTCCATCTCGTTCTGTTTCCTGTCGAAGATATGGGCCAGGTACAGGGGAAGAATCAGTTTGACCAGTTCGGAAGGCTGATAGGTCCAGCCTCCCAGGTGTATCCACCGGCTTGCCCCGTTCCTCGTTATCCCGATGCCGGGAACAAAGGTAAGGACGCAGAGCACGATCCCGCCGAAGAGGAGGGGCCGTACAAGAGCCCGCACCCGCTCAAGACGCACACGGGAAGCAATGAAGAAAAAAAGAAGGCCCGCCGCCCCAAGCAGGGCCTGGCGCGAAAAGAAGTAGAGCCCGTCTGAAAAGAAACGTTCGGCGAAGGCGTAGGAAGAAGAATACAGTGTCAGGAGGCCTATCCCCGCAAGCAGAAGAACACTGGCGGCAAGAATGTGATCTTCATGCACACGGGACGTGTTTACCGTTTTTTCCGCGTCTATTCCGTACATTTTTTACCTACTGAATTTTCAGCGTCGAAAGGGCTATGATGGCAAAAAGCCCCCCGAGTATCCAGAACCGGATCACGACTTTCGTTTCCGCCCAGCCCGACAGTTCAAAATGATGATGAATGGGGGCCATTCTGAACACCCGTTTCTTCCGCAGCCTGAAGAAAAGCACCTGTATGATAACCGAGGCAATCTCCAATACGAAGACGCCCCCTATGATCAGGCAGAGCGCCTCTTTTTTTATGACAAGGGAAATGACCGCAACCACACCCCCCAGCGAAAGGCTTCCGACATCGCCCATGAAAACTTCGGCGGGATGCGCGTTAAACCAGAGAAAGCCCACGCAGGCCCCGACCGCCGCCAGGCAGAACACGGTTAACTCCCCGGCTTCCGGTATGTAGGGGATGCCCAAATACGAGGAGTAGTCGACCCGCCCCGAAATATACGTAAGAATCGCCAGGGTCACGAACACCAGAATGAGCAGTCCCGCCAGAAGCCCGTCAAGCCCGTCGGAGAAATTCACCGCGTTTGACTCGCCTACAATGAGGAGCATCCCAAAAGGCACCCACAGGAAACCGAGATCCACGACGGCGTTTTTGAAGAAGGGAATGTACAATAAAGTAATATGCTCTTCGCCTGAAAAATAGAGTATCAGCATCACCGCGGCGGCCACGGCAAACTGGCCCGCGAGTTTCCCCCGGGCCGGAAGCCCCGCGGAATTATGCCGGATGATCTTGAGGTAATCGTCGGCAAAGCCGATTACCGAAAGGGAAACAAAGGCCCCCAGCACAAGCCACACCTTCCAGCTTCCCAAATCCATCCACAGCAGCATGGAGATAAGCACCGAAAAGATGATAAAGACCCCGCCCATCGTGGGAGTCCCCGACTTGCGCAGGTGCGTTTCAGGGCCGTCCGGCCGCACCGACTGGCCGACTTTAAGGCTCCGCAGCATCTCGATGACGCGGGGGCCCAGCATGAAACAGATCAGCAGGGTGGTAAGGGCGGCGTAAGCGCCCCGGAACGTCAGATACATAAAGACGTTAAACGGGGTAAAGAACTTTACCAGCGGATAAATGAATTCCAGAAACACTACGCCGCCCCTCCCGAAAGCACAAGGGAAAGCCGCTCCAGTGCGCAACCCCGGGACCCCTTCAACAACACCAAATCCCCGGGGCGGACATAATCCTCAAGGGCACGGGACAGCTTCCCAAAATCGTTGGTATGAAACCATGAAACGCCGGCGCCATCTTCAAGGACCGCCGCCGCCGTTTCGGTTTCAACCCCAAAAAGAAACACCATGTCGGCGCCGGAAGCGGCAAGGAGGCGGCCCAGCGCGCCGTGCGCTTCCTCCGATGCGTTTCCCAGTTCCAGCATGGAACCTATGACATACACGCGGCGGCCCTTCCAGAGGAGCCCGTCGCAAAAGGCCAGTACCTGGGCCACCGATTCGGGATTCGCGTTATAGCAGTCCCGTACCACGGTGACAGATCCCTGAAAAATCTCCCCTCTGCCGAAGAGGGGCCTTACCAGGGCGAGCCCCTCCCGTACCGCCCGGCCGCTTACAGGCGCCTCTTTCGCTATGGCAAGGGCCCCAAAAACGTTCCGCACGTTATACGGGCCGGGAAGGGCAAAACGCACCGCCTCCCCTTCCCAGGTTATTTCGGCGCCCTCAAGCCCGAGATCGCGCACGGCCCCAAGTTCCGCAAAGGAATCCCGGCCGTAAAAAATCACCTTTCCCCGCACGTCACGGGCAAGAACGTCACGGTAATCGTCGTCGGCCGGGATCAGTGCCCGTTCGTCTCCGCCGAATTGTGAAAAAATATTTTTTTTCTCTTCAGCTATGGCGTCCTTGCTGCCGAGAATTCCGATATGGGCAGTCCCGACGCCGGTAACAAGGGCGATATGAGGACGGAGAACACGGGCAAGTTCCTCAATTTCCCCGCGGCGGTTCATCCCCATTTCAAAGATCCCCGCCTCATGACACTCCCTGACCGCGAAAACCGAAAGGGGAAGCCCCGTTTCGGAATTGAGGTTCCCCTCGTTCATCACCACCTTTTTTTCCCGCGAGAGGATCTTCGCGGCAATTTCCTTGACGGTGGTCTTTCCCGACGAACCGGTGATCCCTATCCTGAGAAGGCCGGGGAACGTATCAAGGTAGGCGCGGGCGGCGTTCTGCAGGCCGCAAAGGGTGTTTTCCACAACTACAAGTTCCCGTCCCGCCTTTCCGGCCAGCCCCGCAAGATCAAGGTTTCTGTCCTCAAGGGCGGCCTCCTCGACCAGCGCCCCGGCGGCGCCCCTGCCGAAGGCGGCTTCCACAAAACGGTGGCCGTCGTCCGACCGGCCCCTGAGGGCGACAAAGAGGCTGCCCGGCCCCGCCTTCCTTGAATCCGTACAGACCGACGAAAAACCGCCGTCGCGGCCGGCAAAGGAAAAACGCCGCGCCCCAAGAGACCGGGCCAGTTCGGCAAAACCCATGAGACGGCTTTCCGTCATGGAATTTCCCGTTCCGGCGCGCTCGCGCCGGTAATTTTTATTTGAAGCACCGCTTCGGGGGCTATCTTTTCCAGTTCCAAATCATGCAGGGCGATATTTTCCACACGTTCCGATGAGGAAAGCACCGCTATTCCCGCGATGAGCCGCTTGTTGCTTTCGATCCATTGCTCCTGGGCATCCTCAAAACGCATGGTTTCCCGCTCCAGGGCCGTATAACGGACCGCCTGCCACGCATTAAGGCCAAAGAGGACCGGTATGCTTAACACCGTAAAGTAAAGAAGTAAGGTCCGCCCCATCATTGCCCGTCCTCATCCAGCACTTTTTCCGCCGCCCGGAGCCGGGCGCTTCGTGAAGGCGGATTTTTTTCAATCTCCGCTCCGGCCGGGGTAATTCCCTTGCGGGTCAGCACATTAACGGCCCGCCGCCCTTCACACCTACATATCGGCGCTTCCGGGGGGCATATACAGTCCCTGTTTTTCTCGCGGAAGAAATTTTTGACGATGCGGTCTTCCAGCGAATGGAAGGTAATGATCCCAAGCCTCCCGCCGGGTTCAAGGATGCGCAGGGCCCCTTCCAGAAGACCCGGCAGACGGGAAAGTTCCCCGTTGACCGCGATACGCAGGGCCTGAAAGGTCTTTGTCGCCGGATGCAGGGGCCCGTAACGGCGGGAAGACGGCACGGCGCGGGCCACCAGGGCGGCAAGGGCCCCTGTCGTCGTAACGGGCGAATCTTTGCGCTGTTCCACAATGGCGCGGGCTATGCGCCGCGACTGGCGTTCCCCGGCGTTGTTGTACAGCAGATCGGCCAGCTCCGCCTCGCCGAGCCGGGCAAGCAGATCCGCTGCGGTGGCGCCGCCTGAGACATCAATACGCATATCAAGCGGTTCGTCTTTTCTGAAACTAAAGCCCCGGTTTCCCTTTTCATAGTGATAAAGGCTTACCCCCAGATCCATGAGGATGATATCGGGCCTTTTAAGCTCCGCCGGGTACTCGGCGAAAAAATCCTGGGACCAGCCGGAATAAAAATGGACCCTTTCCCCAAATCCGGCAAGACGCTCCCTGGCTGCCTGGAGAACGGCAGGATCGGCGTCCACCCCTATTACGCGGAGATCCGGAAAACGGGAAAGAAACGCAAAACTGTGCCCGGCTTCCCCAATGGTGGCGTCAACCATGAGTTCGCCGTTTCTCCTTGGAGCGAGGATCTGCATTGTTTCTTCCGGCAAGACCGGCGTATGAACAATTTCCATCGGTACCGCGGGTCCTTTTCCGCTTCTACGAAAAAAGCCTGATGGAACCCATTTTCCTCCAGGCTTCCTGAATAACCGGCCTGTTTTCGTTCAGGTAGGCGTTATGAAAATCCGAATCCCAAATTTCAAGGCGGTTTTCCGCACTCAAAATCAGGCAGTCCCTGTTCAACCCGGCGTATCTGCGTATCGCCTGGGGTACGGGAATACGGCCCGACTTGTCAAGTTCGACGATCTGGGCGGGAAGAATGTGGAAGTACTCTATCAGCGAGTATTCTTCCTCGGTAAGCACGGTGGAATTCCGCAGCTTGCCGGATACCTGCTCCCAGACTTCGGGGGTCATGACCCAGGCACTGGGCTGTCTTCCCTGCGTGATCACCAGTTCGTTTACCTTGAAGATCTCTCGCAGGCGTATGGGTATGGAAACTCTTCCCTTGTCGTCCAGTGTGCTTTCAAATTTCCCCGTTCCAAGAATCGCCGCCATATCATCCTATCTTATGCTAAATTTTGACACTAATACCCACTAATAATTATTGCCAGAGCGGCAAATTCCGTCAACAGAAAAAACGGAAAAAAACCATAATTAGTTAAAAAATTATGGGAATGTCCTACACGCTTGTATAGCATATGCAGGAAAACAGTAAAGGATGCGGAAAAAACACCGCGAAAACAGGTGTCTTGTATTCGTTCCGCGGGCGGCGTTATGATCATGTTATGTACATGGACGAATATTTTATCGTTTTTCCCGAAGGAGATGTCCAGGAGATCCCCGGACGGCTTCCCATAAACGATATTGTGGACATCAACGGCAGCCATCTTCCCCTGCCCCTCCCCACCAGCCGGATGATCGCCTTCCGGGTGGCCCGGATCAAGGTCAACGAAACAAAGGGAAGGAGCGAAACCCTGCATTACCTGGAACTGCTGAGCGCCGGCGAACTTGTTCCCCTTTCGGGCGGCGGGGAGTGAACCGGGTAAAAGGCTCCGCCCGCCGCGCGGGGACTTCCATTGGAACCGAAAAGGAAAGCGCCCTGCACCGGGCGCTGAAATTCCGCTATACGGGCGCAGGCGGAACAACCGAAAGTTCCCTTGAAGGCTATGTCTGCGACGGGATCAGGGACAATGGGGAGATCATAGAGGTACAAACGGGGAGTTTTGGCCCGCTCAGAAAGAAAATTCCCGTCCTTTCGACGCGGGGAAAGGTCCGCGTCGTACATCCGGTGGCGGTCGTCAAGTATATTGAACTGTCCGACGAAACGGGGAAACCCCTGCGCAGGAGGAAAAGCCCCCGGCGCGGAACGGAATGGGACCTTTTTTACCATCTGCTGCACGCCCCGGAACTTCCCCTTGTCCCCGGCCTGGTTATTGAGCTTGCCATGGTGGACGTGCTTGAGAAGAGAACAGGCGACGGGCGGGGCTCCTGGCGGAGAAGGGGGGCAAGCATAACCGGCAGGGAACTTGCCGCCTGGCACGAAACCATTCCCCTTGAAAAGCCCGCCGACTATCTGCGCTTTGTCCCCTTTGGCGGGGATGACGAATTCACCGTAAAGGATCTGGCCGTAAAGGCGGGAATAAACGTTCCCCTTGCCCAAAAAACCCTCTACGTTCTCCTTAAAATGGGCGTCGTGGAAAGGACGGGAAAAAAAGGAAACGCGTTTTTATACCGCGCGGCGCGCGAAAAAACGCCGCACGCTCATTTATCCGCGTCACAATAATATAAATGCCCTTTCCCGGACCGGGGACCGGGGACCGGGACAGCGGCCGGAATTACCAGGCGTCGGCAATATCGTCGGCGTCCCGGTTATCCTCCGCGAAGAGGTCCGTTACCGCCCGGAGATCGTCAAGGTAAATGTAGTAGGTTCCGTATGCTTCCATAGGATCACAGTCGACACGAAAACCGATGATCTGCAGGCCCAGCTGGTTATTGTAGTGGTAATTACGCTGAACAATGCCGTTAAAGCCGTCTTCCGCCTGCGGGGGAACCGCCACGGTAAGCCGCTTCCAGCCCTGGAAGTTGAGCCTTCCGACATAGAGTTCATAGTACCGGCCGAAAAAATCCTGCAAAAGCAGTTTAAGTTCGTGATTGTAGTTTCTTCCCACCACCCACACCGAAACGGTCTTGGTAATTCCCTCAATGGGAATGGGCCGTATGGGGTACATGGTAAAACTGGTATACCCGCGGTGAATAAATTCGACCTTTGTGCCCAGCACATAGCGGTCGGGGATGTTCATCCCCTCTTCTTCGGGAAGGGGCGTTTTCCCCGCGGGGCTGCCGCTGAAAAGCCTCGTGGTGATATGGCCGTCGTCCGGAGACATGCTGGAACGCCAATAGCCGTCATGTTCAAATTTATCCACCGAAACTTCTTTTAAAAGCTGCTGGGCGGAATCTATGCCTATGCGTTCGGCGTTGGGGGTGCCGACCTCCGCCCCCTGCTGGGCGAAAAGCAAGGCGGCGCCTGTCAGAAGCAGGGAAATTAGTATAAACCGTTTCATTGCTGTCTCCTATATTGGGCGGCGGAAAGGCCGCCGTTCAATCGGCGTTAACGCAAAGTGTTAGCGCCGTCTCCTTAATTACTTGAGGCCCACAGTTCCTGGACCCGTTCGGGATCGCTCAATTCGTCACCGTCAAAAAGGGATTCAAACGTATCGGTAAGCACCTTGAACTGATCAAAATAGATATAGAAGTCGTTGACCGGTTCGGTAGGCTGGGTCCAGATACGGAATTTTACAAAGGTAAGGCCCGCCAGCCGGGGAAGCACCCGCTTTGACTGTACAATGTTGCCGGGAATTCTGGCCCTGATATTTTTCCACCCCGTATAACCTATGTTGCCGAAACGGATGTTGTGAACCACGCCCTGAAAATCCCTGACGTACGCCTCAATGTAATAGTCAAGATTTGATCCCCATACCCACATGTCCAGGTAGGAAACCCTGCCCGGAATGGGTATTTCAAAAGGCTCGTCCCCCCCGGGGGCGACAGGGTACAGATCTATCCAGTTATAACCCCTGCGGTCAAAGCGGCCCCAGATGCCCAGGCTTTTCAGTTCCTTGCCTTCCCGGTTCAGGCCGAACAGGGCCATTGGCCAGGCGGGCACGTAGGTCAGCCGGGGATAAGAGGCGTCATCCGATTTGGTGGCGAATTTACTGGCGTCCAGTTTCCAATCAAAATCGTAACTGTAGCTCCTTCCCGAGACAGTCCATTCGTGAGCCGTAACACCGTCAAAATTATCAAGCACAATGGCCTCATAATCGACGGTATTTTCATCGCCAAACGCTGCCGACGCGGCCGTTACTGCCATAACAATGAGGCAGACAGCCCTGAAACTGCCGTGTTTCATCCGATACTCCTTTCCATATATCATATCCTGAGCCTTTAACAGATTACAGTTGGATTATATTTCTTTACGAAAGATTTGTCAAACCTTCACGGCATTTCCCGCGTTATTTTCGGTAAAATCGGGGAACCTCCCGCAGCCGTTCCAGAATTTCCCCGCCGGCCGTTCTGCCCCAGGGGAGGATCATGCGGGAGGGAACGGAAGCGGCCTTTCCCCGCACGGTCATTTTGACAGCTTCAAAGGCCTGTGCCCAGGGAGAATCGTCAAAAATAACCTTTGTTTCCCTGGTTGTAAGGGCCGGATCAAGCCAGGAAAAGAGGATAACGGGAATATCCGGCGCATTGTCCGTAAAAGGCTGGGAATGCCTGCCAAGAATGACGCAGGAAACCCCGTCGAAATTTTCAAATTCCGCGCCGGGGCCCAAAAGGCGGAGCTCCGCCCCGCCGTCAAGCCCCTCTTCCAGGGCGGGGCGGAAGGCGGAAGGATCCCCGTTATGATAGACAAGGACCGTTCCCCCCCCGCCCAGGATCGCGGCGCAGCGGCCCGCCCGGTACATGTCGTCTTCCCGGCCGGCGCTGAAAAACAGGGGAGAGCCTTCCCCGTTTTCACGGGACAATTCCGGGGCCTCCGCCCCCAAAACCCCCACCGGCGTTTCCGGGAATTCGCGCGCATAACGCCGGGCCCCGTCGGCGTAGCGGTACGGGACAAGGACGCAGTACGGATTGGCGGCGGCTGTCTCCAGGGCAAAAACCACCATGTCGGGCCCCGCGTTTTCACCAACACGGACGGGCTTTACCCGCCTGAAAAAAGCGAGAGAAAGCCTCCCCGCGGCCGCTCCGGCCCGTTTTTCCCCGTAGATCCGGTCAAAGGCGGCGTCGGTAAGGATCAGTACCGGAGGACGGAGAAAAAAAACCAGCGCCAGAAGGACAACAACAACGGCGGCAAGAGCGGCGGCAGTATGGCGGCGCACATTCTTTCCCTGAGTTACCGCACGCATTGACCAAGCCCCCGCTATACCATAAAATTATGTAATAGGCGCGCGGCATGTTGACGCGCGGCTTCGCATATTTTACCAGTAAGGAGCGTATATGACCAGTTACAGGGAATTGGGCCTTGTCAATACCAAGGAACTCTTTAAGAAAGCGGTAAGCGGGGGCTACGCCATTCCGGCGTATAATTTCAACAATATGGAACAGATGCAGGCGATCATCCAGGCCTGCGTGGAAACCAAATCACCTGTCATACTCCAGGTTTCCTCGGGGGCAAGGAAATACGCCAACCAGAATCTTCTTAAAAACATGGCCAAGGGGGCGGTGGAATACGCCCATGAGCTGGGGTACGACATTCCCATTGTGCTGCATCTGGATCACGGCGACAGCTTCGAGTTGTGCAAGGACTGTGTGGAAACCGGTTTTTCTTCCGTTATGATAGACGGCTCGCATCTTCCCTACGATGAAAACGCCGCCCTTACCGCAAAGGTCTGCGAATTCGCCCATTCACAACAGGACTATGTAACCGTAGAGGGGGAACTGGGAGTCCTCGCGGGTGTGGAAGACGACGTTTCCGCCGAGCACAGCCATTACACGCAGCCTTCGGAAGTCATCGATTTTGTCAACAAGACCAAGGTCGATTCCCTGGCCATTTCCATAGGGACAAGCCACGGCCGGGCCAAATTCAAGCCGGAACAGTGCACGCGGGACGCCAACGGCATCCTTATTCCCCCTCCGTTGCGCTTCGATATATTGGAAGAAATCGAAAAGAAGATCCCCGGCTTCCCCATTGTCCTGCACGGTTCTTCATCGGTACCCATAGAATATGTGAAGATGATAGAAAAGTACGGCGGCCGGCTCCCCGACTCGGTGGGCATTCCCGAAGAACAGCTCCGCAGGGCGGCAAAGAGCGCGGTCTGCAAGATCAACATAGATTCGGACGGGCGCCTTGCCATGACCGCCCTTATCCGCAAGGTGTTCGCCGAAAAACCGGATGAATTCGATCCCCGCAAGTACCTGGGGCCGGCCCGCGACGAACTCAAGAAGCTGTACGCCCATAAAAACGTCAACGTGCTGGGCTCGGCCGGCCAGGCGTAAAGAGCCCGGATAAAAAAGACGCCGGTACACTGATTTTCCATGAACCATACCACTGCAAGCGGGGCCCGCCATGACGCCCTTGCGCTTCTGGGAGACGAGGCGGTCGCGCTGGCCGCGCTTCACGCGGGGATAAGCGCCGCTTACGGCTATCCCGGCACCCCCTCAACTGAAATTCTCGAACGGATCATCGCCGAATGCGAAAAAGGCGGCGAAGAGGGCGCGGACGCGCGGAACCGCCCCAGGGCGGCCTGGTGCGCCAACGAAAAGACGGCGCTTGAGGCGGCGCTGGGGACCTCCTTTGCCGGCCGCAGGGTCATTGTTACGATGAAGCATGTGGGCCTTAATGTGGCCGCCGATCCTTTTATCAACGGCGCGCTCCTTGGGATAGGCGGCGGCCTTGTAATCGCCGCGGCCGACGATCCGGGGATGCACAGTTCCCAGAACGAGCAGGATTCGCGCTTCTACGCCGCCTTTGCCATGATCCCCTGCCTTGAACCCCGCGGCCAGCAGGAAGCCTACGACATGACGCGGGAAGCGTTCGACGTGTCGGAGCGTTTCCATGTTCCGGTGATGCTGCGCCTTGCGACGCGGCTTTCCCACGCCCGTTCTGCGGTTATTCCTTCTCCGCCGCGCGGAGGGAACGCGCTTTCAAAATCAGGCGACAAAACGCGGTGGATGCTGCTTCCCGTTTATGCGCGGAAAAATTACGCCGCCCTTGTAGAAAAACAGAAAGATATTGAGGCGTGGTCGGCGGCCCATCCGGCAAACAAAACGGAAGGGCACGGCGGAGAGGAGGCCGGAACCGGCGCGCATGATCTCGCGGTAATCACGTCGGGCCTCGGCGGCAACTACTACGACGAAAATCTTCCGGATTTCGCGGCCCTGCGCGGCGGGGCCCCTCCGCGCCTCCACATAGGCGTCTATCCCCTTCCCTCCGAAAAAATACGGGGCTTCTGTAAAGGAAGGAAACGGGTCCTTGTCATTGAAGAGGGCCAGCCTTTCCTGGAGGAACGGCTGCGGGGCATACTGCCCCACGGGGTAACGGTAGAAGGAAGGCTTGACGGAGGGGCGGTTCCCCGGACCGGGGAACTTGACCCCGACAATATACGGGCGGCGCTGGGGCTTTTACCCCGCCCCGCCATGGCGGAAAAAATATCCGGCCTTCCGAATCTGCCCGGGCGGCCGCCCCAGCTCTGCCAGGGTTGTCCCCACGCCGACAGTTACGAGACGATCAAAAAGGCGCTGGCGGCACTGGACGGGGCCGGCCGCTTGTCCGCGGTTACTTCGGACATAGGCTGCTATTCGCTGGGAGCCCTGCCGCCTTATTCCGTTCCCGAATCCATCGTCTGCATGGGGGCGTCCATAGGCATGGCCAGGGGGGCGGCGGAAGCCGGGCTTCCCTATTCCGTCGCGGTTATCGGGGACTCGACCTTTATCCATTCGGGAATCCCGGGCCTCCTCGACGCGGCAAACGCCGGCGTTCCCATGACGGCCGTGATCCTCGACAACTCCACCGTCGCCATGACAGGGTGCCAGGAAACGGCCGTTCCGCGGGCGGGGCTGCGGGATCTTGTACTCGCTCTGGGGGTACATCCTGGGCATCTTCTGGAACTCGAGGCGAAGAGGCAGCTGATTGACGAAAACGCGGCCCGCCTTAAGGCCGAAATCGAATACCGGGGGCTTTCCGTCGTGATCTTCAAAAGGGAATGCCTGGAAGCCGCCCGGAGGCGGAAGAAGGCCGGCCGGAAAACCGGAGAGGCCCCGGAAGAACGTCCTTGTGAAAGGGCGGAAAAAACATTACAGTAACCGTGCATGAAATATGATGTTATACTTGCCGGCGTGGGCGGACAGGGGGTCCTTTCCGTAGCCGCCATCATCGCCGCTTCCGCGGTAACGGAGGGGCTTGCCGTCCGCCAGAGCGAAGTTCACGGGATGGCCCAGCGGGGCGGGGCGGTACTGGCCCATCTCAGGCTTTCAAACGGCGTTATCGCCGGTGACCTTGTGCCCAGGGGCGGGGCGGATCTTGTCGTCTCAATGGAACCCCTGGAAAGCCTCCGCTACGCACAGTGGCTTTCACCGGAAGGCGTTCTTGTAAGCGCCGCGGAACCTTTCATCAATATTCCCGATTATCCTGAAATTGGGGAAGTCATCCGCGCCATACGGGCCTTTCCCGTATCCCGCATCGTCCGGGCCGCCAGCCTTGCGCGGGAAGCGGGCCTTGCGAAGGCGGTTAACATGGTAATGGTGGGGGCCGCGTCCGCCTTTCTTCCCCTTAAAAGCGAAACGCTGCAAGACGCCATAGAGGCGGCCTTTGCCTCCAAAAAGGACGCGGCCGAAGCGAACATCAGGGCCTTTAAAAGCGGGCGGAACGCGGCGGACGAACAGGGGCGGGAATAATGGACTACCAGTACTGGAACCCCGGCATCGAAAAAATGCCCCGCGCGGACCTTGAGGCGCTGCAGCTTGAGAAACTCAAGGCGGCGGCGGAACGCGCCCTGTGCAGCCCCTTTTACAGGAAGCGTTTTGCCGAGGCGGGGATAAAAAGCGCGGACGGCATCAAAAGCCTCGAAGATCTGAAACGCGTTCCCTTTACCACCAAACAGGATCTAAGGGAAGGATTTCCCTGGGGTTTCCTTGGCATAGCGAGGGAAGAGGTGGTGCGCCTCCACGCGTCAAGCGGCACCACGGGCATTCCCACCACCATTTACTTTAACCGCGGGGACCTTGAGCGCTGGGCGTCCTATGTGGCCCGCTGTATTTACGGCACGGGCTGTACCAAAAGGGACGTGTTTCAGAACATGATCAGCTACGGCCTTTTTACAGGCGGCCTTGGTTTTCACGCCGGGGCCGAGGAAGTGGGGATGATGGTGATCCCGTCGGGATCGGGGAACACCGCCCGCCAGTTCCGCCTTATGCGGGACTTCGGCACCACCGTACTGCACGCGACGCCGAGTTTCCTTCTTCATGTTGAATCACGGATGAGGGAAGAAGGCTACAGGCTGGAAGACCTCGCGCTGAAAAGGGCCTTTGCCGGGGCGGAACCTTATTCGGAAGACACCAGAAAGCGCATAGAGGATCTGCTGCATATAGACGTGTTTAATTCCTACGGCCTTTCGGAAATGAACGGGCCGGGGGTTGCCTTTGAATGCCAGGAGAAAAACGGACTGCACCTCTGGGAAGACGGCTACATCGCCGAGATCATCAACCCCGAAACCCTGGAAAGCGCGGGCGAGGGAGAGGCGGGCGAGCTTGTCCTTACCATACTGTGCAGGGAAGCCACCCCCCTCTTCCGCTACCGCACAAGGGATCTTACCGGCTTTTACACGGAACCCTGCCCCTGCGGAAGAACACACCGCCGCCTCAGGCGCATCACAGGCCGCAGCGACGACATGCTTATCATCAACGGCGTCAACGTCTTCCCCAGCCAGATTGAAGAAGTGATCATGGCGATGAGGGAAGTGGGCAACAACTACCTTATCGTCGTGGAAAAAGACGGTGTCCTTGACAGGATAACCGTCAAAACCGAAGTGGGGCCGGACATCTTCATGGACGACTCGCGGCCCCTTAACGCCCTGCGGGAAAAAATACGCAAAACCATACAGGCGTCAATCACGATAAACCCCAGGGTAGAACTCCACGAACACGGAAGCCTCCCCGTAAGCGAAGGAAAAGCCGTCCGCGTCAAGGACACGCGGCCCAAAGACGTGTAGAAAAACGCGGCGTTACCATTCACGGACCTTTGTTTACTTTTGATACATTCCGCGACGGAATACTTGACCGCGCGTCTCTGTGTGCGGTAGTATTATACATGGCAGGGAAAAAACAGCCCCCGGAACTGAAAAAGGACAAAAAAGAAGGCGCCGCTACATGGATTGTGGCAGTTTCCGGCCTGATCGCCGCCCTTGCCGCGCTGATTTCCGCTATCGCCACCCTGATAATGGCGATGAAGTGAGGTAGGTCATGACTTTTTCCAGAAACACGCTTATGAATTTTGCCTTGGGGTGTTTTATTCTTTCCACCCTGATATTCGCGATTCTGTTTATTCTGAAATAACAGCCCCGGCTACTTCCCGCTCTTTTTATGCTCTACCGGCATAAGGCCCATAAAGGCGCGGGATATGTAATTCGTCATGAAATAATCCGGCGTAAATGTTTTCTGTACTTCCTGCATGTACGGCCCTTTCGTTACCTCGTACAAGCCCGGAAGCCAGCCGCCGTCCCGGAGAATGACGGTCGCCCCTATGCCGTGTTTCCTATAGACGGCGTTACCATCTTGATGAATAATCGCCACCTTAAGAAACCGGCAGCTTTTCCTTCTGGAGTTAAACGAAATAAACCAAAAACCCCCGGACATTTCCGGGGATCGAAAAATTGTTTTGTAAAAGCTACTTGCTGGTATCGCTATATATTCCTTTTATCCAGCCCGGTAGAAAAAATTCCAGAGAAGATCTGGATAAATTTCTAAAGTGCAACTGGTTCAGAAATTCGTCAATAAAGAACTTCCAGTGTTCATGCAGTTTCATTTCCGCGGACCACGGATGAAGCGCAACATTTATTAGCGAATATGCAAAATACTCATTAAAATACGCTATTATGCGCCCTTCAGGAACAGGCCCCGCACTTTTCTTAAAATCAAGATGAAAAGGCTTTAAAACCGAGAACCAGTATAAAAGGACAGCTGCCTCTCGGTGGATATAAGGGTTGGTCGAAGGAATTAAAAACCCAAAATCACCGCTCTCTAAAATAATACTCTCTATCTCCTCCTTAAGATTTGCGGTTTTTCCCACTACATTCTCCAGATTCTCCAGCTTGGCTTTTATCCGGCGGAAACCATAAACATCACGAGAATAACGGGAGACTACCGCAAGCAGAGCAGAATAATCGACAATTGGCTCACACCGATCAAATGAGGTGTTTCCAGATGTCATCTCGGCATATACTGCCTTTGCCATCTCCGCAATTTTCATAATGACGGCGGTCTTGTCTCTCCGCTTGAATTGGCCTCTTTGAAATACATAATTCACATCAGCATCATGTTCAAAGACAGCATCCTGAAACAGAGCAAAATAACAGTTCATCGGGTTGGGAAACAGAGTATCCAATGTACTCATTAAGGCTCTCCTATATTACCCAACCCGGAAACCAGTTTGCCGAGAAACCGCCTTGCATATCCGTCAAGCGATTCATTACAGGGCTGGCAAAATTCTGAAATGGCCACGTTGGGATTTTCCTTTGTTCGTTCGTAAACTAATGGGGGAAAATCTTTCGGATCGTTTAGATCAACATTCAAATCATTGAAAGTTGGCATTCTTCAAGTCCTCCTGATAAAATCCATTTTCGGCTTACCTTATATCATAATATATAAAAATTGGGAAGCTTTTTATCAAAAATTTTTATTAAAAATACCTGTTTTACTGTTTTTCAACCCTTTTACGCCCCAAATCCACCATGAGAAAAAAAGGGGAGAAATGGGTGTCCGGCATCACCTGTCTGCGTACCCGGGGCGGCTGTTGGAAACGCTGGACGGCAAGCATTCTCCAGCGGAAGTCAGACAATCGGTGTTCATGTACATCGAAGCGTACTACAACCGGGTTCGTCTTCATTCGGCGCCTGGCTATGTGGCGACTGATGTGTTTAACTCGGGGCACGTTGCTTAATCGTGTCTACCTTACGGGGTAAAGTCCATGTGTCCGTCTGGCCGCATTTCGCGGGCAGTTGGCAAAAAAAAGGAAAAGCGGCGGAGGATTCCGTACCAAAGAAAAAAATCCGCGGGAGGCCCCGGGCCCGCCCGCGGACAGGTTCATGAACAAAAAGTACACGCAAACCGCGCATCCCGGCCGGTGGTTAACAGGGAATGCCGCAGGTTTTGTTACTTACTCTACACTCCGTACCCAAGTCCCGTTCAGACTCGCAAAGGGGCCGGATAAACCGGCTATGGTTATGGTGTTACGCCACTGGTCCTGCACGTAGATACTGAATGGGCCCACTTGTGACTGAGAGGCAAAACCGGTACCATTCCAGACATCTCCGGTTACCACTATGTTCCTTGCCGAAGCGACGAATGTAAGAGTCCCAGGATTAATCCATCCCGTCTGGCTGGCCTGGAATTGCTCCTCGGCGCTCGCAAAGGGCGCCGGGACGACAGTCATACTGCCGTCAAGCCCCAAGGTCAGGGTCGCATCCCCATCGCCGCTGTATGACCCGTTCGGATAAATAAGATCGGCAAAACTGGGAGTGTTGCCGTTATCGCAGCCGGCAAGAACCAATCCGCACACCAGCACTACGCCGATTATCACCGCCGTAAAAACTTTGTTTTTCATACCGTCATCTCCTCATTAGTTTATCCCACAAAGCAGGAATACCGCCCGGCGCGGTTTATCCACCGGAAGCCGCGGAAAGACAATCTTCCTTTTTTATGGTTCAGGGGGGATTCCCCGCCCTGTTGTAACCGGCCGCACACGGCGGCCCGTACTGGTTTCCGGCTCTTTAACGCGCGCCGGAAAGGGACATGTACCTGTTATCCCTCCCTTTTTCCCGGATTTTTGGGTTTAAGCCGTTTTTGAACCGGGGAAGGCCGCATAACGGGGCACTGAATATACAAAAGCTGCCGGGAGACATCTTCTATGTATTCCTTTCCTTCCTGATTCAACAGCATGAAATTCCTGGACAGGTAATCCAGTTTTTCCTGCTCGGCCGGAATAACCACATTCACCCCCAATGTGGGTAATAATATAGTACAAAGAGGGTTTTGTCAACTGTTTTGTGAAAAAATCGTTAAAGACGGGCCTTGTACACTTGCACTATAGTTAAAATATGAGACGAATTTTTACATACGGAAGCTCTTCCCGCTTGCTTTGTAAGCGCAGCGTGTTGTATCATAATTACAATGTAAGGATCATGGCATGACCGGTGATACGGCGGTAAACAGGCGGGTCATTGAGGCGCGGCACGCCCTGGATCTGTCCCAGGCAAAATTCGCCGAAACGATACGAATTTCAAAAGGATATATGGCGTCCATAGAAATGGGCATACGCCGGGTCAACGACAGAATCATAAAGATTATCTCCATGACATACGGGGTCAATGAAACATGGCTTAAATCGGGCCGGGGAAAGATGTTTGACGGCGCGGACGATTTCAAACTGAACCAGGTTGTCTCGATCTTCAAAAAACTCGATCCGCTGTTTCAGGACTATGTCATAAAGCAGCTTGCCCTGCTGCTTGAACTGCAGGGAATAAAAAACGGCGAAAAATAATAGCCGCGGCCGCCCGGCGCAACAGGCACGCAGGGCCGTTGACAGAGGAAGGGGTTTCCCGTTACCATTTTTAACGCCAAGGAGTGTGTGTGGCAAAAGAAGAAGCTATAGAAGTCGAAGGGGTCGTCCGGGAAGCCCTTCCCAATACCATGTTCAGGGTGGAGCTTGACAACCAGAACGGACACCTTATCCTTGCCCATTTGTCGGGCAAGATGCGTAAACACTATATCCGTATTGTACCGGGAGACAGGGTCCGCATCGCCCTTTCCCCCTACGATTTAAGCAGGGGGCGCATCATCTACCGGGAGAGGTGAGCTTCAGCAAAACCCACGTCGCCCCGCTTCCTCCCCCCGCCGCGTCCGCGTAGCCGCTTTCACCGGCGAAGGGGCAGCGTTCGATAAAATCCTTTGTGATTATTTTCAGCACCGCGTCCCCGGCGGAGTGGTTTCCCTTTCCGTGTACGACAAGGATCTTTTCGCATCCGCTTCTCCGCGCGTCCTCAAAGAAGAACCGGAGTGTCACGGCGGCTTCGTCCCGGGTCATGCCGTGTATGTCGACAACGCCGTCGGGCCTTTTTGCCCGCAGCCGCTTCCGCCGCATGGCGGACGTTTCCCGGCTCTTCTCCTCCCCGGCTTCCGCGTCCTTGTCGTGTATGCCGTGACTGCTTTCCCATTGCGAAAGGATATCCCCAAAATTCATGCCGCGCTCCCCTAGTTAAACCGCGGCGGAAAGCGAAAGTTACCGCCTCCTTTTCCTTACCGGGACGCGGAGGGCGGGAACGGTGAACTCCCTTTTCCCGGCGGAAAGGCGGAAAGCGGGAAGGAAGAAGACAGGCCCTTCAAGGGGAATGACCCTTACACAGAGGATAGCGCCGCCTTCCCGGGAGGCCCCGCCGGGAAGGAACCTTTCCACTACCGCCCCCCGGGGAAGGGGGCCTCTTAGAAACGCCGCCCCGTCAACGCCGTCCAAAAGGCGGCTTTGGGAACGGAGGATAAAAAGGGCCTCTTCCCCGGCGGCAAGTTCCCCGGGCCCTTCCCAGAGGAGGATCTCCTCTTCTTCCTCTTCCCCGTCCGCGCCTGCCACATCGAGGGCAACAGGCGGCGTTTTCCCGGTTTTTCCGCCCGAGTTCACCGTAAAGGAGCCCAGGATCACAGGCCCCCGGCCCCGGACGGCAAAACGGTACTGTATCTCGGTCCAGGGCCGCGCCCGGCTTCCCGCGCCTTCCGGGCGGACATAGCGGAGGGAAATTCTCACGGTTTCGGGGGAAAATCCGGGCGGGAAAACGGGAGGCCGCACCGTAACCTCGTCCGGCCGGGGATGATCGGCCAGAATGGTAAAGGTCCAAAGCGATCCGCTTGCGGGCGTTTCGGGAAAAGATTCGGTTATCAGCGCCAGCGCTTCCCCTTTCGCAAAGGAAGGAAGAAGCAAAAAGAAAAACGGAAGAAAAAGGCGCGCAAAGACGGGCATATGTGTCAATAACCGGGTGTTGAAGGATCTTCTTCCGGCCATTCCCGGCTTTCCCATTGGATCTTCTCCCTGCCGCGCAGATAATCAAAGAGGGAGGCCGGATCAGATTCCGGCGTTTCCCCGCCCTTTTCCGGCGCGCTTTTTTCTTTGTTGTCTTCCCGCATGGAAAGAAGGCTCAGTTCCAGATTGCGCTTTGCCGCGACGCGGCCGCCGTCCGTCTTTAGCGCGTCCCTGAACGCGGCGGCGGCGGCGGCGTAATCCCCCTTTCCAAAAAGCGCCAGTCCGCTGTTGTACTTTAACCTGTAGGAAAGTTCGCGGTTTTCGGGGAGCTTTTCAAGGGCCGCCGCGGCGGCGGCAAAATGCTCAAGCGCCGCGTCTTTTTCATCACGGGCAATACAGGCCGCCCCAAGGCCGTATTCGGCGTAGGGAAGGGCGTCTTCGTACACAAGGGCGCGGGTATAGGCGGCCTCCGCTTCGGCGTATCTTCCCCCGCGGCTGTACATGTTCCCCTCCAGGACAAGGAGTTTTCCGGGAACACGGGAACATGAAGGAAAAAGGAAAACGGAAACGAGAAGGCCCCAGGCTAGCAGAACCGAAAGGTTTCCCCGGCGGCAAAGGACGCACGCCTTTGAAGCTCCCAGAAAAACAAGGGCAAGCACGGCGAAAAGATCTTCGCGGGATCTTGTTTCCCGGCGCCTTCCCCCGGAAGACGATACGCCCCCATTTGATAAAAGATAACCTGAAAGAAGGGCCGCCGCGTCCCGGCGGTTCCCGTCCACAAAGATCCCGCCTGTACGGAGGGCGGCATGGCGCATCACATCGTCCCGCCGGCGGCTGTACACCGCCCCGCCTTCCCCGTCCATAAGGTCAGGCACAGGCCCGCCTTCGGCGGTTCCGGCGGCAAGGGCGGCGATGGCTATGTCCTTCGCCGCGGCCCTGTCAAGCGCCCCGGACAGGGAACCTGAAAGGGCCTCCCCGTCGGAGACAAGCACGATGATCCGCCTGCCGGGAAAACCGCTTTCAAACGCGCCTGACGCGGCGTCGACGAGCGCTTCCAGATTCGTACCCCTGCCGGACATGGGTGAAGAGAGGAGCCCTTCAAGAAAGGCCCGTATCACGTCCCCGTCCCAGGTCAAAGGCACGGCAAGTATCCCGCCGCCCCGGCCCAGGGCCGCGGCGAAACGGACGCCCGTACACGCCGCCGCGGTTTCAAGCGCCGCGGCCGCGCCGCTTTCGAGCCGGGAAACGCGCCTCCCGCCGCCGTCCGCGTCCCTTACTTCCATGCTCCGCGACACGTCAAAGGCCAGGACCACATCCAGTCCGCGCCTGTAATCCTCCACATACCGCACGCCCCAGCGGGGACCGGCCAGCGCGATGACGGAACAGGCGGCGAAGATCCAGAAAAAAAGACCGGAAAGAAAAAAACGGAAGGAGGAAAACGGGGGAAAAGAGGCGGCGCGCAGTTTTCGTTCCCGGAAGATCCACGCGGCGCACAGGGGAACAAGGAGGAGGAGAAAGGCAAGGACAAAGGGACGGGCAAAAAGCTCCCGCGCGATATTCCCCGGCGTTCCGGCGTTCATGAACGGCCTCCCAGAATGCCGGTGCGTACAAGGCGCGCAAGGAAGATCAGTATAAAAGCAACAGCAATAAAGGGAACCCGCAGCGATTTTGTTTCCGTTACGGTTCCCTGCCGGCGCACCAGCATTTCTTTTTCATCAACCAGCGAAAAGGCGTCCGCGAAGGACTGCGCCGAAGGCGCGCGTATAAAAGTTCCCCCGCCCGCCCTGCTTACAGACAGGAGGCTTTCAGGATTAAAGTGCGAAAGGAAGATCCCGCTCCGGCGCACTCTTGTGCGGGGATCCACATAATCAACAGGCACTTCCCCGCCGCGGCCTATTCCTATGATCCAAAGGGAGATCCCCATCTCGGGCAGCATGGCCGCGGCGGTTTCAGGATGCACCGCTCCCGCGTTGTTTTCCCCGTCCGTGACAAGGATAACCGCCCGGCGCGGGGCGGCGGAATTCCGCAGATGAAAAGCCGCGGTGGCAAGCCCCATGCCAAGAGCGGTTCCGTCGCCCATTTCCCCCACGCGGAGGCTTTCGAGCCGTGAAAAAAGGGCCCGCCTGTCCGTTGTGGGGGGCACCAAAAGGGCGGCGTCGTTCCCCGCCGCCGCGAGCCCTATGGCGTCCGAAGGCCTCTTTTCCGCAAAGAAACGGATCAGATCCCTCGCGGTGTCAAAACGGCTCTGCCCTTCCATGTCCAGCGCCGCCATGCTGGGGCTGATGTCCATTACGGCGATAATATCCGCCCCCCTTGAAAGCCAGACCTTGCCGCTTGTCCTCGCAAGAGGGCCCGCGGCGGCAAGCAGAAGCAGAAAAGCGCCCGCGCATTCGGCGGCGCGAAGCGCGCGTATGAGCCACTCGATGCCAAAGGGAGGCTTAAAGGGAACGCCCCCCGGCGGCCCCAGGGGAAGAACAAGCGAAAGAGGGCCGCGGAAACGGCGGAGGATGAAGATCCCAAAGGGAACAAGGATGATCCCGGCGATAAAGAGGCCCGGCTGTTCCAGGGCCAGTCTCATGCCTTTTCCCCCGCGCCTGAGGCAGGGACATCCGCGCCCTCCGCGCCGCCTTTTCTTCCGGCGCTTCCGCCGGGCGCTTTCCGCCGCCTCACGCGTTCGGCCTTTTCAAGGGTGCCGGTAAAAGAAACGGCGTCCCCCAGCATGTCAAGCAGTTCGTCCCGTTCCGGGCCGGCGCCGCCGTAACGGGCTTCGTCCCAGCGCCTTACAAAGCCTGGGGAGCCGGCCGCCTCCCCTTCGGCAAGGAGCGGCATAAGGGCCAGTTCCCCCGCCGTCATGGCCCTGCATTCAAGGCCTGTGTAACGGGCCAAAAAGGATCTGAATTCCGCCGAAAGGAAATCGAGCAGCACGAGGCGCTCGCCGGGAGCGGGATTTTTGAGGATCTCCCGCCTGAGACGCCGCATAAGGGAAAGCGCCGAGACAATAAGGCGCCGCCTCTTCCAGGATTCAAGAACGATCCTGAAATGCCTTCGGAACCAGTATGCCCCGCCGGCAAGGAAAAAGAGCGCCGCAAGAAGAGATGCCGCCGTTCCGTAAACAAGAAAGCCCGTCCCCGGAGCGGCAAGCGGCGGAGCGGGATCGGAAAGCACCCGCCCCTCGTTTCCCTTTTCAAGAACGGAGGCAATTTCCACGCGGAGCCCGGCAAGAAAACCCGAAGGAACCCCGACCGGGGGAAGGGCAAGAACGCCCGCGGCGTACGCGGTAAATTCGATGAGCGCATGAGCCTCGCCGCCGCGGTTTTCAACGCGCATGCGGTGAAACACAAGGTCCGCGGTATCAGGCGGCGGGGAAAGTTCGGCGTCTTCCGAAGGGCCCCCAAGGGGGATCACCAGGACGGCCCTGTCCCCCACAAAAACGGTCTGAGGGACAAGATAGACGCGGGAGGCCCCTTCTTCCGCCTCCGGCGCGGCGGAAAAAAACAAAAGGAAGGCGGCGGCAAGAAGCGTTCTGTACTTCACGCGCCGCTCCCTGCCCGCCGGGAAACGGGGTGAAACGCCGCGCCCCGGCGGCCCCCGAAGAAACGGAAGAGGCTTTCGGCCGCGTCAGCCGCCGTGGACAATTCCAGAGAGGCCGCACCCGACTTCCGGCACAGGGCTTCCCAGAGATCCGCCCTGTCCTGGTGCCACTGGGCCCAGGCGGAGCGAAAGGATTCAAAAAGGGAAGGCGCGTGTATCCTCGCGGCCGTTTCCGGATCTTCAAGGGGAATGAGCCCCGCGGCGGGAAGTTCCGCGTCCAGAGGATCGCTCAGCCTTATGGCTATTACATCGTGCCGGCGGGCAAGCTCCTCGAGCTCGCGCTCCCAGTTGACGGCAAGAAAATCGGAGACGATCACGGCAAGGCTGCGCCGCTTAAGGAGCCTTCCCGCACCCAGAATGGCTCTGCCCAGGCCGCTTCCCCGCCCCGCCGGGCTGTAATCCAGGGCGCTCTGCAGTATGGTCATGATGTGGCGGCGGCCCTTTCCCGGCGGAAAGATACGGGTAATTTCCCGGTCGTAAAACAGGGCGCCGGTCTGCTGCCCGGCATGTTCGGCGGAAAAGGCGATAAGGGCCGCCGCCATAAGCCCCTGTTCAAAGCGGGTAAGGCCGCTTCCTGTGAACATGGAAGCGGAACAGTCAAGAACAATAAAAACCGAAAGTTCCCGTTCTTCCCGGTATGTCTTTACATAGGGCCGCCCGAAACGGGCGCTGGCGTTCCAGTCTATGGTTCTGATGTCGTCCCCGCGCTCGTAATGGCGGACCCCGTCAAATTCTATTCCCTGCCCCCGGAAAACGGAACGGTAATTTCCGGCAAGAAGATCCTCGGCAAGCCCCGCGGCAATGATGGGAAAAGTAACAATACGCCCCAGGAGTTCACGCCTGTCCATATCAGGGAATGGGCACCAGGGCAAGAATGCGGGAAATAACCGCGTCCGTATCAAGGCCGTCCGCCTCGGCCTCATAGGAAAGGACGATGCGGTGGCGGAGAACGGGAAAAGCGGCAGCCTTGACATCTTCGGGGGTAACAAAGGAGCGGCCTTCCATGAGGGCGAAAATACGGGAAAGCCGGTGCAGGGCAATGGACGCCCTTGGGGAAGCGCCGTAGGAGATATAGCGGTAAAACCCCTCTTTGGGAAGACGCGCCGGGGCGGCCCCCCCGCTTCCCCCGGCCCCCGAAAGACCGGCCCGCGTGGAAAGGGGCCGCGTGGAGGAGACAAGAGAGACAATGTACCTGGCTATTTTTTCATCGGAACGGACCGCGTTCGCCGCCTCGCGGAGGCCAAGGAGAGAGGCGGCGTCCAGCACCGCCTCGAGGGCGGGCCCGGCGGCAGCGCCCATGCGGGCGTTTCTTCCCAGAATGTCGATCTCCTCTTCCGGGGAAGGATACGGCACCAGGAGCTTGACAAGAAAACGGTCCAGTTCCGCCTCGGGAAGGGCGTAGGTTCCTTCCTGCTCTATGGGGTTCTGGGTAGCAAGCACAAAGAAAGGGTCCGGCAGGGGGCAGCTTGTTTCGCCTATGGTAACCTGCCTTTCCTCCATAGCCTCAAGAAGCGCCGACTGAACCTTGGCCGGCGCCCTGTTTATCTCGTCGGCAAGAATCACGTTGGCAAAGACCGGGCCGCGGCGTATCGAAAAATCCCCCCTGCCCTGTTCCCAGATGAGGGTACCGGTAAGATCGGCCGGAAGCAGATCCGGGGTAAACTGCACGCGCTTAAAGGCAAGCCCCGTTATTTCCGCGAGGCTCTTTACGGCAAGGGTCTTGGCAAGGCCGGGAACGCCTTCAAGCAGGACATGCCCGCCCGCCGTAAGCGCGGCAAGGAGCCCGTCCACCATTTCCTTCTGGCCGGCGACACGTTTCGCAAGTTCCCGCCGGCACAGAGAAAACAGTTCCGCCGCGGAAAAAGGATCTTTGGGACGCTCCATGTTACCGGCGGTGTTTTTTGGCGTACAACAGATGGCGGCGGTACCACACCGGATAATGCCAGGGCCAGAGGAAAAGACGCCGCAGGAAGAGGATCAGTATTACCAGAAGAAGAATAATCACCACAATCAAAAGGGCCAGTACCACGATCAAAAGGGGCGAATTACAGCAGTTTCCGCCGGGAACCTGAACATACTGCACATCGGTAATAGACTGAACAGGCAGTATTTGCGGCGCGGGCACGGGCGCGGCCGGGGAACTTTGTTCCCGCGCGGAAGACGAGCTTTCCCCCTGGGAGGAAACCTGCGGAACGGGGGAAACAGGGGAAGAAGGAGCCGTTTCCGGCGGCCGGGGGCTTCCCTCCGCCGCGGAGGCGTTTCCGGCGGGGATCACGGCCGCCCCCCCGGAAGGCACAGAAGCCCCAGGAACATCGTGGGGCGGCAGCACCTCGAGCTCCACCAGCGTCAGGCCGCTTCCCATTCCCAGAGCGGTTCCCGCGTCACGGGAAATATCGGCGATCCGCTCTCCGTCTATGGGGATTCTCCCGTTCACCACAGCTTCTACCGATCTGTTGTTCCGCAGATTGGTAACCTTGACGCGGGTATTAAAGGACAGGCTGGAGTGGCTTATGGCAAACCCCGTCTTCGACGAGTTAAACGAGGCGTTTCCCGTCTGGATTTGGGCGAAACATCCCAAAGACACGAAAAAACCCAAGCAAAGGACAACGCTTAACCGTTTCATGACATTCTCCTAGAATAACTCTCCAAAAAACGTTTCTATTTTCTTTCCGTCAAGAAATCCGAATTCATAGCCCAAGTACAGGGAGACGGCGTGCCGCCTGAAGCTTATGCCCCGGTAACCTGTAATACTAACAGTACCAAAGTCTCCGGCATAACGGATACCCCCGAAGATCCTCCCCGGCCCGTACTGTACGGCCCCTTCAAGCCCGGCGGTGAACCCCATGGGAACGGAAAAAGACCAAGACCGGGAACTGTTCTCCCCGCCGGGGCTGTAGCTGTAACGGGCCTGCCCCAGGGGAGCCGTAAAATAGAACCCCGCCAGGGGCGAAAGCCGGACGGGGCCGGTCCACACGTTCACCTTGCAAAGGAAGGGGAACGTAAGGGAAACATTGGTGAATTTTTCATTTGCCAGCACATACTGCCTTCCAATGAGATCCAGGCCCCGGTACACCACGGTGTCGCCTGTCATGATAATTTCAACCTGGGCGGAAAAAAGGGAATTGATGCGCACCGCGCCCGATACCCCTCCTTCAAGGTTCAGCGCGGAAGCGCCGGGGGATACTTCTCCGGGAACGACATACCAGCGGGGGACAGGCCCGAACCTGACGCCCAGGGTAAAGAGGGGGTCCGGTTTGGCGGCGGTTCCGGTCTCCGTAACGACAACTTCGCGGATATGGGAAAAGAGCCATTCCACAAGGCCCGGAAGGCTTTCCATTGCCCCTTCAATGTCGTCGTACACCAGATCGTCGGTGTAGATCATGGTGGAACCCGCCATGTCCCAGAGCCAGAGCTGCAGGTAGTGTTCCCCCGGCCTGTTTCCCGCATACACGCCCCCGGTAAGGGCGTAACGGGCCCCGCTTGCAAGGCTCCTTACGGGGGGCATATCGGTGGGTATTTCCACCTCGGCCATGACAACGGCGGAAAGATTGACTTCACGGGGAGTGTATTTTTGAAGAGCCGCGACGGCCTCCATGGTCCCGTTCCAAAAGCGCCGTATCATCTCCGTTTCATCCCCCGCCAGGGGAAGGACCGCCACAATGGCCTTTCCCTCATAATCAAGGCCCCAGCCTTCTTCCGCCGCAACAGCCCGCGCCTGTGCACAAAGCGGGATGGACACAATCAGGCCCGGAACGCCGAAGAGGGCGTAGATGAAGGCGGCCCTTAAAGGGAAGGACCCGTGTTTCTTTTTCATGGTCTTTCCCCCTTCCGTCTGGTAAAGAAACCCAGCTCATAACCCACCGTAAGGGAAACCGCGCCCCGCCTGAATTCCTGCATTGTTCCGTTCTTTGCCTTTAGGGCGCCAAGATCCGCGGCGTACCTGAGATCGGCGATAACGGCGCCGGGCCCCACTTTCCTTGACCCGCTTACGCCCGCCAGAAAACCCAAGGGCGGCGAAAGGCTCCAGGAAAGGGAACTTTTTCCGCCGCCAAGGGAACTGGAGGATTTAAGCCTTCCGAGGGGCGCCAGAAGATAAGCGCCCAGAAAGGGGGAAATTTTGAACGCGCCGGGGTAAAGATCGAGCTTTACCAAGAGGGGGAACTGGAGGGAAAAGGCGGTGTAGTCGTTGGTATAACGGTCGGCTTCGTTATTGGTCCCCAGCCTGTAGGCCCACAGGGACGCGTTATCCCAGGTGAACACCATTTCCGCCTGGACGCTCAAAAAGGGAAGGACCCGGAGGTTCGCCTGAAGAGAGAGATCCATGGAGACAGACTGGGTGTCGCCCCCGGTATAGGGGGTGTCGCTGGAGGGGGTGTAAAAACGGAAGGAAGGCCCCGCCCTCAGACCCACACGGAGCCATTTACCGTTAATGTCTTCCTCCGCGACAGTCCCGGAATCCTCCGGCTCCTCCGCGCCGAAACGGCCCGTATCAACCACTTCCTCCGTCCGCGTCTGGCCTGAAACCGGAAGCGGGAACAGGCAGAGCAGCAAAAGGGCGGCCGGCAGCGCCTTCCGCCCGGTGTATTTTTTCATGGGCCCGCCTCCTTTTTCCCAAACAGCGCGGAACGTCATCTTTTCTTATGGCCGCGTCTGCAACTTTCCGAAAGCACCATTAACCACAATTCTATAGTTATTTTCCAAATTGGAAAGCGACGGAGATCCCGTAAAGGTATTAAGGGGAAGGCGGGTCTTTGCCGGATCGCTCTGTACCGGGTCCGCCGCCGAAGAACCGGCGATGAGATTTTTCAAGGCGCCGTTATTCCCGGAAATTACCGTATGACCGTACCAGTCGTTAATGGGAGCGTGAAGCAGCCCGCCTATCAGTCTGCTTTCCAGATCGATGGTGCACACAGGGCCATCCAACGGATAGGTATCCGCAATCGTTACGAAGCTTTTATCAATATCCGAATAGGCAAGAACCAGTCCTGAAACCTGGGCGCTTTCCGCCAGGGTAAAACTCTGGGGCGGGTCTTCGCCGTAATCCCAGATATACACCTTGTCGGCGCGGGCATTACCCGTCATTTCCGCCGTGCCCCGGTTGCAGATTGCCTTGGAACTCCCGACACCGTCATTGCCGGTTATCGAGGAATTGCCCGAGGCGGTGAACCGGGCGGCCCCCCAGTGGATAAAGACCCCGCCACCCTGGCGGGTCGCGTTATTACCGGTAACGGAACCGTTCTCCATATCAAACGCCCCGTGGGCCACGTAGACCCCGCCCCCGCCGTGGGGGTAGGTGGTGCTTGTGGTCGTGTTGGCGGAAATGGTTCCCCCGGTCATGAGGAGGCCGTATTCGAGGCCGTCCACCGTACCGTTTACGAGGACCCCGCCCCCGGCGCCTTTGGAGGTATTGTTGGAAACAGTCCCGCTCGCAAGCCAGAAGGTGGCCTTGCCGTTAACATAGACCCCGCCTCCGCCGCCCATTTTGGAAGATGACACCGGATTGGCTTCCCAGCCCGTGCCGTTATCCGCAACGGCCCCGGTGGCGGTGTTGCCGCTTATGGTTCCGCTCATAAAGGTAAATTCGCTGAAATCAGTTGCGCCGGCGCCCGCTTCCACATACACGCCGCCGCCGTTGCGGGCCGTGTTCCCGGTGACGCTGCCACCGGAAAACTTGACCTTGCTGTTCCCGGTAACATAGATCCCGCCGCCGTCTTTGGTTGTTCCGGCATTGCCTCCGGTAACGGAAATATTCTCGAAGACCAGATTCGCCGCGTCTTTGATCGCAAGAACCCGCTTCGTGCCGTCGCCCCGGATAACCGCGCCCGTGGTACTGGTGATGGTTATCGGATTGGCCGGGGGAGTTCCTCCAAAATCAAGTACAAAGGAGCTTTCGAGATCGGCCGGGTCGTTGCCTCCGGCCGCGGCGGTAAGATCGCCCATTAAAAATATCTTGCTTATCCCGTCCTCCTTGGCTTTCTGTACCGCGTACGCCAAGGTCTTGAAGGGGTGGGATTCGGTGCCGCCATTGTAATAATCGGGCCAGTCATCGTCTCCGTTCGTTCCGTCCACGTAGTAATACTGGGGCCCTTCGCTTACCACCACGACGTATTGCTGGATTGCCGCATCCCCTTGGGATTTTACGGTATACACCGCTTCCTGATGACTAAATTCGTCGGCGCCAAAGTTAATTGGACCTGAGGGAGGATCTATGGTGCTGGTTGAACTGCTCAGGGTAATGGCCGCCATCATGTGGTATTCATCGGTCCCGTTGGGCACCTGGATCACGATGGGGATCTTCCCGTCCTGCCGGGGCTTCTGCCCTATGACCACTTTCGCGGCGGGAACGTTGGTAACCTTGAAGTCGAAGATCCCCGTGTTTCTGTCCGGGGGATCGTTGGTAATAATAACCCTGTAGGGTCTGGCGGTACCGGATTCGGAAGTTACCGTGTAAAACGCCGGGGCCCCGAAATTCCTCGGCGTCCCCGAAGCGGGCTCAAGGCTCTTTCCCTTATATTGAACAAGCGGGGTAAGATTTTTAAGAGATACGCCGTAGGGCAGGCGCAGGGTAATTTCGTCGGATAAGTCATCCGGGTTTATCCCGATAGTACCAAACCCTGTAACATCATTAGTGGAACCGGTAACAACACGGCCGGGGTAGCCGTCAATGGCAAAGCGGGTAATTTCCGCCTCCGTATTCGCCGCCCTCGTTACCGTAAGCGTGTATTTTTTGGGGGAAGAATCTCCGGTCTCGGTGGCATACACCCGCAAATATCCCGTAACCGACTGCCCTCCCCCCGAAGGCAACGTAAACGTGATACCGGGAGGCACCATATCACCAGTGTTGGGAGAAGCGATTCCGTTAAAACTCGCCACCTTCTTCCCAATGATAGAAATAACGGGGGTAATGGGGGAAGTGAGGGCGGTATACGGTAAGGTTACATCGATTGCGCCGTCACCCCCGCCCGTGTCCTGATTAATAATTCCCGGAAAACCGGCGTAACCGTCAAAAAAGAGATACGTTATACTTTTATCCAGATTAACAGGTTTCGCCGACACCACCACGGTATACTTTTGAACCGCGCCGTTTTTAGCCTGGGCGGTCCAGACCATGGGATTGGTAAAATCCATTGCCTCATACGTAACGGGATTTGGAAGACCCAAGGGCGTGCCTTGAGGGGGCGCGGGAGACGTGGTAAAGGAACCTTCCGCGCACGTTACAACGGGGCGAAGATCGGTAAGGCCCGTTCCCGGCAGCACCATGATCATGATCATCCGGGTGCCGTCGACGCCGGGCTCCGATCCTATTACCGTGGTGGCGTTGGGGGTTTGGGTAAAGGTAAAGCCCGTAATAAAACTGGCCCCCGAATCGGGGCTGGTGTTGGAAATATAGAGGTCCCCCGCGCCGTAGAAGAAGGGGGCGGGGGTGCTAAGGTTGGAGTAGATATGGGCAAGATCCGTGCGCTCCACCGACGCGGCCCCCTCGGCCATGGTAACGATCATGGTAACAAGGTACTCTCCGGGGGAAAGCGGCAGGTCGCCCGTCAGGCTGACCAGGGCCGTGTTTTTCTGCAAAAGCAGGATGGTCCCCGGATCGGAGCCTGGGGTAAAATCCGAAGGAATGCTGTCGTGCGGGATTGGCTCAGGCGGCTCGATCAAGTCTCCGTTAATTTCGGCGAACTTTTCTATTTTAAGTTCGGCCCGGTACGGCATATAGGCAAGGCCGTCCCAGCTCAGGGAAAAGCTCAGCATACCGCTTTCCGGGTTAGCGGGGTCATCGTCCATATAGGGTTTGAGGGTAAACGACACATCGGCGATACCGGGAGATATTATGACGCCTGTCTTCGTCTCGCTTTTAGAGACAACTTTGTCCCCCGCGTAGCCCAGCACGGTAAGGGTATAGCTTCCCGTGGGCAGGGTTATCTGAAACGCGCTGTTGTAGAAAGAAACGGCGCCCGAACTGGGGCCTGAATATTCCAGATCGTACCTGGTAAACACGGGGTTAAGGGGGAGCATGGTGCGGGAAGGGCCCACGTTGACACCGGCCAGGGAAACCTTGAGGAGACCCCCGCCGCCGCCTGAGGGGGCGGCAGGAACCGGGAAAATCATCGCCGCCGGATCTTCCAGATACATGGCGGAACAGCCTGTCATGAAAAGAAGGCCCGTTATGATACAGGCGAAAAGCGCCGGAAAAAATCTGTTATGTGTTTTTTTCATTTTTTCCCCTTATTCCGCCGCCGAGAAAAAGAGCTTGTTGGTGTAGTGTTTGCCGTCTTCCGTTCTCGTCGCCATTACCACCACCTCATGCTGTCCCGGCTGGAAATCCGTGACCCTGAGGGACAGGGAAGTCTGCGTTGAAGAAACAGGCTGCAAAACGTTGTCAACGCGCCATTGGTAAGGCGCGTTGTAATTGTACGCGCCGGCCGGCGTTCTGTTGCCTTTGAGCGGAATTATCTCTATCGTTAATACGCCGGTACTCTGATCAAAACGTTCGGTGATAAACTTTTCATCCTGAACAGGCTCGTATGTTATGGTGATCCGGGGGATTTTGGTCAGCTTTAGCGTATATTCGGCGGTGGTATCGTCCCCCGCCTTAACTGTGTAATAGTAACAGTCGGGGAAGACGGTGAACGTTTTTGGATCATCCGTGTACACAGCGCCGCTTTGCCCTTGGGGCGCGTCATTCCAGACCGAAGGGAGTACCCCGGAAACTATCCCGGCATACCCGGCCGATTGCCCCAGATACGAGATTACGGGCGCAAGGGTCCCGGTTATATTGGCGTCTGCGGGAAGCGCGGCCTCTATGGTATGGGCATCTTGATCTATCTGGGCCACTATTTTGACCGTTTCTCCGCCTGAAAGCGGAACCGATTCAAACACAAATCCGGTAATGACCTTTATGCCGCTCCCGGCAACGTGCACCGAAACCGCGTAATTTTTAACGCTGCCGTCTTCCGCCGTAACCGTGTAGATCTGGGGAACGCCGAAATTCCGGGGGCTGTCCGTGTACGGATTGGCGGTCTGCGCGGTTCCCCCCTGCGGGGTAATGGAAACGCCGGTATGGGTTATCACGGGCCGGAGGGCCGTAATGCTGGTGAGGGAAGACACGGTTACCGAAATAGGCGTATACCCGCCGGGATCGGGGGCCGCGCCTATCACCGTCTCTATGGCCCCCGGAACGGTAAAGGAAGTTATGTCCTTTGTGCCCGCCGGTTTGAGAATTACCCGCACCGTGTAGGGCTGGATCGTGCCGTTCCGGGCGGTAACGGTGTAAACCACCGGGGAACTGAAATTCCGCGCCGCGCCTGACGCCGGGCTCAGGGAGACCCCCTTGTAGGCCACGGTGGGGGCAAGAGCGGCAAGGCCGGTCCCGGAGGGAACCGTTACGGTAATGGTTTTGGCGCCCTCGTCAATGACCCCCACCGCCGCGGGGGCGGTAAAATAAAACCCGGTGATCTGTTTTACATTGTTGTCATCCGTGCGGACGGTAACCTTGTACCGGCTGCTCTGGCCGTTTGCCGCCGTTACCGTGTAGTCCCGGGGACTGGTAAAGTCTACGACAGAGACTCCCACTATGCCTTTCATTTCCGGGTCGGTAGGGTGGTCCTCAGGGGGATCGAAAGTCTCCCCCGCGCTGCCGCTAATCGAAACACCTTTATAAAGGATTACGGGCTTAAGGTCCGGGTTAGAGTCCGTGAGGTCGGTATTTTCAGGGACTATTACTTCAACAGGGTAATTCCCGGAAGAGTCCTGCACGGTAGATACGGCGGTGGTAATATCTACGTCGTCAATCCCAAAAAATGAAAAGAAGCTTATTTCCCTGACGCCGCTGAGCGGAGGCGCGGGGGCAACATTTACGGTTACCGTATAGGTTTCGCAATAAATTGGATTTCGACTCAAAGGCGTTACCGTGTACCGGACAGGAACGGTAAAATCAGTAGTGGTACTGTGAGTAAAATCGGCGGGGATGCCGGCGGGAGAACTCATGGCCGGTTTGAATACCTCTATCCCGCCAATCATACTGGAAGTCGGCGGAGTGGTAGTATCAGCGGTTGATCCCTCGACAACAATATTCCCCGTAAAGTAGATGGCGGGGACCAGATTGGTCAAAACCGTACCGTAGGGAACCGTAACGGTGATGGTTCCGGCGTTTTGATTTATTGTCCCGGCGGCCGGGGGGCTGGTAAAATAAAAGCCGTCTATACTGGCGTCGTCGCTTAACGCGAGAGGGGCGGGATTCGCGGCTCTTACTACGGTTACGCTATACTTCTGCGTGGTCCCGTCCTCGGCCGTTACCGTATACTCCGCAGGGGTAGTAAAGTTCGTGTTCGTCGAACCTGTCACCGCGCCGGGGCCGGTCCCCGAAACGCCGGGCCCTGAAACCGAAACCCCCGTGAAGGTAAGCTCCGGGGTAAGTTTCGACAGATCCGTTACCTCCCCCGGCTTGCTATAATAGGGAACCGTTACGCTGATGGGGATCTTCCCGTCCGGCGCCGGGCCGGAACCTATGATCGTGGTTTCGCCGCCCACATTGGCAAAACCAAAGGCGGTAACCGCCTTGTCGCCCCGTTTCGCCGGATACACCCGCACCGCGTAACGCGCCGAGGTTCCGTCACGGGCCCATACCGTATAGTAAACGGGAACCTGCGCCGAATTGGAAAAATCAACCTGTTGCCCGGAAACGGGGCCTACCGATTCCCCGGTATGGTAGACCGCCGGGGCAAGGGTCGTCAAATCCGTCCCCGGCGGAACGGTAACGGTGATGGTTTTGGCCGCCTCGTCGATGATGCCGGCCGGCGCTCCTGTTCCCTGGGGATTGTTGAGGAAGGGGAAATAAAAACCTGTAATCGCCTTGCCCGTGTTGAACTCAAGAACCGTTACTTCGTATACCTGCTCGCTCCCGTCTTCCGCCCTTACCGTGTAAGGTTGGACACTGGAAAAATCCCGCAAGCCGCTACCCGGCACAGGGACCGCCGCTTCCATGTCCGCGTCTGAAAGCCGGGTATGTGAAATCCCCGCCCCGCTGACCGAAGCGCCCCTGTAGGTGAGGCTGGGAGTAAGGTGCTTCAGGTCTGTACCTGCCGGAACCATTGCTATAATGGGGATCTTCCCGTCCGCGTCACGATCCGCGCTTATTATCGGGGGTTTCATATCCACTCCGTTAAAGGAAAGCGCCGTTATCGCTTTTACGGAAGATTTCTCCCGGACAACCCTGACATTGTAGAGATTGGACCCGCCTTCTCCCGTTACCGTATAGAGCACCGGGCTGGAAAAATTGCCGGTTAAGGACACGGCGGTTCCCGAGGCGGACCGGCCGCCGCCGCTCACGGACTGGCCTGTCTGGACAATTTTCGCGGTAAGGTTCGCAAGATTCGTTTCGCTGGGGACATTGAGGATAATTTCCCCCACCCCTCCCTCCGGAGGCTGCTGTACTACCCCTTCCACCATATTCGGGCCCGCGGCATTCGAAAGATCAAACCGGACAATTTCGGGGGACAGGAGAACTTTTACGGACACCTTGACCTTGTAATCCCGGGTGCTTCCGTCCCGGGCGGTAACCGTGTAGGTTACGGGATCGCCGAAATCCGCCGGCGTTCCCGAAGCGGGGCTCACGGACTTGCCGTCAATGGTTATGGCCGGAACCAGGCTGCCCGTTGGAGTGCCCGCCGGCACCACCACGGTAATGGGGATCTCCTTGCCGATCTCACCCATAAACATGAGCGGTTCGGCCTCTATTACCGCCGTTTCTCCCAAACCGAAGGAAAAGGTAGTTATCGTTTTGGCGGAATCGGACACAAAGGAAGCGGTACCGGAACCGGAATTAATGACGGTATCTGAGGGCGTATCTATCCATTTTAAGAGGGGATTGGAACAGGCGGCAACAAACGCCGCGAGCATTGCCGGGAGCAAGAAACGCTTTCTCATAACGGTCCCTTTTTTCATACTACGGGGGGCGCCGGGGAAAGCTGTTTCCCGGTTATCCCCCGCGTCTGCCTCCGTTTTGCGGACAGGGGCACACGCCGCACATAAAGGAACTGCCCCAAAGGTTCAGGATTTTCAGGACATTCCCCGCGGCGCCGCCGGCCGGGGAAACCGCGGAACCGCGTTCTTCACGAATACGGCTTCAAACAAAGATTTAGATTGAAACCACCCCGTTTTTCTTACAAAGCATATACTACAATCAAAAGAAAGTATACTAATTTCGTTCGAAAATGATATACGCATTGTTTTTTCCTGTCAAGCGGACGGCAAAACGCCGCGCGCTGCCAATTGACTAAGAGCGGCCTTTTCACGAAACTGTGTGATACATGAATCATCTGGCTATTGAACTCAATTCCATTCTTGAGCGGACCGTTGCGGGGCGGCTGCTTTCCAATCTGGGACGCCGTTTTTATTTTCCCAGGGGAATAATCGCCCAGTCCGCGGAGGCGAAAAAGTCCGCCTATACCGCGGACGCGACCATAGGCATGGCCTGCAGCGGCGGGACCCCCCTTATCTTTTCGGTCATAGCGGAGAACATGCCCGGCCTTTCCCCCAGCGAGGCTGTCGCCTACGCGCCCACCGCGGGGGTGGAAAAAGCCAGAACCGCCTGGAAAGAATCGATCTTGCAAAAAAACCCGTCCCTCGGCAAAGAAAGCATTTCCCTTCCCGTCGTTGTTCCGGGGCTTACCGCGGGGCTTTCCTATACGGCGGATCTTTTTGTCAGCAAGGGCGGCAGGGTGCTCGCAAGCGATCCCTGCTGGGACAATTACGAGCTTATTTTCAGGGTCCGCCGCGGGGCGGAACTTGCGGGCATTCCCTTCTTCGGGGACCCCGCCGGAGGCGGGCCGGGAAGCGGGCTTGACATGGACGCCATAGGGCGGGCCATGACACAGGCGGCCGCGTCGGGGTCGGTGCGGATCATCTTCAACTTTCCCAACAATCCGTCGGGCTATTCGCCCACCAACGCCGAAGCCGGCGCCCTTGCGGATCTTGTCCGCGGAATAGCGGAAGGAGGCGCCGACGTTCTTGTAATCTGCGACGACGCCTACTTCGGCCTTTTTTACGAGGAAGACGTTATCAGGGAATCCCTCTTTGTCCGTTTCGCCTCTCTCCACGAAAAAGTGCTCGCCGTTAAAATAGACGGTCCCATCAAGGAAGACTACACATGGGGCTTAAGGACAGGTTTCCTTACATTCGGGTCAAAGGGGCTTGGCGGCGCCCATTACGACGCCCTTATCAGAAAACTTACGGGGGCCATACGCTCGTCGGTATCATCGTCCAACACCCCGGCACAGTTCCTCATGCTCAAGGCAATGGAAGACAGCCGTACCCCGGCCGAAAAAGAGCGTTACCGGAACCTCATGCAAAGCCGCTACGCCAGGGTAAAGGCGATAGCCGGGGAAAACTCGGGCCACCCTGTGCTTTCTCCCCTGCCCTTCAATTCGGGGTACTTCATGAGTTTCTTCTGCAAGGGGATAAGCGCCGAAACCCTGCGCCGGAGGCTGCTTTCCGAACACGGCATAGGAACAATAGCGCTGGGCGAACGTTACCTCCGAATCGCCTTTTCAAGCATAGACGAAGAGAAGATCCCCGGGGTATTCAAAACCATTTACAGCGCCGCCGAAAAACTTTCAAAATAAACAGGCGTTTTCCTGCTTCGTCAGCCGCCGACCAGCTGGCGGCCTATGTCGCCGAGTTCGGGCATCTGCAGGTAGAGGGGCATGTGCCCCTTTGAATCGGTCTTGTCCAGTTCCACAAGGCCCACGTACAGTTCGTTAACCAGATCGGCAAAGAGCTGAAGGTTGGAGCCGAAGTTGTTCACCGCCATGTCGCGGAGCACCCTGTCGGGCCCGGAATTTCCCCCGCCGCTCAGGCGGTTCCTCAGCGTGGGGACCAGTTCGCGCCTGGCAAGCGAAACGAAGCGGGCGGCCGCGGCGATCTGGCGGTACAGTTCATCCAGATGGAAACCCTGGTAGCGGTACTGCTCCAGTTTTTCCGTGAGTATTTCGATAAGATCAAGGCTCTGTTTTTCCAGGGGAAGCTGAAGCAGGGCGGGACGTATGTAGCGGTTGGAGATATTGGTGCGGTAATGTTCGCCTATCCGTTCTATAAGCCTGATTATCCTGGCGTCTCTGACCTGCATTGATATAATAATATCCCTCTTGGCAAGGATTGACAAGCGGAAAAAGGCAAAATACGATCGTACCATGTTCTTCCGCCGTTTTGCCGCCGCGCAGATCTTCTGTGTTTTGTTTGCCGCATCTCTGTGCACGCTTTCCTGCTCGCCGGGATGTGAAGTCGCCGTTCTCTGGACCGACAGGCCGGAATTCGCCCTTTATACGGAATACTTCAATTCCGTTCAGGATCAGTTCAAGGTGGAAACCCGGTATTTTCCCTTCCCGTCACAACAGATAGCCGAGGGAAAACAGCCGCCCGATATTATCGCGGGAAGCTGGCTTAAAAGCGCTTCCACGCGCGTCCATTTCAAGTCTCTTGACGATTTTTTCAAGAACGGCATCGTGCCGGCGGGCGACTTTTATCCCCGGCTCCTCGAACTGGGCAACATTGAGGGAAAGCAGTACCTGCTTCCGGTCTCGTTCAACCTTCCGGCCCTTGTCTTCGCGGGAGACAAAAACACGAGCCCTTCCGATCCTTTCACCATAGGATTCGATGAAATAAAGACGCTGGGAAAGGCGTACAACATTGAAGGAAGGGGCGTGTATACCCGCATGGGATTTTCCCCCGCGTGGAACGGGCAGTTTCTTTTTATCATCACGGCGCTTTCGGGCGCTTCTTTCAGGGAAGCCTCCCCCCTTGCGTGGGACGCCGCCGCCCTTGAAAGGGCCGTTGCCCTTGCCGCCGAATGGACACGCGAGGCAAATACCGGCGTGCAGGAAGAAGAAGATTTTGTCTTCAAGTATTTTTTTGAACCGCCTGAAAAACTGGCGCTTTCAGGCCGTATCCTCTTTACCTATATGGACAGCGCCGATTTCTTTACCCTGCCGGGAGGCCCCGCGCTGGATTTCCGGTGGATTGCCGAAAAGAACGTGATCCCCCTAAACGAGGAAACCGTTTATTACGGCATCTGCAAAAAGGGCCGGGCGAAAAAAGCGGCAAACGCGTTTACCCGCTGGTTTTTTCAGACCGACACGCAGCGGCGCATACTGGAAAAAAGCAGAAACAACAGGCTCATCGAAACCAGCTTCGGCATAGCGGGCGGCTTTTCGGCAATGCGGACCGTTACAGGGGAAATATTTCCAGGGTTCTACCCCCATCTTCTTGACCACATGCCTTCAGGCGATTTTCTTTTGCCGCCCAACATCCTTCCGGGCGACTGGACCGCCGTCAAGGAACAGGTGATCCTCCCCTACCTCCGCGAACGGCTCCGCGGCGGCGGAAACGAAATCCGCCCGCTGGAACGGCGCGTCGCCGACTGGAGCCGCCAGAACAGAAAATAAGCCCTGCGGCCGCAGGGTAATAGAGTTGTTTAATAACTTCAGTTATTGAACGACTTCCGCTTAAAAACGCGCCCTAATACGCGCCTCTTTATTTTCCGATATGTATAGTATGAAGGCGGGACTGGCGCAGGCAAGCGCATTTCCCAGCGTAGGATACGCGATTACCGCGGCAAGATCGGGCAGAATGTCCCTGCCGGTTGCCCCTTCCGCCTATATTTATTCCCACTTCAGGCATGTTTCAGGCACTCCCGCCCCCGAAGGCGTCCGGGGGGCGACGATCAGCCGGCTCAAAATCCTCGACACCCTGATTGAACAGCTTGCAAGGCTCAAAGAGCGGCCCGGACCTTTGCGGGAAGATGCGGGCGGGACCAGCGAAGAGCGCATCAACGCCCTTATCGAACAGTACGAAAACCAGATCCGGTCGGCGTTTCCCGCCGGCGCAAAGGGATCTTCCGTCCAGGCCTCAGGGGCGGCCCTCCCCTACAGCCCCGCGGCCGCCCCCTCAGGCGCCGTCTTCAGCCTCATCGTCTGATTACCGCACGGGCTTGCCATTTATCCCCGCTTAAATTAGTATCAAGGTGATATTTAAACCGGTTTTCGCAAGGAGTTTTCATGAAAGTACAGGATTTAAAACACGGCGGTTTACGAAAGTGGGTCGAAGACGCCGCCGCCCTCATGGCCCCGGATTCGGTGGAGATCTGCGACGGGAGCCAGGCCGAATATGACAAGATGATCAAAATCACCCTTGACGCCGGTCTTGCCACGCCCCTTGACAAGCGGCCCAACAGCTTCCTTTTCCGCTCGGACCCTTCGGACGTGGCGCGGGTGGAAAACCGCACCTATATCGCCAGCAAAAGCCGGGACGACGCGGGGCCTACCAACAACTGGATAGACCCGGCGGAACTTAAAAAAACCATGACGGAACTGTACCGGGGCAGCATGAAGGGCCGTGTCATGTATGTGATCCCCTTCTCCATGGGGCCCGTGGGCTCCGATATCGCCAAAGTCGGCGTCCAGCTTACCGATTCCCCCTACGTGGTGGCCAACATGCACATCATGACCAGGGTGGGAACCAGGGTGCTGGATGTTTTGGGAACGGACGGCTTCTACGTGCCCTGTTTCCACTCGGTGGGAAAACCTCTGGGCCCGGGCGAGGCGGACAACGGCAAGTGGCCCTGCGCCCCCATCGAAAACAAGTACATCAGCCACTTCCCCGAAACAAGGGAGATCTGGTCCTACGGCTCAGGTTACGGCGGCAACGCGCTCCTGGGCAAAAAGGGCCTGGCCCTGCGTATCGCCAGCGTGCTGGCAAGGGACGAAGGCTGGCTTGCCGAGCACATGCTGATCCTCAAGATCACCAATCCAAAAGGCGAAGTAAAATACATTACGGGCGCTTTTCCCTCTGCATGCGGCAAGACGAACCTCGCCATGCTCATCCCCACCCTCCCCGGCTGGAAGGTCCAGACTGTGGGGGACGACATCGCCTGGATGAAGTTCGGCGCCGACGGACGCCTTTACGCCATTAACCCGGAAGCGGGCTTTTTCGGCGTGGCCCCCGGCACCAACAACGAATCCAACTTTAACGCCATGGAATCGATCAAGAAAAATACGATCTTCACCAACTGCGGCCTTACCGAAGACAGCGACATCTGGTGGGAGATGATAGGCCACGGCGCGCCGGGCAAAGAAATTATAGACTGGAAGGGGAACAAAAAACCCGCGCCCCAAACGGACAAGAGCCCCAAAGGCGAGGAAATCGCCCATCCCAATGCCCGCTTTACCGCGCCGGCAAAACAGTGCCCTGTCATTGCCCCCGAATGGGAAGACCCCAAAGGCGTGCCTATAAGCGCCTTCCTCTTCGGCGGCAGGCGGCCCGGCACGATTCCCCTTGTAAACCAGAGCAAGAACTGGATACACGGGGTTTTCATGGGTTCCATCACAGGCTCCGAAGTAACCGCCGCGGTGATCTCCGACCAGGTGGGCCAGGTACGGCGGGACCCCTTTGCCATGCTGCCCTTCTGCGGCTACCACATGGGCGACTACTTCAGCCACTGGATCAAGATAGGAAAGACCCATGACGAATCCAAACTGCCGAAGATCTTTTTCGTGAACTGGTTCCGCAAGGACAAGGACGGCAAGTTTATATGGCCCGGCTACGGCGAAAACAGCCGGGTACTGGCGTGGATCTTCGACCGCTGCGACGGCAAGGACAACTGCGTGGAAACCCCCATAGGAAACCTCCCCAAGCCGGACGCTATCGAAGCGCCTCCCGGCGTCGGCGCCGAAGCGATGAAGGAGATCTGCGGCGTTGACATTGAGGGCTGGAAGAAAGAGATCGCCGACGTGCGGAAGAACCACTATCCCAAATTCGGCGACAAACTTCCCAAAGAACTGTACGCGGAGCTTGACGCCATAGAAAAACGGCTGGGCGTGTAAGAATCGGCCCGCCGGAGAATCCCCTCCGGCGGGACTTTCAGAAACGGGGCTCTAGGGCCTGTTCACACTAATAAAATATGATATACTCCGGATATGAAATTAACGCGGGAACAGCGAAAAAAGATTCTCCGTCTTTTCCCGAAGCAGCGGGGAAATGTAAAAGTCGAT
>JAISAQ010000080.1 GCA_031266775.1 Treponema sp.
CGTTGCGGGACGTGGTTATCATCCAGGCGGCGCTCTGGTTGGTCAGATAGTCGAGGCTGCCGGCGAAAAGCCCGGCGGCAAAAGAAAGGATTACTAAAACACATAGCAATTTCTTCATAAAAACACCTCCAAAATTGGTAATCGGGGATTTGATCACAGCAAACCCTTTCCCATAGCATGACAGAAAAAGATGTTTTGTCAAGGGAGGCAATCGCGTCGGTGGGCCAATCGCATTACGGCGAGGATTGCCGGTAGGAAAACTGCTTATTTTTCCGTCAGATTGTATACGCCGTCCCAGGTTTCAGGGGGCGGCGTGGTCAGAAAATCTTCGCAGCGATCGATGTATTTTTGAGCGGGTCCGTCCCCGGTTTTGATTGACCATACTTCCCGGAAGCCTTCCACGGCCTGTTTCCAGTTCCGGCTCTCAAAACAATTCAGGGCTTCGTCAAAAATTGCGGCCAGTTTGATTTGTTCGGGAACGGCGCTTTTTTCGGCGGCCAGCAGCTCGTAAAGGCGTATCGGTTCGTTGATTCCCACTACCCGCACCCGGTCGAGCCTGCGGCAAAGAAATTCTTCCCCCGCCTGGTCGTGGGTGTAGGCGCTTATCAGGATGCCTCCGGTATGGTATTGCTTGTTGACTCCCTCAAGCCGGGCGGCAATGTTTACCGCGTTGCCCATTATGGTGTAATCCATTTTGCTTTCGGAGCCCATGTTCCCCACCACCATTTCGCCGGAGTTGATGCCTATCCGGGTAAAGAGCGGCGAGGGGCTTAATTGTCCCGCGGTTATTTTTGCGTTCAGTTCCTGTTCCGCTGCCTTCATCGCCAATGCGCTGCGGCAGGCCAAAGCCGCGTGTTCCTCCCGGTATACCGGGGCTCCAAAAAAAGCGATGATGGCGTCCCCTTCGTATTTATCGATGGTTCCCAGGTTGTCCATGATGATATTGCTCATCACGGTTAAGTAGGTGTTGAGAAGAAGCGTCAGTTGGGCGGGGTCGAGTTTTTCGGAAATAGTGGAAAAACCCTGTATGTCCGTAAAAACCGCGGTCATTTCCCGCTTCTCTCCGCCCAGGTTGAGTTTTGAGGGGTCGGCGATAATTTCTTCAACCACCCCGGCGGATAGATAGGTGGAAAAGGCTTTGCGTATAAACTGCTTCTCATGTTCTGTTCTGATAAAAGCGGCGGTTTCCCGTATGATTACTGCGGCGATCATGGCAAGCGCCGGGCCGACGGGATCGATAAAATACCGCTTGAGCACAAAGAGGCCGAAGGGCATTCCCAACATTAAAAAGATGCCGGTTATTCCCAACACGGTGCGAAGGCCGCTCTTGCAGGAATCCGTAGCGAGTATAAACAGGGGGACAAAAAGAAAAGCTAACAGAACGCTCCAATAAACCGGCAGCGGCGTGATAAATGAGGCGGACAGAATGGTGTCCAGCACAACGGCGTGGGTTCCCACGTTCACATACTCGCCGTGAAAAGGAGTAACCCCAATATCGGTTGTCCCGGTGTCCACCCGGCCGATGACGCATATTTTGTCCCGCAATTTATCCCGGAGTTCCTGGCGCGTCGCTGTGAAGGCGTTTAATTCCGTGTCTATATAGTCAATCAGGGATTGGCAATATCCGGCTTCTTCCAAAACTGCGGCCCGTAAAACAGGATCGTTACCGGCGGCGCTTTCTGTTATGCTCTTTGCTTCATGCTCGATATAGTTTTCGGCAGAAAGGGCGGCGATAAATTCTCCGGTTCGTTTCAGCGCCCCATCCCGCAGGGACACATATTCGGCAAAGGCCGTGTCCGAACAGTTTTCCAGCGCTTCATTTTTCGCTGCCCGGGCGGCGTAAAAATATTCCAGCAGCGCTTTTGTGTTTTGGGATAGGCGGGGGAATAGATTCGCGTTGGCGTACTCAAGGGCGGAAAGGTACTGTTCGATATGGTCCTGGTATTCGTTAAGAAAGGCAAACTGGACAAAGGAAATGTGGCTAAAGCTGTCTTCGTAGGGCTCCGGAGGCCAATCCAGCAGCATGGCCCCCTGTTCATCCAGGGGAATAACAAGGTCCTTTTCGCCGGGTTTTTCTATAACAAAACGGCGGGGCCGGATGGCAATGGCGGGGTTCCCCCATGAAGCCATGAGGGGCGCAAAGGCAAGCTGCAAATACCAATGGCCCTTGACCTCCTGGGCTAAGAAAATACGCCGCCTTATGCCGTCGCCGTCCACAGTGATGTTGGTAAAACCCGCCCCGCGGATCGCCTCCATGAATAGCGGTATGGGGGGAAGCACGTCAACATTTTCCCCTTCGGCGATGCCCTTTGTGTTCTTTACGGCGTAGGAAAAACGCTGCTCCGCAAAAGAACGCCGTTCCGCCTGTTCCCCTGAAAGGGGCCGCTTGTCCTGAAGGTTCAATGTTCCCCAGGCCTTGCCGAAAAGGGCCGTGGCCTGGGCAAGAAGACGGTCGTCGTCGCCGGAGATTTTCAGGGTGTCCCGGAACAGGGCGTCCCGTTCCATGGCGATAAGCTCCGTCACTTCGTCAATGTAGAAGGGGGCTTGTGCCGGCGGAATGGAGCCGGTGCCGACAGCGTTAAGAATATCCGCCATGGTGGTCCCTATTTCCGAAAAGCGCCGGTTATAGTCCTGGACGCGCCCTTCCTGGAGATAGACCTCGTCCACCCGGGTAGGGCTTCTGTCAATGTACTCAATGTCGAAAACCGCCGACTCCGCGTCGAACTCTTTAAGCCATAAAAGACCCTCCGCCATGATCCGCCGGGGCCAGGGGAACACCCCTACTTTTGCGATGGCTTTGTCGTCCACGTCCAGAAAGGCCACGGTGTCTATACGATCCCGGCGGGGCGAGAAACGGAGAAAGGCATCGTAGATTTTCGCTTCGACGGCATCGAAGGAGGGAACAAGGCACAAAAGGGAAAAGACCAGAGCGGAGCCCAGGGCGGTTGCTATGGATGATTTTCGCGGCGCCATTGCTTCTTAGGGCCAGCCTATGTAAATGAGCGTTGAATCCGAGCCCGGCGCAATCGTTGTTTCCGGCGGTTCCGTGTTGCTGCCGGTATTGGTCAATTCGGGAATCACCGGCCTTAACAGCGCGGCTTCGGCCTCAAAGGGCGGCGTTATCCTGTTTTGATTAATTTCATCCACATAGCTCCGCTGTGTTCCGGCCACGTATACTTTTTGCCCGTTGGGACTTGTCAGGAGAACCCGTCCGTCATCGACCAGGAGATGGGCGCCGTCAAATTCAAAGGAGGTTCCCCGCACCGAAGCGGTTACGATTGGGGAGCTTACGGTAAAATCCACGCTTTGTCCGGAGGGCGGATTTACCACGGCCCGCACCCTGCCGGTCCGCAGGTACAGGATCGTTTCTTCGGCGTTGTCCCTTTGAATAATTTCCTGCAGGGTGAGCATGGTTAAGGGGCGCACCTCAAGACGAGAAGCGCCAAGGGAGATGAGGGCTCTGCTTTTAAGGCCGGTGGAGATAAGGGTATTGCTCTTGATCGGATCGCCCGGCGCGGCCCTTGCCCATTCAGAGGAGGCTCCGGTTCCCGGTTCTTTTATTTCCACGACCCCGTTTACTTCGAGGAACCGCGCCTCCGGGGTTTGGGAAAACACGATTCCCACGGGGATCATCATTAATAGAAGATATACAGCAATAGTTTTCATGGTGGACCTCATAATGAAATGGCCGCCGCCAGTTCCACGCGGTATTTTATCTCGGCGTCGTCGGAAAAAACTTCTCCCGTTTGCGGCAGGAACACGCCGCCTCCAAGGGAAACCAACACATCGGAAAAGGGCTCCCATGAAAGGGCGCCGTAGATTTCCCCTCCCAGAAGCGGCGAGGAGGATTCGGCGTCCATATCCGGGGCGGCATAGGTGGTTTTGTCGGTCCTGAAAAAATAGGCCCCGGAAATCGCCGCCGAAAAGGATCGGTGAAACCGGGCGGAATAGGCGGTTTCCGCCAGGGCGATTCCGGAGAGCATGGGCCGCAGGACCTTTCCCTGGGCTTTGGCGGTAAGGGGGATGAAGCTCCCCAGGCCGTCGTTCCACGCGCCGGAAGAAAAACTGCCGCCTATGGTCCACACATCGGATATGCCGGTGGCCGGGAACCATTGGAGTTCGGTCGACAGGGCAAAGGCGGCGTAGGGATCTTTCCCGGTCGCCTCCGCCAGTTCAACGACCGCGCCGGACACGGTGTTGAAACGGACGCCCAGGGGCGCCGCAAATTTTGCCTCAAGCCATTGGGAATTGATGCTTGAGTCCGTATCGTTAAGATCGAACTGGGCTATTCCGCCCAGCGAAAAGTTGCTTCCGGTGTCGAAGATGCTGGTCTTTTCCCAATGCAATTCCGCCACAA
>JAISAQ010000018.1 GCA_031266775.1 Treponema sp.
TAACCCTCGCTTGCCCGCGGAAACTGTACGGGCTCTTTGTCATCAATGCCCGGGAGTTCCGGCCCCGGATCATCCTCGAAGGCGGCGAACCTGCCGTCATCGTCCACATCGAAAAACACGAACGATTCGGCGGGCTTGATCTTGGCAAGCGTGGAATACGCCTGGACCTTGACCTCCCCCGTCCGCCGTGTTTTGTCCGGCTTGACGGAGATCTTGATAGTTACCGACCGCTCCGCCTTGGCCTCGGTGTTTTCGTCTTCAATGTTTTGAAGAACCTTTTTGAATTCCTCATCGAACAAATCGCCGATTACGCCGTGATGAATACTCGACAATTCAATTTTTTTCATTGAACCGCCTCCCTAAAAAAGATTGCCTGGAAACACCCCCGCATGAGCGGGGAACAAGGGCCGGGGCGCGGAGCCCCGGTCTTATTTTTTGGGTACGAAGACGCTAAAAGGGAATGTCGTCCTGAAAGCCGTCGTCATCGGCGTTTCCAGACGGTTCCGGCGCGGGAGGCTTCGAGGCAGCAGGGGCCGGGGGCCGCGCCGGGGAACCGGAGGCGGAACCCCCGGCGGGATTTTTCGAGGGCAGGGGCTTCACATAGTTTACCTCCGGCCTGGTTTCCCCGTTGTACGGCTTCCCCTCTTTGCAGACCACTATCCCCTTCCTGCCTATCCAACGATTGTAGTCTTTCTCCGTGTACGGGATGTTGAAAGCCTGGTAAAGGGCCTTTAGTTTCTGGAGCTTGTATTCGTTGTCGATGATGTAATAACGGATTTTCGCGCCGGAATCATTCTCAAAGTGGACGACCAGCATATCGTTGTAATTTTTCGACTGGGCTTCTTCCACTTCGCTGATCCGGGCGGTATTGTCCCCTGCCTGGAAATTCGAGAACCCCTGGGCGTTTTCAAGTTCCTGCGGGGTGAAGCTGTCTAAGAACCCCATTATTTCGCCTCCTTCATGTTATAATATAATCTAATGCTTTTATCCACGAACAATAAATCATTCGGAATAAACTGTTCAGTAAACATCTCGCACGGAGTTTTGACCGTATCCTGCCCGTTGTTCTGTGTGGAAAAGAAGTATGCGCCGTCTTTTACAATGGTACGCAGAACGATGCCGAAAAGCCCTTCAATGGTTATTAATCCTTCCATGAGCTTTCCTACCGTCTTCATTTTTATGTTGCCTAAATTATCCGTTTCCGTATGAGACAGAAAATAGACAATTTTTTCATCATCCAGCCCTTTAAGGGATTCTACCAGTTCCCAGAAGTTCCTTGCCAAATTGTTGTACTTATCATAGCCTTTAACATTTATGTTTATCATAAATTCATTGACAAACAAGTATTGAGCGTCATCAATAACGATGCGTTTTGATTTCGCTTTAACCAACGCGGCTTTGATTTTCTGGTAATTGTCAGTATTCATTACCCTGAAATTATCAGCGTTCTTGAACGGGAGCCGTTTCCCGTTCGCATTGATAATCGCAGTATCATCCGGGGGTAATGTTCTGATACTTGTAGACTTACCAGTACCGGATTCTCCCAGTACAAGCACTCCGATTGCAGCCATACTATGCCTCCTTGTATTTCCAAATATATCCACCAGCGGTTTTGCCTTTCCCTCTGCAGCATCTACAAATTGTACCGATGGGTGTATTGGTTTTGACAGCAGCTTGCGACAGGCTTTCAAAAACATTTATTAATTCTAATTTTCTGGATAATTGCATAACTGGTATTCTATCTCTTTTATGTCTTTCCATGTTGGCTGATGAATAATAATTTGTATGCGCTGTCCTTCTTTGATTTATCGTTCCATAAGAACTATTATAACTACAAGTACACCATTCCAAATTACCGACATAATTATTTGATTTATTTTCATCTTTATGATTTACCTGAGGTAGATTTTCAGGATTTGGTATAAATGTCATTGCAACAATCCTGTGTATTAAATGTTTTTTGACCTTTCCATTCTTGGACAGATAGATGCAAAAATACCCGTTTTTACCTTTGTCTTTTTTTAGAATTCTTTCTCTTATAGTTCTATTAATTTTATGACGCTGCACACTTAATATATTTCCGTAATTGCTTGCTTTATACAGTCCTTCATAGCCGGTTATATCTTTCCATATCTCATTTATACCCATCTTTTACCTCCGTTACTATAAAAATTCCCGCGTTCAACCGCGGTTAGTTCCCCTGAAATAAAATAGTTTGCCGTTTCCGCATCCATGCCCCCCGCCGTGTATCGTTCAAGCATCACGGCCCGGAACAGGGCGGGGGCCTTGTGCCGGGCGTAATCCAGCACCGCGTCCATGACGTAATCTAAGAGCGCGGCGTCCGTATATCCCGGCAAGGCCCTGCACCGGCTTACATAAACCGGATAACAGTCCGCCAGGGCCCGGAGGAGCCGCTGTTCATCGGAGCCGTCTTCATACGTTTTCGCGCGGGTCAATAAATTCGCCGCGTCGATAAAAGGAAATATGCCGTCGAAAGGATTTGCCATAGACTTCTCAGCGGATCACTATCGTTTCACTTCCCAGCCAGGCGATCCCTGTCTTTTCCCCCGACCGGGTGTACAGCATGTTGTCGATGCTCACCAGGGAGCCGTCTTCAATGGCGGCCCTAACCTTGGCCCCGTCCAGTTCCAGGGGCTTGGCGAACTCCGGAGGGACCGGGCTTCCGTCCGCCATCTTGGCCGATTTCGCGGCCGCCTGGATGTTCACGGAAAAGAGCGCCGATTTATACTTCTTCATTTTCAGGATGTTCATGGCGTCGTGGAGAATCGCCCGCACCGCCTGGGCTTTATGCTCCCGGGCCTTGGCCGTCCGGGAAAGGCGGTCCAGTTCTTTCTTGTGCGCCCCGCGTTCCGCCTCGGCGACGGCCGCCTCGATTTCCAGGTTCTTGACGAGCTTGCAGATGTTGTCCGCTTTTTGCGGGAAAGCCTCTTCGCCCTGCGCGATCCATTCCAGGACAATTTTCCTTTCCTCATCGCTGGGGTCCCGGGGGTTCCCGTCTTCGTCCTCAAGGGATTCCACAAGGTTTTTCAGGGCCCGTATATCTTGGATGATTTCATACATGGTCATGGGAATATCCTCATATACCGCTGGATAAGCCGCCAATTCTGGATAAATTGGCTCCGGGTGATTTCTTTTTTCGCGTACCGGTCGATAAGGCCGCGGAAAAGCCCGTAGTTCATTCCCCCGCCTCCTTTTTCATGGCGGATATAAGGGCCTGGGCGGCCTTCCAAACACCGCTGCTGAAAGCGGCCTCAATGTCGCCCGCCAGATTTTCCAGGTCGTCCAAAACATAGCCCCGGTAGCAGGCAGGGCAGAGATGCTGCCCCTGGTAATGGGCCAGGCTGTCTTCATCCTCCCACCCGCCGCAGTCCCCGCACTGCTCCATCCCGTTGTCCCGGCGGGCCTGGTTAAGCATGGTTTCGAGTTCCAACACGGTCCGCCTCCTGCTTATCCATGACATACTCCCAGGCCGCTTGTTCGGTCGGGAACACCCGGATTTTTTTCTCGTTTTTGTGAACGGAAAACATCCGCTTCGCAGCGTTGTACGATACGCTGTAATGAGCCTTCTTCATCCTTACCTCCTAAAGATGACGATTCCCTCCATGGCAAAGCATGGATTTTTTACATTGTCTGAAAGTCCGGCGGCAGCAATGGAGGCCGAAACGCTCTCAAAACCGCCGTCGGACAAATAAAAAGACCCCCGCTGGTCCATCACAACCAATCGGGGGCCGCCAAGGGCCAAAGCCGCCGGGAAGTGTGATGGGCCTTCCCAGGGGCTCTTTGATTTATCTATGTATAATGTAACGCATAGGTTTCAATAATGTCAATAAGAAAATGAACTTTTTCGGTTACTTTTTTAAATTTTTTTGATAAAGTTTCCGATATGAATAACATGGAAGGTTTGACGATTGCGGAAATGGCCGAAATGCTCGGTATCCCATACGAAACGGCCAAAGTACGTTTGTTTAGGGCCGGAATTAAACCAGTAACCAAGGATGCCCTATACGATAAGTCCGCCCTGGAAGCTATCCGCAACGTACCGGGGAAGGGCCGCCCTAAGAAGGCAAAGCCGGAGGCCCCGGCTAAGGCGGCGAAGCCTGCTAAAAAGTAACCCGACACCTACCTGCCTCTTTCCTTTGCCGCCGGTCCCTCTGCCTCGCCCGCCCGCTTCCGGGCCTCTTTCAGTTTCCTGTCGGCATCATCTTTATAGGCGTCTATCCTACGGATCATTTCATCCGATTTCCGGGAAGATTCCTCCGCCTTCTCAATGAGCTTTTCGATAAGCCGCTTCCCCTCTTTGCGATTTATAAGAAGAAAGAAGAACAGCCACACCCGGAGCCGGAAAGGCGGCCTCGGTTTAAGAATTTCCAGAATGCTCTCAATGTCCATTACACAGCCTCCGATAAAGAAATATGCCTGATATATTCGATACCGCTATTACTAAAATCAGTTCAATTTATGAACTGGTTAAGAAAATTGGAAACGCCGACTTGTTAAACGAAATTTCAGACTTGAAAATTGAACTCGCCGACATAAAGTCTGCCTATGCCGATCTTAAAAACGAAAACACCCGGCTGAAGGCTGCGCTGAGCGGGAAGGGGAGCAGTGTGGGCATGGCTTCTGTTATCCGTAAATAAATACCCGCCTTCGCTCCCAGGCCCGAAACCCCGGCTAAGCCCGCTAAGAAGGGCCGGAAGGCGTAAAGCCCTGCCGCGCCGCCTCCGATAATGTAGCCGGAGGTAATTTATGACCGAAAAGACAATTAAAACTGAGGCTGTAAAGCAAAAGGCCGTTGAACTTGCTATCAGCGCAATCGCGGCTTATAAGCAATCCGCGATTGCACCCGGCTATGATGTACGGCTGGTTAAAGCCGCCGATGTTATAGCGGACTACATCGTAAACGGCAAAATCCCTTCTCAAGAATCCTGATCTTCTTTACAAAAGTTGTCCGGCACAATGACCAAGGCAATCGTGCCGGGTAGATAATCGCGGCCGGCGGGCTTGAATTCGACAATCTCGTATCCGGCTGCCTTTAACTGGTCGGCCAGATCATTCAGCTTCTCTTTTTTCATTTTCAGAATCTCCTATTTTTTTAGACAAGGCGAAGTAGAAAGTATCCGCATAAGCCCGCCAAGAAGGGCAAAGGCAAATAGGTCATACCGCCGCCTTCCTGCCGTATCTTCGAGCGAAATACGCAACGCCTTTCTGCGTTATCCGCAACTGCTGTTTTACCGCCTCAAGCTGGGGGACATAGTATTCTTTTTCATACATAATCCCGGCCTCAATATGCTGCCGGTAGGGACGGTTGAAACCGTCAATATATCCGTCTTCCCGCAGCCGCTCAAACAGGTTGTTTTGCCCCAAATGGGGTACGGCAAGCACGGCGGCAAGCTCACGAACGCTTATATCGCTGCCAGTTGCGGTTATCTTGTCCAGGGTTTCGGCTTTCGGCTCCGCTACGGCAAGGCGGTCGGTCAGGGTTTTTATTTTTTCCTGCTGGTACACAAGGGCCTGCTGGACAATGAGTTCTTTTTCAAGGTCGGTTTTGGGGGCCGCGATAACCTCCGCAGTTTTGCGGAGGTTCAATTTAAGTGCCGTAGCCTGGGCTTCGGTCAAATAAGTAGTTTTTCCAGTCTGGAAAAGGTCA
>JAISAQ010000078.1 GCA_031266775.1 Treponema sp.
GTTTCGGCAATTATTAAATCAATGGTACTTCTTATGGTTATCCCGTGTTCTCTGCACTTTATATTCAACTGCGCCGCATTTTCGTATGATTTCTTTCCATATTTCAATTCATAAAAAGGTAATGTGTTTAAATATTCTCTCAAAATATCATATTCCGGTTCATTTCTTGAACCCTGTAACAATTCCAGATAAATATGATTATTAATTCCGTAAGGGATATCGTTGTCAATAATAAAATCCATTTTATCATAGGGAGGAATTTCTATTCCTTTAAAATATCCTATTAAAATGGATGTATCTACAATAATCATTTCATTTCCCTCATTTTTTTATAATCATAATCCGCACTGAACTTTATTTTTCCTTTTAATTCTTTCAAATTTCTTCTTTTTCTATTATTCACATACTCCTTCAAGGCCGTTTCAATTAATTCCCTCTTTGTGGAAACTGTTTGTGAAAATTTGAAGGCTTCTTCAACTAATTCATCATCTAAAACGATATTTGTTCTCATTTTTATCCTCCAATACACATTATAATACACATCCCATGATTATGCAAGTGTTTTTATGATACTTTTCACGGTTTTTTCGGCCAATTTCCCGTGTCCAATATGACAGTTGTCATATAAAATAAAGCAAACCTACATGTTGCCCCCCTTATTCCGATACATTCCATGAAAAAAGGAGTACATCATGCAGGATGCGACGCTCAACGATCTTTACAACAGTTATACGTCAAACAAACTGGACAAACGGGAGTTCGAGGAGGCCCTTTTCAAAAACATCATGCACAATTATGGGCGCTTTTTTCCGTATCACTGGCGGCGGGAGGACCGCGCCGATTATCTCTGCTGGCTTTACCCGCGCATCTCACGGGCCATCGATCATTACCGGGATACCGGTTCATCCTTCGAAGCCTACATGGGCGCCATGCTGCGCTGGTCGGTCAGGGAATGGAGATCTTACGGGAAAGATTTCAGGATACAGGACTACGCCGCCTGGATGGGACTAACGGCGGATTACGAGGAATCTTCATGGGCCGTTCCGGAACAGCTTGAAGAAAAGGTCTGTTCGCGCGAAACGGGTTACGCGGACTGTAAAGAACCGCCAAAAATAGCCAATCCCCGGCAGGTTCTGATTCTGATGCTTAAAACATATTATTGCGTATCCGATGATTTTCTTGAACAGGCCGCCCCGCTGGTCGGGGTAAGCAAGGAAGACCTTGGAAACATGATAGAAGCGCTGAGGAAACGGAGACTGGAGCGGGAGGACGAGATCCGCCGGCTGCGGGAACGGATCTGCGGCCAATTTTACCGGTGTATTGTATATGAAAGGAAGATGCTCGCGCAGGTTGAAGACAGGGTTGCGTACAACAGTACAAGGGAACGGCTGAAGAAGGCGCGGGAAAGGCTGAAGTCGATGAGGGGACGGCTGTCGCGGATACGGATGGAGGCCACCAACTTGCAGGTTTCACAGGTGCTTAATGTTCCAAAAGGAACGATAGATTCGAGTCTCTATGCCCTGCGGAACCGCATGGGACGCGCCCCGGACACGGCGAACGGCGGTTGACATGCCGAAGGTGAAGCGGAGTGTAGCCTTTGGCCCCTGTTTTTTCGGCAAAAAAAACAGCATAATAATATAAATGAAAAGACTTGCGGGGACGCCTTCGCCGGGACTGCGTGTTCTTTACCGCGTTCTCTTTGCCGCCGCCGTGATCCTCGGCGTTATTTTTGCCGCCGGAACGGCGGCGGGGCTCATCCGGGGACGCGGCGCCCGCCCGCTGTTGACCCTCGGCGGCACAGGCGCGGACGCCGGCAGTATCTCAAGTCCCGCCGCAGATGAAGCCGGCGAGGCTGTTTATTCGGGCCTGGGCCGCCTTCGTATTCCGGCCGGAAACACCACGGTTATTCTTTCCGTCACCTTTCCTTATTTTCCGGGGGACATGGCCTTTACCGAAGAACTTGTCGCCAGAACGCCCGCCCTCCGGGAAACTGCCGCCGCTTATTTTTCTTCCCTTGCCCCCGGGGAACTGGAAAATTCCGGCGAGGAAAAGATCAAGGCGGAACTTCTTGACCGTTTTAACAGGACGCTCAGGCTGGGAAAGATCCGTACCCTGTACTTCGGCGATTTTCTGGTTCTGGAATGAAATAAGGCGGTTTTACCGGCCGTGTTCCCGGACAGGCCGCAACCAAACGGAAAAGGCGGGGTCAAAACTGGACGAAGTGTTCCGGCAAGGAGTATTATAGTAAGGTGAAGGAGCAGCCGAGTCATGGATCAGCTTTCTTACCCCGCCCAGGTTATTATTTCACTCATCCCCATAGTCGGCATTGTCATGGGGGCTACGGTAATTTTCTTTTATCTTTTGTGGAACCACCGTCGCAGGGTTCTGCTTATCAAGGCAGGTCATTACACCCGGCCCGACTTCGATCTCCTTTCGTTCAGCCTTTTGGCAGGCCTTTTGCTTTTGGGCGTAGGGCTGGCGCTGACGATTTTTTTAAGCCTGGCGCAGGGGCTAAATTACGGGCTTCTGGGGGGAATTATCCCCCTGGCTGTTGGAATAGGCTTTGTAGCCTATTACCTGATCAAACGGAACAATCCGGCCTCATGAGTGCGGATGGAGACGCGGACGAAGAAATCATTGTTGCCGGGGTCCTTCGGGGCGAAAAAGACCTGTTCCGGCTCCTGGTTAAACGGCATGAAAAGGCTGTCTTCAGAATGGGGATAAGTTTTTTCAGGAATTCCGAGGACGCCGCCGATTTTGCGCAGGACGTGTTTTTAAAGGCCTTTCGCAGCCTTGCCCGGTTTGAGGGGCGCTCCCGGTTTTCCACCTGGCTGTACCGCATCGCCTACAATACCGCCGTCAACACGTTCAGCCGGAAACGGGAGTATTTGAGCCTTGCGGAAGAGCCGGGAAACGGCGGGGACGACCCGGAACAAAAACTCATTCGGGAAGCCGCCCGCCTCGCGGTGCTGGACGCGGTACAGGATCTTCCCGAACGGTACCGGATCTGTGTGGATATGTTCTTTTTTTACGGCAGATCCTACCAGGAAATAGAAGCGATTACCGGAATTCCGGTTAATACGATAAAATCCCACGTGTTCAGGGCCAAGAAACTGCTTAGGGAACATCTTGCGGGGATTGCAGACGGCGATATATAGGAGGAAGATACCATGAATTGCCAGAAAATAATGGATATGGTCTATGAATATGACGGGGATGATTCTGTTCCTCTGCTCGTACAGCTTCGTATTTGGCTGCATTCCCTTTTCTGTCTCCGCTGCGCCCGGGAACTGGAGCGCTATGCGGCCGCCAGGGAAGCTCTCCGCAACGATTTTTTTATCCCCGCCAATCTTGAAGAGTCTGTAATGGCCCGTATTATGCGGGAAGATCCGGCGGAGGCGGATGAATACGAGGAAGAATGCGCCATGGAAGGAACGTTCGAAGAGGCGGGCGTATCCTTTAGAAGCTGGATAATCACGGGAATTGTGGTGTTTTTTTCCCTTTCAACTTCGTTTTTCAGCCTCAATTTTACAAAACTCGCCATTTCCCAGGATCTTTCCTTTCTGCTTCCCATGGGAATCACCATAGGAACGGTCCTGACCATCTATTGCACCATTTTTATAGGCAGCCATATTAAAGAACTGTCGGAAAAGTTCGGTTTGCGTTGACACAATATCCTCACAGGCATAATCTTGTAATATGAATATTTCAACATATACCGTAAAGCCGAAACTTCCCGGGGTCCTGAAACCGCTGGAAGAAATAGCCAGGAATCTTTGGCTTTCGTGGAATTTTGACGCGGTCCAGCTTTTTATCAGGCTGGATTACGAACTGTGGCTGCAGTCTCAACAGAGTCCCGTCCGGGTGCTGGGCATGGTAAGCCAGAAACGGCTGGCCGAGGTAGCCGGGGACGATTCCTACCTTGCCGCGCTGAAGGAAGTGTACGAGCACTTCCAGCGTTACAAAAAAGGCGAAACCTGGTACCGCGGCCCCAGAAAGGAAGTAGTCGCCTACTTCTCCATGGAATACGGCATGGATGTGTCCCTTTCCATCTATTCCGGCGGCTTGGGAATACTTTCGGGCGATCACATGAAGACCTCGTCGGACATAGGGCTTCCCCTGGTAGGCGTGGGGCTCCTCTACCGGCAGGGATATTTTACCCAAAAACTCAACGCCGACGGTTTTCAACAGGAAAGCTACCCTGAAAACGACTGGTACAACATGCCGGTAGAGCGAAAAGTTGACAGGAGCGGGAATCCCATCAAGATTTCCGTGGATCTTGCCGGCAGCCAGGCCATAGCCCAAATCTGGGAGGCCAAGGTGGGCCGTTCCTCCCTGTATCTTTTGGATACCAACATACCCGAAAATACCCCCGACATACGGAACGTTACGGCGGCCCTTTACGGCGGCGACAAGGAAACCCGCATTCAGCAGGAGATTCTCCTTGGCATAGGGGGCATACGGGCCCTGCGCGCGCTGGGCATAAATCCCGCCGCCACCCACATGAACGAGGGGCATTCGGCCTTTTTGGGGCTGGAGCGCATCAGGGAGATCATGGCGGAAAAGAGCTTTACCTTTGACGAAGCCAGGGAAGCCGTCTGGCCTACCAATATCTTTACCACCCACACGCCGGTTCCCGCGGGAAACGAACGTTTTGACATCAGCCTTATGGAAAAGTATTTCCGTTCGTGGTCCCAGATCCTGGGGATCTCATGGAAGGACTTCATAGGTCTGGGCCGCGTCAAGCCCGGCGATGATCATGAAACCTACTGCATGACGGTTCTTGCGCTGAAACTGGCCGCCTATGCCAACGGCGTGGCCCGCCTTCACGGTATAGTTTCACGGGAAATGTGGAAGGATCTGTGGCCCGGCCTTCCCCTTAATGAAGTGCCCATAGGGCATGTAACCAACGGTGTTCATCCCCGGACGTGGGTTTCAAGCGGCATGACCGATCTTCTGGACCGCTACTTTGGCCCCCGCTTTGAGGAGGAACCCACCGATCTTGCGATCTGGGACAGGATGGACCGTATTTCCGATGAAGAACTCTGGCGTACCCACGAGCGGCGCCGGGAGCGGCTTGTAGCCTTTGCCCGCGACCGTATCAGGGAACGCTACCGGAGAACGGGCGCGGTGGAACGGCGCATGAGGCAGGCCGAAGACGCCCTTTCCCCCTATGCACTGACCCTCTGCTTTGCCCGCCGTTTTGCCACCTACAAGCGGGGAAATCTCCTCCTGCGGGACCCGGAGCGGCTGCTGCGCCTTGTCAAGGACAACGACAGGCCTGTACAGCTTATCTTCGCCGGCAAGGCGCATCCCCACGACATGCCCGGCAAGGATCTTATCCGTGAAATCATCCACTTTGCCGAAAAATACGATGTGACAAGCCGTATCGTGTTCATCGAAAATTACGACATGACCGTAGCCCGCTACTTGACATCGGGAGGCGATGTCTGGCTCAACACCCCCCGCAGGCCCATGGAGGCGTCGGGCACCAGCGGCATGAAGGCCGCCATGAACGGCGTGCTCAACTGCTCCATTCTGGACGGCTGGTGGGACGAGGCGTACAATCCCGAACTTGGCTGGGCCATAGGGCAGGGTGAAGAATACCACGATGATCAGCTTCAGGATGATATTGAAAGCAAGGCCCTTTACGATCTTCTGGAAAGGGACATCGTTCCCCTGTTCTACCAGCGCGGCAGGGACGGGCTTCCCCGCGAGTGGATAAAGAGGATGAAAGTCTGCATGAATACCATAGGCCAGTCCATGTCCAGCCACCGCATGCTTATGGATTATTCCAATAACTTTTATTTTCCGGCCCTTAAAAATTACCGCCGTATTGTCAAGGACGATTACGCCGAATCCAAATCGCTTGCGGCATATTTCGCCAAACTGCACCAAGGCTGGGACGGGCTGCGGATCAACAAGATTGAGTCCAACGCCAGGCCGGTCATGCAGCGGGGCGATTCCCTTACCGTTACCGCCTACATCGATCTTGGGCCCCTGAGTCCGGAAGAAGTTCTGGTTGAACTGTACCACGGTTCGGTATCCAACCAGTCCAGCGACATTAAAAACGCCCGCCGGGTTGAGATGAAGTGGGCCGGTACTGAAGGGAACATGAACCTTTACCAGATCAGGATAGAAACCTCCGATACGGGTTTTCAGGGACATACGGTGCGCATACTGCCCAAACACGCGGCGCTGGTACATCCCTACCGGTCCGGTTTCATTAAGTGGGCCTAGTTCCTTTTATGCGGCAGGAATCCCGGTTCCGGTATCTCGATTCGGTAACGGCCCTTTTTGTGGCCGTTCTCCTGGTCAGTAATGTCGCCTCTTCGGCAAAAATTGTCGATTTGGGGTTTTCTCTCTTCACGGTCCGCATGGCCTTTGACGGGGGTACCCTCTTTTTTCCCCTGTCCTATGTTTTTGGGGATATATTGACCGAAGTGTACGGCTTCCGGGCATCACGCAGGGTCATCTGGACCGGTTTTGTCTGCCTGGCCCTTTCATCCCTGCTTTTCTTTCTGCTCCGTGTTCTTCCCGGGGAAGCCGAATGGGAAACATACGCCGGAAGCGCCGCCTACAACGCCATTCTTGGCGGCATGAGCTCAGGCGGCATTGCGCTGGCAAGCCTCCTTGGCTACTGGGCGGGGGAATTTACCAATTCGGCCTCTCTTTCCCGCATGAAAGTCGCCATGAAGGGAAAATTCCTCTGGATAAGGACCATAGGCTCCACCCTGGCCGGAGAACTCGTCGACAGTCTGATCTTCGTCCTTGTGGCCTCGGCCGCCGGGGTTTTTCCCTGGCAGAGTTTTGCGAGCCTTGTCCTTACGAACTACCTTCTTAAATGCGGCGTTGAGGCGCTCATGACCCCGGCCACCTACGGCGCCGTATACGCCCTTAAAAAGGCCGAAGGGACGGATGTATACGACAAGGGAATAAAGCTCAATCCCTTCGGCCTCGCCCGTTGATCCCCGGTTTCCGGCGCCCGAGGACAGTTCCAAAAACCCGGCCGGGGTTTTTTTAGAAGTCCTTTGTAGACTAATTCCCCTTTTTGTGGTATATTGTAACATAATGAGCAAAGCGAAGAGCTTTCAGGTCGAGCAAAAAGTTGTTTACCCAAGCCAGGGCGTAGGGATCATCAAGGCCATTGAAGAAAAGGAATTCAAAAAGGAAAAAATTCCCTATTATGTCATTTATCTGGAAGTCTCCGACATGACCATCATGGTGCCGGTAGACAAGGCCAGACAGCTCGGCATACGGGCCATTGTCCCCAGGGATGAGGCGCAGAAGGCGCTGGAACTCATAAGCGAAGATTACGAGCCCATACCTTCCGACTGGAAGCTCCGTTACCAGATGAACCTTGATCTGCTTAAAAAAGGCAGTGTCGCCGATATTGCCGCCATAGTCCGCTCTCTCTATCACCGGAGCAAGGTAAAGGAGCTTCCCATACTCGAGCGGAAACTCTACGATTCGGCGCTGAAACTTCTTGAAGATGAAGTTTCCTATTCCCTCCGCAAACCGCGGGAAGAAGTTGAAAACATGATCTTTGCCCGCCTTGAGGCCGAATAGGGTTTTACGGTATCCTAACTTCTTTGGAAACGATATTCCTCCTGAAGTTCCCGTAATTTTTTTTGGAGAGGTTTCCGCAGTTTTGCCAATGCTCCCGAAGCGCGTGATCCCGCGCTTAACTTTGCAGCATTTGGATAGTATTTTTGCCAAATTTCATACGGGGCCGGCAGTTTTGCGCCGTTCGCTTTTGTACGAATTATTTCCTCCGAAGCAAAAGAAAGAGGCCCGCCGGATTCAATCAATTCAGTTAACTTATCAACAGTCAATTTATCAACATATCTGAGGGTGAACAATTCTTTGAGACATTCCCTGATTTTTGGGTTTTTGTGCTTTTCGTCTATAACAGCCTCAGCAGTCTGCAGTATAAACCGGGCATTTTCGGCAAACCATTTATCAAGCCTCAAAGATGACGAATAGTCCGGGGATTCGATTGTGTCAAACACATCTTGTTTCTTACCATCGCTATCGGTCAATATGTTGTTCTCCACTACATTTCTGCGGCGGTCTATCTCAAAATACTCCGCAGCCCTTTCCAAGGAAGTATGGAAAGCCTGGGAAACAATTTCTATTTGTTTATTTTCGGATATTATCCGGTTTTCGGATTCTTCCAGCATTGTCATCAATCTCTTGCAATAGCTGATTCTCCTTTCATCACGTTTACTCAAATCAGCTTCTTCTCTGTAATAGCTTGCTGTATTCTCATTTCTTATTGCCATTTTCAGGACGTCAAAAAATCCCGGCCCCTCGTAGGGCCCAGCCGCGCAGGATTTTACCGCGTAATATATCTCCGCCCCCAGATCCTCACGTTGTACTTCATTTTTTCTTGTTTTTTTACCTGGTTCTATTACCCGTATTTTTTTAGCAACAGGAATGACGATCAATAAATCTTTGTACAACTGCCAGACGGCGTCCACTAATTTACCAAAAACCTTCTCCCGTTCGCTTTCCATTGAGTCGCCGCCGCTTGCACGGTATCTTGAAAGGAGTTCCAGTATTTTTTGCTCCAGCTGTTCTTTCTGTTCTCTGGATTTCGTCAATTTCCGCGGCCTCCTATACGGAAAAAAAATCTTTCAACAGCTTTGACGCCGATTCCCTGTCGGGCGACTCTATCATCCCCATAAGATTGAAGAGGCAGTAAAGGGAGGTAATGTCAAATAGAACGGGGTTTTCGGGTTTCTGTTCCGGGTTAAAATCAATCTGGCCGTAGACAATGTAGTCCACGTCGGCGCCGCAGTATTTTTCCGCAAAAGAAAGGGCGCAGAACAGGGACAGGATGGGCGGTTTCGCGCCGTAGGTAATATCGGCGAAGATCTGCGCCCCTTGGGGAATTCTGTCGGTTAATTCCGTCAAAAGATTGTTAAAATCCCTTTTTTTCTGGGAGAAGGGGATTTCAAGGCATTCAAACGACAGCCTGGCGCCTATGGGAGCGTTAATCGCGGTCAGCTCTTCGGTAAAGGCCTTCCTGTGATCTTCCCAAGCGCTGTACTTTCCCAAAGCGGCGATAAAGAGGATTGTAACATCCTCGTCTTTTTTGAGTGTTTTCGCGAGAACGGCGTTGACCGGATACCGCACCGCCCCATCGTATTCGATTGCCCTGTTACCGTCCACCGGATACCGGAGGGGCGGTACCAAGCCAAGAGCCTTCATGGGCAGGGTTGCTATTACAAGTTTCATTTTTTCGCTCCTTATGTATTAGAGTTGTTCAGAAACTTCAGTTTCTGAACAACTTCCATTAAAAAATGCGGTTTTGCAAGGCTTTAGCCTGAAAAACCGCAAGACTTGTAAGATAACCAACCGGGTTATCGAACAAGTCCATTATAAGGGATGGTTTTGGGGGAACTTGACGTGTTCCCCCTGTAGCTAAATTCCCGTACCCGGAACATGAGCCGGGTTGTTTTGACATTCTATACGCTGACAGGCAATACCGCGCTGGACCGAAGGACACGATGGAAGATATGGATGTTGACCTATCCAGCCAATTACAATTTTACGCCCTTTTACCTTGAAATAAATTCGTAACGTTAAAAACCAGAGGGCACCATAACATTTTTTAGAAAGAGGTCTAAGGTGTAAGGTAAAAACTTCTTTATTGCCGCTGCCATCATCAAACTGTCTTTCCTGTTTAGCCTGGCTGTTCTGCATTTGATTTTGGTATTCATCACTGCAATTTGCCCCCATAAGACTGATTAAAGATTTACATTCATGGATTAGAGGACAACAGGGAGGACGGCAATCACTGCAATTTACCGCCTTAAGCCTGCTTAAAGATTTATATTCATGGATTAGAGAGCAACAGGGGAAACAACAATAATTTTCAGACGAAGACCATTGATAAAAGCCGGGGTCTAATGAAACATCATGCAGTGTTTTAAGGTATGAAGACAATGCTTGGGACAGATTTTCAGTTTCTTCTTTTAATTCCTTCCATCCGGGGTTTTCTTCCATCTTCTTTCTTATCTTGTTCTGGTATTCAACAATACTATCCTCAACATCTTTACCAAAAATCAAAGTATCTCCAAACTCCTGTTTTGCCTTTTCATAGGCGGAATAAATATCAAAGGGGCCGGGATTTTTCTGCCCGGTTTCAATTGTTGATAAATCAGCGATTTTGACCAGGCCGTTGCTTATTTTGACATTTTCCAAGGGAGACGGGAAAATATTATAATGCCTGATTGGATAGATTATTGCCCCATTTTCATCTTTTACCGGGTCCATGATTATCTTTTTAATTGCCGTATTTTTAATTTCAATTTCACCCGGTGAAGTATTTAAGATGATTTTATGCCGGTCAGGGTTATTTTTATATACATACTCATTTAATTTGGCAATAATCAAGGCATTTTTGACAAAATTATCTCTCAACTCTTCATTTTCTACCACATCTTTAACTTCCGCCGGGACAATGGAATTTTCCGCGTCTTTATCAAGTTCGGCCCTGAAATGAAATCTGTTTTCAAAAACTTTTTCCTCCACTTTCACACGATGCGCATTGTATTCGGCGAAACCCTCAACCTTGCCCGTCTTGCCAAGATTGTAGCTCTGCATAGGATCTAAAAGATATTCTTTAAACCAGGCTATCACTTCATTCGAATGGTATGCTTCATTTTGAACTTTTAAAGATTTTATGGAATCTTTTTCTGGCACTAAGTTTAAATGATGTAATAATTTTATGTCTTGAAGAAGCAGAAAAATATTTATATCGCGTCTCATTACAAGAACACGAATGGTTTTTAATCTTTCTATGTAATCAGATTCAATCTTTTTGTCGGCATCGCCGTTTCCCGAGGTTTTGGGCAGGGCATATACGCTGGCGTCAACGGTATAATTAGTCATCTTTTTCTTCCCGCTCCAGCTTCTCCATTACGGCCCGGAATAATTTGTCGGTCGAAATTTGCGACTCGTCAAAAAAATCATCCGGCCATTCAGACAGTGCCCCGTATTTGTTTATCTCGATATCAAAAAAGGCCGAAACGCCGGTTTTGCGGTTTTTTTCCACAAAAAATATTTTTGCCTTGTCCTTTAATATTGTCTCGTCAATTGCCGATGCATAATGGTAACGCAGCCGGTTAACAATATGCTCGCTGTGCGTCTCAATTAAACACTGTCTGCCGGAACGCGCCATGGCGATAAAGAAGTCGGCAAGCCGCGACTGCATTTTAGGGTGCAAATGCAATTCGGGCTGTTCAATGACAATGGTAGAGTCTTCCGGCATGGCGAGACAGGCGACAATAATCGGAAGCACCTGGCTGACCCCAACGCCGACATGTGTTAAATCCCGGTAATCTTCATCGTCGTTCATTTTAACCCGGAGGGGGATCATTTCTTCGCGTCCGATTGTCTTGCTCTGTGAATACTCAACATCGGCGGCAACGCCTATATATTCAACCCACTCGCCAACGGCGAAGCTTAACCAACCCGATCTCACTTGCTGCCGCCGCTCGTCAGGGGTAAACGGGCTGGGGTAGTCTCTTTCAAAAGCGTTATAATGATAAAGAACAGACGCCGTATGTTCGCCTTTAACGCCGACATCGGTATTGTTTTCATAATGTTTATACGTATAAAACGGTTTTGGGTCTTCCCGCAGGGGGCCTAAATACCGAATGCTGGATTTAAAATAATCCGCGATAAATTTTGTCGCGGCCAGTATTTTAGATGGCAGGTAGATCACGTCATCGCACTTCAGGCCATTGTGCCAATTGTCTTCTTTGAACCAACATTCAACAGGTGATGATTCCAGCAGAAACTTATTCAGCAGAATACGTATATAGTCAAATTCCTTTCCGGTTAGCCGATCCATCCATTCCTTTTCCGATTCTTCATCGAATATAAAGTTTTCTCCACTTTTTTCATCCAGGCCATTGCGATTATATTTAAATAACGCCTTTTTATCCGTATTTTCATAGGCGCAGGAGAATTCCGACGTATCAAGGATTGTACCTCTCAGCATTTCTTGCATACGTTCGCTGTGTTCTATGATTAAATCGATGTACTCATCGTCTGACATTTTTTTGAAATCCTTTTCAAGAAATTGTCTCTCTGCTTTTCGACTCCATCCTGAAGAAAAAGAAAAATTCCCCGATACAGACGTTAAACTCTTCGGCGGGGCAACAATCTCATAGCAGATTGATATTTTTCTGTCCCCGAAAGGAATGTTTTCCTTTTTATTTGTTTTTGAATAGACATCATGAAAAAGTCCAAGTTTGGTTAATGTTCCGTTGAGGTTTATCCCGGGATCGACTTTATCGGCCAGGCTCTGCGCCGTCACCAGTATTGACTGTAAAAAACTGCTTTTGCCGCTTGAATTCGTGCCGGCGAAGATGGTGAGGGGGGCCAGTTCAAGATCCTGATCGAGGATCGACTTGAAATTTTTTACGCCCCATTTCTTTATCATAATAATCTCCTGTTTCCGGTTCTGGTATGTTATTCCAGCCCGGGATTTCTGTCAATGGACATGTTTAGTAACCCGGTTGGTTACTAAACATGTCTTGCGATTTTTCAGGCTAAAGCATGGCTTTAGCCTTACAAAATCGCGTTTTATAGCGGAAGTTGTTCAATAACTGAAGTTATTGAACAACTCTAATATGTGTTTTGCCCCGCGCCGGGATTGGCGCGGGGCAAAACGGGAAATCCGCTCTAGTTGAACCAGCTCAGGATTTCCCAGGTAAACTGTTTCGGGCACTCAATCGTGCCGGCGTTGAAATGGGTTTCGGGGGGCTTGGACACGACAATGTCAATTGTGTTGGTCAGCTTCCCCGCGGTAACATTGAGGTATCCGTCCCTGGTTTTCACCATGCTCGGGCCGCAATCTTTCATCCCGCCGTTCTCAAAATACGTCATACAGACTCCTTTGCTCATTTTTTGAGCCATTTGTTCCACAGATCATCAAACCCCTTCCCGGTGTACCTGGTATCCGGCGACAAGCTCCGGTTCAGGTGCCTCAAAACTTCCGTTTTTGACGGCGTCCGGTGATCATAATGCTTTACCATGTCGATAAGCGTTTGGGCCGCTTTTCGACCCGCACTGGTACTCATTATTTACCCTCCTTATCGTTGTCACTCGCGGCAATAATCGTGGCGAGAAGGGTTATCGCCTGTGCAATGATCACTAATACCGTAGCAGTACCCATAAACATCCTCCGTGCGTGGTTTTTTGACAAACGTTTGGATTTTACAAATCCATAATTTTATGCGTCTGCGCCGCTATGGACGCGCCCCCATAAAATGCCGCATGTCTTCGATTTTCAGTTTTCCATTTTTTTATGCAAGACCATCTGTATAATATGCTCCTATTCTATATAAGGGACGTAAAATCAAATTCTTAACACTATTTTTCACATTTTTTTCGGATAATACACCTTTACATTTGATCCGTATCCGCGAAACCTGAACGGATGGGCGCTTGCCAAAAGTCCCGCGGCGTGTTGAAATATTCCAAGGCAGGAACACCGTTGACTTCTTTTTCACAGGGCGAAAACGCCCGCGCTGTTTTTTCGGCCGTAATAACCGCGGCCGGTTCTTCCTCGCGCATGCGCCGTTCTCCCACAGACGCGGATCTTGGGATGTTTAAAAAAGAATACCGGGTCCTGCCCTCTTCCCAGGGCGGCCGGAAGGACGAAAGCGGGAAACCCTTTACCGTATTGGGCGCGGCGGCGGCGGCGTTTGCTTCGGACGCCCGTATCACAAGCATCGTGATCACCGTGCCGACCGGCCCGGAAAACGGCGAGTACGCCGCCCGCCGGGCCCTGCCCGCGAATCCGGCCGGCGGCGGGCCGCGCGTTTTTTTTGTCCCCGGCGGCGGAACCAGGCGGGAATCGGTACATCACGCGCTTTCGCTGCTCGCTGCCTCCGGCGGGGCCGCTTCCACCGGGACTTCCCGCCGTCCGCCCGGCTATGTGCTCATTCACGACGGCAGCCGGCCGTGGATTTCCGTTTCGCTTGTCCGGGCGGTCATGGAGGCGGCGCTGATATACGGGGCGGTCATTCCGGCCCTTCCCCTTACCGAGACCCCCAAAGAGGCGGAGCCTTTCGCGGAATCATGCGGGGAAGGCTTCGGAAACGGCGTCTATCGTCCGGGGTTTCCCGCGGCGGGTTTTATCAAGCGCCATCTCCGCCGTTCCTCGGTGCTGACCGCCCAGACCCCCCAGTGTTTTTCCTTCCCGGAGATCCTTGCCGCTCATGAAAAAGCCGCGGAAAAGGAACGCGGCGGTTTTGAGTATACCGACGACGCGGAAATCTGGGATGAATTTTGCGGACCTGTGGCGGTTATCGCAGGAGATCCGGCGAACAGGAAAATTACCTTTCCGGAAGATTTAGGGCTGTAAATATGACAAGAATAGGACTGGGAAAAGATCTTCACCGCCTGATTAAGGGGCGGCGTTTTCTGCTCGCCGGCGTTGAACTGGAATCGGATCGCGGCGAGCTGGGTCATTCCGACGGCGACGTACTGGCCCACGCCGTAACCGATGCCCTTTTGGGGGCTGCGGGGATTGGGGACATAGGGGCGCTTTTTCCCCCGTCCGATCCGGCCTGGAAGGACGCCGATTCCATGACGCTCCTGCGAAACGCCTTTGCCATGGTAAAAGACCGGGGCTGGCGCATTGTCAACGTTGACTGCGTGGTGATCTGCGAAAAGCCCCGGCTGCTCCCTGTGCGGGAAAACATACGCCTTTCGCTGGCCGCCGCCCTGGAATGCCCCGCGGACGCGGTCTTCGTAAAGGGAAAAACCGGCGAAGGCCTGGGGCCGGTGGGGGAAAACAGGGCGGTCGAGGCCGAAGCCGTCTGCCTGCTGGAACGCCCATGAAAAAAACCGAAACCCCCGCCGGAAGATCCGGCGCCGCATGGAAAGACATAACGGCAGCGCTTGAAAAATGGCGGGAAGCGTTACGCGCGGAAAAGTCCGCCCCAGGCGATCCGTCGGTGACTACGGTCGCCGAACGCTACAGCCGCTCTCCCTGGGCGGTGCTGGTCTCCACGATTCTGAGCCTCCGCACCAAGGACGAGGTAACGCTTGCGGCATCGCGGCGGCTGCTTGAAAAAGCGCCCGGACCCCGCGAACTTCTCAGGCTGACCGAAGAAGAAACCGCCCGGCTTGCCTATCCTGCCGGATTCTACCGGACCAAAGCCGCCAACCTTCACAAAATTGCCTCGCTGCTTATCGAAAAATACGGCGGTTCCGTACCGGCCGGCATGGACGCCCTTCTTGCCCTTCCGGGAGTGGGACGAAAAACGGCGAATCTTGTACTGGTTGAAGCTTTCGATCTTCCCGGCCTCTGCGTAGATATTCATGTCCACCGCATCAGCAACCGCGCGGGCTGGGTAACGACATCTTCGCCGGACGAAACGGAAGGGGTCCTGCGAAACATACTTCCCCAAAAGTACTGGAAGAATATCAATCCGCTGCTTGTCCTCTACGGACAGAATGTATGCCGGCCGGTAAGCCCCTTCTGTTCACGCTGCGTCATAACAGGGCACTGTCTTCGCCGCGGGGTGGACAAGTCCCGTTAGCGGAGTCCCGCTTGGCAGTTTGCCGCGCTTCGCGCATAAAATCTGCAGGCGCAACGGGCCCCCTGGCTACTCCCGGCAGGGGACGGAAGGCCCTGAAGCTGAGGTACTTAAAGGGATGTATGTCAAGGGCGTTGGGGAACCAGCCGTCTATCTCGTTTATGTCGATGATGTTAAGCGCCGGGGTATAGGAAATGGGCAGCACTTCCCCCCTGTCCAAAAGGAGTTTTTCCGCCTCCGCCAGCGTAGCCCATCGTACTTCGCCTTCCTCGTACATGGATCTGTCCAAAAGCGCCTCGTAGTCCGTATCGCTGTAACGGGCGTCGTTAAGGTTGGAATCGCGGCGCCACATCTGCAGGAAGGTGTAGGGATCGGCAAAATCCCCTATCCAGGTTGAAGATCCTACGGCGTAGCTGTTTTCCTTCATCGATCTAAAATAACGTTCGAAAGGGATCACCTCGACCCTGACGGGGACGCCCAGTTTTTCCTTCCAGGTAGAAGCCATGAGGCCCCCTATCCGCGCGGCGTCTTCCGACGGGGTAAGCCGCAGTATCAGTTCAGGAAGCCCTTTTCCGCCTTCATACCCCGCCTCGGCAAGGAGCCGTACAGCTTCGGTCTCGTCGGTTTCCGTTCCCTCAAGATCAGGATACCCCCGGATAGGATAAATAAGGGTTTTTGCCGGAAGAATGATCCCTTCACGGATCTTGTCCCACGGAAGGGCAAGCGACAGGGCCCGGCGCACCCGGTAATCGTTCCAGGGCTTTTCCGCCGAACGGAAAAAGTAATAATGCGTGGCGAACATGGGATTGACCATGATGCCGCTGCGGTCCGTCAGGTTTTCAAGGTTAACATCCCCGGAGATCCAGCGCGCCTCGCCCGCGTTCCACAGGCCCGACGCCTCCTCCCCGTCCTCTGTAAACATGATGGTGATCTTGTTCAGCGTAACACGGGGAGCGTCCCAGTAAAGCATGTTCTTGCGGAGGACGATTTTGTTTTCATCCTGTTCCACAATGAAGAAAGGCCCGTTTGCTACAGGCGGAACGGTTGACCAGTCTTCCTTGTCCTTCATGGAAGGATGAAGGGGACTAAACGAATGATGGCAGAGCATGGCGGGGAAAAAACCGGCGGGCGCGTTAAGCGTGACGACAAGGGTCTTTTCATCCCTGGCCTCAATGCCTACGCGGGAAGGATCGGAGAGGGTCCCCGTACGGTACTCCCTGGCTCCCGCGATAATGTCGAAAAGGCTTGAATAGGGGGATTCCCGCGCCGGATCAAGGAGCGAAAGCCACGCGCTGCGGAAATCTTCCGCCGTTACCGTATCCCCGGTCCAGTACCGGGCATTCTGCCGTATGGTAAAGGTCCACTGTTTTTTATCGTCCGAAAGTTCCCATTTTTCCGCGGCTCCGCGTACCGGTTCCATGGTCATGGGATGATAGGAAAAGAGGCCTTCGTACAGGGCGGTAAAAAGCTGCGCCTCCGAAGCCATATAGGACTTGCGGAAATCCAGTTCCAGTTCAGTCTTTGTAAAGGTAACGGCAAGCTCATCCCTTACCGTCACAGGCGGCCGGATTTCTGCAAAGCCGTCGGGCCCGGCGGGCGGTTCCGGCGGAAGGCCTTCCGGCAGACCGGGACTTTCACGGGAGGGTTCGGGCGGAAGCGGAACCTCAGGGGTATCCCCGCGCCCGTTTCCGGATGTCCTGCACGAGAAAAGAAGGGCGGCGCAGAAAAAGACGAGGCCGGAAAAACGGTACATCCGTTTTGGCAAAGATTTCTTTATCATGGCGCACTCCCCTCGGCCTTGATTCCCAGCCGTCTCATCTGTTCTTCTTCTTCCTTCCGGGCGCTGTATTCGTGGCGCATCTGATTTGCCCTGAGAATGGCGTTTTTTACTGTGGAAAGTTCCGGCTTGATCCCTTTTATACGGTCCCGTTCCTCATGGCTGGCCTCGGATTTGAAATACTCATCCAGCGCGGCAAGGATCTTGTGCATGTTTTGAAGATCCCGGACGTTTTTTTCGATCCAGACAATAATCTGTTCTTCTTCCATGGCGGCAAGCCGGGAATAGGAGGGGCTGCGGACGACAAGACCCGCGAAGATGCGGTTTCTTTTTTCCATGTCGCCGCGGAACTGGCGGTAATTGAGTTTTTCCCTTACCGGCGTTCCCCTTGTAGGATCCATGAATTCCAGATTGTAAACAACTTCATCAGGCTCCTTGTTTACCATCCGCTGCATAAAACACCTGAATTTTTCCCAGAAGCTTCTCTTGCGGTTGGAAAGGAGGATTTCGTTCTCATCAAGCTTCATGCCGCACTCGGAAAGAACGGACGACACGGATCCGATGACCAGCGCTCCTTCCAGAAGGATATCTTTGTAGGAAACTTTTTTTACCGCGGACTTTGTTTCCTTTTCGGGAATTTTAAGTGTTGCAAGGATCCTTTCCCGCAGCGCCGGCCCGTTGCCTGAGTAATCCTCTTTGATGAGCTCTTCGGCAAGATCCGGGTAAAAAGACTTACCGGGCGCCGCCGCGGCATATTTTTTCTTGATAGCCGCCGTCTGGGCTTCCTGCGGCCCCATGTCTTTTGTAACCGTCGTCCTCAGTTCCAGCTTAAAGGCCTCCCGCCTGTAATCGGCCAGTTCTTTGAGACAGCCCAATATGGCGCCGGTAGAATTGGAAAGGTTGTCCAGTGATTTGCTTATGACGCTCATGGCGATCTGATCGACGCCGTTCTTCGCCTGATTGGTAAGTTCCGCGATCGCTCTGGTAACGGGAGACTGGGAATCCGGGCCAAGGTGAACCCAGTCAATATAACGGACCAAAGCAAATATACGCCTGATACGGTCGAGGTTAAGAAATTCAACGCCGAACTGGTAGAAATTGACCAGAAAATCCAGCTGGCTGTCGTAATTGGAAAGCCTCATGCTGAGCTGATCCAGGCGATTGGCATCGGAAAAAGCGCCCGAATCGGGCACTTCAATTTCGCCGATTTTGGCTTCCTGTCTGTAGGGATCTTCGTTTATAAGCCCTTTTTTAAGATAAACGGAATACAACACTGAAAAGGAAGACTGATAACCGCGCAGATTCTCTTTTAATGTAACCAGTTCCGACTTTTCAAGCCAGTCCGCCCGTGCCTCCAGCGCTTCGGAGAGACTTTTGATATAGTCTTTTATCTCAGCCATCTTTATTTAGTATGCCATATATGAGGTTTTTTCGCAATGCTGCGGTTATGCCCGTTTTGTATTGAAGCGGAACGGTTCTTTCCCGCCATATAATGGGTATGAAATATTTTCCGCCGCTGATCATCCTCCTCTGGTTTTCCGGCTGTGGTCCGGGACCTGCGGAAATGCCCTGTATTCCCGAAACGCCGGAATTTCCCCCGCTTTGGAAGGAGGTTTTCGGCGCTCCCCGGTGGCGTCTTGAATGGATAGGCCCTGAAGGAAGAAGCGAAGTCCGTGAAATAGCGGACGGCGAAATAACGGAGATTACCGTTATCCCCGAATGGCCCAGCCCGGTTCTGGCCCGTCCCCTTGTTCCCGGCCGGGACATCAGGGGAGGCGAGCTTAAACCGGCGGGCGGGATCTTCCCCTTTGACGCGGCGGGAGGGAGGCTGCGCCTCACATGGCAGGGCGGAGTCGACGCCTCGTTTTACCGGGAACTGGCCGGCGCCTTTTCACAGGCGCATCCGGGCGCGGAGGCTCTTTCTCCAACGGCCGCCAAACGCCGGCCGGAGTACTTCGACTGGCCCCGCTTCAGAAGGCTTTTTACAGACGGCGTTCTTTCCAGCGGGGCGGTGCTTGAAGATCCCTGGCTTGCCGACTGGCCTTTCATTGCGCAAAAAACCGTTCAATCGGGGTTTGATTACAGGCGCGTCAAAGCCCTTGCAAGAACCGGCCTTTCCGTTCCCGCCGGTCCCGGCCCCTGGGCGGGAACGTCTCCCTTTGCCGCCCCCCTGGTTTCGGAAGAAGGAATGCCCGTCGTCTTTCCCGTACGGCCCGAACCGGACACCTGGTATTCGGCTAAAGACGCGATCCGGTGCAGCGAGGAAGGGTGGATATTGCTGGGGGAATGATATACCCTGTGGCATTATGAAAAAAAAGGGCTGTTCACAGGCGCGGGGGGTATACAGGAAGACGGCGTTTATCTTTTTTGTACTGGGCGTTTTCGCCGCCTGCGCGCCGGGGGAAAAAATTCCCCATGAAGAAATTCCCCGTAATGAAGCCGCTGCGAAGACAGACGAAAGGGCCCGGCCGCTTGCCCTGCTCAGGCCGGGTGAAAATCCCCTGTGGTTTGAACTTTCCCCGGACGGCCCCCGTACCGTCTCCGCGCCGGAGGAGGCGTCCCTTTCGCCCTTTGTCCCCTGGACCGCGGCCCGTCATATACGGGGCATACTGCCCCTCGATTCAGGCGGCCTTGTCATGGCGGTGAACCGGGGCGGCTTTCTATGGACCGGGGAATGGACGGAAACGGCAGCCGGCAGAGAAGCGGCCGGAAACCGGAACGGCTCCGGAGAGGAAACCGGCCTTTACTACCGCGATATTCCATATTGGGGAAATTATACGGCGGTTTCTTTCTTTCTCCTTGACGAACGGCCCTCTGTTCTTCTTTCCCGCGACGACTTTTTTTCGGAACCTTCCGTTCCGGTTCCCCTTTCCCGGATCTGGTCGGTAGACATCCGTTCAGGAGAACCTCTGGAAACAGAAGGCGCGTTTACTGATTTTCCCCCGGATGCCGGATGGGATATCGAGGCGCTGCGTCCCGGCGGTGACGGCCGCTGGTATTACCGCGCGGTACTGAAAAATTCCGAAAGGCCGCAATACCATTACTTCCGTACCACGGCGCTTTCTGAAAAAGGAGAGGAGATACCGGCCGGCCGTTTCCAAAGCGCCGCCGGGGCGTTGCCGCCGGCCGGCGCGCCGGCCCCGCTTGCGCCGCTCCTGGAGGCTCTGGCGCTCCGTGCCGGGGAAACCGCGCGCACTCCGGGAGACGCCGCCTCCGTACTCATAACCGCCCCCGGCTTTCCCGCCGCCCGCGCCTTTTCCCTTCCGGGCGGCGCGGGCGCTTCTTTCTTCGGCTTTTACCGTCCTGGTACAATTCCGTATGCTCTTGCCGTTTCCCCGGAAGGAAAAGGCTGCCGCCTTTTGAACGGCACGGCGGAGGACTATTCCCTTCCGCCCCTTCCCGAAGGTTTTGTTTATACCGGCGCGGGCATGGACGGGGATACGCTCTTTGCCTCATGGGAAGAACAGCGGGATTACAATATAGGCGCCGCGGGTTTTATGGCGGTCAGGCAGTAATTCCGAATTCAAAACAAACCACGGACGACACGGACCAACAAATTGCCGTTTTGCGGTCAGGCAGGGTATCGGCTTTTACTTTTTTCAGTATTAAAATTCCCCTTAAAGCGGCATGCTTTGAAGAAAGAATTTACCGCAAGGTCGAAGAAGTCGAAGAAATTGAAGAAGTTGAAGAAAAAGAGAAGAAAGAGAAAAACCACAACGAACCTCCGGTTCGCCTTCGCGGACGGAACGGACTTTTTTAGTTTTAAATTTATATGTTGCCCGGTTGAAGAAAAAGAGAAGAAAACCGCGGAGCTGCACGGAATTTGAGCCAATCCCGGCGGGATTGGCTTGTGGAGTTTTCGAAATAAATTCTTTCTTGGCTCTGTCGAACCAAAGGTTCGCAAACTCTCAGGCAATGTGCTCTGCGCATTGCCCGTCCTCCGCGGTTATAATTTCTTCCGGCTAAAGATGCTTCCAAAAACTGAAGTTTTCAGAGGTTCCCATAAGTGTCAGCCCGTCTGCGGGAGGGGCTCCGTCTTTTTTCCCCTTTACGGGTACTCATGATAGGCCATTGTGCCGTCAGACCCGACCGCGACGAACTTCCCGCCGCCGTAGGCAATGCCCATGATGCCAGTACCAAAGGTGGAGGCCGTTCCGTCGATACCGGTCCACGTTACCCCGTTACTGGAATAGGCCATTTTGCCGTCATACCCGACTGCGACGAACTTCCCGCCGCCCCAGGCAATGCCCATGATGACAGAAGTACCAAAGGTGGATGTACCGACCGCATTCCACGTTTCTCCATTGCCGGACCAGGCCATTTTGCCATCCCACCCGACGGCGACGAACTTCCCGCCGCCGTAGGCAATACCATTGATCAGGGAAGTACCAAAGGTGGATGTACCGACCGCATTCCACATTTCCCCGTCGGTGGACCAAGCCATTTTGCCGTCATACCCGGCCGCGACAAACTTCCCGCCGCCCCAGGCAATGCCCCTGGCGATAAGACCAAGGGCGGATGTATCGACCGCATTCCATGTTACCCCGTCGGCGGACCAGGCCATTTTGTCGTCCTCTCCGACCGCGACGAACTTCCCGCCGCCCCAAGCGATGCCATAGATGCGGGAAGGACCAAAGGTGGAGGTCGTATCGATGCCGGTCCACGTTACCCCGTCGGCGGACCAGGCCATTTTGCCGTCCCACCCGACCGCAACGAACTTCCCGTTGCCGTAGGCGATACCATAGATGTAGGAACCATTAAAGGTGGAGGTCGTATCGATGCCGGTCCACGTTACCCCGTTGCCGGACCAGGCCATTTTGCCGTTATACCCGGCCGCAACGAACTTCCCATCGCCGTAAGCGATGCCAAGGATGATAGTAGTACCAAAGGCGGAGGCTGTTCCGTCGATACCGGTCCAGTCGATCTTCCACTTGGCGTAGAGGGTAGTATCGGCGGCGAAGGAGTAGGAACCGCCCGCAATGTAGTCCGTGCCGGACCCGTTTGGCTGGGTATTCCAGCCCCGGAACGTATATGCCGTCTTTACGAGGCTTCCCTGAACGGGCATGGGCATGGGCAGGCCGGCAGGACCCAATAGCGCCGAGGGAACCACCATACCGCCTGTATGTCCGTTGCCGTTAAAAGTAACGGTAATGGGTATGGATATGGAACCGGGGGCTTTACAGGCGGCGAACACAAGGGTGAACACCGCAAAAAACATTGACATACGTTTCATACGTTACTCCTTGAGACCGCCCCAAAAGATCTTCGGGGCAAATTTTTTTGAGGGAAATGGCGGTAAGTGGAAAGATGGCGGTGAGTATTAGAGAGAGAGAGAGAGAGAGAGAGAGAGAGAGAGAGAGAGAGAGAGAGCAAAAACCGTGCCAACCGCAACGATGCGGAACACAAATTCAGGGATTTTTTTCACATATACGGCAGGGCGCGCCGCTTTTTTCATAACAAATAGTATACCACGTACTACGGATTTGTGTACAGAGAAAGGACTGCGGGCAGTAATTCCGAATTCAAAACAACCACGGACGACACGGACCAACACGGACAAAATATACATTTGAAATTAAAAGTCCGTTCTGTCCGTGAAGGCGAACCGGAGGTTCGTTGTGGTTAATATCGCTTTTGTCCGTTCTGTCCGGAAAGTCCGTGGTTTTTCTTTTTCTTCCCTTTTTCTTCCCTATTTTCTTCAACTTTTTCGACTTCTTCTCATTTAATTGACCGCGTAGCGGTCTTCCTTGCGGTTAAAATTTCTTCCAAACCCCGGCAATTTCCCGGTATATGAAAATAAACGCCGATGCCTTGGCGGTCAGGATGTGACTGTTGACAAAAAACGATGAAGATGATATTTCACGAAAAGCGGAGGGATGTATGCCCAGAATTCTAAACCCCGTACTCACCGGTTTTCACGCCGATCCTTCGATGATTCGCGCCGGCGATACGTATTATATTGCCAACTCCACTTTTGAGTGGTATCCCGGCGTAGAAATTCACAAATCGAAGGACATGCGGACATGGGAGATCGTGCCGTCTCCCCTTTCGGAAAAACGCCTCCTGGACATGACGGGGGCCGCCGCGTCATGCGGAATTTGGGCGCCCTGCCTTTCGTATTCCGGCGGGCTTTTTTATCTTATATACACCAATGTCCGTAACTGGAATACCGGTCCCTGGAAAGACACGCCGAATTTCCTTGTCACTTCTCCGTCCATTGAGGGCCCCTGGTCCGATCCTGTCTTTCTCAATGCCTCAGGGTTTGACCCGTCGCTTTTCCACGATGACGACGGGAAAAAATGGCTCGTCAACATGGAATGGGACTGGAGGGGTACTCCCGAGCCTGGGACAGGGCAGTTCTCCGGTATTCTTTTGCAGGAATATTCTCCCGAGGAGCAAAAACTCACCGGATCTGTCTGTAAAATTTACCCCGGTTCCGAATGGGGGCTTGTTGAGGGGCCGCATCTTTACAAACGGAACGGCTGGTACTACATCTTCGCCGCGGAAGGCGGAACGGTTTACCGCCACGCCGAAACAGTGGGGCGGTCGCGCGTCATAACGGGCCCCTACGAAATGCACCCGCATAATCCGCTTATTACTTCCTACGGGGGACGGGATCTTACCGTACAGAAGGCAGGACACGCAAGCTGGTGTGACAGTCCCTGCGGCAGATCGTATATCGCGTTTCTCTGCGGGCGGCCGCTGCCCGGAACGCAGAACTGTGTGCTTGGCAGGGAAACCGCCATTGCCGAAATCGAATGGCACGACGACTGGCCCTACATCAAGCCGGAACCGGGCAAAAGCCTCTTTATAAACGGGCTGGCCCAGAATTACCCGCCCGCGAGTTTTGCCCCGCCCGGCGTTCCCGATACCTGTACGGAAGTTATTCCGCCGGTTTCAACTTCCTGTTCCAAAATGTATACATTCGACGGCTCCGATAAACAGGCGGGCAGGCTGGGCCTCCCGCTTGATTTCAAGACCCTCCGTAACGAGCCTCGCGCAGACACCTATTCCTTTTCCGCCCGCAGGGGATTTTTACGCCTGCGCGGGGGTGAGTCGCCGGCGTCGCATTTTCATCAGACACTGCTTGCCCGGCGGCAGACGGATTTTTCATTCGCCGCCGAAACACGGATGGAATTTTCTCCCGGATATTTTCAGGAATTTGCCGGCCTCGTCTGGCGTTACGATGAGGCGAATCAATACCTTTTGTCCGTGTCGCATGATGAAAAGTACGGAAAAGTCCTCGTTGTTCAAACCATGACAGGCGGATCTTTTACAAAATACAATCCCGTTCCCATACCCGAAGGCGGGATCTGGCTGGGGCTTACCGTTGACCTGCACAAGGGCCGTTTCCGTTATTCGTTTGACGGCAAAACATGGAGGGCAACGGGCCCGGATCTGGACGCGGCCGTACTTTCGGACGAATACTATACGCTCGGGTTTACCGGCGCGTTTGTCGGCATATTCTGCGCCGATCTTGCCCGCCGTTCGGCCTGCGCCGATTTCGAGTATTTTTCATATATCGTACAGGATACGGCTGCTCAGCCTGAAGCCGGATCGTAAATCTTGCCGCTTGCGGCGGGCGCGTGGCTTCTTCCCACAAAGAGAAGGACGAGCAGGGTAATCACGTAGGGTATCATGCTCAAAAGATGAACCGGCACCGAAAGGCCGAATTTGGGATTTCCCAGCGTCAGGGAAAGAGACTTGCAGAAGCCGAAGAGCAGGCACGCCAGTACGGTATTTTTCGGCCTGAATTTGCCGAAGATAACGGCGGCTATGGCGATAAATCCCTGGCCGGAAATGATTGACGGGAAAAAAAAGGATACTGTTGACAGCGGTATAACCGCGCCGCCTAACGCCGCCAGCATTCCCGAAAAAAGCACGCAGAAATACCGCACCCTAAAAACGCCGATTCCCAGCGTAGCGGCCGCCCTTGGATGTTCGCCCACAGCGCGTATGCGCAGCCCCAGCCTCGTTCTAAAGAGCAGGAACCATATCCCCGCCGCCAAAAGCAGGCAAAAATAAACGGAAACATAATTCTTGAACACATAGCCGGGAAAAGAATTTTCGGGAAAAATATTTCCGAATACCACGGGAAGTTTCCCGGCAAGATCCACCGGCCTGGTTTGGGTGGAGCCTTCAAAGATCGCCTTGCAGAAATAAATCGCGGCTCCGGGGGCCAGAAGATTTACCGCGATGCCCGAAATGGTCTGATCCGCCTTGAAGGTAACGGAAGCCAGAGCGTGCAGCAGGCCGAAGAAACAGCCCGCGGCCGCCCCGGCAACAAGACCTATCCAGGGATTTCCGGTGATGACGGAAGCCGCGGCGCAGGCAAACGCCCCTATGGTCATCTGGCCTTCAATGCCTATATTCACCACCCCGGATGTTTCGCTCATAATACTGCCCATACCGGCGATAATGAGGGGCGCGCCATAGGTCAGCGTGGAACTGATCAGGAGCCCAATGTCGGAAGCGCTCAGTATCATAGGGACCTCCCCGTTTTTCTTGTCCTGACAAAGCGCACGAGAAGCCTGAACGCGCCCATGACCGCGATGGAATAGATGATCACGCCGATGATCACATTGATAAGCTCGCTGGGGGCGCCTATGGTGTTAAGTTTGCTGCCCCCGTATTTAAGGCCGCCGTAGAACAAGCCGGCAAACAGGGCTCCTGCCGGATTAATGCCGCCTATCATCGCCACCGATATGCCGTCAAAGCCGTAGCCTTCCTGTACGCCAAGCTGAATGATCCTGCCGCTAACACCCAGCACCTGCACGGCGCCGCCAAGACCGGCGAGGCAGCCTGAAATACCCATGCTCAGCGCGACGGATCTTCCCACGTAGATTCCGCCGTATTCGGCGGCGCTCCGGTTAAAGCCGACGGCCCGCAGATTGAATCCCAACGTGGTTTTGTTGAGTATAAGCCAGCAGACAAACACCGCCGCCAGCATAAGAAGCATGCCCCAGTGTATGCGCACCGTACCGAAGATCTCCCGGAAGGCGTTTGTGGAGATCCGGGATGTTTCGGCAATATCCAGCGAGGCGGTGGAATTGGGTTTTTTGAAAGCCGGGGACATTACCAAAAAGTTTGAAAGATAGAAGGCTATCCAGTTCAGCATGATGGTTACAATGACTTCATGAATGCCTCTGTACGCCTTGAGAAGGCCGGCAATGGCTCCCCAGAGCGCCCCGGCAAGCCCCCCGGCAAGCACACAGACGATCCCGTGAATACCCGCCGGCATGGGAACAAGAAGGCTCACCGCCAGCGCGGTAACGCCGCCGATAATATACTGGCCTTCGGCCCCTATGTTAAAAAGCCCTGTCTTGAAGGCGAATGTAACCGAAAGGCCGGTAAAGACGATGGGCGTAGCGTACTGTACCGCGTACATGAGCGTTTTCCATGATCCGAAAATTCCCTGAAAAAGAACCCCGTACGCCAAAAACGGGTTAAAACCGGTAAGGGACAATATTACCGAACCGAACAGAAGGCCGATAAAAATTGCCAGGAGCGTGTAAAGAAAAACGTCGTTCCATATCCGTTTAACGGCTTTCATCCGCCCTGCCTCCCGCCATCATAAGACCCAGTCCGGCCTGTTCCGCCCTGTCACCGGCAACGCTGCCGGCAATTTTTCCCCGGAACATGACATCAATACGATCCGAAAGGTTCATGATTTCGGACAATTCAAAAGACACAAGAAGCACCGCCTTTCCCGCATCCCGCTGGGCAACTATATAACGGTGCACATATTCAATGGCCCCGACATCAAGCCCCCGCGTGGGGTTTACACAGATGAGCAGTTCCTTGTCGTTGGTAACTTCCCTGGCAATAATCACCTTCTGCTGGTTTCCCCCGGAAAGGCTTCCCGCCTTGTATTCCGCGCAGCCGGCGGGCCTGATGTCAAATTTTTCTATGAGCTTTTGGGCATGGGCGGATATGTTGTTTCTGCGGAGAAAACCGCTTCGTGAAAATTCCTTTTCCCGCACATTCTGAAGCACCATGTTTTCCGCCACGGAAAAATCAAGAACAAGACCATGCCTGTGCCTGTCTTCGGGAATTGACGAAACGCCGCTTTCAAAGATAAAGCGCGGCGGCTTGTTGAAAATATCCTTTCCCAATACGGTAATGGATCCCGACTCGGCCCTGCGAAGACCCGTCAGCGCCGATACAAACTCTGACTGGCCGTTGCCGTCAACACCGGCAATACCGGCAATTTCACCTGAGTGTACCGAAAGGCTGAGCCCGTTCACCGCAGGGTGGCCCCAGTAATCTCTTACCACAAGATTTTTAACCGTCAGCACCGGCTTCCCGGGAACGGCGGCTTTTTTCTGCGTGGTAAATTCCACCGCGCGTCCCACCATCATGGAAGCAAGTTCCTGTTCCGTTACGCCTGAAACCGCGACGGTGTCTATTGTTTTGCCCGCACGTATGATCGTACAGGTGTCCGCCATGGATTTTATTTCCGAAAGTTTATGGGTAATGATAATTACCGTCTTGCCCTCTTTTACCAGGTTGCCCATGATCATTCCCAGATCATCGATCTCCTGAGGGGTAAGGGAAGCGGTGGGTTCGTCGAGGATAAGAAGCTCCGCGCCCCGGTAGAGCACCTTTAGAATTTCCGCCCTCTGCTGCATGCCGACCGATATGTCTTCCACGCGGGCATCGGGATCAACGTTCAGATCGTAATGATCGATAAGCGCTTTTACGTCGGCCCTGGCTTTTCCGGCGTCGATGATTCCGCCGGCCTTTACGGGTTCCTGCCCCAGGATGATGTTTTCCGTCACCGTAAAGGGCGGTACCAGCATAAAATGCTGGTGGACCATGCCTATGCCGTGCTCAATGGCGCGGGACGGGGAAGCGATGTGAACTTTTTCGCCTTTAATGAAAATATCGCCCGAAGCGGGCTGGTACAGGCCGTAGAGGACGTTCATCAGCGTACTCTTACCGGCCCCGTTTTCACCCAAAATGGCATGTATGGAACGCTGCCTTACGGTAAGGCACACGTTATCGTTGGCCTTGAAGGAACCGAACATCATGGTGATGTTCCGCATGTCAACCGCGGGAGGGCTGTTCACATCCGTCGCAACGCCGCTGCCTTTATTCATAAGGACTCCTTGAAAAGCGGAACTCCCCAAAACCGGCCCAAAACGCTGAGTGGAGTTGTTCAGCAACCGGCCGGGTTACTGAACAACTCTATTAACCAAGGCTGTTCCAAAACCAACCGGGTTTTGGAACAAGCTCAGTTTTCAACCGGAGGCATGTTGTATTTGCCCGGAAACATGGCCTGAAGCTCGGCGGCGGAGGCCGGGACCTTGAGCTGTCCGTCGACGATCCTCGCCTTGATGGCCTCAACTTCGGTTATCACTTCCGGGGGAATATGATTACCCGTGGTGGCGTAACCCACGCCATTGTTTTTGAGGTTGTAAAGCAGCGTGCTTCCATTCTGAAGCGTACCCTTGCGGACCATGTCGGAAATATCGTAGATCGCGTTGTCGACACGTTTGAGCGCGCTGGTAAGGACGTTGTCCGGGGCGATGTAATTCTGATCCATGTCGACGCCTATTGCCCATTTGTTGAGTTCCCTTGCAGCTTCAATAACGCCCGCGCCGGTACCGCCCGCCGCATGGTAGATGATATCCGCGCCGTCGGCAAAATACTGGTTGGCAATGGCCTTGCCCGCGGCAGGATCGCCGAAGGAACCGGAATACTGGCCCATGATCCGGGCGTTGGGATTGGCGGTCAGCACCCCCGCGTAGTAACCTACCGCGAAACTTTCCATTGTGGGGGACGCGATGCCGTTAACATGCCCGACACTGCCTGTCTTTGTAACCTTGCCGGCGATATAACCCACAAGGAAGGAACATTCTTCGGCGGCGAACACCACACCGGTAACGTTTTTATTCGGCACCTGATCGGCGCTATAGGCGTAATCAACAATGGCAAACTGGCTGTCCGGATAATCCCTGCCGGCCTGGGCAAAGGCGTCGCCCAGCATGAAACCGACGCCCCAGATAAGATCGTACTGCCCGTCCACGAAGGTATCAATATTGGGGACATAGTTGCTTTCATCCCTGGATTCAATATACCTGACATTGGCGCCCGTATCCTTGCCGAGACGCTGAAGCCCTTCCCAGGCGCTCTGGTTAAACGACTGATCGTTCACCCCGCCGACATCGGTAACAAGCCCGATTTTTACCGCCCCCGGATCGCTTTCTTGCTGCCCCGGCCCGGCATTCTCCTTTTTGCATGTCAGCGCAAGCAGAACAAGCGCCAAAATCAAAAAAACCGCGTGTTTCTTCATTATTTCCCTCCTGAAATTCCCATAATGATCTCTGTTTTATGGATAAATTCATGATAAACTACCATAAAATACCTGTCAATGCTTCGCATTATCTCAAAACTACCGGCCGGGGACCATGACGCTGCGGCGGGCGCGGGAAGAATCCGTTGACAATACGGGCGCAGTGAGTATATACCTAGGGTAAGGTCCAGTAGCTCAGGGGATAGAGCGGCCGCCTCCTAAGCGGCAGGTCGGCCGTTCGATTCGGCCCTGGATCAACGTAATTCGTTATAATATAAAGAGTTACAAAGCACTTGCTTTTAGGAATGTTAAGAATTATCTTTAGTGTAGCACTCACCGTAGCATTGCACTAAAGGAGCCTGTAAATGCAGGATATAACCCGTAATTCTTATAGTTTGTACAAGCGGAAATCAGGCAGCCGTACTGTTTGGTATGTACGTTTCTGGGATGATGATTTTCAAACCTATTCTTCCGGCCGCTCCACCGGACAAACGAGAGAGGCGGCGGCTCACCGGGTAGCACAAAAATGGCTGGCCGAAGGCATACCGGAAGCCAAGAAAGGCAATCAAAAGGTTTCTCAAAAACGGATGATGAGCGCCATTACCAAATACCTTGAGGATGCCGGTGTTCTGGATTCGGAAAGAAAATATGATACCGGAGAAATTCTGAAACTATTATACAGCCATATCACTAATCAGCAGTTGTCCTCTGCGGAAGGATTTATTGCCTATTTGTTACGATTTTGGGACTGGAATGGCGATTATGTTCAGGGGCGGCTTGAACGCAAGAAATCCATTGGCCGAAAGTATGTGGACGATTGCCGCTCTATAATTCTCAGGCATATAAAACCCTTCTTTAAGGATATGGCACTTTGCGATGTCACTACCCTCTCCCTTGAAAGCTTTATGAAGTCGATTCCCCGGCGTGATATGGACTCTCAAAACGGCTATTCAAGGCGAAGCATTAATATAATGATGAAGATAATAAAAAAGGCATTAAAAGATGCCGTTCGTTTGGGAATAATCCCCAGGAATCCGGCTGATAATATTGAACTACTTGCTGATGATACCCGAGGGCGGGGTATTCTTACACCCGTCGAATTGCAACGATTATTCCAGATTGAATGGGCTGATGAACGGGGAAAGATCGCTGCCATCTTGGCCGCAGTATCCGGGATGCGCTTAGGGGAGATTGTGGCGTTACAACGTAATGACATTGACCCGGATCAGAATATTATCCATCTCCGGCATAATTATTCAGCAAAAGAAAAACGGCTCAAAGTACCTAAAAGCGGAAAAGAGCGTATCATTTATACTGATAAAACCATTGTCCAAATGCTTGTTGATTTACATTCAAAGAATCCTTATCAGGGTTCCTATATTTTCTGGGGGCTGGAGCCGGATAAGCCGATACGGTTTGAAACTATTGAAAAGTATCTTGAAAAGGCTCTCGCCGCCTTATTGGGAGAAGAAATCCAACAGGCAATAACGGCTGATTGGCAGGAAGCCGCCCGTATTCTGGCTTTGTCTGAAGGTATCCAGACTGATGAGATTATCTCGATAGGAAAGGATACGATAGATACAACCCAGAACTGTATTCGTATCCATCATAGTTATACTTTCAAAAATAACGCGCTGATAGTTCTCAAAGAAGATAAAGAAAGAATCATACCCATAAAGGCTTCGGTTTTACAGCGGATTACAACACTTTGCAGGAAAGAACCCTATGTATTCATTCTTGGCGGTAAGGAAAGCAATAATCTTATTTCTTTTGAAAATCTTAAACCTAATGAGGAAAAACGGTTGACCCTGCTATTAGGTGAAATTGCACGGCGGGAACGGAATGTCAGTTTTCACGGATTCCGGCACTTCTTCAACAGCACCATCCGGGGTACGGTCTCCGATGATATACTCCGCTTACAGACCGGCCACGCCGACGAAAAAATGACCGATTTGTACGACCACATGACCGATGACCGGGGGGAGCAACTACGGAAGGCGGTACAGGCCAAAATTCTACCGTTTATTCCGTGCATGGCGGCAGGGGAGTAGACATGTCTGCAAGCCTTGGGTACAATGAATACTGTAGTCAGAAGCCAGCAACGGTTATCATCGTGCAACAAAGGAGATGCTATGACCAAGGCAAAGAACAAAGAAAACGATAAAAAAAATACTGTGCGAAAAACAGCCAAACCAATAACGACTTCAAAACAGAGTAATCTTAAAAAACCAGGCAAAGTAAAGTTGTCTTATTCCAAACATAAAAAGCTATCAGAAGAAGACGCGGTGTATTGCTTTATGTTTAAACATGCCCTTGATTCTATCGAAAGTATATTGAGTTTCATCGAAAACAAATTGAAACAAAATGATTTTGATACAATACAAAGTGCTTGGGCATCTTTTATTGAGCATTATATGATGATTTTACAATTATACACAGATATAAAAGAGCAAAAACTGAAAAGCTACTTTAAAAAGATAGAAAATAAAGTTTTTTTGACCATAAAATCGTTGAGGGTAATAAAAGTACCGGTAAAAATATTGCTAAAAACAAGTTATATTTTTAATGGAATGGAGTATGATAAAGGATCAGTTTTTTTGAAATCAGACGGAGAATTATCTTACTTGTCTGAACCAACAAATGGAGCCTCTTTTGAACTTGACAATAACTCATGGGAGAATAACTTTGAGGAAGATCCCAATATACTTCAAGGAATAATGAAGCTGTTTTATAAGCAGGAACGAACGAGCCAGAATTTAATAAAGATGCTGTCAAAGGAAAACAAAAAGCTCCGTAATGAAAATGAGGATTTAAAGAAATCGAATAAATATCAAAAGGCAAATAACAAAAGCGAGTATCTTTCCGGTTCGGCAGATATATCAGTTGATGCCGTAAATAATATCCAGGATGGAATGCACATTCCCATATTCGGAAATTCTTTTACCACCGGAAGGAAAATATTGTTAGCCGCAAAACCGGGTGTGGGGAAGAATTTTTTGTCCATAGAAATTGCCAAAAGAGGACTTGAAAGTGGAAACATTCGTCATCCTTGCTTTTTTAACTTTGACGATAAAGAAAATAGTCAATTGCCGCGTTATACAGAATCCTTTTCTCAAAGAAAATATGAAATCGTGGACTATAATCAGTGGCAGGAATATCTTAAAAATTTTAAACAAAGAATAACGACAGAGTCAGAAACCAAAGCGATGGTTGAAATGCAATACAGGAGTATTGAAAAATATGGTAATTTGGTTGAGAAACATAATAAGAAGCAAGGGATAAATCACAAACGAAATTACCGAGTCGATGCTTTTAACGAACTCATTACCGAAAAAATAAATGTCGGTTGTGATTTTTTTGTGCTTGATTCTTTGAGTAAAGTATTCATCAATACAAACAATATCGCAAATGAGCAGATGGATGTTTTTTTGGATATTCCGCCAAATATCACTTTCATTGTTATCCATCATTTAGATAATGCGGCAAAGAAAATACGCGGCAATCAATCTATAAACAAACCGTTTGAATCTATCTATTTTCTTATAGACGAAAAAAAGGTGTCAAATGACAATGGGACTATGCTAAAAATAGATGTAAGAAAAAACAGACATGATCCGGAAGATTTGACCTTCTATATAAAAAGAAAAAAAATAAGCAAAAATGTTGCAAGCCATGAACTGATAAATGAAACTGAGTACGCGACAACACCCTTAAAAAACAGTGCAACCAAAAATTTGAAAAAAACTATAAAGGAGTATCTTTTAAATTGCGGTAAAAAAACTGTAACATTTAATACATTGACAACATTTCTCGGTAATAATTGTAATAAACATTCAATAAAGAACGTATTGAAAGAACTGAAGGACGATAAAATTATTGAAATGGCGGATGGCCGGACATGGGGAAAAATCAAATTCATTCCTTTAAGGAATTTTCAATAACGCATTTTGTGTGACTTCAAATTATTTAGAAATAACTCGATAAATGAGTCCAGCTATTTCTATGTACTGCCTAACCAGTGTATTGCGGTGAGTTTGACATACTTCCGTAATACGGTGCGGGGTCTTGCCCTGTTCAGGTTATGTGTATACCAAAGGGTTTCTCTGTCGGGACCAGATAAACCGGATTACGGCCCATCCATGTCCATGCCTTTCATTTTTTCGGTGGAGTTGCCCGAATTGTGGTACTGGACTACCTTTTGATTTGGTCATCATCATTGCTTATACATAGAGAATTTACCGTTTTGAGGGCTAAATATATCTGTTTATCCATGATGATGATATGATGACGGCGGCTCATTTGGTGTCGTATCTTGTCATCCCTTGATTGATACTCACCTATCCACGCCAAAGTATATTGATTTTATCCATAATTAAGGGGTTTGGCACCCTACCCATCGGGTCAGCTTAATATTTACAGAATACCGCAGATTTGAAAAGCCCTATAGACGATTAATTTTAAAATTTTAAAATGAAAGAACATTCCAATGGGTACCAAATAAACATAATCAAAATTAACAGTACCTAAAGGAAAAAAGCAAATGAAAACTATTATGACAATCAATGACGTTGCAGAAAAACTTAAAATGTCTACATCCACAATTTACAAATATGCAGAAAAAGGCAGGATACCGTCCTTCAAAATCGGTACTTGCAGAAGGTTCTTTGAAGAAGAAATTGATACCTATTTAGTAAGCCTGTCACAAAGAGAAGAAGAAAAATGCCTGTAAATGCAGAAGGTTTAACAATAGAAGGTATCGACCGCATCAAAATAACTCTTAATCCTTCCTGCATATTTCAGTCATAAATGAACACCCAATGCAAAACATTTGAACACTTATTTCAAAAACACTTGAACATTCCCTTCGGTCTATTTGAACAACTACTAGAAAGATTTAACTAAAGTGCCGTGAAAAAGAGCCGATACTCTCAGCAGGAGGGGAAACGGCAATGAGAGAAAAAGAATACAAGGTTCAGCTTACCCAAGCGGAACGAGTTTT
>JAISAQ010000098.1 GCA_031266775.1 Treponema sp.
TTTACACATTCGGCTTTCTTTAATCCATTATCGGTTATTTATTTCCCCCCCCCCCCCCCCCCCCGCCATACATATAGTGTAGTTTCCGCCGGTTGTTCCTGTTATCCCGCCATATATAGTGCTTTTACGCCTTCCTGGGGACCGCGTTCTTCCCCCTTCCGCGGGCAAACGCCTTCCGTAAACCGTTCACAGAGTTCCGCACACCGTTACAGGAGTTCTGTAAACCGCCGCAAGAGCTCCGTAAACCGTTACGGGAGTTCTGTACATTACCGCACGAGTTCCGCACACCGTTACAAGAGCTCTGTAAACCGCCGCAAGAGCTCCGCAAATCATTACAAGAGCTCTATAAACCGTTACAGGAGATCCTCAGATCCTTTGAAGCGTTCCGCATACTTCCCGCAGAACGCGGCGCGCCGCGCAAACAGGCGCCTGTTCCAAAACCCGCGGGCTTTGGAACGGGCCCGGAATATACATAACGGAGGTTCTTTATGGCACAGGATTATCTTTCACTCGTCGACGCGGATTTTAACCAGTTCTTCAAGTTCATGGTCCAGTACGCCAACGCGAAATGTACGGGGAGTACTCCGGAATGGACCCACATTCCCCAGGCGGCGCTGACTTCCATTGCGGATATGTACGCGGCCTGGTATACGGCTTACTCCGCCGTGCTCAAGCCCCACACGCCGGTGGAAACGGAGGCCAAGAACGACGCGAAAACGGCGGGGAAGAAGGCCGTCCGGCTTTTCGTAAACCAGTACCTGCGCTTTCCACCTGTAACCGACGAGGACCGCACGGCGATGAACATCCCCAACCACGACGGGCATCCCACGCCGGTGCCCGTTCCTTCGGACATTCCGGAGGTAGAGGCCCAAACTCCCAGGCCCCGGACGCTGCAGTTCCGGTTCCGCCGCTTTACCATGAAACGCTGGGGCAAGCCCGGCGACGTACACGGCATGGAGCTGGTGTGGCTTGCAAGCGGCGCGCCGCCGCACGAGGTTGAGGAGCTCGTCCATTCGTCCTTTGCCACCAAAAGCCCCCTGGAACTCTCTTTTAAGGAAAGCGAGCGGGGCACGCGGGTCTACTATGCCGTCCGCTGGGAGACGGGCACGGCAAAGAAAGGCGCTTTCAGCGAGATTTTTTCGGCCATTATTCCGTGATGAAAAAACCGGGTTTTTACAGGAGGACCAGTATGAAGAAGTATACGGCGCTCGTTACGGGCATTGCCCTTTCCGCCCTTGTGTTTACCGCCTGCAATCTTCTTGCGGGCGACGACGGTTCGGCGGGTTCAGCCGGCCTCGCGGGCCCCGCAGGGCCGGCAGGAACCCCCGGTTCCGGGGACACTGTCACATTCACAATCCCCTCCGCCTGCCCCCTGCTGTCAGGATCTGCCGGCTTCCCCGGCTATACCGTTTGGAAAGGAGACCTCATCGCCCACTGGTACAAGTTCCCTGATGACGGAAAGACTTTTCTTCTTTCCTCCGATACCACAAACGGCGTCGATGGAACTTGGGAAACCTGGCATATCATACATTGTATGGAGCGGACGGATTTTGACATCGGCCTGGGCGCCGCTTACCCGACTTGGGTTATTGAGATATATACCGCCTATCTTGAAATTGAATTGTGGCAGGTAAACGGGTCGAATGCTTACAGATCCCTCGGCTTCGGCTCCGCCTATAGCTATACCAAACAACCATAAGGAAACTTGATATGGCAATGGACGCGGAACGCTGCAACGCAAAGGCGCCTGGCACTGTTTTGGGGGGCGGAATTCAAAACAACCACAGACAGACACGGACCAACACGGACAAAAGAGACTTGAAACTACAAGTCCGTGTTGTCCGTGAAGTCCGTGGTTACATTCCTGCATTTTTAATACGCAAAGGCGGCGCCGTTTTGGGGGGTAGGGCGAGACCCGCTATGCGGGGCTCGCCCGCAGGGGGGCGCGGCGGCGATGCAGATGTTTGCGGGCGGCGGCTGCCCTGCGGGCAGCTGGATGGAAATGCGCCCCCCTTCTTCCTTTTACTTTTTCGCCTGAGCCCTGAGCACTTGCGCCCTGCCGCCCGCTCTTTTATACTCTACTGTACAAACCGGGAGAACATCTGTCATGGATAAAAAAATAATTGTTGAACGGGCCAGGGACTACATAGCCAGGGAAAAGGATCAGGCGTTCCGCGGCGAGGCGGAAAAACTGCTTGAGGCGGAAGACTGGAAGGAACTGGAAGATCGTTTCTACCGGAAGCTGGAATTCGGCACCGGAGGACTGCGGGGAATCATAGGAGGCGGCTATAACCGCATGAATTCCCTTGTGGTAAAAAGCGCGACACAGGGGCTTGCATCCTACCTTGTCAAGGCTTTCCCCGAAAAGGCACAAGCCGGGGGCCTTTCCGCCGCCGTCGCCTATGACAGCCGGCATTATTCGGACGCCTTCGCCAGGGCCGCCGCCGCCATCTTTGCGGCAAACGGGATCAAAACCTGGCTCTTTACCGCCATGAGGCCAACGCCGGAACTTTCCTTTGCGATACGGCGCCTTCACTGCGACACGGGCATCGTCGTAACGGCAAGCCACAATCCCCCGCAGTACAACGGCTACAAGGCGTACTGGAACGACGGTTCCCAGGTAATTCCCCCCCACGACGAAGGGATCATCCGGGAAGTCGACGCGGTAAGCGAAATACGGGAAATGGATTTTGACGGGGCGGTATCGCGGGGGCTCATTGTCCCTATCGACAGGGAAATAGACGAGGCGTTCCACGCCATGATCAAAAGCCGCCTCTTCAGGCCCGAGCTTATCAAGGCAAAGGCCGCGGAAGTGAGCATAGTCTACACTCCCCTTCACGGAACGGGGGCAATGCATGTCGAAAAGGTTCTGGGAGACTTGGGGCTTGCCGTTACAACCGTACCCGAACAGCGCGAGGGAAACGGGGATTTTCCCACGGTGGCTTTTCCAAATCCCGAGGAAGCGGCCGCCCTTGAAATGGCTGTAAATTTAGGGAAGAAAAAAGGGGCCGATGTCGTCATGGCCACCGATCCCGACGCCGACCGTTTCGGCATAGCCGTTCCCGCGGATCCCAAGGGCCCCTGTGCGGGGGAATTCGTGCTTGTAACGGGGAACCAGATGGGGGTTCTTCTTGCCGACTATATTTTCCTTTCGCTTAAGGAAACGGGGAAGATGCCCGGAAAACCGGTAATGGTCAACTCCATTGTTACCACCGGCATGCAGAGGCGCGTCGCCGAATCATACGGGGCCGAATGTATCGAATGTCTTACCGGTTTCAAGTGGATAGCCGATGTGATGCGCCGCTGCGAGCCATCGGGGGATCTTGCCGGGAAGACCTTCGTGTTCGGCACCGAGGAAAGCTACGGCTACCTTGTTGAAAGTGAAGTCCGCGACAAGGACGGCGTTTCGGCCGCGGCCCTTACCGCGGAAATGACCCTTTACTGGCGAAGCAGGGGAAAAAGCCTTCTTGACAGGCTCGACGAACTGTACAGGGAAAACGGTTACTGGCAGGAACTTGGCGTCTCCAAATATTTCCAGGGGCCCGAAGGCCCTTCCATCATGAAGGGGATCATGGACGGCTACCGCAAAGATCCGCCCCGCACCCTCGGGGGCATCGCGGTTACAAGAGTCCGCGATCTTAAAGACGGCGCGGACGGGCTTCCGCCCAGCGATGTGCTCCAGTTTTTCCTCGAAGACGGAACGGTGGTCAGCGCCCGGCCCAGCGGAACGGAACCCAAGATAAAATTCTACGCCACCTGCTGTGCCGAAGTTAAGGGAGAAGGAAGTCTCGGGGAAGCCAGGGCCGAAGCCGCCCGAAAACTCGACGCCATCAAAAAAGACATTCGCCAAGCTATTGGGGATTAACCGGTTGTGGACTGGGATAATACAAAAGACCTGCTGGGGGTCTGGCGGGAGGGGAAACCCTTTACCGCCTTTGACATTGAAACTACCGGGCTTAATCCCGGACAAGACCACATCGTCGAAATAGGCGCGGTACAATTCGACAGGCGGGGGCCTGTGTGCCGTTATTCCGTCCTTGTTAATCCGGGGATCCCCATGCCGGCGGAGGCCGGACGGGTAAACAACATTACCGACGCCATGCTTGCCGGCAAGCCCCCCATCGAGGAGGCGCTGCCCGATTTTCTGCGGCTGATAAAGGGAACTGTCATCGTGGCCCATAACGCCCCTTTTGACTGCGGTTTTATCAACGCGAAACTTGCCGCTCTTTACCATGGGGCACAGCGGGACCGGGAGCTTTTTGAGGAATCCGGCAAAGGTTCATCGTGGAAGCCGCCCTTCCCCGCCCTCCCGAATCCTGTCGCCGACACGCTGGCCCTTTCCCGCGCCCGTTTTCCCCGGGCGAACAGCCATGCCCTGCAGGAACTTTCCCAAAGCCTGGGGATAACCCGCGGCCAGGCCCACCGGGCGGAAGACGACGCCATCCTGTGCATGGAACTTTTCCTCCTGTGCTGCGGGGAGGAACGATCCGGCCGGTAATTCCGGCTGTAAAACAACCCGGGCGGAAAAAACAGCGCGGGAACTGTTCATGCGGCATGAAAATCCGCTATACTGAAAGGAGCGGCGGAATTGTTTAATGATTTCGGCTCTTGAACAGTTTTCCAAGGCTGGAGTAACCATGAACCGTACAAGTAGTCCGTTCCTTCGGGGGAAAACCTTTTTCCGTACCCTCGCGGTGTTTCTGGCCGCCTTTCTTCTGGCCGGATGTTCCATTAACAGAATGGCGATAAACGCGGTTTCCGACGCCCTTACCTCAGGCGGAAGTTCAAGCGTGTTTACAGGCGATCCTGATCCCGAACTTGTCGGGGACGCCCTTCCCTTTGCCATCAAGATGTACGAGGCGCTGCTTGCCAATAACCCCGGACACAAGGGGCTCATTCTTACCACAGGATCCCTCTTTATCATGTACGCAAACGCGTTTGTACAGGGGCCCGCGGAATTCCTTCCCGTTGTCCAGTTTGAGGAACGTGAAGCGGCCCTTGAACGGGCGAAAACACTCTACGTAAGGGGAATGGATCTGATCCTTTCGGGCCTGGATAAAAAATATCCGGGTTTTCTGTCCGCTTTATCCCCGGAAAATACCCTTGCCCCTTTCTTTGCCAAAATGAAAAAGGACGACGTTCCTTCCCTCTACTGGGCCGCGGCCGGCGGCCTTTCGGCCTTTTCGCTTAATCCCTTCGATTCGGCCCTGGGCAGGCGTGTACCCGGCCTTATGGCCTGCATAGACCGGGCCTACGAACTGGACCCCGGTTTTAACAGCGGGGCGCTGGATGATTTATATGTCATCGCCCTTTCCGCCCTGCCTGAGGCCATGGGAGGCGACAAAAACAGGGCAAAAGACCACTTCGCCCTTGCCCTGGAAAAGTCGGGGGGAAAACTGGCCGGCCCTTATGTTTCCTACGCCCAGTCCGTCGCCGTTCCGGCCCAGGATTACGAGACCTTCAGGACGTACCTCGAAACCGCCCTTGCCATTGATCCCGGCGCCGAGCCTGAAAACAGGCTGATCAACATAATCTCGCAGCGAAAAGCGCGGAATTTACTGAATTCGGCCTCGAATTATTTTATACTGGAAGAAGAAGACCCGGCGGGTTTGCCCTGAAGGCGGCGGCGCGGGTGGCATAAACGACGGCAAGGCGGTTCCAAAATACGGATTTTGGAACCGCCTCAATTCATAAGGAGTTTTTGATGGTACGTTCTCTAAAGAAAGCGGGATGTATGTGCGCGGCCCTTTTTTTGATGCTGGCCGGAGGATTATACGCCCAGCGGCAGCGGCCGGTAACCATTACGCTGGCATCCGCCCTGCCCCGCAATTCCCTCTGGGGAAGATCCCTTGACCGCATAGCCGCGGACTGGATCAGAACCACGAACGGCGAAGTAACTCTCCGTATCCTTCACCAGTACCCCGGTTCCGAAGGGGAATATATGATGAAGCTCAGGCAGGATAAAATTCAGGGGGCGGTTTTTACCAGCATAGCCCTTAACTCCATAGCGCCTGAGGTCATGGCTTTGAGCATCCCCCTGCTTATCCGCAACAACGGCGAACTTGACACCGTGCTGCGGGAGATAAGGCCCATTCTCGACTCAAAAATCGAGGAAAAAGGCTTTGTCAATCTGGCGTGGGCCAAGGCCGGCTGGATAAAGGTCTTTTCCCGTTCCCCGGTCCGCGTCCCCAACGATCTGCGGCGGCTCAGACTGGCAACCAGTCCCGACGAAAAGGAACTGTTTGACGCGTTCGAGCAGATGGGTTTCCAGATGGTCGGGGTCACTATCCCCGATACGGTGCAGTTTTTGAACAGCGGAAGAGTAGACGCGATTTACCAGAGCCCCATTTCTGTCAACGCCCTCCAGCTTTACCGGATGGCGGGTAACATGTGCTCCATTAATATCGCCCCCTTTATGGGCGGGGTGCTGATGAGCAGGGTGGGATGGGAACGCGTCCCCGAAAGGCACAGGCCGGCCCTGCGGGAAATAATACGAAAGGCGGGCCTTGATTTTGAGAATTCCTTCCAGAAAAGCGAGGAAGACGCCATTGCCGACATGAAGCGGATAGGAGGCTTTACCATTAATGAAATCACCCCGGCGGAGGAACAGGAATGGTACCGCGACATAGGAGGGGCCATTCCCGGACTTGTCGCCAAGAATATTTTTAACAGGGAAATGTACCAGCGTATCGTGGGAATACTGGAAAATTACAGGCGGAGCCGGTAATGCAAAACCGGGCGGAAACCACAGGACAAACAACGGAAAAGGGTCCCCAGGGGGCGGACGGAGAACCTTCGGGAGCTTTTCATACTTTTCTTTATGGTGTTGAAAACGGCGCCTGTATCCTTTCCATGGTGTCCCTCGCGCTGCTTCCCGTCATAAAGGCCGCCAAGAGGCTGATCACCCACACCGGCATTTCGGGGGTTGAAGCGCTCATCGCGCATCTGCTCCTCCTTACCGCCATGCTGACGGGGATGATCACCACAAGAAAGGAGGAGCATCTTTCCATAGCCCTGGTACAGTATTTTTCGGGCGAAACGGTAAAACGGCGGCTGAGGATCTTTACAAACCTTCTTTCCGCCTTCGTCGTCACGCTCCTTGCCTTCTGCGGCCCGGCCTTTATCAAAATAGGCCTTACGGGGAGAAACATCGGCTTTATTCCCGACCGCGTTTTCGCCGCCATTATCCCCTTGGGGTACATGGTTATCGCCTGCCGTTTTGCCCGGCGTACCGGGTTTAAAGGCTGGAAGCGGATCTTCCCCGCCGCCGCCGTTCTTTTGGGGGTTTTCCTCTCGTTTCCGCAGATAGCGAAATTCATCTGGGAATACGATCTTCCCGGCTGGGCCTTCGCCATTTCGGACAATCTTTCCCTCGCAGCCTGGTATCTTCGCGTTCCGGCGGTAATCCTCCTCCTTGTCTCCGCGCTGGCGGGAACACCCCTCTTCGTGGTCATGGCGGGGCTTGTCCTTGCTCTGCTTGAGGCCATGGGAAGCCCCCTCGACGTGATCGCCACCGACATCTACTCGGCCCTTACAAACGACAACATCATTGCCATTCCCCTTTTTACCCTGGTTGGTTTTTTTCTTTCGGAAAGCAGGGCCGGGGAAAGGCTGGTCACGGCCTTCCGCCGTTTCTTTTCGTGGATTCCCGGCGGCATGATAATCGCCACGGTGATCATCTGCGCCTTCTTCACGTCGTTCACGGGCGCTTCGGGGGTCACGATACTTGCCCTTGGGGGCATTCTCTACACGATACTTTCCGGGCACATAACATACCCCGAACGGTTTTCGGTAGGGCTGCTTACCTCGGTGGGAAGCGTCGGCCTGCTCTTTCCCCCGAGCATACCCCTGATACTGGTCGCGACCCTTTCCCAGACCGACGTACTGCGGATGTTCGCCGGCGGGCTCATCCCGGGCTTCATACTAACGGCCGCGGTTATCGTCTTCGGGATCATCGCGTCGGTACACATTAAAATACCCGTTGAACCTTTCCGCCTGAAACCGGCGCTCTCTTCGCTTGGGGGTTCCGCCCTGGAAATCATTCTTCCCTTCTTTTTGGTTATAAGTTACTTTACGGGGTTTCTTTCCCTTGTGGAAATAGGCGCGGTAGCGGCGGTGTATATTTTTATCGTCGAAATCTTCATACACAGAGACATAGCCCCCAAAGACATTCACCGGGTTTTCCTCAAGGCGGTGCCCATCATAGGGGGGGTCCTTGCCATACTGGCCCTGTCGCAGTCCCTTTCATTTTTCATCATCGACACCAACGCGCCCGCCAATCTTGCCGAATGGATGCAGAACACCGTTTCGTCGAAATTCCTCTTTCTTCTGCTGCTTAACCTGGCCCTGCTTGTGGTGGGCTGCCTCATGGACATTTTTTCGGCCATACTCATCATACTTCCCCTGGTCGTGCCGCTGGGCCAGGCCTACGGGATAGAACCGGTGCATCTGGGGATCATCTTCATCATTAATCTTGAAGTGGGATTTTTGACCCCGCCGGTGGGGCTTAACCTCTTCCTCGCCTCGTACCGCTTCAAACGGCCCTTTGTGGAAATATGCCGCTGTGTATTTCCTTTCCTGGTTATACAGTTCGCCGTAGTGCTGCTTGTTACCTATGTACCGGCCCTGTCGCTCTGGCTGCCGGGGCTGTTCGGCCGCTAGGCGCCCGCCCCGCGCGGCGAAGATCGCCCGCGGGACGGCTCTAAGGCGGTCAGGGGTTCCTTAGTTCGTGCAGTTCCCGCAGTCCCCGCAGCTTGAACGTCGCCTTCTCCTGGATCTGCCTGACCCGTTCACGGGTAATTCCCAGAAGCCTTCCCGTTTCCTCAAGGGTAAGGGGGCCTTCGCCGGCAAGGCCAAAGCGAAGCTGGATGATCTTCATTTCCCGTTCGGACAGGTGGGAAAGTATGTTCCCCATGGTTTCCTGCAGGGTCATTGAGAAGACCAGTTCAAAGGGCTCCTCCATCGATTCGTCTTTGATAAGATCGGCGAGCCGGGTAAGGTTTCCGTCATCCACGATGGTGTCAAGACTCGTGGTCTCCTGGGAAAGTTTTACTATTTCCTTTACCTTGGCAATGGGAATGCCCAGATAATCGGACAATTCCTCGTCGCTGGGATCGCGGCCAAAGTCCTGGGCAAGCTGCTTCGCCACAAAATAACATTTCTTTATTGTGTTAAGCATGTGAATGGGGATGCGTATCACCCTGCCCTTGTCGGCTATGCTCTTGATGATCGCCTGCCGTATCCACCATGTCCCGTAGGTGGAAAAGCGGCAGCCCCTGGTGTAATCAAAACGTTCCACCGCCTCAATGAGCCCTATATTGCCTTCGTCTATGAGATCCAGAAGGGAAAGCCCCCGGTGCTGGTAATTCTTGGCAATGGACACTACCAGGCGCAGATTGGAATTGATCATCCTGTTTTTGTAAAAGAGAAGCACGTTGCCCATGGCGCTTTTTTCCTTGACGTAGGACGCGCTTTCTTTTTTATCCGCATGTTCGGCTTCAAATTCCTGGATCTTTCTTCTGACGCTGACTATTTTCTCACCAATGTTTTGTTCTTCCTGAACGGTTAAAAGCGGAAAACGTGATATTTGCTTGAAATAGAGGGCCAGAGGATCGGTTTCCTTTACGGCTCTTGTATTTTTCGATTTTTTATCCTTTTCCGCGCTTCCCGTCCGCCTTTTACCCTCGGGAAGGGAACCGCGCCTTCTTCGATCTGCCGAATGCTCCGGTCCTGATTCACCCATATGAAGCAACAGAACCCCTTTGCCTGTTTTTTTTCTTCCGGCAATTTCCGGTGAAGTCAATTTTGACATTTTAAAACTCTCCCGTTTTTTTATTGTTTTTGAAATACAAACCGTCCTCCCGGCGGTTTCCGGTTATGCCCTGGGAGCCCTGGCGGGATCAATGGGAGTGTTACTCCGGTATACCAGGAAAAAAAGCTGCGGCTTTTCGGAAAGCGCGTCTATTCCCAGTTTCCCAAGTTCCATTCCCGGCCCGACCCTGTCGCCCTCCTTAACCGACAGGCTTTCACAGCCTCCATAGACATATAAATAACCTCCCGTTACTTCCACAATGGCAACCTTTCCAAAGCCGCGGTAGGGCCCCGCGGAAACAACCGTTCCCTGGGTAAGGCTCTTTACCGCCTCCGAACGTTCGCCCGTTAACACGACGCCCAGGAGTTTCCCGGACATATAGGCGCTTTCCCGGGGCCGCACCGGCCAGCCAAGCCGCGCGTCTACGGTCCGCGACGCCGTTGCCCTCGGCGCGGCGGCCGTTCCCGCCGGGGGCGCAGCCGTGTTTTTTCCCCCTTCCGCCGCGCCTCCCCCCTGCGCCGTAACCGTAACAGGGGAAAGGGGAATCCGTATAAGTTCCCCGGCTTTAAGAACGCGGCCGGCAGAAAAACCGTTCGCGCTCCGCAGCGCGTCAAGGCTTACCCCGTTTACGCGGGCTATACCGTACAGGGTGTCGTTCCTTGCGACACGGTACTCGGTATAGGAAGAAGACGGCGCGGACTGGCCGGACGCGGTTTCTCCTTTTACCTCCGCCCCGCCCCGGGGAATGCGGAGGCGGGCTCCAACCTGCAGCCGGGAAGCGTCGGCGATGTTGTTATACCTCATAAGCTCCTCCTGGCTCAGCCCGAAGGAACGGGAAATGGAATAAACCGTTTCCCCTTTCGCCACCACATGAACCGCGTCTTCCGCAAAAGAAAAAACAGCCGCGAACAAAAAAAGGGAGAAAGCGCCGTAACGGTAATTCATATCTGTTCATTATCGGTATTTCACCCTTTTTTTATAAATACTCAGGATTATATATACCGCTCTTTTCGAAAAAACACAAGTTCTTTCTTCTATAAAATCGCATCCTGTTGTAATATACTACAAAAAATTGAATACAAGGCAAAAAAAGGATAAAATATGGCGCTTGAAGTGGAATTAAAGGCCCGCGTTGACGATCCCGAAACGCTCAAGGCGCGCCTTTCGGCAATGGGATCGTACCTTGGCACCTATGAAAAGGACGACGCCTACTGGCTTCCCGCACAGGGGGCCCTTTTCGCCGGGGAAGGCTCTCCGGCGCTGCCCCCGCCGGGACTCCGTGTCAGGCGCGAGCGGAACATCCGGGAAGGGGGCGGCGTATCGGAACATGTCCTTGTTACCTGGAAAACCGGAAAGCTTGAGGGCGGTGTAGAGATCAACGATGAAAGGGAATTTAACGTGTCCGACGCGGCGCTTTTCGAGGATCTGCTTGAACGGCTGGGCCTTGAGCCTGTGATACGGAAGAACAAGCAGGGCTGGGCCTGGAACTGCCTTCGGGAAGAAGGCCCCGTGCGCGCGGAGCTCTCAAACGTCCGCGGTTTGGGCTGGTTTCTGGAGCTTGAAATCACGGAAAAGACCGGGGAAGGGGACATGAGGGAACGGTTCTTTTCCCTGCTGGAAAGACTCGAAATTCCCCGCGACAGAATAGAAAGCCGCCCCTACACCCTGATGCTTGCCGCCGGGTACGGCGCGGACACAAACGGAGCCGTTCAATGAGCCTCCGCGCCTTGACGAACGATTCCCGCCGCCTGTAAGATAGTTAACACAGGGAGACGGGAATGGCGGATTTGACCGATTTGATTAAACTGGACAAAAATGTGCCCATTCCCCTTTACTATCAGCTTAAAAAACAACTGTACAGTCTCATAGAAAAAGCGGTGTTAAAGGACGGGGCCATGCTTCCCCCGGAAAACGAGCTGTGCGAAAAGCTGTGCGTTTCCCGCCCGACCATCAGGCAGGCCTTTAGCGAACTTGTGTCCGAAGGTTATTTGTGCCGCTACAAGGGAAAGGGAACTTTTGTCTGCAGGCCCAAGGTAGAAGAGCGCTTTTTCAGCAAACTCGAATCGTTTAGCCGGGAGATGATCTCCAAGGGCCTTAGCCCCCGGACAAAGGTTCTTGTCCTTGAAAAACTCGAGGGGCCGCAGGAGGCCAATGAAAAACTGGAGATTCCCCTTGACGCGAGCCTTATCCATCTGGAAAGACTGCGAATGGCCGATGACGTTCCCCTTGTGTACCTTGATACTTTTCTTCCCTACGATCAGTACCGGAAGCTGATGAAAGTCGACTTCAACGTAAAATCCCTTTACGATTCCCTTGAAAAACTCTGCCGGGTGCGGGTCAACCATGTAAGAAGGGAAATTGAGGCCGTCAACGCCCAGAAGAAAGAGGCGGGACTGCTCCAAATCGCCAAAAATAAAGCCATCAGCCTGGTAAGAACCATCGCCTATTCCGATGACGCCCATCTGCCCGTCGAATTTTCGATAGCGCGGTACCGGGGCGACATGAACAAATTCACTGTGGATATTTCCCGCTGATTCGTCCTATACTTTAAAAGTGGAGGCGAGTATGGCGGAAGCGCCCTACCAAAGGCCCAGCTGGGACGAATATTTCATGGAAGTCTGCGACGCCATTTCAAAGCGGGCTACCTGCGGCCGCGGCCGTTCCGGGTGCGTTATCGCCAGAGACAACCAGATCCTTGTAACCGGTTATGTGGGAGCTCCCGCCGGGCTTCCCCACTGCGACGAGGCGGGCCATCAGCTAAAAAAGATCCTTCACGAAGACGGCAGTGTCACCACCCATTGTGTCAGGACCGTTCACGCCGAGCAGAACGCTATCTGCCAGGCGGCAAAAAGGGGTGTAGCCATACAGGGGGCGACGCTCTACTGCCGCATGACCCCTTGCAGAACCTGCGCCATGCTTATCATCAACTGCGGGCTTGTCCGTGTGGTATGCCAGCGCCGTTACCACGACGGGGAAGATTCCGAGGCGATGTTCAAAATGGCGGGGATCAGGCTGGAATACGTTCACGATGAAGTACAACGGTATGAAGAACAATGACGAACATGCCAAAGGATGGAGGCCGGGGAGATGGAATTCCGAATTCCGGCGCTGCCTTGCCGTTACGGCGGCAATTTTCGCCGTCTCGGCCGCTGTGGCCGTTCTTCTTCTCCGCCTGGACACAGGGGCGTTCCGGTTCGCCTTCGCCGCGCTTTATATTCCGGCGCCCGTCTTTCCGCTGTTCTGCCTGTACCGTATCCTCAAACGCCTTCACTCCCTTGAAACGCTTGTAAGGCCCCTTTCGGAAAAAAATCTCGCCGCCCTGACCGGGGACGCGCGCTCCGGGGATTACGCGGATCTTGCCCTTTCCCTTGCCGCGGCCGGAAAATTTTTTGCCGGTTTTAACGCGCACCGGGCCCGAAGCCTTGCCGCCGGGAACCTCCTCCGCGACGAAGAAAAGGAACAGAACATCATCCTTGCCCACGCCGAAGAGACGGCCGGCCGTGCCGCCGGCAGGATTTTGGAGATAGAAGAATCCGCGAAACAGGCGCTGGACGCTCTGGGCAGCGTTGAAGGGTACATAAGCGACGAAGGCGGCGCGGAAGAGAAACCTTCCAGAGAGGCGCAGGACGCGGACAGGCTTTTGGAAACGGTGAAAAAATCGGCGGACACGGCGAAACGCATACGCGAAAGCGCCGGTATGGCCGAAGAGCTGAAAAACAGAATCGGCGCCGGGGAAGAACAGTCACAGGAAACCAACGGCATCGTACGGGAAATAGGCCGCGAGGTGGACAGAATTGCCGAAATGCTGGCCGTTATCAACAAGATAGCCGCGCAAACCAACATCCTTTCCCTCAACGCCGCCATTGAAAGCGCGCATGCGGGCCAGGCCGGGGCCGGTTTCGCCGTAGTGGCCGATGAGATACGCAAGCTCGCGGAATCCACGCACGAAAACGCCGAAAAGATAAACGGGGAACTTTCCGAAATTAACCGGAAAGCCCGTGAAGCCCTCAAGGCAAGCGGGGTCTCCTGTGAAACCTTTGTTTCCGCCGCTGGCGAAGCGGCCGGCCTTGCCGAAATGCTGGGCGGCCTTGCCGCCGGAGCTCTGGAATACGGTGCGGAATACGGGGAAACCGGCGTGTCCATGCAGGACGCCCTTTCTTCCGTCCCGCCCGCGGACAGGACCGCCGATCTCGCGGCGTTCTGCCAAAACCTCAAGGCGCTGCTGGAACAGATACGGGAGTTTGCCGGTAAAAACCGGACGGAGATACGGGAGATCCACTCGGGGACCAGGGAAGCGCTGGAAAAATTCAGAAATACCACGCAAACGGTTCTTGAAACACTGGAAGAAGCCGGAAATTTGACACATCCCTTCTCCGCCGCGGATGACGCAGCGGGAAACGTGCCGGAGGGAACATCCGCCGTGCCCGCCCTGGTAACACCACAGGCCGCACCGCAAAGCCCGCTCGGCGCAATGCAGAGCCCGCCGCAACACGGCATGGCGCCCATCCCCGCGGTACGGGCCGCGCCGCAGAACCCGCTTGGCGCCCCGCAAAGCCCGCCGCTTGGCGCCCCGCAAAGCCCGCCGCCTGGCGCAACGCAGAGCCCGCCGCAACGTAGCACGGCGCCCGTCCCCGCAGTACAGGCCGAGCCGCAAAGTTCGCCCGGCGCGCCGCAAGAGGCTGGGAGTACTGTATGCTCCCACAGCAGGGAAGTGACGGTCAAAAAGCCGCCCATGACTCTGCCGTAGCGCTACTTTCGTTCCTGCAGAATACGGTATTTAAGGTAGAGTTCTTCCAGGGTACGACGGGGGCCGGGGGCGTTGATCCGCTTGCGAAAACACGCCGCGTCCTTTCTGTCCACGAAAAAATCGTAAATATCCCTGGGCTCGGCGTTTTTGACCATGGAAAAAGCGGGCGCCGAACCCAGATACGCCCGTATTTCGTTTCCGTCCACCGCCGAAATGCCGAAACGGATCAGCCGGGAACGGACCTGCTGAATTTCTTCATATGAAAGGCCGAAGAGAAATTCCTCCAGCGCCCATTTACATTCGTCGTTGGTTGATTCCTCAAGCAGAAAGTCGTGCCAGTCACTGTCCATGTCAATGGTGATGCGAAGCAGTTCGCTCGATCCGTCCATAGTACCGAAACTGGGAGGCGCGCTGTCGCGGGCGGTCCACAGGGCCGTCAGCGCCGGCAAATGCCGTATGACGCGGGGATCGGTTCCGCTGTCCCAGAGGGAAACAAGATCGCCGGCAAGGTTCGCCTTTATTTCCCCGGGAAAAGACGGATCTTCAAGGCAGGAAATGTACACTTCCTCGGCCACCAGGGTACAGACGACGGAAAAAACGACGCGTCTTAACGCGGTAAAGAAGTCCTCCCGCTCCCGGCACAGCATGGCAAGAAGGGAAAACGCGTGAAATTTCGCCACAAAAAACCCCCGGACCGCCACTACTTTGGTGGGAATATGCAGCAGATGAGAACCGGGGGAAAAGAAGAAGAGGGACTCAAGAAGCCTGTCCTCGTCCCGGATTATCCCCCGCAGATACTGGGTTTCCCGTATCGACGGATAGCGTGAAACCGCCCCGCCCAGGGAACGCAAACAATCAAACCGCTGCCTTACAAGTTCGCAGTCGTCGGGATAATGCACTTCAAGCCAGGCGTCAACTTCTTCAACCAGCCGCCTTTCATCCTCGTTCAGTACCAACAGGACCGGCCCGGCCCGTGATTCTACAGAAAACATACACCTTAACCATACCCTCTAAAACCAAAAATATCAAGAAAAAACGGGGTTCCCATTGACACCGCCCCCCGGCCACACTATAGTTACAGACGCATGTTTCCGTGCCGGAATACGGGGGTGCACCGGTTTCGACTGGTGCGGTTCGGGGTACAGGCTGCAGGTGGAGCGCCCATCTCCTGATTGGGCAAAACTTTAACTGCCAACAACGACAGTTACGATTACGCCTTAGCCGCGTAACCGCGTGGAACCGTTCCGCCGCCCTGAGGAGCGGCTTCCGCGTCACAACCAGGGCTGGCCAAACCCCGCTTCCGGACGGGGCGCGGCGAGAAAATTCCGGGATACGGACGGGCCGCGCGCCGCTTAGCCAAGCCCGCCCCGACAATCCAACAAACGGCTAAACCTGTAGAGGCCTGTATTTCGCGTATCAGGACGCGGGTTCGACTCCCGCCACCTCCAGAACGTGGCAAAATTTGTGCGAAAAACAGCGTAAAAACGCGGAATTTTCGCCTGTTTTCAAGGGAAATTTGGGTCTGTTTGCTTCAGTTTGGAGCAGATAGACCCATTTTTTTAGACCCAAATTTTTCCCGAACCTCCCTTTACGCTCATTCCGGGGTATGTACCCCAATTAGATAAACCGTCCCGGACTTATCCTGAAGACATCGGATAGTTGATATGCGGTTTTACGGCTTACAGGCTTTGCGTTATGCTCCATATTGGAAATCTTCTGTTTGGTTACGCCGATCCGGGCCGCAAGGGCTTCCTGCGTCATGTTGTGCAGCGTCCGGTAAAAGCGGAGGGTGTCTCCGGGCGTTTCCTTTTCCTTCATTTCCCGGTACCAGTCCATTTCCGTTACGGGCATAGTTTCCCCATCCTCAAAAACGGACAGGGCGGGGCCGAAATCTTTTTTCAGAAGTTTAAGATATTTACCGGGAATCTCCCCCCGTACGGTAAACTCAATAGGGGGCTTTTTCACGACTGCCAACATATTCTACCTCCACGGCATACGAGCCGTTCTCATTGCGCCAGAGGCCACCCAGCTATAGGCA
>JAISAQ010000077.1 GCA_031266775.1 Treponema sp.
TGCTTTAGCCTGAAAAATCGCAAGACATGTTTAGTAACCAACCGGGTTACTAAACATGTCCAATTTCCCGGCGCCTGCGGCGCGCGTTGTGGTTCTTAAGGGCGTCAAGATCGGCCAGACGGTTGATTTCCATCACCTTCCGGTAAACCCTGGCGACCAATTCAAGGTACATGTCGGGGACCAGTTCCCCTACGTCAATGTTGGCGTACAGGACCCGCGCCAGAGGCACGTTTTCGACAATGGGAACATCCCACTGCCGCGCCACGCGCCTGATGCGGAACGCCACATCATCCTCGCCCTTGGCGGTAACCATGGGCGCGTCCATGTTTTCGGCGTGGTATTCAAGGCAGACGGAAAAGTGCGTCGGGTTGGTGATCACCACGTCGGCTTTTGGAACCTGCACGTAAATGTTCTGCGTCAAAAGCTGCCTCATGCGGCCGCGTATACGGGACTGCACCGCAGGGTCCGCCTCGTACATCCTCCGCTCTTCCTTTATTTCCTGCCGGGTCATGCGCAGCGACTTCCGGTAGCGCCAGCGCTGGAACATGTAATCGGGAATGGAGAGCAGCAGCAAAAGCAGGGCCGAAATTATCATCATGCGCGCGGCAAGGGCCGCCACAACGGTAATCCCCTGCCAGAGATCCGCCGTCTGAAGCCTCATGAGTTTTTCTATTTCCCCCCGTATGGTAAGGTAGGCCACAGTCCCTATGATCGCCATTTTGACAATGGATTTGAAAAAATTAAAAAGCCCGTCCACCGAAAAGAGGGTGCGCCGCAGATAGCTGGCAAAATGGGGAACAATACGGGAAAAATCCGGGACTATGGGCTTGACGGTAAAGAGAAAACCCACCTGCACTATATTCGAAAAGAGGGCGGCGGCCACGGCCACAAGCACAACGGGAAGGGCAAGCCGGACAAAATACGAAAAGAACGCCTGTACGATGATCGCGTCCCTGGCCGGATCAAGTTCCACCGACCGCTCTATAAAGAAACGTATCATCTCCGTACAGGTCCTTAACATGGAAGGCGCCAGAAAAAAGAGCGCGAGCGCGGGAAGAAGGAGCCCCAAGGCGCCGACCAGTTCCTGGCTTTTGGCGACGCGGCCTTCTTCGCGGGCCCTTTCCAGCTTGTAATCGGTAGGTTCCTCGGTACGGGTCTCGTCGTCCTCGGCGCCGTCGGCAAACCACTGCAAATCGATGAACGCGGGAGAAACCGGAAAGGGAACTATTTTCCGCCCGGGATCTTCCGCCGCGCGAACAAGACGCCCGCCGCGTAAACCGTACAGCCCGGATAGGGGCATGCCCGCCGTATCCGTCACCGGAGCCCCCCCGCTTCCGCGCCTATGCGCGCGCCTATCCGTATGTAGAGGGCCTCGATGCCCTGATAACCGGCGTCGATTACCCTGCTGAACGCCTCGGTCATGAACGGCAGGGACGCGAAGATGAGGAGAAAGGCCACCGTTATGGAAATGGGAAAGCCTTCCGAAAGTATGTTGATCTGGGGGGCCGCCTTGGAGATAAGCCCCGTGGCAAGGGAGGTAAGAAACAGCGTACCCAGGATGGGCATGGAGATGATAATCGCGTCCAGAAAAAGGCGGGACAGCCCGGAAAGAAGCATGCCCACAACCTGCTCCCTTCCTTCCACAAGGGACACGATGTTGATTGACTCGATGGAACGCCAGAAACCGCCAAGGAAGAGTTTATAGAAACCCCCCGCCGAAAGAAACACCAGCATGGCGACAAGATTAAGGTACTGGCCCAAAAGGGGATTTTCTATCTGCGAAAGGGGATCAAAGGTTTCGGACGCCCCGAAGCCCATCTGCAGCGAAAAAAACTGGCCGGCGGTGGAAAAAACAGAGAAAATAATCGTAAGAAAGAAACCCGTAATAACCCCGATGATCCCCTCTCCCGCCGCCAGGAGCACAAAACGCAGGCCGTAGGGCTCCAGTTCCCAGCCGCGGGCAAGCGCGCCGGGAAAGGCGGCGTAGGCGGCAAAACCCGCCAGGGCCACCCTGGCCGTCTGGGGCACCGCGTCGATGGAAAGGAGCGGGGCGGTTTCTATCATCCCCAGGGCGCGGACGGCGACAAGCAGGAAGGCCGGCCCCCACAGGAGAATGTCGTTTAATACCGCGTTCTCGATCACCGTTCCTTTCCCCTTTTTCTAGTTGGCCATGTCCGGAATGCGCCGGAAAAGATCCCTGGTGTATTCCCCCAGGGAAGAGAACATCCATCCCCCAAGAAAGGCCAGAACCAGAAGAATCGCGATTACCTTGGGCACAAAGGTAAGAGTCTGCTCCTGTATCTGGGTAGTCGCCTGGAGTACGGCCACCACAAGACCCACGACGAGGGCGGTAAAGAGCAGGGGCGCCGCCAGAAACAGCACTTCCAGAACGCCTCCCCGCAGCAGTGCGGTAATTTCACCTATACTCATCCGTTACTCCTTCGGCCTATACAAACGAGCGGACCAGCTGGTCCGTCAGAAGACTCCATCCGTCAACAAGAATAAAGAGGATCAGCTTAAAGGGCATGGATATCATGACAGGGGGCAGCATGATCATACCCATGGACATGAGGGCGCTTGCGACCACCATGTCGATAACAATAAAGGGAATAAAAAGCATTATCCCTATCCTGAACGCCACGGTTAATTCATTGAGAATGAAAGCGGGAACAAGCACATAGGTAGGAACATCGGCAAGGGTATCGGGCCTTTCAAGGCCGCGCATCGCCATGAAGAGCCTGATGTTTTCCGGATGGTTCCGCATCTGGCTGTACATGAAGATACGGAACGGGGCTTCCGCCTCGCGGTAGGCCTCTTCCACCGAAAGTTCCCCCCGCGAAAGCGGCGCGATGGCGCCGGTGTACACCGTATTCAGGGTAGGCCACATGATAAAAATCGTCATGAAGAGGGCTATTCCCATGAGGACCTGGTTGGGCGGAACCTGCTGCAGCGAAAGGGCCCGCTTGACAAAATCCAGCACTATGGAAATGCGGAGGAAACTGGTCATAAGAATGATGATGCTTGGGGCAAGCGAAAGAACGGTGAGGAGCAGAAGCAGCTGGAGGGAAAAGGCCACTTCCTGCCCCGTCGCCGGGTTCCGCACGGAAAGGTCTATAAAAGGAACGACAGGCGCCCCCGGCGCGGGCGGCAGCGCGGTGGTCCCCTCCACCGCCTGTCCGGGAAAGGGAACATCCTGCGCCCGCGCTCCGGGGACAATAAACAGAAAAAACACCGCGAAAAAAAGCGGGAACGCGTTTTTCATGCTACAGCCCCTTCAGCCGCTCCCGGCGCTTGCGGACATTATCCGCCCCGGGAGGCCGCGGCCCCTGTATGCCCATGCGGAGCAGAAGGGCTTTGAAATCAAGGCGGCCGGGGCCTTCGGCGTTCCTGCGGCTCTGCTCCAGCGTCATGGCGCTTATGGTATTCTGATCGGTTATCTCGGCGATAAGATTCACGCCGGCATCCGCCGAACCGACAAGCCAGGCTTTTTCACCGGCCGATATGACATGGACAAAACGGCCGGCTCCAAGGCTTGCCGTAGACAAAATTTTCAGGTTGGGATCGGTCTGCGGGGAAGGCCTTGACGCCTTTTTCATGAAGAAGACCACGCCGTAGACGGCAAGCGCGACAAGGGCAAGGACAAGGATCATTCTGATGATAAGACCGGCCGAAGCGGCCCGGCCGGGCGCCCCGGCGGGAGGGGGATCTCCCAGAACAATGGCCCGTTCGGCCTCTTCCCGCGCCGCGGCGGCGGTTTCGGCCGCCGGGCGGATCTCTCCGTCCTGGGTGAACGCGAAAGGCGCGCCTGAAAAGAATATAAGGAATACATACACCGCCGCCCCAATGCGGACGGCGTTACGGCAGGTATACAGTTTTTCCCCTCCCAAGTACAAACTGATTACTACATAATTATATATTCATTCGCAATTAATATCAACCCATTTCGTTCATCCGCTCCATCGGAGAAACAATTTCCGTTACGCGGACGCCGAAATTTTCATCAATAACCACAACTTCGCCCTTGGCTATGAGTTTATGATTAACCAGTATATCCACAGGCTCGCCGGCAAGTTTGTCCAGCTCTATGATGGTCCCTTCCCCCATTCCCAGAATTTCCTTGATGAGCTTGCGGGTGCGGCCCAGTTCCACGGTCATCTCCATGTAGACGTCCATGATAAGGCCTATGTTGCCGGCTTCCTGTGAAGAAGCCCTGGGCACCAGGTTGGGGAACTGGACGGACTGCACGCTGGCCGGCTGGCCCATCATGCCGCCTCCCATACCCATATTCGGCATGGCGCCCATGCCCTGCATCGCGCCCATATCCATGCCCATACCCATGTTCGGCATGGCGCCCATATTCGGCATCGCGCCCGCGCCGGGCGAAGCCTGGCCGTTAAGGGCGCGCGCTATGTCGCCGGCAACCGAAGCGCCGAAGACTTCCCAGATCTGATGGACATTCCCGTCTCCCAGATCAAGCTGATACACGGCGCAGGGAAATTCCCCCGCGGGCAGGGCCGCGGCGGCCTTGGGCACATTCGCGGCCTCAGGCGAAACCGACGCGATGGATTTATTGCCGGTCTTGTCGGTAAGACTCGTAATCTGGGTTCCCACCAGCTGCGAAACAACCTCGCCCAGCACCGACATGGCCATTTCATCCAGCGTGATGTTCTCTTCCTTGTTCATGAGGCTGGCGATGGCCCTGGCGGTAACCTCGGGAATGATGAAGGAATGTTCCCCCGGAAAACCGGAGCTGAAATCGGCCTTGACCGCCGTTACCGTATCGGGAAGGGACGAAAGAAACGCGTCCCTGCCGGAAAACGACACCTGGGGACCCTTGATGGTAACCGCGGCGCCTGTCATCATGGAAAGATTGGAGGACTGCGCCTCAACCGTGGACGCCAAAAAATTCTGCAGCGCCTGCCGGTCGCCTTCCGGGGGGCCGGCCGTCATCGTGGCGGACGGAGCCGCCTGGACAGACGCCCCCAGCCCGGAAGAATCCACACCGGCAAGTAATGCGTCTATTTCATCCTGAGAAAGTGCGCCGTCGCTCATGTCATCTCCTCCCCTTCGGACGCGAGCTCTTCAAATTCTTCCTGTTCAAGCTCCGCGATCTTCTTGGTAATCTGCACCGCCATTTTCTTCCCGATTACGCCGGGACGGCACATGAATTTCCGCTTGCTGCCGATGTTAAGCGAATAGGGGTCGCCGATGCGGGTATTGTACAGCCTGACAACGTCCCCTATCTGCAGGGAAAGCACGTCCCGCACGGGGACGTTTATCTTTCCTATTTCGGCCACTACATTAACATCGACAGTTGAAAGCTTGTCCTTTAGCACGCTGAGGTTTTCCGTGGTTGCCCCCCGGCGTACAGAGGAGTACCAGAACTGGGCGGAAAGTTTCCCGATAATGGGCTCTATGGTTATGTAGGGGATGCAGAAGTTCATCATTCCTTCCACCTCGCCAACCTTTGTTTCAAGGGTAACAAGGACCACCATTTCCGTGGGGGGGACGATCTGGGCGAACTGCGGGTTCGTGTCTATCTGCCCAAGGCGGGGCCTTAGATCGATGACCGTGGTCCAGGCCTCGCGCATGTTTCCCAGAATGCGGACGATGATCCCTTCCATGACGGACGTTTCGATGTCGGTCAATTCATGCTGCGCCTTAGTTCCTTCTCCCGTACCCCCGAAGAGGCGGTCTATGATGGAAAAGGTAACGGCGGGATCAATTTCAAGGATCGCGTTTCCCTTGAGGGGATCCATGTTGATGATGGCAAGAGTCGTCGGCGTGGGAATTGAACGGATGAATTCTTCGTAGGTAAGCTGATCGACGGAGGCCACATGGACGTGAACCATGGAACGGAGCTGGGCGGAAAGGCTTGTGGTGGTAAGGCGCGCGAAGGTCTCGTGCATAATGGAGACCGTGCGTATCTGTTCCTTGGAGAATTTGTCGGGCCTTTTGAAATCGTAGATCTTGATCTTGCGGGTATCGGCCGCGGGCCTGAAATCCTCAGGCTCCGTGTCGCCGGCGTTTATGGCGGTGAGAAGCTGATCAATTTCCTCCTGGGACAAAACTTCGGTCAAAACGGCATCCTTATACACCCTATGGTATCAATTTTTATCCCCTCATGCAACACCGCGCTTCTTTTCGCGGTGAAAAGCCGGACGCCTTTTGCCCAAGGAACCTCTGGAAACCCAACCGGGGTTTCCAGAGGTTCCCTAATACATCTCCATCACGTCGAGCTTGTTGAAAAGAACGTTCCTTACCTTGGCGGCGTCGAGATAACGGGTGTTGAGCTGATCCCGTATTTCCCGCTTCAGCGCCGTCTCGTTTTCCGGGACAAGCTCCGTGACGTCTTTCTGGCTGAAGTAGTTCCGTACAAAATCCCGCAGTTCATACTGGCGGCTTGTCAGTTCCGTCTGGGCCGCGTTGTCGTTCAGATCGTACTGGATAATCATGTCGACGGTAACAGAAAAGCCCGGGCCTTTTGTCCTTGTTGTCACCGGCCCTATGAGGGTAAACGCCGCGTACTCAGGACGCCTGCCCAGGTACGGATCGGTGGGATCTGTTACCACGGTCCTTGATTTTCCGCCGCCCGTTACTATTTTTACGGTAAAAAACGACACGGTAACGATAATAAAAACCGCCCCAAGCCCTATGGCGGTGAATTTGAGAATTGTCGGAAGTATCGCGCCCAGTCCGGATGTTTTTTTCGGAGAACTGCCCAAAGACGCGGCATCGCCGTCGCCAAGTTCCAGTTCATCACTGTCTGACATACATCCTCCCCTTATTTGATCCTAACACACGAGGAACGCCGTTTCAAATTACAGGTGCCCTTCGTCAAGAACGATGACATCCACCCGCCGGTTGGCGGCCCTGCCTTCGGGGGTATCGTTCCGCGCGAGGGGAACCGTATCGGCAAAGCCCGCGGCCTGAAATCTCCGCTCGTCTAATCCTATATCGGCAAGATAATGGAGTATATTAATGGACCTGGCCGCCGAAAGTTCCCAGTTCGATTCCCAGGGGCCGGCAGGGTCAACCGCCTCGTTGTCGGTGTGGCCCTCAAGGCGTATCTTCCGCGGCCGCCCGTCGCTGTCCACAAGATCAGGGGAAGCAAGGAAGGTCGCAAGCCGCAACAGTATGTCCCGCGTTGCCTCTATGTTGATTTGGGCGCTCGCCGGCCTGAAAAAGGCGTCGGAGACAAGGGTTATTACAAGCCCCCGCTCGTCATGGGTAATGCGGACCTTGCTGGAATTGATCTCCGGGGTAAAAAGGCTCACCGCCCTGCGCAGCGCGGTGCCCAGGGAGCGTCCCCGTTCCATGGACGGCAGGGCCATGATGGTGTTTCCCAGGTCCGCGCTGCGGCCCGCCGAAAGGGTGCGGCCCCCGGCGAGGGCCCCAAGGCCCCCCGTCCGCATGGACGCGGCGATCTCCTGCATCTGGGCGGAACTGGATTCATCGGGATTGAACATGATCGCGAAAAAACAGAGCATGAGGGTGACCATGTCGGAATAGGTTGTAAGCCATTCCTGCGTCGCCGCCTGTGCTTCCTTCTTTTTTCTGGCCATGATTAATCCTTGAGGAGTTCCTGTTCCAGAGATCTCCTGTCCGAAGGATTAAGATAGGCAAGCAGTTTCATGACGAGGATGCGGGTGTTGTCGCCCGCCTGAATGGAAAGAACCCCTTCGATTATCATTTCCTTTACCATGGCCTCCTTCGCGTCCTGCGCTTTCAGCTTTGAGGCGAAGGGGGTCATGAAGAGGTTTGCCAATACGGAACCATAAAAGGTGGTAACAAGGGCCAGGGCCATGTTGGGGCCTATGGACGCCTTGTCTTCGAGGTTTTTGAGCATGGCGATAAGGCCGACGACGGTGCCCAGCATCCCAAGGCCGGGGCCCAGTGTCGCCCACATGTTCACCGTACCTATTCTGTCCATGTGACGGCCCTGCATCTGCGAAAGTTCCAGTTCCAGGAGGTTGCGTATCACTTCCTGATCGGTGCCGTCAACCACAAGGCGGAGCCCCTTCTTCATGTATTCGTCGTCAAGATCCTCAAGCTCGTCCTCAAGGGCCAAAAGCCCTTCGCGCCTGGCCTTTTCGGAAAAAGACACCATCTTCTGTATGATCCCCTTTTCGTTAAAAACCGGTATGCGGAAGGTGCGGCCAAGGAGGCCCCAGATGCCCAGAGCTTCGGACAGGGAGGTGGCAAGCATGAGGGCGAAGTAGGAGCCGATAACGACCATAAGAAAGGACGGCAGGTCGACGACGGTTCCGATGGAACCGCCCGAAGAGTAAATGGACATGACAACCATACCGATAGCGCCGAAAACACCTATTAAACTCGATATGTCCATAAACCATTACTCCCCGTCTTTAAATGGGCTTAACCGCCCGCGGTACTCTTCGATTTTCCGTAAAACATCCTTCACTTCTTCCCGTACGATAAGGTGCTTCCCCGACAGCATAACAAGGGTGGTGTCGGGGTTGATCTCTATCGCCTCAATTTGATGAGGGTTGACATAATATTCAATGCCGTCAAGCCTTGTTACCTTAATCATACAGGATTTTCATTACCGTTTCAGCGTCAAAAGTTCCTGCAGAAGCTGATCGGCAGTTTGTATGGTCCGGGAATTGGCCTGGAAGCCCCGCTGGGTGATGATCATGTCGGTGAACTGCTCGGCCATGTCCACGTTGGACATTTCAAGAAAGCCCGCCACTATTTTACCCTTGCCGGCTATGCCCGAAGGGCCTATGTTGGCGGCCCCGGAGTTGTTGGATACAACGTAGTTGTTGTCTCCCGCCTTTTCAAGGCCTCCCTGGTTGGGGAAACTCGCCATGGCAACCTGGCCCAGAACACGCACCGTTCCGTTGTCGTAGGTTCCCGTGATGACGCCGCTTTGATCGATTTTGAAGTTTTCAAGATAGCCCATGGAATGGCCGTCCTGCTCCACAGGCTTCGTGGACGCGGCGTCTGAAAACTGGGTAATGGAATTGACGACGCCCCCGACTGTTCCCAGGCGGAGGGCAAATTCCTGCCTGACAGGAGTGCCGTCCTCATTGGGAGTGGCGGCAAGGATATCGAAAGCCACGTTCATCAGCACTTCGCCCTCCGGGCCCGACACGTTCCCGGCCCCGTCTTCGGCAGAAAGGAGCGTGCCGTTGTTGTTGAAGTTGACCGTGAAATTCACAGGTCCCCCCGCGGCGGGAGCTTCGGCACCCAGCCCTATTGAGGCGTTGTTGGCGTCTTCCGTTTCGGGGTCCACCGAAAGCTGGGCGTTCCAGCTGTTGTTGGTCCCCGGCACGCGGCTGAATTCCACCTGCAGTGTATGTGTCGCGCCAAAGGAATCGTATATTTTAATGGCCGTTGCCCAGGTTCCCTCGCGGGTCTGCAGTTCCGTGGGATTTTCGGGAATTTCGGGGATGTTCTTGTTGAGATTACAGGCGTAGTTGACAAAGGTCGTGGCCCGCGCGGGATCTTTGGAACCCACCGGGATAACAATATCCTCAATCTGCCTGGAAACGTCAATGAACTGCTGGCCCATAACTTCCCGCGCCATCCAGCCCTGTACCCTCATGCCGTTGGCGGGGTTCACCATGGTACCCGCCTCGTCTACGCTGAAGGCACCGTTCCTGGTGTACAGTTCCCTGTCTCCTTCGTGCAGGACAAAGAACCCCGTCCCCTGAACGGCAAGATCCGTCCCTACCCCGGTGCTTTGAAGGCTCCCCTGGATGTGTATGGTGTCTATGGAGGCGACGGACATTCCAAGGCCCACTTCCTTGGGGTTAACGCCCCCCAGTTCTTCGGTGGGACGGGTCGCCCCCTGAAGCTGCTGGTACAGGATGTCCTGAAAGTTCACCCGGTTGCGCTTGAAACCCGTCGTGTTGATGTTGGCGATGTTATTACCGATAACATCCATTCTTGTCTGATGGTTCTGCAGTCCGGATACGCCGGAAAATAACGATCGCATCATATCGCATCACTCCTCATAGATCCTTGCAACCTGTTCCCAGGCATACGTAACGCCGTTTACCATAACGGCGGGAACGTCCCCCCTTTCCACCGCCATTACCGCTCCTTCCACTACCTTTTCGCCGTCCACTATCTGCACCTGGCGCCCCAGGGCGGAGGATGCCCCGGCCACATCGAGCATACGGGTCAATTTGGCAAAATCGGCCGCCATACCGGTCATCTGCTCCAGCGTGGAAAACTGGGCCATCTGCGCGATGAACTCCTTGTCTTCCATGGGGGCGGTTGGATCCTGATAAGAAAGCTGGGTGATAAGGATCTTGAGAAAATCATCCTTCCCCAGATTCCGCCCGGGAATTTTCCCGTCGTTAAGGGTCTTGTTAAAATCGGCGGCTATTTTGTCGTTTGCCGCCTTTTCCCGCGGGCTCAGGACCGATTCTATCGCTGCTGCCATGTATGTCTCCTATATCAGCATATTGACCTGCGTCCGCCCGTTCAGGCGGAAAACGCCGCCGGCAGGAAATTCCGAATCTTCCTGCCCCGAGGACTCGTAACGGAACGCGTCTTCCGGGGACGGCGCCTCTCTTTTCCATTCACTGAAAAAAAGATCCTCCCGCCGTCCGTTCCCCCCTTCTCCTCCCTGGGCCAGGGAAAAATCAAGTTCGGCGCCGTCAAAACCGGAATCCAGGAACGCCTGTTCCAGGGAATGTGTTTCCCGTTCAAAGGCGCGCAGGGCTTCTTCGCTTTCGACAACGACATGCCCTGTTATCTTGTTTTCGGCCATTTCAAGGCGTATCTTTACATTTCCCAGGGATTCGGGTTTAAGGGAAAGCCTGATGGTCCCTTCCCCGCCGCCGTGGAGCACAAGGCGGGCCTCGCGGACTATGCCGTCCGAAAGGCCCTGCTGAAGCTCCCTGGCCAGAAAATGCTCAAACGCGCCGGTGTTTCCGGCCGGGGGGCTTTTCCAGTCTCCCGGAGGGGCCTTTTGTCCGTGAAGTTCGACGATCATCTCCGCCTCATGGGAAAACGCCGCCGCATGGGGGGCGTCCCTGACTGTTTCCAGGGAAAGGACCGCCTCACGGCCCATATTCCCGGCGGCACGGAGATCTTCCGCCACTATGGCTTTCTCCCGTTTTTTTCCCCGTGTCCCGGCGGCGTCTCCCCGCTTTTCATGCGCGGGAAAGGCTGCTTTTTCGGCGGCCGTTTCGTCCCCGGCGGGGAAAACCGCGGCGGAAAAATCAACGAGCGCGTTTTCGGCAGTTTCCACGGGCACGGGCGCGGCGCGGAGCGCGGGGGACGATTCGGGGAATACGGCGCCGGGAGATCCGGGCGCGGGAGTTTCCGGGACAAAGGCCCCGGCCGGGCCGGCGCGGCTCTTTTCCGCCTCCGTTCCGGCGGAAGCGAACGTTTCCGCTTCGGCGTCAAAGGCGCCGGGGGAACCTTTGCCCTCGTCCCCGCCCGCCTGTACCGCCTGAGATTTCCGGCCAAAAAGCCGCGCGGGGAAGACCGGCTCCGGCTCCTCTTCCCCGTGCCCAAAGGCGTTCGGGATTACAGGCGTCCGAAAGGCCGCGTTTCCGGCGGCCGCCTCCGCAAGGACCCCGGTTTTCCCGGCGGTTTTGGAACGATCTTTTTCCGCGGCGTTTTTTCCGCGCCTCGTGCCCTTCAAAAGGCCTTCCGCCCGGCCGTGTTCCCCGTCTTCAGGCGCTTCGGCGGGCGGAAGCGTCCGGGCGTTTTCCGCACTCCCTTCCCGGCCGTTCACGGCGGTTTTTACGGAAAGGCCGGCAAGTATTTTGGCAAAGACGCCAAGGGCGGAGGCGCCGGAATTTTCGCGGGCGCCGGGCGCCTCTTTTTTTCCGGCGTTTGGGGGAACCCGCTCATCCGCGACGTTTATACGGGGATCTTCAGTGTAGGGGGATATTTCAATCACCGCCTGACTCCTTGCAGCAAACGTTCCGGAAGCCGGCGGAAATGCCCTAAGGGCATTAGGCCCAGGGGCCTTAATTCAGGCCGGGGGGCATCCCGGCCATTTTCCGCTGCAGTTCAGCCGCCCGGCCGGGCTCCATGAGCGAAAGCCAATAGGACACAATGGACTGGGTCCCTTCCGCCTGGGCGATTTCTTCGGTCTTCCGGAAAACATTGATAACATCCAGATCATCCATGGCGGCCATGATTCCCACGGCCCGTTCCGGCGGCATTCCGGTTAACAGTCTGGCGTTTGTTTCAATGTTTCTCTCTCTAATGTCGGCCTGTTCGGCCGCGGCATTGAAGGATTTTTCCCTGTCGTCCTGGGCTTTCTGCTGTTCGGCAAGTGTCTGGGCCATTTGTTCTATTTCACCGTACTTGTTTTCCAGTTCCTGTTCCCGGCCGTTAAGCTCCCGTTCCTGCAGATCCAGAGCTTCAAGGCGCACCGCGAGCCTTTCGGCGTCGAGGCTGAGCGTTTCGCCGGGGGGCGTTTCGGCCTGGGTGCGGCCTTCCCTTCCGGCAAAACGGTACAGGGGAGACAGAACGGATTTGGCGTCTATGATATTGAGATAATCAAACCACAAGAGACTGCCCCCCGCCATGACCAGTATGAGGAGCAAGAGGACGATTACCCTGCCTGCAATACGAGCGCCGCCGGCCATTATACCCTCCCGTTAACGACATAAAACCGGGCCGGTTCCACAGTCCGGCCGGCCGTAAAGAAACCGGCCGTTAAAACCGTCCGGCCTCACTACAGTATCGGTCAAAAGGAATCAACGGTTCACCCCGCGGGAATTATTATCTCCCCTCTTTCCCAAAAGTTCTATCCGCGCCGCGACATAGTCCAGCCTGTCCTGGTTCAGCACGGCCCGGCGGTGCGGCCCCATGCTTTCCACAGAGTAACCCCCGCGGCTGATAAAGTGTTTCCCGTTCCCCCCGGTAAACCAGTAGACCAGGGAGATTGAATCCCTGTCCAGTTCTATGGCGTTGATCCCCTTTTTTCCTATCGCGCAGCCGGCGTTGAAGAGACAGGGAACGGGAAGCGTGTCCCCGTAAAGGCTCTGGCGAAGAACGTCCCGCCTTTCCTTTCTGCGGAGTTTGCCAAGATCGGCCGAAAGGGCGGTGACTTCCCCGGAGATTTTTTCCTTTTCGGCCGGCGTGGCGGCCGGATAATCGCGGCAGAGCCGCTCTATTTCGAATTTGATGTAATCGAAACGCCCCAGAGACTCAAAGAGGGGCCTGTGGGTGTGGCCTATGACGGAGATGCAGTTGTTCTCCAGGGAAAACCCGTAGGCCTTTCTTTCGACATAGAAACGCCGCCGGGAACTGCGGGCGGTGGATATGTTCCGTATTCCGAAGGGCTTGAGAAAATAGCGTATGCTGGCCCCTACGAGGTTGTTGTATTCGGTGTACACCCTGGAAGACTGGTGTCCGTGGTACACATACACCGGTATAATCCCCGTTTCTATGCGGACCGCGCTGTGCAGGACGTAAGGATAGGACTTGTGGAAAAGCAGATCCTCGTCGTGATTTCCTATGAGTTTGTAAAGGCGTTCCGCCGCGGCAAAACGGTCAAAGACACGGTACAGGAGGGGCCACTGTTTCTGTACGGCTTCAAGGGAATAACGCATCATCTCCTCAATGTCCCCGTTGAGAACAAGATGCCAGCCGCGCTCGAAATAATAACCGGACAAAAGAGCCGTAAGAAGTCCGCCGTTACCGGCAAGATCGTCCCGCCTGCCTGAGCCCATGTGAAAATCGCCTATTATGAGGACCTTTTTGCCGTCCCGTATATCCAGCACCGCGCCGGGATTAAAGCGCGGGCCCACCATGTCGCTGAAAAAACTGTTTTCGGCTTTCCCCGTCCGGTACAACATTGAATAACTTCCGTGATAAAGATACCTCTTTGCCGACCGGAGGGCAACGGCGTTTTACGCCGGGCGGCCGCTATTCCACAAAACGCAGCCGGGCAAAACGCTCGGGGATGTGGGAATCGTAAGCTCCGTGCCCGTTGAGGGCCCAGCCCGCGCCCGCCAGTTCCCTGCCGTTGGCCCACAGGTTCTCAAAGCGGAAAAACTGGCAGCGGATGCTGTCCCCGGCCTTTGGGGGAAAATTCCCCGATGGATTTAAAATCCTGAAACCTTCCCAGGGAAAGGCAATCTCAACGGTCCAGCCCCTGTCAACACAGGAAGGATCGTTTATCTTCCCGTCTACCCAAACGGCGCTCTTCATGCCCGGAAAATCAAAATCCATAAAGGCCCAGCGCCGGCCCCGGGGGTGCTTCCTGAAGCGGGCGGCGTCCTGAAAGCCGGAGAGCACATCCACATCCCGGCTGTAAAGGTCAAATCCCCCCTGTTCAAACCGGCTTCCCTTTACAAGGGCGTCCTGATAAACAAAAAACACCTCATACACCGTATTAAAGGCGTTGATCTCGCATTCGTAGTAGCAGTCCTCCCCGTCAATAAAAAACTCCACGTCGTTGTCGTACCAGACAAGCGAATCACGCTCGGTAAACGACGCCCGCACCATAGGCTCCTCTATCCAGTAGGCAATGTACAGGGCCTTCTCGTCCCAGAGGGCGGCGGCGCGGGTATCAAGGAGCGCGGGGCCGCCCGTCAGAAGATCCACAAAACGGCCGGATTTCCCCGCATCCTTCCATACGGGCTTGTCAAGGCGGCCGTCTATGGGGAAAAAACCCCGCACCCTCCGGCAGTCGTATTGGGCGGGACAGTCCCCCCCTTCGGCATATTCGTCCATAAGTACCCCCCTGTAAGCATAGCGCGATTTCCGGAAGAATGCACGCGGACGAAAACGCCGCCCTATATCTCCATCGCCTCGCCCAAATAATTGATAAACCATCCGTTTTCAGGGGGAACGGTTTTTTCGCCGGTGATGATTTTGTACATGTTTTCAACCGACACCAGAGGCTCTATCTGGGCGTCGTTCCGCCCCATGACGGTGTTCATGCGGCCGGGATGAACGGCGTAAATTTTATAATTGGAAACGGTTTTGGCAAACACGGCGACAAGTTTATTCTCGGCGGATTTGGAGACCGAATAGGCCGGATACCTCGTCCCCACATTGGTCATGGAACCGCCTTCGGAGGTAACCGTTATGAAAATACCGCCCGGCTTTACGGCATTGTGAAAATGCTTGATAACAATAGCGGCCCCCGTTACATTGACATCGAGGGCCAGACGGAGGTCTGCAATGTTGACTTCGGTTATGGGAAGTTCGCGGTCGCTGTCGGCCAGAATTCCCGCTACCGAAACAACCGCGTCAAGTTTTCCCCCGTCATTGAGAATTGTTTTTGCCGCCCCGGCGATATCCTCTTCCCTGGTAACATCCGCGGGGAAGACCTTTAAACCGGAAAATTTCGCCGCCGCGTTTGTGGTTTCTTCATGGGGAAGGGAAGGATGATAACACGCGTACACCCTGTGCCCTTTTTCCGCCATGTAGCGCGAGAGGAGCAGGGCAAAACCCCGGTTGGCTCCAGTAATAAATACCCGCATGGTTCCTTCCTTGAAAAACAATGTTCTTTTACCGGGGGAATTTTACACCGTGTCCCCCGGCGCGTCAACGCGGCGGGCACGGGTTGGGCGTACTCTGTTATTATATTTTGTATAATGATATTCCAGGAATAAGAACCTGATATTTTTTCATTAATGTTTATTACTTCGATTTTCCTGAAGGCTTTTTGCATATTTTCTATTTCTTTCTTGTTCCTTGCGCCTACTATCAATTCCATCATGGTTATTATTGACATTTTCAAATGATTTCTTTTGTCTCTTCCGATAAAATCTATATTTTTATTTCCGCGCAGATGATCGATTAATATACACGAATCTAGTAAGTAGTTCAATTTTGTCTCCAGGCTTTTGCCCGTAACGATTCTTTATCTATTTCATAATCTTTCCATAAACCAAAAACGGACTGAATGGAATCATCCTCTTCGAGGATTTCATCCGATCTGACATATAATTTCTCTATTTTCTTAATGAAAATATTCCTTTCTTTTTCATTAAGTCCGCCAACTTCAGAAATAATTCTGTCTACTTCCTTCAACGCCATAATAACTCCCCATGTGTAACTGGTTATGTACATCCTTAAAGAATATTCAACCCCACCGGTCATATTCCATTAAAGCAGGGCGCTATATATAGCGCCCTTCGATAAATAGTATACTAAATCCAGTGTACTTTTGCAACATTTTTGAAAAATTTAGCCCAAATTGCACATAACTTCATGTTCCGGGAAACTGCCAAATGTATACAAAACCCGTAGTACGTGGTATACTATTTGTTATGAAAAAAGCGGCGCGCCCTGCCGTATATGTGAAAAAAATCCCTGAATTTGTGCCTCAATTCGTTGCGGTTGGCACGGTTTTTGCACACACACACACACACACACACACACACACACACACACACACATAATACTCACCGCCATTTCCCTCAAAAAAATTTGCCCCGAAGATTGGACCTTTGCGCCGCCCTCAAGGAGTAAGGTATGAAACGTATGTCAATGTTTTTTGCGGTATCCGCCCTTGTGTTCGCCGCCTGTAAAGACCCCGGTTCCATATCCGTACCCGTTACCGTTACTTTTAGCGGCAACGGGCATACCGGCGGCATGGTGGTTCCCTCGGCGCTGTTGGGTCCTGCCGGCCTGCCCATGCCCCTGCCCGTCCGGGGAAGCCTCGTAAAGACGGCATGTACGTTCCAGGGCTGGAATACCCAGGCAAACGGGTCCGGCACGGACTACGCCGCGGGCGGTTCCTACGCCTTTGCCGCCGATACTACCCTCTACGCCAAGTGGAAGATTGACTGGACCGGTATCAACGGAACGGCCTCCACCTTTGGTATTACTCCCATCAATGGCATCGCCTACGGCGGCGGAACGTTCGTCGCGGGCGGGTATGACGGCAAAATGGCCTGGTCCACCGACGGGGTAACGTGGACCGGTATTGACGAAACGGCATCCACCTTTGGTACTTCCGGCATCTATGGCATTGCCTACGGCGGTGGAAAGTTCGTCGCGGGCGGGCAGAACGGCAAAATGGCCTGGTCCGGCAATGGAGAAACGTGGACCGGGATCGATGGAACAGTCTCCACCTTTGGTACTTCCGATATCCGAGGCATCGCCTACGGCGGCGGGAAGTTTGTCGCGGTCGGGTATGACGGCAAAATGGCCTGGTCCACCGACGGGGTAACGTGGACCAGCATCGACGGAACAGCCTCCACCTTTGGTACTTCCGGCGCTATCTTTGGCATTACCTACGACGGCGGGAAGTTTGTCGCGGTCGGGGGTTACGGCCACATGGCCTGGTCCGCCGACGGGGTAACGTCGTGGACCGGCATCGACGGAACAGCCTCCACCTTTGGTATTTTTGCCATCTTTGGCATCGCCTGGGACGGCGGGAAGTTCGTTACGGTCGGGGTTAACGGCCACATGGCCTGGTCCACCGACGGGGTAACGTGGTGGACCGGCATCGACGGAACGGCCTCCACCTTTGGTACTTCTACCGCCATCCTTGGCATCGCCTGGGGTGGCGGGAAGTTCGTCGCGGTCGGGCATGACGGCAGAATGGCCTGGTCCGGCAACGGGGAAACGTGGACCGGTATCGACGGAACGGGCTCCACCTTTGGTATTTCCAGCATTTATGGCATTGCCTACGGCGGCGGGAAGTTCGTCGCGGGCGGGGAGGGCGGCAAAATGGCCTGGCACGAGTACCCATAAAGGCAGCGCAGGGGCGCCAAGCGCCGAATTTCCGTAGAGGGAAAGTCATACGTCCCTTCGGGCCGTTTGCCGGGAGGAACGGATTGAACGCCGCCATCAGGCGGCTGGGCGTCATACGGAAGACGCGGCGAGCTTTTCCCGCACCAGTTCTCCGATTATTTCCGCCGGGGTCTTGTTTTTCGCCTGGGCGGCGGACTTAATGTAGCCCGCGGAAAATTGATCCAAAAGTACCATACGGTCACGGCGGTCGGTAAAAAAACCGCCCGGCTTGCCCGCGACATCAGGCGGGTTACGGGTCACCTCGTCATCCAGCGCCCAGGCTTCTTCTTCAGTCATTATAGCAAGCGATTATACTTCTTTTTCGATGAAAGTAAACGCCCCAGGTTAAAAAGAAACAGTAATTCCGAATTCAAAACAACCACAGACGGTACGGACCAACACGGACAAAATATACATTTGAAACCAAAGAAGTCCGTTCTGTCCGCGAAGTCCGTGGTTTTTCTTTTTCTTCTCCTTTTCTTCCCTTTTTCTTCAAAGCATGCTGTTTTAAGGGGCGTTTCCCGCGCGGTACGCCCCGCGCGGATCTTTTTGACAACACGGCGGTTTAGCCATAAAATTTTAGACAGGAGGAGGAGGACGAACATGCGCATACTGACAGGCGGCTTTAGCCATGAATCGAATTCCTTTAACCCCATCATCACCGGGGAGGAGGATTTCACGGTTGTCCGGGGAAGCGGAGCCTGTGACGCGGAGGTGTTCGCCGGCTATTCATCCTCGGGGATAGCGGAAACCCTCGCAGGGGCCGGCGCGGAAGTTGTCCCGACGGTGCTCGCAAGGGCGATCCCCGGCGGAATAGTCTCCGGGGCGTTTTACGCCGCCATAAAAGAAGAGCTGCTGGAGGCCGCCCGCGGCGCGCTGAAAAAGGGCCCCATAGACGGGGCGTGCCTTGCCCTGCACGGGTCCATGAAGGTAGAAGGAAACATCTGCGCGGAGGGGGATCTCTGTACGGCGCTGCGGAAAATCCTCCCCGGCGTTCCCTTTACCGCGGCGCTTGACATGCACGCTACAATCACCCCCGCCCTGCTTGAAACGGTGGACGGCTTCGCGGGCTACAAGACCGCTCCCCACACCGACTGCTTTGAAACCGGAGTCCTGGCCGCGAAAACGCTGCTCGCCTCCCTTTCTTCCGGGAAGAAACTGTACACCGCATCCCAAAGCGTTCCCATGATGCTTGCGGGGGAAAAATCGGAAACATCTTCGGAACCCATGGCTTCCCTTATCGGGGCCGCACGGGATCTGGAAAAGCGGGGGGACGTTCTTGCCGCTTCCCTGCTTCTGGGCTTCCCCTGGGCGGACTCTGAACACAACGCCGTTACCGTTCTTGTTACGGGCTTCGAAGAAAACAGGAACGCCCTTAAGGAGGCCGCCGGGGATCTGGCGGAAACATTCTGGAAAAAGAGGGGGGAATTTACCTTCAGCGCCGAACAGTACGATTCGCGCGGCGCCATGGAGGCGGCTTTTGACGCCGTGCTTGAAAGGGGGGAACGCCCCGTCTTTGTGTCGGACTCAGGCGACAATCCCACCGCGGGGGCCGCGGGCGACGCGACGGAACTTCTGGAAACAGTGCTTTCCATGAACCTGGCGGAACTTCCCACTCCCCTGCTCTACTCCGGTTTCTACGACGCCCCCGCGGTATCTTCCTGTATAGAGGCCGGTGAAGGCGCGGAATGCGGCATAACGCTGGGGGGCAACTGGGACAGAGTTTCAGGCAGGAAGATCCCCCTGCGGGTACGGGTGGAAAAGATCGCCAGATCCTACGGCCCCTGCCGCGCCGATCTTGTCCTTCTGCGGCACTCAAACATGCTTGTCAGCGTTACATCAAGGCACATAGGATTCGGGGACGAAGGACTCCTTTCCGCGCTGGGGGTAAACCCGGCAGATTACTGCCTCGTCCTGGTAAAGCTCGGCTACCTGGAGCCCTGCTTCAAGAAGATAGCCGCCAGAGCCATCATGGCAGCCTCACGGGGCTGTTCCTGCGAGATTCTTGAAACCATCCCCTACCGCAAAGTCAGGCGGCCCATTTACCCCCTCGATCCCGGCATGGACTGGCGTCCGGCTGTTCAATAATTCCAGTTATTGAACAATTGAGGCTGTTCCAAAACTTCAATTTTTGGAACAGCTTCTTGCCCTATTTAAAGGCCCACACTTCCTTGTCGACGCTTATGTCCGTCTTGATCTCCTTGATGGGCACCCACTGGACAACAAAGGAAACTTCGTTGTTGAAGACATACTTCGTGCCGCCCGTGGGGAGGTACGGCGAAAGGGTAAGGCCCAGTTTGGCGTTCCAGTCCCCAAGATGATGCACGGCAGTAAGGGTGAACGATTTAAGTTTGAAGCCGGAGCCTGCCCGCTTTAGAGGATCGTCAAAACGGAAAGAGTCGATGAGGTCCCTAAACGGGTTCTTTTCACCGGTGACTTCAAAACCGTTGGGAAGCCTGAAATAGGGGATACCCTGAAGATAGCGGTATACGACGGCGTTTTCCGAATTGGCCGAAAGGGTAACGTCAAGAAAATTGGCAATGTCCACAGTAAAGCCTGCGGTAAACCTGAAGCGGGAATAGGTAAAACGCTGAAGATCGACGTTAAGGCTTGTGTTGATGTTGAAAGAAAGGGACAGCCTGTCGTCCCAGATTTTTTTTGGCCCAAGGGATTTTACATAGCCCAGCGTAAAATCACGGGGGCAGAGGGTTTCGTCCCCGCTGGTAACCCAGCCTATGGGGGGGGTAGTTTCAAGGCGGTAGGGCATCATGCGGGCCGCGGTATAGGACGCCGAAAGGCCCCCAAGGGTAAGGGTTGTCGTCAGGGTGGTGAAAACTTTTTCATGGGGATCGTAAATCATATACTGCTGAAGGCTCCCGGTGTCCCCGAAGCGGAGGGTTTCGGTGCTGTACAAAAAATCCAGATACCGCTTGTCGTTATTCGCCTCGTCCCGGCCTTCGGGGAAAAATTTCATGTTGGTGTTGGTCTCGGATATCCAGGCCCTGGCGGTGGCGTTCCCCGAAAGGATGATCTCTTCCGGGGGAAGATCCGCGCTGAGGACGAGCGTCTGGGCCTTGTCCATGATCCTGGCGGCAATGTTCGCGGCAATCTGGTGGGATTCAAGGCTCTCTCTGTCCCACGCGCCGTATATCACATCCCATTCGGGATCGCTGCCTGAACCGGCGAGAAATTCAGTCCGCGCCATAAGCCCCCGAGCGCCGTAGGTAAGGCTTGTGTCCCCCCAGACGCTGCTTTGATAAAAGGGCCGCAGCCGGGTGGAGTAATCGAACGACGTGGTATAATAGGTCGAACTGTAGTTCCGCTCCCTGGCCGCCATCACCTTTGCGGAATCGGCTTTCCCCGATGTGGAAAATTCCTCGGCGTCGGTATTAAGAAAGGCGAAGTCCTGCCACGCGGCGGTCCCGCTGAAGGTTACGGCGGTGGTATACGCGCCGCCGCCTGTATGATCCAGGGTAAAGCCAAGGCTTCCTTCTCCCCTGAAAATGGACATCACCGAAGAAATCTCGTTCCAGTCTATGTCGCCGGCCGTCTGCCAGTTGGTGTAGGTTCCCACTTCCGCCGAACGCCACTGGAGTTCCGTCGCGGAGGACGGGTTCAGCCTGTAATCAATGGAAAAACGGGGGCCGCCTGAAAGGGGAAGATCAAAACGCTGGTTAAGAGAAGGAGGCGCGAGCCCTCCGGCGCCGTCCGTTTGCTGCCCGCCGTCCCCGGCGGCGGGCCACGGGGCAATGGGGATCCCCGGAAGAAGCGGGCCTGTTCCTTCCTCTTCGGCGGGGGCTGTTTCGGCGTTTATCCCGGAGACGGTCCAGGAAAAAGGGGTCCCTGTGACGGAGGTATTTATTGAATAAATGGTGAATTTATCGGGAAAGAAAAATTTATTTGAAGGGGAATCCTGCCTGAAGGACGAATGCGACGTGCCTACTTCCCGCGTCCTGAAGGCGACGGCGCTGGAAAGGCCCGACACGGAGAAGGCGGAAACATAGGGGGCAAGGCCGGGAAAATTCGGATTGAACGATCCTGAAACGCGCCACTCGAAATTCTGGATCTCCGTTTCGCTGGCTTCCGTATCCATGATGGAGGCCCCTTCCTGCACGATGTGCATCCAGTCCATCTCTTCGGACCGATCAAGAAAATCCCGGTCCGTATAGGGATCGGAATAATAGGGCAGCGCCCAGGTAAACGATCCTGCCCCGCTGGAAAAAGATCCCGACGCGTTGAAGCGGTAACGGAAGGGAACGTCCCAGGAAATAAGGCGGGAACGGTTCCAGTCGCTCTGCCCGTCGTAGGCGGGGGCAAAGGGCGAATAGGAGCCGTCCGAAAGGTGCGTAAGCGTGCGGCTGAACCCCAGGCCCGCCGAAACGTCCAGGAGCCCCAGATTCCCGCTGGCCGGAATGGAAAGGTCCGTTCCCAGGTAAACGCCCAGTTTCGCGTAAAGATCGAAAATGGTTTTAAGGGTGGGCTCTTCGGTATTGCGGACCTTCTTCCCGGTACTGCGAAGGAAGATCCCCTCCCGCCTTTTTTCCGATTCCCCGCCGCCCCCGAATATCTTTGAAACGGAGCTTTCCGTAGAGGAAGACGCCTTGGGCCTTCCCAAAAGATAGGTGGTAGTCTGGAGAAAACTCCCCTCGCGGGAACGGTAGCCCAGCACAGGATGAAAGATAATTTCGTCGGCGGGAATGTGAAGAAAGGGAATGTACAGCACCGGAATTTCGCCCACCTTGAGCACGGCGTTGAAAATGGCAAAATCGGAGCCGGGAAGCAGCCACAGTTTGGACGCCTTGAGGGACCACAGTGAATCGGTATTTTTCGCGTTGCTTATTTCGGCGTCGGCAAGAACTGTTACCTCGTCGCCGCTGCGGGAAATGACGGTTCCCGAAAAACGGTAGGCCGTATCGTCGTCCTTGTCGGAACGCTCCGAAAAGCCCGCAAGAAAAACGCCGGCCCAGTTGTCAAGGTTGACCGTTATCGATTCCCCCTTGAAGGTCTCAATGGTATCTTCCTGCTCCCGCTCATACTCGACACCGCCTGAAGCGGTCATGATGTTTCTTGTCCGGTTGTAGAGGATCTCGCGGGCGCTGATCCTGTGCGCGGCGTTTCCTTCCTTGAGGCTTACGACGACGTTCCCCCGCAGCCGCGCGTATTCCTCGTCAACCGCCTCCAGCGTAAAATATTCGGAAGTCCGGGCCGATTCAATGGTTATTACCCGCCTTCCCGGCTGGGCTGTTCCGGCGGACGGGGTTTCCAGTGCGTAATAATCCCGGAGCCGCCGCGCCAGTTCTTCCCTGCTTCCCGCGTCGGAAAGCCCCACCGTCCGGCACCAGGAGGCAAGTTCGGTAAGTGTGGAAGTTTTAATGTCAAGCTCGTAAACGGACAAATCGGGGTCGGCGGGCGGGGCTTCGCCCCCTCGGGCGGCGGCGTTTTCGTCCGGCCCCGCCGCTTCGCCTGCAAGCCCCGCATCCTGTGCGGGAAGGGGGAAAATAAAGGCCGCACCGCAGAAGACAAAGAGAAGCGTACGCTTGCACCACAGGCGGCCTTTCTTCATGTCCCTATGAAACGCGGCGGCTCCCGGACCGGGCCGCCCCCGGCGCGCCCCTGCGCCCCGATCCCGGCCTTCCGGCCCTTTGGTCCAGAAGATCTTTCATATATACGCCCGTATACGAAGAAGGATGCGTAATGACTTCCTCGGGGGTTCCCGTCACTATGATTTCCCCGCCCTTGTCCCCTCCTTCCGGCCCCAGATCTATGAGGTGATCGGCCTGCAGAAGCACATCGAGGTTGTGCTCTATCATCACCACCGTGTTCCCCTGATCCACCAGGCGCTGTATTACCTCCATGAGCTGTTTGACATCGGCAAAGTGAAGGCCCGTGGTAGGCTCATCCAGAATGTAGAAGGTTTTCCCCGTGGACCGCTTGGAAAGTTCCAGGGCAAGTTTTACGCGCTGGGCCTCCCCGCCCGAAAGGGTCAGCGCGGACTGGCCCAGCTTGACATAGCCGAGCCCCACCGAAAGGAGGGTGTCCATCTTGCGGGCCACATGGGGAATATACTCGAAAAATTCCGCCGCTTCCTCAATGGTCATGTCAAGAACGTCGGCGATGTTTTTTCCCTTAAAACGTATTTCCAGCGTTTCCTTGTTGAAACGCTTTCCCCGGCAGACATCGCAGGTGATGTACACATCGGGAAGGAAATTCATCTCTATCCTGATGGTCCCGTCGCCCTGGCAGTTTTCGCAGCGCCCGCCCCTTACGTTAAAAGAAAAACGGCCAGGTCTATAGCCGCGCATTTTTGATTCGGGAAGGCCCGCGAAGAGATCCCGTATCGCCGTAAAGACCCCCACATAGGTCGCGGGATTCGAACGGGGCGTTCTTCCTATGGGACTCTGATCAATGTCTATTACCTTGTCTATATATTCGGCGCCCGAAAGCTCGCGGTAGCGCCCTTCGGGGCGGGCCGATCCGTACACCCTGTTGGCAAGCGCGGGGTAGAGCACGTCGGAAAGCAGCGTCGATTTTCCCGAACCTGAAACGCCCGAGATGCAGGTAAAAACGCCCAGGGGAATATCGACGTTGATGTTTTTGAGGTTGTGCTCACTAACCCCCGTAAGGCGTATGAAGCCGCCGTTTCCCCGCCGCCTTTCCCGGGGAATCTCCATGGCAAGGCTTCCTGAAAGGTAGCGGCCGGTGAGGCTTTCCTTTACCTTCATTACCTCTTTGGGGCTTCCCTGCGCTATTACCCTGCCGCCGTGCACCCCGGCGCCGGGCCCCAGATCCACGATGTGGTCGGCGGTGCGGAGGGTCTGTTCGTCGTGCTCAACCACGATAAGGGTGTTCCCCAGATCGCGGAGGTACAGGAGCGTGTCGATGAGCCGCTGGTTGTCCCGCTGGTGAAGGCCAATGGAAGGCTCGTCCAGGATGTAGAGCACCCCGACAAGGCTGGAACCTATCTGCGTGGCAAGCCTTATGCGCTGGGCCTCGCCGCCTGAAAGCGTCGCGGACTTCCGCTCCAGGGTAAGATAATCAAGGCCGACGTTTTTCATGAAGCCAAGCCGCGCGTTTATCTCCTTGAGGATCTGCCCGGCTATCTTTCTTTCGTTCTGGCCGAATTTAACCGATTCGAAAAATTTAAGGGAATCGGTAACCGAAAGAGAGGCAAGTTCCCATATACTTCTTCCCCCTACCGTTACCGCGAGCGCCTCGGGTTTAAGCCGCCTGCCTCCGCAGTCTTCGCATGGTTTCTGGCTCATGAATTTTTCAAGCCATTCCTTGATCCCCGTAGACTGGGTTTCAAGGTAGCGGCGCTTGAGATCTTCAAGAACGCCGGGAAAGGGAGAGTTGTACTCAAAGTGCCCCGTGCCGTCCCGGTTCTCGTAGCGGACCTTGATGTCGTCGCTTGTGCCGTAGAGCAGGGCGTTCATTGTTTTTTTGGGGAGATCCTTAAAGGGGGTGTCCAGGCTGAATTTGTAATGCTTGGCAAGGCTTTCGAAGCGGCTGCGGTGCCAGGCGCTGTCCGGGTTGTAGGGGACGCAGCCGCCTTCGTTAAAGGAAAGGCTCCTGTCGGGAATGACAAGGTCCTGATCAAATTCGAGTTTCACCCCAAGGCCCGAACAGCCGGGGCATGCCCCGAAGGGATTGTTAAAGGAAAAAAGGCGGGGCTGCAGTTCGGGAATGGAAATGCCGCAGTCGGGGCACGCGTTCTTCTGGGAGACAAAGTATTCGGTACTCTTGCCCTCCCCCTGTTTCTGGGCAAGAACCAGCATGATCCCGTCGGCGGTGTCAAGGGCCGTCTCCACCGATTCGGCAAGACGGCTGCGTATGCCGTCGGCGACAACAAGGCGGTCCACGATTATCTCGATGGTGTGCTTCTTCTGCTTGTCAAGCCTGATGTCCTCGTCAAGATTCACCGGCACCCCGTCTACGCGGGCGCGGGCAAAACCGGCCTTGCGGGCGCTGTCTATGATGTTGCGGTGCTCCCCCTTCTTGCCGCGTATTACCGGGGCAAGAAGCTGCACACGGTCCCCTTTTCCCATCTGCATGATGGTTTCGATGATGGAGTCAAGCGCCTGTTCTTTTATTTCCCTGCCGCACCGCGGGCAGTGGGGAACGCCGATGCGGGCATACAGGAGCCTGTAGTAGTCGTAAATTTCGGTGACCGTTCCCACGGTAGACCGGGGGTTGCGGTGGGTGGTTTTCTGCTCTATGGAAATGGCCGGGGAAAGGCCTTCGATATAATCAAGGTCGGGCTTGTCCATGCGGCCCAGAAACTGCCGGGCATAGGCCGAAAGGCTTTCGACATAGCGCCGCTGCCCCTCGGCAAAGATCGTGTCAAAGGCCAGGGAACTCTTCCCCGAACCGGAGAGCCCCGACACGACGATGAGTTTATCCCTGGGCAGCTCAAGATCGATGTTCTTCAGATTGTGTTCCCGCGCGCCCTTGATGATGAGTTTATCCATGCCGTCAAGCATAACCCGGGAAGCGGGAACCGTTCAAGTTGAGGAAAGGGGCGGCCGGAGAAGCCCCCGGCCGATGAAAGGCGGCTCTGCGCACCCCGGTCTCCTTCTTCCCCTGTGCGCCGCCGGCTGCCGGTTAATTACCCCCTTCCCCCGCATACAGTTTAGTTTAGCTACATTTCCTGGCAGACGTTACTATTATATATCATTTTATGACATAGATATGTCTTTTCCCGTAAAAAAACCTCAATTCAAGACAGCCGGTTTATGTCCAAAAGCGCAAAAGCACCCGGGGCCAATTTTTGAGGAGGCTAACGCAGTGATACGAAGCATCACTTCACTCCTTATACTCACCCCCTCACCCAAAAAGGAAACCCCCTTATGGGCGAAGATAAACTCTCCGGTACTGCCCGGCGCATTATTGAAAACAATTCCAACTCCGTCTACATGAGCGTGGTTTCTGCCTGGGAATTGGCAATTAAAATTAGCATAAAAAAAATTACGCTTTCCCGGTAATACAGCCGGGTTTACGCGTATGGCGCATGATAACAACATTATCATCCAAAGTATTGGTCAGCGGGCAAATGACGAAAGTCTGTTCATCACGGATGCCGGCCAGGGCGTTAAGGGAAAATGTGACCCTTAAAGAATTGAAAATTAAAAATTTGGAAATGCTGATCATGATTTAGTAAATTATAAAGTAGGGTGAGGTATTGATATGGCAGGTTGTTCAGTAACAACAATTCTGTCGGTTTTGGAGGAAAAGATGAAAAACAGGAGAATTTTTTGCGGTTTCTTGTTAACGGCGTTTTTTGCGCTTGTGTCGTTGCCGGTGTTCGCGGGCGGCGGCAAGGAGAAGGCGGTTACGATTTATGTTACGCAGCACGGGAAAACACTTTTTAACACGAAAGAACTCGTACAGGGGTGGGTGGATAGTCCGCTTACCGTTGAGGGGATCGCGATGGTGGAAGATTTGGGGCGCGCACTGCGGGATGTGCCGTTTGACTATGTGATTTCAAGCGATCTGATTCGGGCGCGGCAAACGGCGCGGCTGGTGATGGCGCAGAACCGTGCCAGCAAAAACTACCAGGCGGAGAACACCGAAGCGCTTCGCGAGGCTTGTTTTGGCCAGTTTGAGGGTGAACCGAACAGTATAATGGCCGCCGCTTTTACCGGGGTGACGGGGATGACGGCGGAGGATACGTGGCGGGATCCCTATATGTGGTTGAGGCTGGCGGATGCGGTAAAACAGCTTGACACAACCGGCATATCGGAAAACGCGGCGACGATCAAGAAACGCATGCAGGAGAAACTCGTCGAGGTTGCGGAGGCGCAGGCGAAAAAGGGCGGTAATGTCCTTCTGGTCGCGCACGGTATGTCGATCAACATCATGCTGTCCGATATCGATCCCTCTTTTACCTATACGGGAACGCCGCTGGAGAACGCGTCGGTGTGTAAGGTCGTCTATCAGGGCGGCAAATTCTCCATTGAGTCGTTTAACGACACCAGCTATATTGGCAAGGGGAGAGCGCTACACCCGTGAAGACGAAGAGAAAGGAATTTGTATAGAAAGAGCCTTTCCCAAAACCCGGTTCGTTTTGGGAAAGGCTCAAAATTTAAAATATTGCCCGCTGCCTGCGGGACCTTGCCTATACCCATTATACGGAAATGGTTTGATTTTACTTGAGGCAATGCGGGCTCTTGACATTTTCCTCAAACGGCGGTAAAACTGTTTGTAACAGCAGGGGTGCTACGGCTGAGATGAAGCGAAAGCTTCAAACCCTTAAACCTGATCCGGATAATGCCGGCGGAGGGAATGTAATCGACGGATCGCAAGTCAATCGATAACGCCTCCCCGGAATCCGGGGGGGCGTTTTTTTTCGCAAAGTTCCGGAGGAACCATGAAGAATGTACTCAGTATCGCCGGCTCCGATCCGTCGGGCGGCGCCGGTTTTCAGGCGGATCTTAAGACCATGTGCGCCATGGGAGTGTACGGGATGACGGCGGTTACGGCCGTCATAGCGCAGAACACCTGCGGGGTGTACCGGATACAGGAGGTGGACCCCGGCATGGTCGCGGCCCAGATAGAGGCGGTGTTTACCGACATCCGCGTGGACGCGGTAAAAACGGGAATGGTCTTTAACGCCCGCATCATCGCGGCAATAAGGGATTCCCTTGTCCGCTTCAACGCGAAAAACATAGTAATAGATCCCGTCATGGTGGCCAAAAGCGGGGACCCCCTGCTGCAGCCGGAGGCGGAAGAGGCGGTAAGGGATTTTTCGGCCATGGCGGACGTGCTTACCCCCAACATCCCGGAGGCCGAAATCATAAGCGGCATGAGCATCGGTTCACAGGACGACATGATACGGGCGGCCGAAAAAATATCCGCCCTGGGTCCCCGGAGCGTGCTCGTTAAAGGGGGGCACAGGCCCGGGGCCGGCGCGGAGGATCTTTTCTACAGCGGAGGAAAGGCGGTGTGGCTCAAGGCCGCGCGCGTGGAAACAAGACACACCCACGGCACGGGCTGCACGCTTTCTTCCGCCATAGCATGCCGCCTCGCGCTGGGGGACACCGCGGAAGAGGCGGTGCGGGCGGCAAAGGACTACATCACAAAGGCCATAACTTCTTCTTACGCGGTGGGCAAAGGAAACGGGCCTGTGGGCCACCTCGCCGAACTGTACCGCCGCGCCGGCGTAAACACCGACTAAAGGGGGCTTGTGTTGAAAAGAAGCGCTGTTTTTTTACTCTGGGCCGGAGCGGCCATTTCCATTTCGGAAATTTACACAGGAGGGCTCCTTGCCCCCCTGGGCCTGGCAAAGGCCGCCCTGGTAATCGCCGGGGGGCACATTCTTGGAACAGGACTCCTCGCGCTGGGCGGGTACGTTTCCTTTACGCGGCGGCGGAACGCCATGGACAGCGCGGCGTTTTCACTGGGAAGCATGGGAGGAAAGGTCCCCGCCCTGTGCAACGTGGTCCAGCTTTCGCTCTGGACCGCCGTCATGGTAATTCAGGCGGCGGAAGCAGTCACGGCCCTTTTCCCCTCCCTTCCCTTTCCCCCCGTAAGCCTTGCGCTGGGGTTAATCGTCCTTGCGTGGGCCCTCATCTTCGGCAGCCCCGCGCAGTGGATCAACAGCGCGGCGGTGATTCTACTTTTCGCGCTCTCTGCCGTCCTCTTGTGGGAATTAAAAGGCCAGGCCGCCCCGGAAGGGGAAAGGATCCCGTCCGTCATGAGCGCGGCGCTGGGCGTGGAACTTTCCATCGCCATGCCCGTCTCCTGGCTCCCCCTCATCGGGGACTACAGCTTCAAGGCCGAAAACAGGACCCGCGCGGCCGCCCTTCCCTTTGCCGGTTATTTTCTGGCAAGTTCCGCCATGTACTTCTTCGGCCTTTTTATTGCCCTTCGGGGCGGGGGCGATTTTTTCGGCTTCATCGCCGGAAGCCGCTTCCGCTTCTCGGCCTGCGCCGTTGTGGTCCTTTCTACCACAACAACCGCCTTCCTCGATCTTTACTCCGCGGCGGCCTCTCTAGGACAATTCGTAAAGACAAAAAGCCCCCGGCTTCCCATCCTCGTCACAGGAACGGCGGCGGCGGCAGCGGCGGCCTTTTTCCCTTCGGAAAAATACGGCGGTTTTCTTGTCAATTTCCTTTCTTTTATAGGGATGATCTTCGTGCCGGTTTACGGGGTAGTCTTCATCGATTTTTTCATGAAAAGGCCGGAGCACGGCCTGGGGCGCAAGGGGCGGAAAACCATTACCGAAGCGTTTAACCTTCCGGCCTTTGCCGCGGCGGCGGCGGGGATGATCGTGTACCGCCTCTTTACCGTTTATGAATCGGGCGTTCCCACCCTGTTCTCCCTTGCCGCGGTTTCCGCCCTGTACATTCCGGCGGTCCTGGCCGGCGCGGGGCTATACAAAACAAGGCGCGGGAAGATCCGCGTCAAAACGGAGGAAAACCATGATCACTGAAAAAGCGGCGGCAATAATTGAAAGGGTGCGGGAAGAAAACCCCCTGGTTCACTGTATTACCAATTACATTACCATCAACGACTGCGCCAACATACTCCTTTCCGCGGGCGCGTCCCCTGCAATGTGCGACGCGCTGGACGAGGCATACGACTTCGCGCGGATCTCGTCGGCCCTGTACATCAACTTCGGCACGTACATAAAGGAACAGGAAGCGGCGGCGGCGGCGGCGGCGCTCGGCGCGAAATCGGCGGGAAGGCCCATTGTTATTGACCCGGTGGGCTGCGCGGCAATACCCAGGCGCATAGGCATTCTTGACCGCCTCCATGAACTTGCGGGCGTTTCCATTATCAAGGGAAACATGGGCGAAATCATGGCGCTGGCCGGAAAAAAGGCCGAAGTAAAGGGAGTCGATTCGGACGGGGCCGTTCCCGGCATAGAGGAAGCCGCCGCGGAAACGGCGAAGAAATACGGCTGCGTGGTTGCCGCGACGGGGAAGATCGACGTAATAAGCGACGGACGCCGCACCGCCCGCGTTTCCAACGGCGTCCCCATGCTGACAAAGATAACAGGCTCAGGCTGCATGACAGGCGCGCTCTGCGCGGCGGCGGCGGCGGCGGCGCGGGACAGGGACGAAATGTTCGCGGCGGCGGCGGCGGCCGTTTCCGTCATGGGCATAGCCGGGGAGCGGGCCGCCGCAAAGGCCAATCTTCCCGGCTCCTTCCGCACCGCCCTTATCGACGCCGTCTACGGGATCACAGGAAAGATCCTGCGCGACATGGGGAGAATCGAATGCGAAGAAATGTGAACGTATCCGGAAACCCGGCCGGTTTAAAAAAAAGCCTTCTCCTTTACCTCTGCACCGGTCCCGTCTTTCCGGGGAAATCGCTTGCCGGGGCGGTTGAAGACGCCGTTGCGGGCGGCGTTACCATGGTGCAGATCCGGGAAAAAGAGGCGTCATCCCGCGATTTTTACCGCGCCGTCCTTGAGGTAAAAAAGATAACGGACCGCTTTCACATTCCCCTTGTAGTCAACGACAGGCTCGACATTGCCCTTGCCGCGGGAGCCTCCGGGCTTCACATAGGCCAGTCCGATCTTCCCCTCAGGGAAGCGCGGCGCCTTGCCGGGAAGGCGCTGTTCATAGGCGTTTCCGTTTCCACGCCGGAAGAAGCTATTGAGGCGGAACGGGACGGCGCGGACTACCTTGGCGCGGGCGCCGTGTACCCCACGGGAAGCAAGGCCGACGCCGGCGAGGCGATAGGGCTCGCCGGGCTCGCGGATATATGCGCCGCGGTGAAGATCCCCATTGCCGGCATAGGCGGGATAAACGCGGAAAACGCCGCCGGGGTACTAAAAGCGGGGGCGTCGGGCGTCGCGGTAATTTCGGCCATCCTCTCAAGGCGCGACACGGGAGCGGCCGCGCGGGAAATCAGATCCGCCCTTGCGTCATGAAATCGTTCCTTGAATACCCCGGAGCGATCTTCGATCTTGACGGAACGTTAACGCGCTCCATGCACGTCTGGGATCACGTATGCCGGGACTGGCTTCGCGCGCGGGGAAAGACACCTCAGGCGGAACTTGAGGCGGACATAGAGGCGATGACGGTGACACAGTCGGCCGCTTATGTAAGAGAGCGTTACGGAATTGACAGCCCGGGCGAAGAAATCACCGCCCAATGGCAGGACATGATCCTTGATTCTTATAAAACGTCAATTGAGCTTAAAGAAGAAGTGTCCGCCCTTATTCCAAAGTTCCTTGAACGGGGCGCAAGGCTCGCCGTAGCGACATCCTGCTTTCCGGCGGCCTGTGAAGCGGTCCTGGAAAGGCACGGCCTCAGGGACGCTTTTACGGCGATCCTCTACACGGACCAGGCGCCCGGCGGCAAGGGGGCCCCCCATATCTGGCGCATGGCCGCCTCGCGGCTTTCCCTTGCCCCGCAAGAGTGCGCCGCTTTTGAAGACGACCCCCGCGCCCTGGCGGGGGCCAAGTCCGCGGGAATGGCCGCGGCGGCGGTTTACGACGAAAGCTGCCGGGAATGGGAGCTCATGAAAACCCTGGCGGACTGGGTTATTGGAGTTGCAAGCTAACCGAAGGTTAGCCAGTAACCAACCGGATTACTAAACAAGTCATTGTTCCCGGATCGTCCCGCCAGGAACGGGAGCCTTCTTTCCCCAAAGCCGTATCTTCCCCCTGCAAAAAAACGTTTCACGGGCGGAGCACAGCTTGTCGGCAAGGCAGATGAGCCACCCTTCAAGGTGCCGCGGCGGATGCAGGAGCGTGTAAGGCCACATGTGGGTCCTGATAAGGGAATACTCTTTTTGCGAAGCGGTAAATATCCTCTCCGCGTTTTTCGCGGCGGTAACAGGATGAGTCCATCCGTGAAGGGACCACATTTTTTCGGGAGTATGCCAGTCGTACAGGAAGAAGTCATGCAGCAGGGCGGCCCTGACAAGGCTCCGCAGATTGATCCTTGGACTAAACGGGCCGTTCCGCAAAAAGCACGCCATGGAAAAACTTAAAGACGCGACGGCGACACTGTGCGCGTACACCGAAACCGTACCATGCTGAATAAAATTCCTGCACGCCGCGAATTGTTCGCTTTCCAGTATGTCCTTCGCGTATCTGTAAAACGGTTCCCGCTTTTTTACGGAAAGGAACGTATCTGAGCCGTCCTGCCCGGAAAGAAAGGCGGGCGCCATCTTACGAAAAGTCATTGCCGTGTTTGACGCATATTCCGGCGATCTTGTTCCTGAGGTACTTCCCCCCCGTCACAAACACGTCGGCGGTAAACACGGCGGCAAACACGGCGCTGGTGATCCGCACCCCGCGGCTCCCCAGAAGACCGGCGGCGTACATGCACAGATCCCAGTAGAAATACACAAGGGCGGCGGTAACAAAGCCGAAAAAAAGGGAAGTCGTAAGCGCCACGCGCCTTTTGTAATGACACCAGCGGGTAAAGGGGTAGGTTTCATAATCCCAGCATTTGACATTAAAGACCTTTTCCAGTATCAGCGCCGCGGCGTATTCGACGGCGGTGCACAAAAAAGCCCCCGCAAGAAACACCAGCACAGGATACGGGCGCAGGGGAAAGAGCGAGGCGTACACGATAAAAGCCCCCGCGCCGTGCACCGGCACATAGGGCCCCTTCAAAAAACCCTTGTTGACAAATCTTCCGCGGACAATCGATTCCATGACGCATTCGCCCACCCATCCCGAAAAGGAAAAAAAGAAAAACGCGAAAATGATCCTGTCTGGTCCAAGGGACCTTATATCAAACATGCTACACCGCCTCTTTCGGCGCCTCGCCCGGCTCTTCCTTCAGCTCCACTTCCCCGCCTGCCATGTCCTCAAGGTTCCGCGCGTTCATGATAAGCATCTGCAGCCGGTTTTCAATGTTGGCGAAACTTGTGTCCGGATCATAATCAAGCGGAAGAATCTGTATCGCCGGGTACTCCTCTTTTATCCGCTTCACCATGCCGCGCCCGCAGACATGGTTGGGAAGACAGCCGAAGGGCTGAAGCATGATAAACGAATGAACGCCCCTGGCCGCGTGATGGAGAATATCCGCCACCATGAGGAACCCTTCCCCCGACTGTATCGAATGATGAAGAATGCCGTCGCTTATTTTCGCCGCCTCAGGCAGGCGTATGCACGGCTCGTAGAGCGGATGCCTTGCCGCGTATCTTTCAAGGAGGCCGAGGGAAATGTCGAAAAATTTGTCGCCGGAAAAAGACCATGCGATTTCAAAGAGAGAATGGCGCACGCGAAAATCCTTTACCTCCGAAACGGTGTGCAGCAGCATGAGGTTACGGTACACGTCGGCCTGGCGGGGCAGCTCAACTTCCATGTTGTTTTTTTCAAGATATTCTTCGATGTAATAATTGGAACCGCTGTGGAACGTTAAAAGGTATTCGCCTGTAATAAACACAAGCGGCCGCCTCCAGGATCTGTCGTAGCGTATTTCGCACATGGCGTCTACCGCTTTTTTGAACGCGGTATAGGCCCCGAAAATATCGCGGCGGTAAAGCCCGTCCGCTATCATGCCGACCGAATGTTCAAATACGCGGTTGGTTTCGCCTTTGGCAAGTTCGTAGGGCCGTATCTTCCGGCGCAGATCCTCAAGAATGTCCGCCATGATAAGGCAGAAGGCCGCGCGGCCGTAGGTAAGAATGTTGAACCTGAACCCCGGATGCAGTTTCTTCTGATCGAAAAGATCGGTGGAAAGCACCGGCACCTGCGGATAGCCCGCCTCGTCCAGGGCCTTGCGGGTCAGCACCATATAGTTGACAAGACGGCAGTCGCAGGATGTTTTACCCGTACCCACAATTACGTCGTCGGGATTGTAGCGCCCGCTCTTGAGCGCGGCAAGCGCCTCGCCTATGACAACCTGCGCGGGAAAACAGATGTCGTTGTGCACGTATTTTTTTCCAAGGAGCATCGCGTCCCGGCTTCCCATGGGAAGCGGTTCGGCCTTCATTCCTTCGCGCCGGAGGACGGCGGTGAGGATTTCACAGAAGGCCCTGCTCACGTTGGGAACAAGGACCGTCTTCAGCTTTTTGTTTTTCCGCGTAAGTTTTACCGGGAACGGTTCCCCAAGACCCCGTATTACGGAAGATTCCTTGAGGCGGCGTTCGGTAACCGTCTCGATAAAGGAACGCACCCGTATCCTTAAAGGGCCCGACACGTCGCTTTCATCAAGTTTAAGGATCAACGGCGACTTCCCCGAAATTTCGTCCATTAACCGTATCACCTCGTCGGTGTAAATCGCGTCGTGCCCGCAGCCGAAACTGAAGATCTGCACATACTCAAGAACAGGATTCCGCGCCGCCGCTATGGCGCCCGAAAGAAGGCGCGCGTGGTTGTTGTTGGTAATGTCAAGTCTGGTTTTTTTAAGGCTGATGCTCTGCACGCCGGGAATGGAATCCACCGTAAGAACAGGAATGCCCACGCCGGTAAAATAACGCGACAGGTTATGGTTCACAAGATCGTCAAACTGGTAATGCCTGCCTGAGATAACCACGGCAAAGCCGCCCTTCCGTTCCGTTTCCGCGATGATCCGCCTTCCTTCCGAGGCAAGGCGGCTGTTAAACGAAGCGAGCGCGGCGTCCCCCTGCGCTATGGCCCTGCGGGTGCTGCGCGCGGCTATGCCGAATGTTTCGCGCATGAAACGGCAGAGCTGATAATCGCGGTCCACGTTTTTGAACCAGTGAAAAACCGGCGTGTCAAAGGCGACATCCCACCGGCGCTGGGGATCATCCGAATACTTGATGACAAGCGGATACCCCTTGAGCACCGGACAGGTGTAGGTGCTCGCCTTTTCGGGATTGTCCGCCGGAAGCCTGATAAAAAGCGGCATGAAGATGCGGTCAACCCCGCTTCTTGCCAGGGCGTGAATATGACCGTGGGCAAGTTTCGCGGGAAAACAAACCGTGTCGGACGCGACAAAGGGAAGCCCGTCCTCAAAAATTTTCCTGGTGCTCCGGGGGGATATCTTTGTCCTGAATCCCAGCGCGTGAAAAAAAGTGGTAAAAAACGGCATGGTGCGCCAGAAATCAAGGGCGCGGGGCAGCCCTATGGCAAGATCTCTTTGGGGAAGAACAGGGGTAAAGGGATAGTCCTTCATAAGAAGCTCTTCCCGTATTTTTATCATGTCGGGAACCGCGTCCATCCTGGCGCTCACTTCCCGTACCTTTTTGCGGAGAGCCGGACTATCCAGATCGCCCACAATCTCGCCGCGTTCGCAGCGGTTCCCCGTTATCCAGGTTTTCCCGCCCGAAAAGGTCACAACGGTGCGGCTGCAGTTATTCGTGCAGAAAAGGCATTTGATTCCTGATTCCTGCGTATAATCAAAATCTTCAACCGCCCGAAGCCCAATGAAGCGCGTCCTTGTATCCCCGCCTGACGCCTGGCGCCTTTCCAGATCCCGCTTGGCAAGGAGCGCTATGCCTATGGCTCCCATCTCGCCCGGCCAGGGCGCGCGGACCACTTCCCGGCCAAGGTACTGTTCAAGCGCACGGAGAACCGCGTCGTTCTTGAAGGTCCCCCCCTGAACGACAATGCGGCCGCCCAGACCCGCGAAATTTGAAATGCGCACCACCTTGGTAAACACGTTTTCAATGATGGACCTGCACAGCCCCGCCATGATGTCGTCGGCCTCTTTGCCGTTTTTCTGCTCCGTGATGATGGTGCTGTTCATGAAGACCGTACAGCGGCTTCCCAGTTCAGCGGGATTTTTCGCGCGAAAGGCGGCGGCGGCAATTTCCTCCACGGGGATCTTCAAATTGGCGGCGAAATTTTCAAGGAAAGAACCGCAGCCGGAAGAACACGCCTCGTTGACGGTTATGTTGGTCACAATGCCGTTTGAGATCGTGATCGCCTTCATGTCCTGCCCGCCTATGTCCAGGATAAAGCTCACCCCCGGAACATATTTCTGCGCGGCGGCGGCGTGCGCTACCGTTTCCACCGTATGGTAATCGGCGCCCAGCGCCTTGTCGAAAAGCAGCTCTCCGTAACCGGTTGAACCCATGGCGGCAATGTCAAGATTAACGCCCGCGCCGTCGTATTTCTTTTTAAGGTCAACGAGGGCGCCCTTGATAACCCGCAGCGGATCGCCGTGGTTGCCCGAATAAAAGCTGTCGACAATTTCCTCGTTTTCATCAAGCAGCACAAATTTCGACGTGGTGGAACCGGCGTCTATCCCCAGATACACCCGCAGCGCGCCGCCCCTTTCCGCACGCCCTGCCGGAGCGGACGGCAGCCTGTGCCTCACCTGGAATGCGGCCCTTTCCCCGTCCGAGGAAAAAAAGAAACGTTTCGGGCCGCCTTCGGCGGTTTCAGAACGGGAGCGGAAAGCGGCGAGGGACGCCGCCGCCTTTGCGGGGTTAAAGTTCCAGGAAAAACCGGCGAACATTTCATCGGCCGAAAGGGCCGCGCCACAGGCGATAATGGTTTCAGGATTCGGGGGGCGTATGATGTCGGTTTCCTTGAGCCCCAGCCGTTCGGCAAACACCCCTATAAGGGCAGGATTAAAGGTGAGCGGCCCGCCTTCGAATATGATGGGCGGCTTGAGTTCAAGCCCCTGCGCAAGGCCGCCTATGGTCTGCTTGGCTATGGCATGAAAGGTCGAAAGGGCAATGTCCTCACGGAGGCCGCCCTGATTGAGCAGAGGCTGTATGTCGGTCTTGGCAAAGACCCCGCAGCGGCCCGAAATATCGTAGACCGATGTACCCTTTGCCGCAAGCGCCTCAAATTCCTCCACCGGAACGCGGAGCAGCACGGCCACCTCATCAATAAAAGCGCCCGTTCCCCCCGCGCAGCTTCCGTTCATTCTCATGTCGGAAGCAACCAGCCGTCCTGTCGCGTTGTCATGGTAGAAGAACACGATCTTGGCGTCCTGGCCGCCAAGCTCTATGGCAACCCTGGCCTCTGGGTAAAAAGTACGCACCGCGATGGCGTTTGCCACCACTTCCTGGACATAGGGAACGCCCAAAAGTTCCGCGATGGGCTTTCCTCCCGAGCCGCAGACAGCCGGGCGGAATTCCGCGCCGGGAAAAGCCTCAAACGCTTCCTGTAAAAGAGCCAGCGCCGTCTCTGCCTGGTAGGCGTTATGGCGCCGGTAACGGGAAAAAAGGACGCGCTCCCCCCCGGGCGTGAATGAAGAGAGGACATCCCGCTCCATCACCACGACTTTTACCGTTGTCGAACCAACATCTATTCCAAGCCTTAAAAAAGGAAACGCATTGCTCATATTTTTACTAAATATAGCCGCTATACAAGAATAAATCAACAACGGATCAGATAAGGACAGGCAAGACCATGGGACGGATTATATCTCCCTTATGGGACATCCTCTGGCTTTTCTGGAGCTTCGGGCTTTACCCTGGGAGGACGGCCCTATGCGGATACTTTCTGTTCCACCTTGAGGCGGAAGCCCAGGAGGTCAAGCAGTTTTAATATTGTCTCAAAAGAAGGATTGCCGTCAGGAGCCAGTGATTTATATAATCCTTCACGGGTTACACCTAATTCGCGGGCAATTTGGGACATACCCTCAGAGCGGGCAAGGGCGCCGATTATGTCTAAAAGAAATCTGGTATCGTTTTCTTCCAGAGCAACGGTAAGGTGCGCACTAACATCTTCTTTGGTGTCGATGAATTCCGCCATATCCCATTTACTCACTTTCATCTTGTTTTTTCTCCTCTTTGGCAAGCTTTTTTGCCCTTTCAACGTCGGCTTGCCGGGTGGAAATGTAATCTATAATTCACAGGTTGTCAAGAGGTCGCATCACCCTGAACCAGGGGACCCCATTGCGCAAAGAGACCGCGGAGGGATATAATCCCTTATCCTGCCGTATAAGGAGTATCCAATGCTGCCGGTTATGATCCAGCTGTATAATGTACGCGATGAACTTGCCCGTGATTTTGAGGGTACCCTTCTTCAGGTTGCCGGTCTCGGTTACAAATACGTCGAGACTGCCGGCCTCTGCGGAAAAAAGGCCGAAGAATTCAAGGCGGGCCTTGACAAAGCGGGGCTTGCCGCGGTTTCGGCCCACGTGCCGTACCGGGAAATGGCGGCCGATCCGGAAAAAGTCATGGGCGATTACCTGGGCTTGGGCTGCAAATACATCGCCATTCCCTATCTGGCCGAAGAAGACCGCAGTACCGGCCCGAATTATGAAGAGGTAAAAAAGAAAATCCGCTCGCTCTGCGAAACCGCCAAAAAACTTGGAACGGTCATGCTTTACCATAATCACGATTTTGAGTTTGAGCGGTACAACGGCAAATATGCCCTTGACGATCTCTACGATTCCATTCCCCCGGATCTCCTGCAGGCCGAAATCGACACCTGCTGGGTCAGGGTGGCGGGGGTCGATCCGGCCGGTTATCTCCGCAAATACAGCGGCCGCGTACCCGTCGTTCATCTGAAAGACTACTATCTGCCCGAAGGGGTAAAGGGTGAACAGATGTACGAATTGATAGGCATAGCGAAAAAGGCCGGCGGCGGGGGCGGCTTTGAATTCCGCAGCGTGGGCCACGGCGTGCAGGACATACCGTCCATTCTGCGCGCCGCCGGGGAAGCGGGGGCATCCTGGCTCGTTGTCGAGCAGGACAGGCCCAGCGCCGGCAAGACCCCCCTGGAATGCGCAAAAGAAAGCATGGAGTACCTTACTTCCCTCGCGTAACATCCGTTTCCCGGGCGCTTAGCTCAGTAGACTTTGATTCCACAATATCCTATAATATAGTAGATATATTCTTAAAAAACGCCTTTTTTACGGCGTGGTGACATGTTGGTGACATGTCGAAGGAGTATCTATGCGGAGGCCGACTTTATACAAACACCGGGGCATATGGTGCGCCCGTATCTGGGACACGGGGGAGGGAAAGTACCATTCCCATTCCCTGAAAATCCCCGCCGAGGGAAAGCGGGAACGCCGCCGGGAAGCGGAGGAAGCGTCCCGGCTCCTGTCGGAACGGCTGGCGGAGGAAAAGCGGGCGGAGGAGGAAGCGGGACAAAGTAACCCCATGGCGGGCGTGCCCCTTATCCCGTACCTTGAAAACTTCTGGCAGGCGGACAGCGAATACGCAAGGGAAAAGGCCCTCGTGGAGCAGTCCCCCGTGTCGGCCCATTACCTCCTCTCAAACCGGCAGCTTGTCAAAAACAAAGCGGCCCCCTTTCCCGGGTTTCAGGGGCTTGCTTTGGGGGGCCTCACCAAGGCACTGCTCCGGCAATGGAAGCTCTGGATGGCTGAAAACGGGACCTCCGGGCGGATGATAAACGGGGCGCTCCTTGCCCTCCGGGTGCCCGTCCGCCGGGCATTTAACGACGACCTTATTCCGGCAGACCCTTTCGCGGGCGTCGCAAGGGCGGCGCATAAGGAGAAGCGGCGGGGCATCCTCCGCCCGGCGGAAATAAAGCGCCTTGTGGAATCGCCGGTCACTGACCCCTATGTGAGGCTTGCGGTATACCTTCCCTTATATTGCTCCATGCGGATGGGAGAAGTCCGGGGGCTCCTGTGGGGGGATATGTCCGACGGGGTGATCCACATCTGCCATAACTGGCAGGAGAAGGAAGGGCTCAAAGGCTGCAAGTGCGGATCGGAGGGCTACGTCCCCATGGTCAGGGCGGTCGCGGAACTGGTCAATCAGGTACACGCTCTGGCCCCGCTTACCGGCCCCGGCGATTTTGTCATGGGCCAGCGGCCTTACCACCCCATATCGCGGGAGTTTTTGACGGAGGCGCTCCGGTCGGAACTGGCGGGTATCGGTATCACGGAGGAGGAGCGGGTAACGCGGAATATCGTGTACCACAGCCTCCGGCACTCATTTGTAACCGCGTGCCGGGTGGCGGGGCTTTCGGATTTTGAAGTCATGTCCATGAGCAGGCATAAGGACGTTAAAATGCTGGAGCGTTACTCGCACGGGCAGGAAGCGCTGGACTTGCCGGGGCTCAGGGAGAAGCTTAATATCGCTTTCGGCGGATAAAAAACCCGCCGTGTAAAAGGAGCCGGAGGGCGGCGGGCTCTCCGGGAGGATTACACGGCGGGAAACGTTTCAAAAAACCCGGACGGAGAAACGGAGTGAAACCCGGCCGGGCGGGTACCCGCTTCTATCGTTTACCGGCGAAATGTTAAGGTCAAGCCCTTATTTCGTGTATGTTACCCAGACATCATAGGGAGCGTTAGTTCTATTCCCAGAAGAAATGGCCGCAATAATCAGATTTATGCCATAAGAATTGTCTTGAATGATAAAACCCTTAGAACTATCGGGAACAGGGTAAGCGGTCACATAACCAGGGGAAGAGTTGTCCATGGTCACATACCCACCCTGCGCTATTAGTTTTGCTGAACCGGCAACCGCAACAGATAGCATAGCGATATTTACCTGGGCATTGCCGTTAGCAACGCCTGTTCTTCTAAAACCATACAAACCATCCCCAAAGTCAATTTCAATACTGGCATCCCACAGGTCAGGCCTGTTTATACTTACACGGCTTCCGTCCGTTCCCGTTCCCGCCGCGCCCTTCGTCTCCAGCTTCCCCGCGGCGTTATACCCGATAGTCGTATCGTCCGGCACCACGGCGGCGGCCCCGAGCAACTCCCATTCCGGCGCGTCCGTTTCCTCCGGACCGGAGAGGATGACGTAGTATCCCTCAATCCCGCTCCCGCTTTTCACCGCCACCCAGTGCAAATCTTTGGCCGCTACGGGAAGCAGGGTACTTGAAAAATCCCACGACCCGCCCTGATACTCCCAGGCTATGATAATCCACCCGGCGGGTAACCCGTCACCGGGGGTTTCGTTAAAAGCGAGGGTAAAATACCAGTCCCCCTCGTTACCGGTAACGGAAGGCGGGCTCCCGGAAGCGTCAACGCTTACGCCGGTTCCCACTTGCCCGTTAAACTCCCGGACAAATACCCCCGGGCCGCCCCCCGCTTCATACAGGGCGTTAAGAATAGCTTTCGTGCCATTCGAAAGGTCTGTCTCCGAGACGGGGAACGGAACGCCGGGCGGGGAAACGCCTGAAAGGGCGTTTATCAGCGATTTTGAAGCATTTGAAAGGTCATTTTCGTCAACAGGATACGGTACGGGCATATTTGCCTCCTTTATTGGAATTGCACAAGCATGGCGGCCCACGTCCCCAGCGGCTTTATGCGCAAAATCAGTTTGTGGAGTTCCTGCCGCCTCTTCGAGGGGACGGTTACGGACGGCACAAAAGCGACCGACCCGTCGGGATTCCGCCCCGCTTCCCCGCCCACGAAAAAGATAAACGGCCAGTACCGGGAATCGGACGGGTCGGTGTATTTTTGCGCTACGTCATGGTAGCCCTCATAATACCCGGCGCACTCGCGGCCGGACTGCCCGTCGGACCCGTCAAAGGCCCGCGCGCATATGTTCCCCGCTTGGGGGTACAGGGGACGGTATATTTTCCGGTCGGGGTTCACGAGGTAATACCCGCCGCCGTATCCGGCATAGGCGACATTCGTTCCGGCGGCGTATATGCTGGGGAACTCATGGGCGGTAAGGGAATAAACCGATTCCACAACCGGAACCGGGTTCACGGCGGGGCTCCCGTTATTAGTAACGACAAGCCCGTAGCCTCCGCGCCCGAAACCGGATTTGTCAAGGTAAAACTGGAGCTTCGCCACGGTCGCCAGCCTCGCTATCCTGTACCGGACAGCCGCCAAAGCCGACCGGCGGTCTTTTTCGGTCAAGCCCTCATTCCCCGCTATGCCGAATTCCCGCTCAAGGTCGGGGAGGAGTTCAAGCGGGCAGAGGTACGGGTTGCGGACGTGCGCCAGCTTCTCCAGGGCCTTGCGGACGGCTTCCCCGTTGTCTGCGATACCGTCGAGAAGCCGGTCAAGATACCCCCCGTAAGCGGGAGACCAGGCGGAGCCTTGCGGCATAAGGGCGTCGTTGGCACGGCGCATGATGGTACTGGTACTGGTCACGCCCCCGCCTCCGTGAACGTTATGCCGCCGAGTTTCAATTTTTCGTAGGGCATTAAATTATACCGCCCTGTCCATGTACCGGGGGACAAGCCAAATACCGCGTTTTCCGCCGTGCCGCCGTAAGCGTCAAGGACGTTTTGCGCTTCGCGGGCGAGCATGGAGGCCACGACTTCATCGAGCTCGTCAAAGTCCGCGTCAAGGCCCTGTACGAAGGGGGAGAAGGTACGGAGCAGGGCGGAAAGCGCGGTTTCAACCGAGTCCTCCGCTTCCCCGATACTCCCGGAGGAAACCGAAAGGCCCGCGATCTGGACGTAGACCGGGGTGCGGATGATGGAACGGACGTAGAGGAGGTCAGGGCCTATAGGGAGGCCGAGAATCTCCCGGCTCATGCCGTCTTCGCTGGTTATAATGGCGGCCCGTACCAAGTCAAGGAGGGACTGCGGGGCGATTCCGTCGGCGCTGATTTCGGGGGCGGCTTCGACGTATACCACCCGCTGGCCCGGTACGGGAGTAATACTCGGCGGGGGACCCGAGAAGGGATAGGCGCGGAGTACGCCGGGAACGGACTGCGCCCATGATCGGTAATCGGCGGCGTTACCCCCTCCCCCTTCGGCCCTCTCGGCGTCCAGTATGCGTCGGCGGTAGTCCTCAAGGTCTTCAATATCGGTTCCAAGGGCCGTGACACCCTCCGCCTGCGCGGTCTGCGGGAAACCGGCAATAGGGGTCTGGATGGGAAGCGTATCCCCCCTGGCGAGGTTTCCGGACGGCCCGTCGATTTCGCATACGATGGGGGCCAGGGCGCCCGATCCGGGGGAACCCTGCGGGGCCGTGGCGGAGGCGGTAACGGTGTAACGGAGGCCTTGGGGACCTAAAAAAACCGTAGACATGGAAAGGGTTTCACCGTCGGGGATAAGGAAGCGGAGGAGGCCCTCCCATGCCTTCGCCGGGACGCGGGTAATGTCGTACTCGGCGCCGATAAGAGAAAGGGAATCGGCGTCGGCGGTGAGGGCGAGATTGGCTTCGGCGCGGTCTCTGGCGAAAGCGTAAAGGCCCTTGCCGCTCATCGCTTCCATCGCGGAGATAACCCGGTTAAACGCCTTTTCAGCGGGGGGCGTATTCTGGTTCAGCCGCGCCTCTATGTTGGCGAGATTGCGGTCGGCGAGTTCCTGAGTGGAGGGCTCAATATATGGCATTAAACGGCTCCTTTTACAACTTTCCGGTATGCCGGATCTGCGGCCTGGTTTTTCCAGAGCGCCCCTTCCCGGACAAGGTTTAACGCCCCGCCGGGCCCGAGCGTTGTATGTATGCGTAAATTGTCAGACGCCGGATTGCTAAGGTCAACCGTTACATCGGGGAAGGTCTTTGAGGTCAGGGCCCTCCGGCCCGAATTCTCAATATCCAAAAGTTTCCGCAGCGTAATACTCCCCCGGCAGGTGTCCTCAAAATCGCTCCCGATACGGTTTTCAGGCGGGGCGAAGATATTCCCCGGCCAGCCGGGCTTCGTGAAAAGCGAGATAAGGGCGGTGTTTTCAACGCCTGTGTCCATAGTTGGCTGCCCTCCGCGATAATTGAGATCGGCTCCGTTTGCGGTCAGTACGATACGGGGGTCGCCTTCAAAAATGTCGGTCATGCCTCTCCTCCTTCAGGCGGTTCCGGTACGGGCGGAACGGGATCGAAAATTAACGCCCATTGCGTTTGCAGGGCGGCCGTAGCGGCGAGTATTGAAATAAAAGCGGCGAGGGCTCCGGGGTCCTGCGTGGGCGGCGGCTGTACCTGCGGGTCGGTTCCCGTGGCGATATTCAGAGCCTTGACAAGCGCCGTGAGCCATGTGTCCATAACGGTAAACACGTCCTGCCCGGCGAGGGTGTTTCCGAGGTACTGCGTGCCGGACGGTTTCAGCGTATGGGCGGCGGCAAGCTGCCCCGCCGCCATGGCGGCGATTGCGGCCCCGGAAACGCCGAGGGTTATGTCCGCCTGTTTCCCCGCCGCCGTGGCGCTTGACAAATTCGCTTCGCCGCCGGGTTTCAGGTTGAGGGACGCCGTCCGGTCACCTTCCGGGGAGGCGCTTGAAATTTCCGCGCCGCCGTCTTTGTCAAGGAGTATATCCGCCAGCCGGTTTCCGTTCGCGTTCCGGGCGTACAGCTCTTTTTCGCCTGATTCCCGCCGGGGCTCGGCTTTATCTTTTATGCTTACAACCTGGAGTATTCCGCCGTCACGGATCACTTCCACAATGTCGCCGTCGCAGGGCACGTCGTCAACGCCGGAGCCCGGAAAATATTGTACCGTGCGCACGTCGCCGTCGAGGGCGAATTTGACCTGAAGGAATACGACCTTCGTGCGGCCGTTTTTTGCTCGGTCTATCCATGGCTTGCCGGATATGGTGCCGATCACGATAAAGCCTCCAGTTTGTATTTTTTTATGCACGCCGGGCAATATGGCCCAAGCCCGCAAGGTCCCGGAAGCGCTTTCCAGCCTTTCGATGTTTTTTTAACATCTTCATCTAAATTGGTTATAGTATGTTTTCCGCACGCCTTACAGTTCATTCGTATTCCCTGCGGCTTTAATTCCTTTTTCATTCCCATACCCCCTTCAGTTCGTTCCCCTCTACCCATAAGGGCGGCACAAGCGATAACGTGGCGCTTCTCCCCGAAGGCCCCCAGGCGAATTCCGCCTGACGGATGATAAACTCTTTTTCATCATCAATATCCAGCGACGAGCTTTTCACGGTTACAACATCATTCGGTTTCCATAACTCGCCAGTGTCGGAATACCAGTCAACGACCGGAAGCGAAAAGCTGTAAGCCTCCAGCATGGTTTTAATCATGGCCCACGCGGCCGCGTCAAAAATCAGATCCGGGTCGCACTCCGGGGCCTCAAAGACAAGCTGCCGTATTCCGGGTACGGCCTTGTCCGTTGCCTCTTGCGTGGCCTTTGCCGTGTTATCGCCTGACTGCGCGTATGCCAGATAGGTTCGGAACCGGCTGCGGTCGTCGAACTTGGCTTTGTATTCAAGGGCGTTTTTGGTAACGCCTTCCTCAAAGCGGGCTACGGGGGAGCCCTCTTTGACCATGCGCTGGAAAACCACGTCCGAGTATTCGTTGCACGATACGAAAAACCCCCGCTGGGCGGCGAGGCGCTGAAAATACTTCGCCACGGTCTCGACGCCGTTACGCCCGATTTGCTCAAAGGCTTTGCCGGGATCTCCCCGGAAGTCCACGCCGAAGCCGAGCGGCACAAGCACGGTTTCGGCGATTTGCTTCAGGTTGCTCCCGGCGATTTCAGACCATTTCGGGGTAAGGGAGGAATCCACAAGGTCGGCGGTCGTGCTGTAAAACTCAAGGCTTTTCCCGGTTCCCGTAGGGGTAACGGTGTTTTCACGGGCGTAGAGGCGCCCCGTGCCCACGAGGGAACCGCCGAGGTAGAGTTCGGAAGCGGCGTAGGAACCGCGTTTCAGGAGCGCGTCAAGGGCGGGGTCTTTGCCTTTGCGCCAGGGGATTTCGGCGTTCCACAGCGAGGCGAACATATCGAGGGCATAGGAGAAGCGGCCCTGAATGGTGGGTACTTCCCGCCGGTTCCTGCCTTCGCCGGCGGTCAATATCACCGAGCCTTTGGGGGCTCCGGCGTAGCGGTTTTCACGTGAGCGTACCGCCGCCTGTTTTACTTCGTTCTCAGGCGGGATAAATAACGTCCATCCCGGCAGGATAAAATCTGGATTTGTTATAACGCTGTTGGCGTGGAAAATCTTTGACCAGAGTATGCCCCGCCCGTAGGCTTGTATGGCCAGCGAGGTAAGGGTGTCTCCGTTTTTTACGACATAATTCTGGCCCTGCACAGGAAGGCCGGATATTTCAGGCATAAATCTTCACCTCTCTCCCCGCTTCCAGAAGCAGGATGTCGTTTCCATGCAGATTGTTTGTCCGCAAAAAGTATTCATACCGTTCATCGGCGTTTCCGGAGGAGGCCCCGTATTCCGTTATGGCGATTTCCAAAGGAGCCCTCGGGCGGTCAAGAACGATTGTCCGCTCTACCCGGAGATCAAACAAAATCGAGATTAAATACCGGGTAACGGCGGCGTCAAGAGTGGCTATGGCTTCGGCGCTTTCCCTGCGGGGGAAATACTGTTTGTCAAAGCGGTTCCCGGCGGAGGCTTTGGCGAGGGCGTCAAGGGCGTCCCGGGTTTCGCGGGAAAACTGGCGGTATTGCGATAACACGGAGAGGGCTTCGGGGCGGGTTTGGGGGAGTTCCTCAATGATGGAAAGCGCCATGCCGGCGGTGACGGCGTTGAGGAAAAGTTCCCCGGTAAGGACGGAGTTTATCCGGGCGGCGGTCATTTCACCGGCGGCGGACAAGCCCCCCATAATCTGCCGCCCCATGCGGGTGAAGGACTGGATACGGCTCTGGATGTTCCCGATGATAAGGCCGGGGGATTCCACAAGCTGGATGACGGCGCCTGAAAGTTCCGCCACATTCATCTGCACGGAATTGGCGATGTCGTTGATCGTATTCTGTATCTGGTTTATCCGGGAGTTCACGGCTTTGATTTGCTTCGACACCTCCCGCATGGCCTGTTTGACTTTATTCCCGATGGCTTTGACGCTGGATAAAAGCGAAGTATCGGCCTTTGCCATATCTGCGGCGGCGGCGGCGTTTACGGCTTCGGCTGCGGCGGCGATTTTTGAGGCGGCGTCTTCGGAGCTTAGGCCCGCCTGATCCTCAAGGGGCTCCATCCACTCGGTGCTTACTACGGTGATGTTCCCGGAAGTTACGGGCTGGGTTTCGCGGGCGGAGGAGAGAGGCTGGAGGCGGAGAAGTCCTTCGACAGGGTGGATGACAGTCCAAGGGCCGCGATAACCGGGATCGCAGAGGGCGTTCTCAAAATCGCGGGCCTCTACATCATTTTCCGGGCCGTCAAAGTACAGGGTCAGGGGATAATTGCGGGAATTAACCCCGAGGTCGTCGGCGAGTTCTTTGTCGATGTTGTAAAGCTGCTGGCGGTTTACCCGCTTTTCGATGGACACGCTGTCTCCGGCCCATTTCGGGCGGAAGGTCACGCCGGAAGGGGAAGTGAGTTCTATAAAGCCTCGCAATCGGTCCTGCCAGCTCATTTATCTCCCCGCAAAAAAAGCCAATATGCCAAACAGAGTCGCAAGACCTACTTGATCGAAATTGTTCATTCCCCTGAATTCCAAAAGCATGGCGTAAACCCCGAAAAACAGCGCCGGTATTACAAGGGAAATAACGGTAACTGTTTTCATGCGTACTTCGCCTCGACGGCTGTCTTGTGCTCTCCGTACCAAGCTGCGGCGTCAAAGTCGTTCCCCTGTATCTGCGCCCGCTTTTCAAGGCGCGCGGCTTCGTCGGCCAATGCATCAAGGCTGGCCTGTTTCCCGGCGGCTTTCTGTTCCGGCGTCAGGCCGGCGATACGGGCGGCTTCCTCCTGCGCGGCGATTTCCGTCAGGACCGCTTCGCTGAGGGAACCGGGAAGTATGGCGTCTCCGGGGAGGCCTATACCGATGTCTTCTATTTTTGTTTTTACCCACACACCGCCTGTTTTTTGCCAGTATTCAACGCCCCGGTAGTCGGGGATTACCTCTCCTTCAAGGGTGAGTTTTTCATGCTCCTTGAGGGCGGCGAGTTTTGCCTCAAGCGGGGCGGCCTCCTCATCGCTGGCCTGTACCGCGCCGGGGCCGGGGAGAAAATAGGCGGGGTTTTCCATGAAAAGGGCTTCCCGCTTTTTTTCGTAAGCGTCAAGGAGGGGTTTTAATTCCTCCTCCAGCGCCGGGATACGGGCGTGCGCGGCGTGCCATTCAGCGGCATACTGTTTTGCCTTGGCTTCGTTTCCCGCTTCCTCCGCCTCCCGCGCGAGGGCGGCTTTTCCCCGCGCCTCTTTCCGGGCGGCGGCGATTTTAAGCTGGACGCTTTTCACCCGTTCCCATTCCGCGCTCGCGGCCAGCGCCGGGGCGGCGGCGGCTTTGGCGGCTTCGGGGTCGATGGCGGGCGGCGTAACGGCGGTGATTACGCTGTATGCGCCGATGGTTTCGTGGTAGATGTTTTTCATGAGGGCCTCCTTAATATGTAATACAGATTTGGGCGGATGTGCTGGCGGGGGCGTTGTCGGGGCCGGTACGCACATCAAGGGAAGCATCGATTTCTACTGTTGCAACAGCGGAGGAACCTGATGAAGCCCTGTTGTTTGATACGGATTCTCCAGTGCGTACTATGCCGGTCGTATTTAGGCCTCCAGCCCACGGCGTAAATGAGCCTTTTAAGTCCCGTATCCTGTCCTGTTGCCAGTCCCCCGTGTTCCCGCCGTCATAGGTTGTGGTTGCCGAGTGCGCCGTGCCGGCGGTATCCGTCCAGCTGACGGTTCTTGTCTGTGAGCCCGTCCCCCGCAGGAATACCCCCCGCGCGTCAGGGAGTACCATGTACGTCCCGTCAACGTCCCGGTTTCCTCCGGAATCGCATTTGTAGTACGCCCCGGCGGTATCGTTCAAAGCGTCACCGCAGTACACGGCGGCGGCGAGTTCGGAGTATGCGCCGTCAATGGGGATTATCTGGCCTTCGAGGGGGAGAAAGCGGCAGACGGCAAGGCGCGCGGGGTTGGCGGCGCTGTGGAGGATGACGCCCGGCGGCATACCCGCTCCCCGGCGGAGGGCTTCGGTGAACTGCGAAGCGCCCGGGGCTTCGGTGACGGAGTTGGGGAGGAGCCCCGCGCGGTTCATGAGGTCTTCACGGGCGCCCCAGAGGTCGTTGATGAATTCCGCCGTGTAGGGCGTCCCGTCGGTGGCCGTGGGGCCGGAGGCGTTTACCGCCAGTACGTTGGGCCATGAGCCCTCTATCAGCGTTCCGTATACGTCGTCGTATGCCTGCATGCCGTCTCCTTTCCGCCTTCCCGGCGGTAAGCAAATTGGGGGTTATATCCCCTGCCTCACTATTGACCAGATGTCCCCGATTCCTGCGAGGCTGTAGTTCAGGGATTTCGCGGGGCCGTCTTCCGGCTCGGTGTTTGCGGCGATGCGTTTCAGCCACTCGTCCATTTCTTCCTGTTTTTTGAGCGTTTGTTTTTCCCATTCGCTCATGCCGCTTTCGCCATAGGTAGCGTCCGGGCCTTCCTGTTTCAGCACGAACATGCCGCGCGCGTTACGCTCAAACTCCTGCGGGTCTTCATCCGTCGGCCGCCAGTCGGCATTGCGGAACCGTTTCGCGTTATAATCGGCCCATAACTTCCGCTGGGCGCGCGGGTTCATATTGTTGTATCCTTTAGACCCCGGAACGGCGGCGTTTACCTGGTTATACGCCTTCGCCGCGCTGTCGGCCAGTTTCCACATGGCTATCGCCGCCCCGGCGATTATCGCCACGGGGAACGCGGCGGCGGCGGCGTTTAGTTGCCATTGAGCCACCGTGGCCGCCTGAGCGGCGGTTTTTGTCGCAGCGGTCGCGAATCCGGCGAGTTCCTGTGCTTTTTGATATGATTTAAGCGCGACGGAAACGCCGTCAAGAATGGTGCTCGCGGTCTGGAACGTCTTGAAGGCGGCATACGCGGCAAGTACCGCCGGTCCCCATTCTTTGATGAACTTGTATCCCGTTTTCAGCAGAGGGATAAGACGTTTAATCCAGGTAATTGCGCCCTCAATAAACCCTTTCACCTTTATAGCGATAAGCTCCCGGTTGGCGTCGGCCCATTCGCTTACCCGGCGCACTATGCCGGTAATGTAATCGGCGGCTTGTATGAGGCCGGGAATAAGGCCCGCCGCCAGTTTACCCATCATTTCGCCAACGGAGTTTGACAGGTTGCGGCTCGAGACCGCCCACGAATCAATCGGTTTGGCGTAATCCCCCTGAGCGAGGGCGGTTTTCTCCAAAATAAACTGATACCGGAGCGTTGTCTGCGCCGCCTGGTTCATGTCCTTCCATGCCGTTTTCATGCCCTTGCTCATCGCAAAGGCTTCGAGGTTCGCCTGGCTCATGATAATGCCAAGCTGTTTCAGCGGTTCCGACTGCCCGGTGATACCGCTTTTAAGTTTGTTGAAAGCGGTATCAATATCGAGGTTGTAAAAACTGGCGAGGTCTCCGGCAAGCCCGGCTATTCTTGTCGACATGTCCGTAAGCGCGTCGCCTTGTATGCCCATGCCGCCGAAAACCGCGCCGATGGTACTGGAAAACTTTTTCGCCTGTAGTTCGGTAAGCCCGAAACTGTCGGTGGCGCTTTTGGCGAATTCGTTTATGGCGGCGGTGGAGTTTCCGAAAACGGTGTTTACCACATTCTGGACTTCTATCATGTCCGAGGCGTAGTTTATGGCGCTTCCGATGTTGCTTTTTATCAGTCCCGCAACTTTGGTAATACCCGTACTCAAAAGGTTCCCGAGAGCAACGCTTTTGATAACATCATTGAGCCGGGACGCTTCCGGCACGATAGACCGGAACGCGGCGCGGGCACCGACGGCGAACTTGTTGACGCCGTGGGCGGCTTTTGCCATGTTGGGGGTCATGCTGTCGACAAGTGAGAGCGCGATTGGCACGGCAAATTTTACGGCCATTACAGGACTTCCCCTTTCCTTACCATTTTCGCGTACCTGCGGGTAGCGGGATACCACCAACTGAGAGAGCTGAATTTCATTTCTTCCAGCGCGTGTATATTAACAAAGCGGGCGGCGGTTCCGGCGTCGAAAACCATGTTGCCAAGCCGCCCTAGACAAAGAAAAAAACGGTAGCAACCAGTACCGCCGCTTTCCGGTCGTCCCGCATGAGCATCATAATGGCGTCATCCCCCAGCCCCGAGAGCTTCCCGAGAATGGCGTTCGCTTTTTCGTTAAGCTGGGTTTTCGCGTCAAAGCGGTCGGCGGCAAGGCGGTCGGAGCCTTTCATCTCCCGGTACGTCAGGGTCTGCCCGGAGACGAGGTGCTGAACCACGCAAAAACCGAGGCTTTCGTCGTGTTTGTTTTCAAGAAGGCCCATGCGGTAATAGTCCCGCATGGCGTCAAGGCTTTTGTCGGCGCTCTCTTCCGCGTCCCTGGCAAACTCAAGCTCCACGCCGTAAAAGTTGAGGAATTCAAGCACGGCGGCCTGCCCCGCTTCTTCGCTTAACCTGAATTCTTTTTCTTTTTTTGCCTGATACCACTTTCCCATACCCATATCTTCCTCCTGTAATAATTACCCCCCGAAAAACGTCCAGTCGTTTTCGGGGAAAAGGGCGAGTTCGACGCTGCCGTTCTGGGCGCTGGCGGTGTCAAAATTGATGAAGCCCGTACAGCGGTAGCAGTCCCCGGCACGGTTGTACCACGCGATGGGGAAATTCTCCGGGCGTTCCTGAAGCGATTTGAGGATTTGCAGTTCATCCCCGTTGGCTTTTACCGTGTGGCCGGTGGAGCCCGTGTCGCGCCTCACCATCTGGCGCATGGTGCCGCCTGAGTGCGGGAGGCCGTTGTTCTGCCACTCCGGCTGCCCGTAGGCCGGGTCGGCATCGGCCATGTAGAAAAAGGTGTTTCCGTCAAGTACGAGTTTTTCCGGGGTTCCGGGAAGGTCTTTCATATTACTGCCCCCTCTCAATCTCAATCTGAAAATCATCGAGACCTAAAAACGGCATGATGATGTTCGCGTCGAGCCATATCGCAATCGCCAAAAGAAATTCGCAGAAAGCATTACGGCCTTTTACCCCGTTTGTTTGCGGGTCAAAAAAAATCGGTATTCCCATGTATTTGCCTTTCATATCCGCCTCCTTACAGGGTCGCCATGATAGCGAATGAAGTATCGAGGTCTACTTCGTGGTTGAGAATATTCCCCTCGCCCGAAAGGACGTAGGGAACTTTGGTGTTAAAACCGCTTGAGTTTTCCCGGAGCGTTACGGCCTCCGGCTTTTTAAGCCCGGCGACGCTCGGGGCGGCGCTGAAAAGCCATGCCATGGAGGTAAAGTCGGTGACGAGTTTCAAGAGGTCGTCTTTTACCATCTCCGTATCCCGAGCCTTCGCCCGGTTTTTGGCGTTCTGCACGTTGGCGGTGTTTTCCACCACGGTGAAGTTCGTCCACTTTTCGGAGCCGAAAACCCGCTTGTAGTTGTAGATGATGTTCTGTACCAGCGAGATGTCCCGCATACGGCGGAAACAGTAGGAGGTTTCCGGGAGGTTCGACGGGCGGTAAAAGCTCACCACGTTCTGGAGCTTCACGGCGCCGTCTGAGATAATCGCCGGGCTTATGCCGTTATGCACGGCGAGGTCGCGGTTGGCGTACTCGGTTGTCCAGTCAAGGCCCTGCTGCCGGGCGGCAAGTCCGGGGTCTACGCCTGAAAGCACGGCGTCGCAGTATCCGAGTTCGGCATAATCGGCGTTGAGGAAGGCCATGTAGCCCATCGCTTCGGCGGCGATTTCCGACGGGTGCGTAAGGCTACCGGGACGGGCAACCACGCCCGATGTCCGGTCGAGTTTGCGGTCACCGGTGAAAGCGATGAGGTCGGCGAGGGCGGTACTGGCGGCGCTCACATCGGCGGTAAGGGAACGGAACGGGCGGGCGATGGTGTCGCTGTAGAGGGCCACGTTTTCGTTGCCTTCGCCCACGTATTGCGAGAGGGCGTTGAGGATGGAAGTGTCTTTCCCGTAGCCGTGGATAACGTCGGTAAAGTGCGCTTCGTTGGCGCTGTCCCCGGAACCGAGGGCAAGGGGAAGGTCGGTGTCAAGGCCCGGAAGGCCCGCCCCGCCCGACATGGCGGTAATGGTAACGGTGAGCCCTGACGGGGTTGTTTCGCCGTCTCCGGGCCGCTGGTTTACGGCGATGGTGATCCCGTTCCCCCAGGGGCCTTTGGACTTCGAGGTAAAGGTCACGGTTCCTTCGTCACTTGCGGCGGTTACGGGGCACGAGCTGTCCTTGGTAACGGCGGCGGCGATTGCGGCCCCGATCTGCTCAACCGTGTCGGCGGCGGCTACGAAAATGGCATAGAACTTTCCGGCGATGTAGAGCGCAATCATGCCTACACCGTGGGTACCGCCGACAAGGGCTACCGACCCCGTCGCGGCGGCGGCCCCGCCGGCGTCTTCCTCCAGCATGAGATACGTAGGCACGCTGGACCTGCTCCCCCGGAATGAAGCGATGGCGAGGCGGTGGGCCATGCCCCCTGTCCCGGTGATACCCGCCACTTCTTCGGGGGATAAAACTAAAAAGGGCTGGTTTATCGGGACGCTTGCGGCCTGGGCGGCGTTGGGCGTGGCGATAATCAGGATTTTTCGCGGCATTACGGCGGCGCCAGCCTGGAGGACGATGTTGCGGACTTTGACGCCAAGACCCGCAGCTATGGACTGATCAGTTATGATTCCCATGAGGGATATTCCTTTCCGTCTCACGACGGTAAGCAGTAAATATGCGGCCCATGCTGTCATCACGACATGAGGGCCGCCCAAATTACGGTTTCGGGGCGAACACCTGTACGCCTTGGCCTTCCGGGATGTTCCCGGGGTCGGCGGATAGATCAATGGTGTGGTGTATGCCTTCCGTGGCCGGTACGCCTGTTTCCTCCGTGGTGTATTCCGTCACCTGGCACGTTATCGTTATGACCGCCCCCACAAGTACGATAGCGCCCTGCGGCTGGGGGTCGTATTTGCGCACGCCCGTTATCCATCGCCCGGCGTCTTCGCCCGTGCCGAGCTTTTTGTTTTGCGGGCGCATGATAACATCGAAAAGCAGGGCCACGGTTTCCTCGGCGAGGGCGTCGGCCTTTACGGTCGCGTTCCCGGAGGCGGCTAAGGCCTGCGCCCGTTCTTCGTCGGTGGCGTCTTTGTTTTTCAACACCTCAAGATTCACGCCCGCCACGGCCCCGGCAAGGACACGGATTTCAAGGGTGGCTTCGTGTTGATACGGGCCGTTAATGGACGAGGAGGCTTCTGGGAAGTTTCCCTGTGTATACGCGACTGTTACTTGCGGAATCAGGCGCACGTCCTCGGCATCTGTCTTGCGGTTCTGAACGCCGAGGACGTTGTACCGGCCTTCACTGGCGGCGGCGAGGAGGCTGATTAACGACTGTTTCAGGGCGAAGGCTTTCACGGGGACGCCTCCTCCGCACGGACAAGGGGCAGGCGGACTTTCCCGAGGGACTTCCCGCCTTCGACGGCGTATGAGGCGTCGAGCAGATAGGAAGTCTCCGCGGCGCCTTCCCGCGGGCCGTCCGGGATAAGCACGCCCCATTTTTCCCCGGTAGCGGGGATACGGGAGAGGCTTGCGCGGCGGAGAACGACCACGGGGGCGTAGGCCGCCGCCTGTTCCCCGGTTTCGGGGTTTACGGACGGCTGGCTCCATAAAACCTGTCCCTTGAGAGGGCGGCCGTCCACGGTTTGGGTGATACGCTGCCCGTCGGGGGTGAAGAGGGTTACGGGGATTCCGAATTCGCCCTCGATGGTGGTTTCAAGGTCGCGCGCCGCCAGCGCCCGGAGGTTCAGGGGCACGGGTTATTCCTTCGCTCCCGGTTTCTTTTGGGGCGGCGGAGGCGGATCAGGCGGCTTTTTATAGTCGTTTTCGACTAGCGCTTTCACCACGCCGAGCCTGATGAGGCGGCCGGCTTCATCTTCGCTGTAGTCAACGACCGAGCCGGGGCCGTAGGTTTTCTTTCCGGAGACAATCTGGTTCCGGGCAATACTTCCAATTTCATGGGTTCCTCCTTTACAGAACCTGCGCCACGTACAGGGCGTCCACCTGGTGCGGGGCATAGAGCGGGGCGGATTCGATCTGGACGAATCTGGCCCGGCCGTCGTTTTCAATCCACGAGAGGGGGAATATGGGGACGGCGGCGAAATTGCCGTGATAGTTTTTGATGGCCCCGTAGTTCCGGTCAAAGCGGGCGTTGCGGCTTAACATGGCGATTTTCCCGGCGGGGGCGTAGGGCTTCACGGTTCCGTCAAGGTCGGTGTAGGTGCCGTCGTAGGCCCAGAAGTCAACGCCGAGTTCCTTGAAAAAGCCCAGGTAGGTTACGCCGTTGGGGAGGTTTCGGATGTCGATTTGCCCCCGGTCAACACGGATGGAGGAAAGCCCGGAGGTTTCGTTGTTGGGGTCGAACTTGCTGATGATCACGTCCGATACGTCGGTGGCGACCACGATGTCCGTGGGGGATATGCCGGAATCCGTAACCAGGAGGCGGCGTTTGGCGCGGAGAAAGGCGAGGATTTCGTTTTTCTCCTGGCTGTCGTCGCTCCATTTGTTGGTCCCGGTGAGGGTCTCGTTGTGGGTGGCGGGAAGCCCGAAGTCGATATTCTGGAAGGCCGCGCCGTTTTCGCCGCGTATGGTTACCTTGCCGGTATAAACGGCCTCGGCAGCCTGGCGCTCTTCCTCAAGGGCAATGTCGCCTTTGAGGTCGGCGAAGTCCCGCACGAGTTCGCGGGCGGCCTGGGCGGCGGGGCCTCCGGCGGTGTACGGGGTTTCCCCGGCGGCGCGGTGGATGTATCTGTCGGCTTCGCTTGCCCTTTTGATTTTGATGTAGGGGACTTTGTAGGTATTGGTGAAGAATCCGTCCCGCTCGATGATTACCCCTTCCTGTACGGGGCGCACGTAGGGGACGACCCGGCGGCGGCCTTTGACGATGTCAATGTCGATGCTGTCGGTGTCGCTCTGGACGGTGTTGCGGAAAAACTCGTTCCGCAGAAAAGTAGGTTCGGGCGGAAGCTCTTCGAGAATCGCGAGCATCCGCCTGGTGTCGTATAAATTTATTTCGTTTAGCATTTCCTGACGCCTCCCGGCGTTAGTTTTTCAAGCTGTTAAATATGCGGGTTGGGTACGTCTCCCGACGTTCCGCCCGCCCGAAAATTACGCCGGAAGGGCCGGTTTGGGGAAAACCGACAGCGCCCGGAGCGCCTTGCGGTGGGTCGCCACGGTGTCGCTTCCACCGAACACAAGCCGGTTCTCGTCGAACTCGCCCGTAAGGAAGACGGCGGCCTGAACGTCGGAGCTTGAGGCGTCGGCGTCTTCGGCAAGCACGGCGTAGGGCGTCTGGCTTCCGTCGGTGTTCGCGGAGTTTACCGTCTTGAGTTTTCCGCCTGAGGTAATCTGCCCGAGGACGGTTCCCCGGACAAGCGCCCCCGCGCCCGATACGATGGTTCCCGTGCCCGTTACGCGGGGGAAAGCCCCTCCGAGCAGATTGTCGGGGGTAAAGGTTCCGCTGGGGTTAGGCATGTGCGTTCCTCCTTTTGTCCAGTTCCGCCTTGACGGCAGCGTCAAGTTCTTTTTCTCCCGCCGCTTTACCGTCGGGCGCTTCGCCCGTTACACCGCCAAGGGCTTCGGTTTCGGCCTGCGCGGCGGCGGAAGCGGCGGCTTCCTTCTGGGTGTCATGGACGGCTACGGCGGCGTCAAAGGCGTCGATGCCTTTCTTTCCGGCCAGCACGTCCCCGGCAAGCGATTTGATGGCGTCGGGATACGCTTTGGAGGTTATCACCCCGAGCATCCTCTCAACCTTCGCGGAAAATTCCGCGCCCGCTTCATCCCGTCCGGCAGTCCGGGCCCCGGCCTTGAGATGGTCGAGTTCCGTCTTCGCGGAGGGATTCTGCGCCAAGAATTCTGATAAAGTCATGGCTTTATCCTCCCTGTTTCCCGCCTGGGCGGGGGTATGTTCAGCCTCGCAAGAGGCTTCGTTCACGATGCTGATAATCTCCCGCCGGGTTTCTTCACACTCGGGGGGGGGCAGTTCTTTGCCGCCGGAGGAGAAAAACTTTGCGCCGGGCTTCATGGAGTCTTCAATGGCGGAGATAATTTCTTTTTGTTCCTGCGCCGACAGCGGGCGGCCGGCGGCGCTTCTGAAATGGCCCTCCGCAAGGCCGTCTATCATACCCGAGCGGATAGCGTCTTCGTGTTCGGGAGACGGATCTGACGCCACGAGTAAGCCGCCTTTGCCAAAGTGTTCGGCTATGTGTTCGCCGGTTACGCCGCGGCCCTCGGAGACACGGGCGTAGAAAATGCGCTCCATAGCGTCAATCTCCGCCTGCAAGCCTTCCCGTACTTCTTTGTTGTTCAGGTTGCCGCTTTTTAAGGGGGCGTTTTTGGAGATGATTTCGATTTTTTTTACACCGATAGCTTCCTGAAGGCCGGAGGTGTCAATGGTAACGGCGCGGACGCCGATGGAACCTATGCGGTCGGTGGGGGATGAGGCAAGTATTTTTCCTGCGGGGGCGGCCAGCCAGTAAGCACCGGAAGCCATTATGCCTGAAACAACAGCGGCCGTCTTTTTCCCGGCGGCGGCATGGGCATTCCACACGGCGTCTATACCATCTACTTCCCCGCCAGGACTATTAATGGCAAACGTGATAGCAGATACCGAAGGATCGCTTTTTGCACGGTCTATCGCGGCAATAATGGTTCGGTAAGAAGTTCCCCCATAGCCCATGATTTTGTCCCAGGCATCGGGGCCGGAATTGGAGAGCGGGCCGGTTACGGCGATAACCGCCTCATCACCGTTGCGGGAATATATTTCGTCAACTGCCTGGGGGCTTTCAGGATTGACGACGGTGATAATCTCCCTGGCGGCTTTGAATTCTTCCGCCCGCGCGTTTATCCGGTCGTCGAGATATTCTTTAATCCACGCCGGGTCGGCGGCATAAAGGACTTCTTTCAAACATACTCCGATCTCCGTTTCGTTGCATGTTATCTCTATCGTTTACCAGTGAAATGTTAAGGTCAAGGGGTTATGTAGATTTTTTGCCACGCTTCGTACTGCTCCTGCGTTTTTTCCACGTCAATGACGTATTCCGTAATTGACCGCCAGTAGAAAAGAGGGATTTTCACGGCTTCCCCCTCAAGAACCGGTATCGGTTTCCCTTCGCCGTCAAAGGGGTCCGGGAAGGCGGGAAAGTCAAGAAGCGGGTCGCTCTGGCGGTTTTCCGCCTGCGGCATTGTGGAGCAGGTCGAGGCTGTGAGCAAAATCAGCAGCGTTATCGCCTGAATGAATGGCCTTCTTTTTTTCATCCGCATTGGCTTGCGCCTCCTTAGTTTTTTTCTGGTATTCCAGTAACTGCCACAACTCTTTTTTTGCTTTGTCAAGGGCGATCTTGTACGCCTTCGCCTCTTTGCCGTTCCGGGCGGCGATTTTAATGGCGATGACAAGGGCCAGTGTCAAAAGCAGGATAAGGGCGGCTATGGCAAGGTATACATAGAGCATGAGACCTCCCTATTTCGCAAGGCGGATGTCCCGGATCTTGTCCAGGAAAATCGAAAAATAGACGGGGCTGAAAATGGCCGCCACGGCGATTCCGGTATAGATAATATCCTGCGTTTCAAGGGCGATGAC
>JAISAQ010000102.1 GCA_031266775.1 Treponema sp.
GCCCTCTGTATCCCTCTGTCCATCCTCATTACCTCTTCCACCAGCCCTTCAGAACTCTCCCTGTCTAAATACGCCAGCCACCGCTGTAACGCATCGTTCTTTATGTCTTTTTCCTTCACCTTCCTGAACTTCGCCATCTCCACAAAATGTATCTCCAGCGCGTCCGTTAACATCACTCCTTTCCTCGTGTCTTCCCATAGATGAAAACTGCTGTGGTAATCCGTATCCGGCATAAGTTCAAAATCAATTATATTGACCGCTATGACCGCCGGTAATTCCTGATATTCCCGGCCTGCCTCCAGCCCTTTGGAATATTCACGGCTCCAGTAAAAGAGGCTCCTCTTGTCCATGTTCCCAAGATTACGCAGCTGCACTTCCACATTTATCCGTGTCCCGTCTCCTGTTTTTGACCGTACATCCAAGATACTGGTTTTGTCGCCTATAATTTCAGCCGTGAGATTCCGGTTCTCAATAATCTCGATTGAAACGAGCTTGTTTTTCCCTTCCCGTTTCAGGACCGCGTTCAGGAAGGACAAAAGCTGCTCCTCGTCTCCTTTCTCTCCCATGACTTTACGGAACAAATAATCGTTAAGCGGGTTGAGCCTTTCGGTTGTCATAACATCTCCCGAAAAAGATAAATCATGATTTAAGTATAGATTTTTCCGGGGTAAAGGTCTATAGACGCGGCGGTTTTCCCCGGTGCAGCCACAAGCTGCCAGCTTCCCATGCCTTGGCGGACAGAAGGTCGCGGTGATGGCTTTCGGAATATACCTTAAAATGATATACTTGTTTTCTCTTTCCAACCCCATTTGCCTGGTATACACAGACCCCGATGGAAGAACTGATGTTGATGAAATGCTTCTTGGTAAACAACAACTTGATCAGGGATTATTTCTTCTATTATATTTAACCCTTCCTTGACAAATTGACAATCAGAAATAATTATCTCTGTTTTAGCAAAACATAATGATACAAAAACCAATATGAAAATTTTGTTCCAAATCAACACCATGTTTAACTGATAAACCACTAAAAAGAAACATTTCTTTACCCAGACAAACCGCCTATATAATCCCCGGACACCAATTACTATATCATAATATGACCGGCGCGCAAAGGATATTTGACTTGTTTAGTAACCCGGTTGGTTACTAAACAACTCTATTATCAGGGCTAATTCAGGCAGAATAGCATGAAATTTCATACGTTCGCGGGCCATTCCAGCGCGGCCGCCCAGGCGTGCATTACAATACCAAAAGCTACCGAAACATTGAGGCTTCCCTTGACGCCGAAAACGGGAATGGACACCCGTCCAAGCGATGCGTCCGCGGCGGCCAATGCGGCGGGGCTTACTCCCAGTTCCTCACTGCCCGCTACGAGTACGCCCCGGTGCGGAAAAGAAAAACGGCCTATATCCGCGCCGCCTGTCTCAAGGGCAAACAGGGGGCCGGGAGGCATCGTTTCCGTCCGTTCCCAAGGCAGAACGGCGGCAGCGCCCATGGCGGTCCGTTCCGCCCGTTTGTGCCGGGGATCGGCGGAAAAGGGGGAAAGCCAGATTTTTTCCGCCCCAAACGATTCCGCGGCGCGGAACATGGCCCCGACATTAAAGGGGGAACGTATATCTTCAAGATACACCTGCATTCCCGCAAAGGGCCGCCGCCGCGCGGGATCAAGGGAGCCTTTCCCGTCAATCAGATCCCAGTCCGAGGGAAAGCGTCCTGTCTCCGCAAGAAGAATATGACGCACCGCATTAACGGCGCGGCGGATGCGCGGGCCCCGCGATTCGTTTGAGTATATTGAACCAAACCCGGCGTCTTTTTCCCCGCAAAAAATCTCGCGGGCTTCACCCAGCGCCTTAAGGACGGCGGCCGGAAAAGCCCCGTCCCGGATCAGCATTTCAAGAACGCCGGAAAAATACGCCATGTCCATAACCGCGCCCGGCTCCGCCGTACAGAGGCGGTTTTCCGTTTCGGCGAATATCTTCGCCGTTTTCCGCAGCCGTAGCGGGCGGGGCAGACGTTCCAGTTTATGCAGGGGAATCATTGTTTAAAAGGCTTGTTTCAAAATGTCAAACGCGTCTTCGGCGGCAACGGTCCAGGGAGAAAAGGCGACAAATTCCAGATTGCGGGCGGCTTCGGCCGCCGGGATAAGCCGGTCCAGGGAAAGATTAAAATCCTTGAAACGGGCGGGAACTTGCAGGGCGCCCATGCAGTTCCGTATGGTGTCAACGGTCATGGCGGCGGAATCGGCGATTGACGCCCCTTCCACAGGTTCGCCCATGAGGGCGGCGACTTTGGCAATTTTTTCGGGCCTGGCGCTTACAAGCCGTTCCAGAATGTAGGGAAGCAGCACTGTGGAACACCAGGACTTCGCCACCGGAAAACGGCCGTTAAGGGCGTAGGCAAGGGCGGTGCCTATGCCGGGGGCGCTTACCGCCGATCCAAGAGCCATAAGAAAACCCGCGTTGGTTGCGCTGCTTACAAGATCAACGTTCTGATTATTCATGTAGCTTTTCATCATTTGGGTGTAAAGGGAAATCGCCTGCTCCAGAAGGGCATCAGAAAGAAAACTGGATTTGGAAGAGCAGTAGGATTCCACGGCAACGCAAAAACCGTCAAAGGCGGTGGTGGCGGCAAATTTATCCGAAAGCGATTCGGACAGATTGCCGTCCATGACGGCGGCGGCGCAAAGCCCGCCGGGGGATTTTACCAGCTTTACCGAACGGTCACGGGGGTCAACGGCGATAAAGTAATCGGAAAAAAGAAAAGGGTCCCGGCCTGTCGTGGGAACGGCAATATACGGAAGAAAAGCGCCGTCGCTTTTGCGGCCGTCAAGCAGATCAAACACCTCCAGTTTTGAACCGGAAAGAATGGCCGCCATGCGGGCAATGGACTGGGTCTTAAGGCCTCCGAAGCCGACTATGGCGGAACAGCGGGCCCCCCTGGCCAGCGAGGCGGCGGTTTCGGCTACATCGGCGGTAGCCTGGGCGGGAATTTCATCAAAAACAATGGATTCAATGCCCGAATCGTTCAGTACCGCCGTAAGCCGTTCAATGCCCTGGTTTTCATATAGAACCTGTTCGGTGGCCACCAAAACCCTGCTGCCGTACTTGTTGCAGAAAAAACCGATGCGGTTTATTGTATCCGTCCCTATGATGAGTTCCGGATCAAGCCTGAACGCAATATCCATTGCCGCCGCTCCTTTGACGCACTCTGAACTTCGTTTTTTCATGTACCGAAAAAAAAGGCGGAACCTGATACATCATGTATCCCCGGTTCCGCCCGTTTATGCCGCCCGGCTACAAACCCGGCCCGCCAGATGCCAAAGGCGCTAGAGGCCGAAAGCATCCATGATTTTATCCGCCGTGGCGTCAAGCAGACGTTCATTAATATAGGCCGGATCGTTTATCTTGGCCTTAAGTTCAGCTATCCTTTCGGCCCGGATATCCGGGGCGGACGCAACCAGCCCTATGGCCTGGTACAGATCGCTCTTTTCCAGCGCCGCGGAAGTAAGATCTATGACATCGGATCTATTGTCTGTGTTAACGGATTCACTCCGCCCTGGCTTTTTACCGGGTTGAATGGGTTCCGGAGGACCTATCCTGTCGATTATCATACCCATATCCTGCCTGCCTCAATTATCGGCATATCCCTACCAATAGTTTACACGTTAATTCAATTTCTTGCCAGATACATAGAGCGAAAATTCGCCGATTTGCCTGTTTTTTTCCTCAAAATAAGCGAAAATTTCCTCCGCGGAACCCCGCCTGTACTCCTCATGCACCTTGGTCATCTCCCGTCCGACACATACGTACCTTGTACTTTCCAATTCGGCAAGATCTTTCAAAAGCTTGAGAATACGGAAGGGAGATTCATAGAGAACGAACGCCGCCCCCGTATCAAGGAGTTCCTGGAGCCGGGATCTCCTCCGGCCTTCTTTGGGAGACAAAAAACCTTCAAAAATAACCGTCTTGTCCGTTCCGCCCGCGACGCTTACCAGGGCGGCAAAGGCCGAAGGACCAGGAACCGGAAGGGCGGAATGGCCCGCCGCCGAGACAAGCCGTACCAGCGCGGAGCCGGGATCGCTCAGGGCGGGAGTCCCTGCGTCGCTGGCATAGGCGACGATTTTTCCTTCATCAAGCAGGGCTATGACTTTTTCGGCGGCAGCATGCTCGTTCTGGGCCCTTACGGACATGAGTTTTACCTGAATACCCAGATGACTGAGCAGTTTGAGCGTCCGCCGGGTATCCTCACAGGCTACGACATCGGCCGTTTTAAGGATCTCAACCGCCCGGTACGTCAAATCCCCCAGATTTCCTATTGGAGTGCCGATAATATACAGGATTGCCACCCTTCCAGTATACCCCGGGGCAAGGTCAGGAACAATGGCTATATATCTTGAAGTACTGGCGCTTGTTGTTGCCGGAATAATCCTTCTCTGGTTCGGCTATACCCTTTTTTTTACCCTGAGCGGCGGCAGGGTATTTCCCAAAAAACACAAACGCCCCGGAAGAAAACGGCCCAAGGGAGAAGCCCTCCCCGGTTCACCGCAGACCTGTCCCGTCTGTTCCGCCCGGCTGGACGACGGGGAACTGGTAAAATCCTCAGCCTTTCCTTCGTTCAACGGAAAGGACAGGCTCATGCACCTGCGGGGCTGTGTGTACTGTCTTGAAGGAGACCGGCCCCGGATATGCCCGGTCTGCGGGGCCCGCCTTAAAAACAACGAGATCCTTATTGCCCGGATCTTCGAGCGGCCCCGGAAGCGTTCCCATGTTCACGTTCTGGGGTGCAGCCGGTGCAGGGGTCCAAAATCATAGGAGTATACCGCGAAGGCACAAATATGATATACTGTTTATATGTCCTTCGGTAAATTCGGCGTGGAAGCCGGGAAAGCCCTGCCTCTGGGTTCCACGATAACCGGCCGGGGGGTTAATTTTGCGGTCTTTTCAAGACATGCTACCGCGGTTTCCCTTCTTCTTTTTGAAAACGCCAGGCCTGACAGTCCCTATGAAGAGATCAGGCTGAACCCGGAAAAACACAAAACCGGCGATATTTGGCACTGCCACATACCGGGAACCGGCGCCGGGGCCTTTTACCTGTACCGGGTAGACGGGCCGTATGTTCCGGAAAAAGGAAGCCGTTTCAATTACCACAAGGCGCTCATTGATCCTTACGCCAAGGAACTTACCGATCCCGGCGGCTGGGATTTTTCACTGTGTACGGGCTACGATCCCGAAGAGGCCGGCCGGGATCTTTCATTCTCATACAAGAACAACCTTTTCAGCCTGCCCCGGTGCGTCGTTATTGACGACAATGATTTTGACTGGCAGGAAGATACGCCTGTTAATTACCCGCTCAGGTTCAGCGTACTGTATGAAACCCATGTCCGCGGCCTTACCAAAAATCCCAATTCCGCCGTACAGCATCCGGGAACCTACCGGGGAGTAACCGAAAAAATTCCCTACTTCAAGGAACTGGGAATTACCAGCCTGGAATTTCTTCCCATTCAGGAATTCAACGAGCAGGAGCAGCGCAAAATAAACCCAAAAAACGGATCGCCTTTGGTCAACTATTGGGGTTATTCCACCGTGGCGTTTTTTGCCCCCAAAAAATCCTACGCATCGGACAATTCTCCGGGAGCTGCGGTAAGGGAATTCAAGGAAATGGTGCGGGCACTGCACCAGGCGGGACTTGAAGTGATCCTTGACATCGTCTTTAATCACACGGCCGAAGGAAACGAGATGGGGCCGACCTTTTCGTTCCGGGGTTTTGACAATACGGTCTACTACATGCTCGACGAAAACAGCCGCTATTACAAGAATTATTCAGGATGCGGAAACACGGTGAACTGCAACCATCCTGTGGTCCGCAGCTTCATTATGGACTGCCTGCGTTACTGGGTGGTGGAGATGCACGTCGACGGTTTCCGCTTCGACCTTGGTTCCATTCTGGGCAGGGATCAGCAGGGAAAGCTCATGGAGAACCCGCCCATGCTGGAAATGATAGCCCAGGAACCGGCCATGAGCCACACCAAGATCATCGCCGAAGCGTGGGACGCGGGCGGCGCATATCAGGTGGGATGGTTTCCCGGGGGGCGCTGGGCGGAATGGAACGACCGCTACCGGGACGACGTGCGCCGTTACTGGCGGACCGATCCCGGCGAAACCCGGCACCTTGCCACCAGGCTTTCGGGCAGTTCCGATCTGTACCTCAGGGACGGACGCAAGCCTTTTCATTCCATTAATTTCATCACAAGCCATGACGGCTTTACCCTTAAAGACCTGGTCAGCTACAACGGCAAGCACAACGGCGATAACGGTGAAGACAACCGCGACGGAAACGACAGCAACAACAGTTTCAACTACGGCCACGAAGGCCCCTCCGGGGACCCGGTTCTGGAAACCATACGGGAACGGCAGCTAAAGAATTTCTTTACTACCTTGATGGTCTCACTGGGAACCCCCATGATACTCGGCGGCGATGAGACAGGCAGAACCCAGCAGGGAAACAACAACGCGTACTGCCAGGATAACGAAATATCCTGGTATGACTGGTCCCTTGTTAAAAAGAACGCGGGGCTTTTCCGTTTTGTAAAAGAGATTATCGCCTTCCGCCTCAGGCATCACGGTTTTATGCGGCCCGAATTCTACACGGGGCGGGACGGCAACTACAACGCCATTCCCGACATAAGCTGGTATAACGAAGAAGGGGAAGCTCCAACGTGGGACAAGCCGGGCTATTGCCTTGCCCTGCGCATGGACGGAAGCAAGGCGGACATACTTGCGGACAGGGATGACAACGATTTTTTCATCATGTTCAACGCCGCTCTTGATCCCGCGGATTTCAAAATTGCCGAAGCCCCGGAGAGAAAGATCTGGGTCAGGGCGGTGGACACCAGTCTTCCTTCTCCCGAAGACATACTCGAACCGGGACACGAAAAACGCCTCAAACAAACCGGCGTCTACAGGCTCATGGCCCGGAGCATGGCGATACTTATTTCAAAAGACGATTCCCGAGGGAAATGACATGGACGAAAGTTGTTTTATTCTTGGCGTGGATCTTGACGGCGTCGTGGGCAATTTCTACGGGGCCATGCGGCGCATCGCTGCGGAATGGCTCAACAAACCAGTTGATTCACTTACCGAAGAAGTCGGTTACGGGCTTGAAGAATGGAACATCGCCGAATTCGGCGGCTACGACCGGCTTCACCGTTTCGCCGTTACCCAGCGCCACATATTCCGGGACATGGAGCCTGTCACAAACGCTTCCGCGGTGCTGCGCAAACTTTCAAACCGGGGAATACGCATACGGATCATCACCCACCGGCTTTTTCTTAAATATTCACACAGGACCACGATTACCCAAACTGTCGACTGGCTCGACAACTACGACATTCCCTACTGGGACATCTGTTTCATGGCGGACAAAGGCGCTGTCGGCGCCCATGTCTACATAGACGACGCCCCGGCCAATGTAACAAAGCTCCGCGAACAGGGATGCAGAACCATAGTCTTTACCAATTCCACAAACCGCATGCTTCCAGGCCCGCGCGCCGGTTCCTGGCTTGAGGCCGAAAAGCTGGTGATGAACAGCATGGAGGAATGGAAGACAGGAACGCTGGATCTCTTCGGGGCGCCTTTGGCTTACTAATTCTTGTGCCAGAGGATCATACCGTGAAGTCCATCCTCCTTTCTTCCATCAACGCCAAATGGATACATCCTTCGCTGGCCCTCCGCCTCCTCAAGGCCAACCTTTGCGAACTGGAAGACTGTGCCGAAATTCTTGAATTCAATCCGCGCCAGAGTCTTGATGAAAAAATCGCGGCCGTCCTTGCCGCCGGACCGCGCATTCTTGCCCTGTCGGTTTCAATCTGGAATCATGCGGAAACGCTCCGGCTGCTTGCCGCGCTGGAGAAGGCATGGCGGAAAAGGCCGGTTATCGTCCTTGGCGGGCCTGAAGTTTCCTGGCTTGACGCCGGCGCGGAACTGTTCCGTTACGCCGATTATGTGATACGCGGCGAAGGGGAAACGGCGTTCCGGGATCTGTGCCGCGCCGCGCTGGACGGCGGCAGCATTCCCAGATTCATTGATGCGCCGCCGTCCGACACGTCTGTTCTGCTTCCCGCCTACCGGCTCTATTCGGACGAGGATCTTGCGCGGAAACTTACCTATGTGGAGGCAAGCAGGGGCTGTCCCTTTGGATGCGAATTTTGCCAGAGCTCGATTGGGCTGGGCGTTTCCGCCGCGCCCGGAGTCAGGGAATTTCCCCTTGAAAACTTCCTTGGGGAAATGGACAGGCTCTTAAGGCGCGGCGCGCGGACCTTTAAATTTCTTGACCGCAGTTTTAACGTTAACACCGAACGCGCCATTTACATTGCGGAATTTTTTCTTGAACGGCTTCAAAGGTCACCGGGCGGAAACCCGCCTTTTACCGTTCATTTCGAAATGATCCCTTCGCGCTTTCCGCCTGAACTGCGGAAAACCCTGGCCCGGTTTCCGCCGGGCGCCCTGCGGCTGGAAATAGGCATACAGACGCTTAACCGGATAACGGCCGCCGCCGTCAAAAGGCCCGGCGATCCCGGAGAAGAACTTCAAACCCTCAGGCTTTTAAGAAAGGAGACATCCGCCATTATTCACGCAGATCTTATTGCGGGGCTTCCCGGCGAGGATCTTCCGGGCTTTGGCAGAGGTTTTGACCGGCTGTGGGAAGCCCTTTCGGCGGAAGCTCCGCCTTTCCCGCCGGCCGGGGGAACGGAAAGCCCGCCTCTGTCCCGAAATATTCAGGCGGAAATCCAGCTTGGCATATTAAAGCTCCTTCCCGGTACGGCCATGATCCGGCACAGTGAAACGTCCGGCATGCGTTACGCCCCGGACCCGCCCTACGAGGTGCGGGAGACTGCGGCGCTTCCCGCGCAGGATCTTGACCGCATAAAAAATTTTGCCCGTTTCTGGGAACGTATCGTGAACCGCCGCGCCTTTTCCTCCATCCTTCCGGCGTTGCTGCCTTTTGGAGAACCGGTATTTGAGCGTTTTATGAAACTTGCGGACGATCTCCTTGCGCAGTTCGGAAAAAACTGGGGCATTGATAAACAACAACTACAGGAAGCGCTGGAAAGGCGCCTGTTTACAAAGGAGCGTCCCTGAAACCTTTAGCCGCTTCCCGTACCGCGTCGGTAACATAATCATAAGTCATAAAAACGGAAATCCCTTTTTCTTCAAGCCGCCTCTTGGGCATTTCCCCTATCCGCATGGTGATGACGGCGGAACAGCCTTCAATGGTCTTGATTATGGAATCTATCAGTTCCTCATGCTTTTTCCCGCAGTCATCCGGACCGGAACAGTACCGCGAAACTTCACGGCGTTCAAGAAAAACAACCTGTCCATTTTTGTATTGATACATGTAAAAATTCTCCGTATGGCCAAAATGCTGATCCACAAGCATTCCGTCTTTTGAAGCCACCGCGAACAGGCCGGTGCTTTTTTCCGGTTCCGCGGGCCCCGCGGCCGCAAGGCCCGCAGCTGCGGAATCCGAGGGGCATCCGGGTATCTCCGGGCTCCGCTCCGCCTTCCCGAAAAACCGGGACAGATCGTTGTCCAGGGTTCCGGCGGCGTCGGCGCGGCACTGGCGGCAGTGGTACATCTGGGGCAGTATGGCTTCGCAGCTTTTTCGGATCTCCGTGATCTCCGCGTTGCTGGTAAGGGGAATATGCTCAAAGAGGCTCCCCTTTACCGGAATAAGCTGCATGATATTGCACAGATCCGTTCCCGCTTCCTTTAGTTTCCCGGCAATGGCGGGAATTTGGGCGTCGTTCAGGCCTTTAATAACCACGACATTCGCCTTGACAACAATCCCCAGTTCATGCAGACGGCGTATGCCTTCGTACTGGTTTTCCAGAAGCAGGGCCGCCCCTTCCTCGCCCGTATAACGCCTGTCCCGGTATGTCACAAAGCGGTAAATGCGTCTGCCGGTTTTGCTGTCCGCGGCGTTTACCGTTACCGTCACATGGCTGACCCCAAGAGCCGCGATTTCACCGGCATAGCGGGGAAGAAGAAGGCCGTTGGTCGAAAGGCAAAAGGTAACACCGGGGGCCCTTTCGCGTATAAGGGAAAACGTCTCCTTTACCTCTTCAAAATTCGCAAGGGCGTCCCCCGGCCCGGCAATGCCTGCCACATTGATGTTTCCCAGCCGTTCCCTGACCTCAAGAAAACGGTCCAGCGCCTCTTTGGGCGAAAGAACCCGGCCTGTAACTCCGGGGCGGCTTTCGTTAACACACTCGAATTTGCGGATACAGTAATTACACTGGATATTGCAGACCGGGGCCACAGGCAGATGGAGTCTGGTATTTTTGCCCCCGCAGCCGTTAAAGCAGGGATGAGTCAGCGATTTTATGCGGTTGGCTTCCGGTATGTTCATGCCTCTATACGTCCCTTTTTATGTTCATACTTCATATTATTCATACCAAAATAATATGTATTATATATATTAATCGCAGAGGCTTTGTCAAGTATATATATGGCGGGAATTCCGGACGCTCCTGTAACCAAAAATACACCTGTTGCCCTGATCTCCCGGGGCCGGGTATACTTGCATGGCGCTTGGCGCCTAACGGAGCGGTTATGGAGAAGATCAGGACATTAAAATATCACAACGAAATCCTGCTTAATACATCGCTGTACAAATACCTTTCTCTCATTAACGATAAAAGTATTTCAAAATCCATCAGGGACGTTGTTTTTGACAATTTTGTTCAAACGACAAAACCTTTCCTTAAAGACAAGGATGAGGCGGCGGTTAAAAAATACATGGATGAAATCCGCGCTCCATGGCAGCAGCAGATCGACAAGACGCTCAAGGACGGCTGGATGGGGATCAAAAACAACCTGTTTGTTTCGTCGTACACCACCTTTGAACTTTTCCTGAATCACCTGGTTTCCGTGTATTACCGATCCTTTACCAAGCTCTATTCAGACAACGAAATCAAAATACCCTATTCGGTGGCAAAAGACTTCAAGTCGCCGGGCGAGCTTAAGGAATATTTTATCAACATTCACGCCGAAAATTTTTCCGCCCTTGACTTCGGCGAAAAGCTCCTCTACATCAAAAAGATACTGAAGCTCAACGATGATGATATATGGAACCTTAACGGAAAAGATTACCTTGCCGAAATTCACAGGCGGGGAAAAAATATAACGTTTGAAGAACCGGCGTCAGGGCGGGCGGATTCCGCCGGAGAAATTTCCGATGATGAATATTATCTTTACATTAATTACCTTTGTTCACTAATATTCAAACTTTCAATGTATTCAAAGATCAAGTACAACCTGGATTTCGAGTGGATACAAAACTACAGCCGTTATTTCAGCATCGCGGACAAAGGCCGCTGAAAAAATCCGCCTTCAGGCTTCCTTTCCCAAAAGGCCCGAAAGATACGGCTTCAGATCCACCTTTATGGGCATGAGGTAAAGGTTGAAACCGCGCTTTTCACAGAAGTCAAGAACGCGGCGGCCAAAATCAACATTCCAGAAAAGATCCGGCCTGAAGGATTTGGGGAAGATGGCCCTGTTCCGCGATTCCCAGTAATTCCGGTTTTTGCCGGAAAGCACCGGGGAAATTCCCCAATACACATCGCGGCCTTCAAGGTATTCGGCGTAAATTTCAAGGAGCCTCAGATCAAAAAAAGGCTGGCTAAAGAAGCCCGCCGCGCCGGCTTCTTCCTTTGCGTGAAGGTAATCAAGTTCATAACGTATGTTTGACCTGTATGGATCAAAGGCCGCGTAAACCGAAAGTTCCGGCATTTCAAGTTTGAGTTTTTTGATAAAAGGAATGGTCGGCGTTTTCCATGTTTCAGGCCCGGCGGCCCGCGCGCCGCATAAAGACGCGCCGTCCGCCGTCTCTTCGGCGTCACCGGCAATAACCAGCGCCCGGTCTATGCCGAGCCTTCGAAAAAAGGCCGTATGGGGAAAGGGTTTTTCCGGATCAAAGTCCCTTGCCCGCAGATGAGGCATGCAGGTAAAACCCGGCGCAGGGCACAGTTCCCCAAGGATGCCGCAGGCCTCCCAGGACCGTATCTTAAAACGGACAAGATCGGCCACGTTAATGATCCGTATTATGGAAAAATCCCCGGCGGCCTTTACCGTTTCGGCAAGGGCTTCACGGCTGCGGGGAACCGCTTCCAGAGAAACAATCATGCCAAGGGCGTCGCCGTCCGCCGGCCGCTTTTGACGCGCAGTTCCGCCCTGAACACAGGCTGGTCCGATTCCGGACGGCGTCCCTCAAAGGCCAGGGCAGTGTCTACAGAACGGGGATAATCGGGACCCGCGGGCACGTCTTCGGTAATGGGAGCGGTCCACAGTCCGGTAACTTCGCCGGGCTTCACCTCGCTCAGGTAATTGATGTCAAACCGCATCTGTTCCGCGTCTTCAAGCAGCGCGAAACTGGCAAGATCCTGTACCCACTGTACATAACGGGTGTTGTTCACATGGCCGTTGTAATCCACATCGGAATAGGCGGCGCGCCGCTCACCGGACCTGACAAGACTCTCCCGCGCCGCAAGAGCCGGCGATGGCGCGGAAAAGGCGTTTTCACCGGCGTTAAGGGGAAGCTTTTCCATGATCTGCTGAACCCGCAGGGGCCGGCGCTTTTCCATGTCAAGAACAAGCCAGCCGCTCCTGCCCCGGACCACAGGCCTGTCCGCCGCGTCGCGTATGTCATAGTCTCTTACGGCAAAGAGCTTTTCCGAACCGCGCGGCCAGGACCTTACCGTAACGGTCTCCCCGTACAGGGGGCGGCGTTCCCAAAAGACCGAAAGCCGGGAAAGCACCCATGCCTGGCCCGAGATTTTCATATCCTCTCGCCCGACGCCAAGAACTTCCGCGTGGCTTATCGCCGCCTCCTGAAAAAAATCGAATGTCGACCACAGGGTTAACCGGTCGCTCCGGTCCACCGCTCCAAAGCGAAGCGGAAAACTTTCCCGCCAAATGTCCATTTTTTACTCCCGGACCCGCCGGGACGGGTCTTCCAGAAATGTAGACGGAAAAAACGGCAAGGTCAAGGGCGAGAGCGAAACTCCGTTTCGCTTTCGCTGGGGAGTTTTGTGGCGTATTACGGATGTTCGGGGAGCAGCGTGCGGGGCGGGGGCCGCAAAACTCCAAGGTTAACGCGCCAAGTTTCGCTTTCGCCGGACTTTCATTTTTTTATTCCCCGAATTAGAGTGTAGGTATATGAATATCCGGGAACAGCTTGACGCCATAGCCGCCGAACGGATCATCATACTTGACGGCGCAATGGGCTCCATGATTCAGTCTTTCAAACTTACCGAAAAAGACTTCCGGGGCAGGCGTTTTCTGGATCATCCCGCACCGCTTTCCGGCTGCAACGATCTTCTGTGCATAACAAGCCCCTGGGTTATTTCGGGAATACACGAAGCGTATCTGCGATCCGGGGCGGACATTATTGAAACCTGCAGTTTCAACGCCACATCCGTATCGCTCGCGGATTTCGGAATAGGGGATCTTGCCTATGAAATAAGCGCTGCGGCGGCCGGCCTTGCCAGGAAGGCGGCGGATAAATTTTCAACGCCGGACAAGCCCCGTTTTGTGGCGGGAAGCATGGGGCCCACCGCAAAGAGCGCCGGTATATTCCCCTACATTCAGGAACCCGCCAAGCGGGCCGTAACATGGGACGAGCTTGAAACGGCCTATTACGACAACGCCAGGGGGCTTTTGGACGGGGGCGCGGATATACTGCTCATAGAAACGGTTGTCGATACCCTTAACGCCAAGGCGGCTATAGCCGCGGTTAAACGGATACTGAAAGAAAGGCAGGGAAGCGGCAGTATTCCTCTTATGATCTCCGCCAGCGTCTCCGAAGGAGGAAGGCTTCTTTCGGGCCAGACGGTCGAAGCCTTCTATATATCGGTGTCCCATGCAAACCCTTGGTCCATCGGCCTTAACTGTTCTTTCGGTGCGGAGCGGCTCAAGCCCTACACGGCAAACATCGCCGCCTTTGCCCCCTGTCTTGTCAGCGTCCATCCCAACGCGGGGCTTCCCAATGAATCAGGCGAATACGGCGAAAATCCCGTCTTCATGGCGGACCGTTTGGAAGAATACATGGCGGAAGGGATCATCAACATAGCCGGAGGCTGCTGCGGTTCTACGCCCGCCCATATAGCCGTCATTGCCGGAAGGGCCAAATCCCACAAGCCCCGTACAATTCCGGCGGAACGGCCAGAGGCCTTTCTCGCCGGGCTTGAACCCCTCCGGGGATCTTCCTTTACCATTATTGGGGAACGCACCAACACGGCCGGAAGCCGGAAATTTCTGCGTCTCCTTAAGGAAGAAAAATACAATGACGCCCTGAATATTGCCAGGGAAATGATCAACGCGGGGGCGGATGTAATAGATATCTGCATGGACGACGCCCTTCTGGACGCGGAAAAGATCATGGAAACATTCCTTGCCCTGGCGTCCCAGGAAAACGACATTGCCCGCGTTCCCGTAATGATAGACAGCTCCCGCTGGGAAGTAATAGAGGCGGCCCTTAAATGTATACCGGGAAAAGGGCTCGTTAATTCCATCAGCCTTAAAGAAGGAGAAGAAGAATTCCTCCGCCGCGCCCTCTTGGCCCGCCGTTACGGCGCCGCCGCCGTGATCATGCTTTTTGACGAAAAAGGCCAGGCTGCCGGGTATGAACGTAAAATAGAAATTACCCGCCGGTCTTGGGACCTCCTTGTTAACAGCGGTTTTCCCGCCTCCGATATCGTCTTTGATCCCAATGTCCTTGCCATAGCAACCGGCATTCCCGAACACGACGGCTATGCGCTGGACTTTATACGAACCTGCGAATGGATACGGGAACACTGTCCCGGCGCCCGGGTTTCAGGCGGCGTTTCAAACCTTTCCTTTAGTTTCCGGGGAAACGACACGGTACGGGAGGCAATGCACGCGGTCTTTCTTAAATACGCCGCCGAGGCAGGGCTCAGCATGGCCATTGTAAATCCGGGAAGTCTCCTTGCCTATGACGAGATAGATCCGGCCCTGAGGGAAGCCGCCGAGGATATAATACTTTGCCGGGGTAAAGGCGAAGATGCGGCCGGCCGCCTCCTTGCCCTGGCGGAAAAGATGCAGGACAGGCCCGCAGCGGAAAAAAAGCCGGCCGGCGAATGGAGAAATCTTCCCCCCGAAGAACGCGTTGTATACGCCATGATAAACGGCAATGACACCCATATTGAAGAAGACGTGCTGGAACTGCGGCCAAAATACGGCCGGACCCTTGAAATTGTGGAAACGGTTCTTATGCGGGGCATGAAAGAAGTGGGAGACAGATTCGGCGAAGGAAAACTCTTCCTTCCCCAGGTTATCCGCAGCGCGCGGGTAATGAAAAAGGCCGTGGCGGTCCTGGAACCGTATCTGGAGGCGGAAAAGACAGGAACGGAAGAAACCGGTCCCGGAATACTCCTTGCCACGGTAAAGGGCGATGTCCACGACATAGGAAAAAACATTGTCGCGGTGGTTCTGGGATGCGGCGGTTATAACATTGCCGATCTGGGGGTCATGGTTCCCGCGGAAAAAATAATCGAAGAAGCGAAAAAACAAAACGCCGGTATCGTGGGCCTTTCGGGACTTATTACCCCCTCATTAAACGAGATGATCAACACGGCCCGGGAAATGGAAACGCACGCCATGAAAATTCCCCTGCTCATAGGGGGCGCGGCCACGAGCCTTGCCCACACCAGTTTGAGAATAGCCCCTGTATATTCGGGTCCCGTCGTGTATGTGCCCGACGCCGGACGCTCGGCGGAGGTTGTCCGTTCCCTTTTTTCCAGCACCGAAAAAAGCCGCTTCCTTGAAAAACTTGAAGAATCCTACCGTAACGCCGTGCTGCAACATGAAAAAATCAAAAACAATGTCGAACTTCTTCCCATCGGCGCCGCCAGGAAAAATAAAATACCGGCGGGATTTAACATTCCGGTGGAACCTAAAACCGGGGAAATTCTCGCATTCAATGATTATCCTGCGGATCGCGTTATTCCGTATATAGACTGGTCCTCTTTTCTTCAAACCTGGGATCTGGCGGAAGAAACCTATCCGTCCGCGTATACCGTTGTGGACAGGAAAAAAAGGCAAAAGGCCCGGGAAAAATTGATGGAAGAAGCCGGCGGGCTTTTGAACAAGATCATCCAGGAAAAAATTCTGGAGCTCCGGGGAACCGTCGGTTTTTTTCCCGCCCTTTCCGACGGAGATGATGTTGTCATTTACGGAAAGGGAATGTCCGAAATCTCCCGCTTCTGTTTTCCCAGGAATCAGGAGAAGAAACGGGCCGGAGGCCCCAACGCCTGTCTTGCGGATTTTATTATGCCCAGAGCCGGCCGGCTGCCCGGCAAAGAGGATGGTCACGACTGGGTAGGACTCTTTGCGCTCAGCGCCGGTTTTGGCCTTACCGAAACGGCGGAAGAATACCGGAAACAAAACAACGATTACTGTTCCATACTGCTTGCCAGCATTGCCAATACCCTGGTCGAAGCCTTTTCCGAAGAAATACACCTGAGGGTCAGGCGGGAATGGTGGGGTTATGCCCCGGACGAAACGCTGTCTGCCGAAGAAATATTCAGGGGCGCGTTCACCGGCATACGGCCGGCTTTCGGGTATCCCGCCTGTCCCGATCACTGGGACAAAAAAACGGCCTTTGAACTCCTGGACGCGGAAAAACGCTGCGACCTTACACTAACCGAAACGGCGATGATTATTCCCGTGGCTTCCGTATGCGGCATGTATTTTGCCGCTCCCGGAGCGTATTACTTTGGCGTGGGCCGTCTTGACGACGATCAGATCGGCGACTGGGCCGCCCGGAAAGGTATCAGCCGGAAGGAAGCGGAAAAAAGGCTGGGACGAATTTAACAGGCCGCAGAACCGCGGGACACGAAAGGCCGATTGGGAACGCGCACCCGCGCCGAATCGCCCGCAGGTGTGACAAGCAGGCCTTCGGGGGTATCCAGCACGGCGGCAGATCCGTCCTGTACGGCGGCGTCTTTTCCGTGGAGGCCCCGGAGCAGCGCCTTCCAGGGTTTTTTCCGCGCGGCCCCACGTTCAAAGGTGTACAGATCGCCGCTCCGCGAAACCGTGATCACCGCTTCCTTTTCCCCGGACATGCCGTATACCGCCGCCCCGGCGCTTTTCCCGTCGTCAAGGGCAAAAACCTCCGCCGTTACGTTCTCCGCGTAATCGTAGTCGGGCCGTTCCCCGCCGCCCGTACAGACAATCGAATTCGGCGCCGCCATGAGGGGAAGGCTCATGTAGCCGTGTTTTTCCTCGTACCAGGCGCCTCCCTTTAGTGTTTTCCCCGTTATGTAATTGGTCCAGATCCCGCCGGGCAAATCACCGCCTGAGGCGCGGGCCTCCGCGGGGAGATACCAAGTGGCACTTCCGTCTTCGGAAAAAACGGGAGCGGCAAGAAGCGAAGGCCCCAGCATGTACTGACGGTCCAGCCACGCGCAGACAGGATCGCCGGGAAATTCCAGCATCATGGCCCGCAGCATGGGAATGCCCTCTTCGTGCGACTCGACGGCAGCGCTGAAGAGGTATGGCATGAGGCGGCACTTGAGGTTCACGAAGAAACGGAGAACATCGGAGGCTTCATCGTCAAAATTCCACGGCACCCGGTAAGACTGGTTGCCGTGCAGCCGGCTGTGGGAAGAAAGGAGGCCAAAAGCAACCCACCGTTTGAAAAGATCCGCCGTCGCGGTCTGCTCAAAACCGGAAATGTCATGGCTCCAGAAACCAAACCCGGCAAGACCCAGCGAAAGCCCGCCGCGCAGGGTTTCGGCCATGGATTCGTAGGTCGCCGCGCAGTCCCCGCCCCAGTGAACGGGAAAACGCTGTCCCCCCGCCGTGGCGGAACGGGCAAAAACGGCGGCTTCTCCCCTTCCCCGTGTCTCCTCAAGAAGGGTAAAGACCGCCTCGTTGTAAAGGAAACTGTAATAGTTGTGCATTCCCCGGGGATCGGCCCCGTTGTACCAGGCTACATCCGTAGGGATCCTCTCGCCGAAATCGGTCTTGAAGCAGTCAACCCCCATGTCAAGGAGGCGTTTCAGTTTGTCCCGGTACCAAGCCGCCGCGGAAGGGTTTGTAAAATCCACAAGCCCCATTCCCGCCTGCCAGCGATCCCACTGCCATACATCCCCGGACGGTTTTTTGACAAGGTAGCCTTTGGCCATTCCTTCGGCAAAAAGCGGCGATTTTTGCGCGACATAGGGATTGATCCACACACAGATCCTGAGCCCCTTTTCATGCAGGCGCGCCAGCATTCCTTTGGGATCGGGAAACTGTTCCCTGTCCCACTGAAAATCCACCCAATGGCATCCCTTCATCCAGAAGCAGTCGAAGTGAAAGACAGAAAGGGGGATCTTCCGTTCCTCCATGCCGCCTATAAAGGAGTTCACTGTTTTTTCGTCATAGTCGGTGGTAAAGGATGTGGAAAGCCAGAGCCCGAAAGACCAGGCCGGGGGCAGGGCCGGCCGTCCTGTAAGGGCGGTGTAATTTCGCAGTACATCCTTCAGACCGTTTCCCGTGATGATGTAATAGTCGATTACTTCTCCGGGAACGGAAAACTGGACGGCGCTTACCACTTCGCTGCCTATTTCGAACGAGACTTTTCCGGGGTTGTTAACCAGTACGCCGTAGCCCCGGCTGCTGAGGTAAAAGGGAATGTTTTTGTAGGCCTGTTCGCTGGCGGTGCCTCCGTCTTCGTTCCAGATATCCACCGTCTGCCCGTTTTTGACAAATGGGGTAAAGCGTTCTCCCAGCCCGTAGATCGTTTCGCCGACGGAAAGATCGAGGTACTGCGTCATGAAGCAGGCGCCGTCCGCGTCTGTGTAGTGAGCCGAATTTCTGCCCGATATCCCCGTGAGCCTCTTTGCGCCATGAAACAGCGAGACGTTCCATGTTTTCCGTGACGACACAAGGGAAAGGGCGCCCGAACGGAGCGTGACGGCGTTTTCCTTCTCTTCAATACGCGCGCCCCCCGGACACGGAGGGCGCGTGGCAAGATCGAAGCGCGGCCCCCGTTCGGCAAACCCCCGGTGATGGTACATCGTTACCCGCACAGCGTGTTCCCCGGCGGATGAAAATTTCGTTGTGACAAGCGGGATGCCCGCGAGCCGTTCGCCCGAAAGTTTCCTGTCCGTGGCATATACGGAAAAAGAACCGTCTTCTTTTTCGATGTCGACTATGTCAACCAGATTGATACGGGAAAATCCTTTGCGTATTTCCCAGTAGCCGTCACGGAATTTCATGCGCCTTACCCAAACACCGCGCCGTCACGGCTAAAGACGGGGATGCGATCCAGAGGAGCGGCAGCCTTGATGACCCCGCCTCCCTCGTGGCTTTCGCCCGTCCACGCGTTGGTCCAGCGCCCTCCCGCAGGAAGGTACACATCCCGTTCCCTTTCTCCCTCGTAGAGAATGGGCGCGACAAGATAATTGGGGCCGAACATAAACTCGTCCCCGGTTTCCCAGGACTTCCCGTCGGAGGGGAAATCGTAGAACAGGGGCCGCATCACGGGCGTTCCTTTTTCATGGGCGGCCTTCATCTGCGAGGCCACATAGGGCCGCAGTTTTTCCCGGAGGAAAAGATACTTTTTGCAGATCTCGTAAACTTCGTCCGAAAAGGACCAGACTTCGTTGTCCGCGCCGGAACGGCAGGTGGCGCCTCCCGTAGTGCCGTACTGCGGCTTGATGGGCTCGCGGTAGCCGTGAAGGCGCATCACCGGGCAGAAGCAGCCCCACTGGAACCAGCGGACAAGCAGCTCGTGGAAATGGGGGTCCGCCACCTCGCCGCCGAAGAAGCCCCCTATGTCGGTGGTCCACCAGGGTATGCCGGCGATGCCCATGTTAAGGCCGGCCGCAAGCTGGTTCCGCAGACTTTCGAAAGTGGAATGTATATCCCCCGACCACACCAATGCGCCGTAACGCTGGCTCCCGGCCCAGGCGCAGCGGAGAAGGTTGAGAATGTTGTTCTGCCCCGCCGCCTTCATGCCGTCAAAGAAGGTTTTCGCGTACATGAGGGGATACACGTTGCCTATCTGGATATCCGGGCCCAGGTGGTAGCGGTAGTTGTCAAAATCATAGACCGAATATTCAGGCTCCGCCTCATCGAGCCAGAAAATTTTGACTCCCTTGTCATAATAGTTCCGCTTCGCTTTTTCCCAGACATAGGAGCGGGCTTCGGGATTGGTGGCATCGTAGTAGAGGGAGTTCCCCTGGAAGTCGGTGTTTATGCCGTAGCCCCGCTCTGTGCGGATCAAAAGCCCCTGTTCCAGCATCTCCCGCCAGTTTTCGCTCCTCCTGTCCACGGTTGGCCATATGGAGACCATGAGTTCTATATCCATTGCCTTTAACTCGGCGATCATGGCGCCGGGATCGGGCCAGTAGACAGGATCGAATTTCCATTCACCCTGATAAGGCCAGTGGAAGAAGTCAACGACAATCACCGAGATTGGAAGCCCCCGCTTTTTGTACTCGCGCGCCACCCCAAGGAGTTCTTCCTGCGTTTGATACCGCAGCTTGCACTGCCAGAAACCCATGGCGTAACCGGGCATCATGGGAACAGTGCCCGCCGCCCTTGCGTAGGCTTCCTCAATTTCGGCGGGGTTGTTTCCGGCGGTGATCCAGTAGTCTATCTTCTTTGACGAGCGCGCTTCCCAGGTGGTGATGTTTTTCCCGAAGCACGCCCGGCCGACGGCGGGATTGTTCCAGAGGAAGCCGTAGCCCAGGGACGAGATCATGAAAGGGACGCTGGCCTGGGAATTGCGCTGGGCAAGTTCCAGATCGGCTCCCTTGAGGTTGAGCCAGGAGTGCTGGTATTGGCCCATGCCGTAGATCTTTTCATCCGGCGAAACCGATTCAAAGCGGACGGTAATTTCATAATCCCCGCCTATGATAGGCCGGAATTCGCGGGCCTCCAGCTCCAGAGAGCTGTAGGTGCGGTCCTTTATGTCAAGACGGCTGCGGAGATACTCATTGAGCAACAGTTCCCCCCGGGAATTGTACACCTGTATCTGGCCTATCTTTGATATCCGCGCCTCTATAGCGCCGTTCCGTATGGAAGCGCCGTCTTCGCCTATGCTAATGTCAACGTGACAGGGCTCCTGGGGAAGCAGCGCCCACTCGTCGGCGTTTCCCGCATCAAGCCCGCCGGCGGTTGTGCGGCCGCTTTCCGCGCCGGGCATCTCCGCCATTTTGGTGGAACGGACACGGAGGCTGTTTTTGCCCCAGTCTTCTATCCAGAGTTTTTCCGCGTTGTAACGGTAGACAAGACGATTTCCTTCTTTTGAAAAAAGCGACGACATGTTGTTTTCCTCCATACTATTCTATTTTTTCCCTGCCCCTGGGGCAGGATCAAGATACCATTGACCGTTTGCGTCCGCCGCGCCGGGAGTATGGCGGATAAGGAGCGGCTCCATTATCTTTGAAAAACAAAAGAGGGCCCCGGCGGGCACAAGAAAGATAAACAGGGGAATGAAATACGACAGCGCCGCGGCGGCGGTGACAATCACAAGAAGCGCCAGCGTACAGTGAAGGTAACGGAAACACATATATGTGGAAAGTTTGATCGCTTCCGGTATCGTCATGTGAAAGCGGGAAAGAACGGGAAAGGCGTACATCAGTACCGCGAGAAACACCATCGCGGCGGCGGTGTAGAAACAAAGAAGGAAAGCGCCGAAATAACCGCCGATATCGGCCGTGATGTTCCGGTTAACAAGCAGCAGAAAAACAAGGGCGGCAAAGCAGATCCAGATGAGGGTGGCCTTTACAAAGTTCAGTTTAAAGGAACGCCAAAATTCACCCCAAAGATGTCCCCGTTCACCCCGGATCACCTTGACCATGGCATAGTAAAAAGCCGTTGCGGCGGCCCCCGCGGTAACAAGGGGAAGGGAACAAAGGAGCCAGATAAGGTTCAGTGTCACGATGTCAAAAAGTTTTTCCATCCAGACATGCAGTCCGCCCTCAAAGAGCCGCTTCTTTGTCTTCGCGGCTTTCATTCTTTTACGGAACCCGCGGTCATGCCGCTGACGATGTACTTTTGCAGAAACACAAAGGTGAGCACTACAGGGATCACGAGAATACAGCCGTAAGCCATGATGCAGTTCCACCTGGTTCCGTATTTACTCTGAAATTTGTAGATGTTCGCGGTAAGGGGGCGCATCTCCGGTTTTACGTTAAAGGTCATGGAGTAGGCCAGATCGTTCCAGCCGCCCAGAAAAGAAATGGTCATTACCGTAACAATACCGACCTTGATGGCGGGAATCATGATCTGGATGAACGACCGGAAAACCCCGCAGCCGTCTATCCGGGCCGCGTCATCCAGGGAAGAGGGGATGCTTCTGAAATAGGGCCTTAAGGTAATGACGATGAAGGGAATGGACCCCGACGCTATCGCCAGCGACGGCGAAAAAAACGTGTTAAGGATATTAAGGCGGCTGAAGATAAGGTACATCGGCGTAAGCATAAGCGACGCGGGCAGCATCTGGGTCACAAGGAAGGCAAGAAGAAAAGCCCTGGTGCCAGGCACCTTGTAGCGGCCCATGCCGTATGCCGTCGGTATTCCCAGCACAAGGGAAATTGTCATGGAGCAGAAGGCTATGACAAAACTGTTCCTGAGGGAGATAAGAAAATCCTTGTCGCTTAAATTGAGCCGCCAGGGCTCCAAAGTAAAAGTGCGGGGAAAGTAGGTAACGATTTTTCCGAACGCTTCGGCGTCTGTTTTCAGGGACATACAGAGGAGCCAGTAAACCGGAAACAGAAAAACAACCGCTATGAGTACCGCCGCGAATCCAAGGAGCGCGTTTCTTCTTCCCGCTCTGGTAAAAAGAAAACCTGTTTTGTATGTCATATCCGCCATGTCACTGCTCCTCGGAAAGACTCATTTTAAGATAAAGAAGGCCAATTACAAAAAGACAAAAGAAAAGGACAATAGCCGAGGAAGAGCCCATTGAAAATTTGTATTCGGTAAAGGACAGCCTGTAGGAATAGGTGCCCAGAACATCGGTCGCGTTAAGAGGCCCTCCGGCAGTCATGATGAACATTAAATCGAACGCCTTGAACGTGTATATAAAGCCCAGCATCAGCACCGCGAGAATCGAAGAGCGTATGCAGGGGATTGTTATCTTCCAGAACCGGACCCACGCATTCGCCCCGTCAATCGAGGCGCTTTCGTATATTTCTTCGGGAACATTGGTCAATCCCGATGTAAGGAGCAGCATGTTAAAGGGAATGCCCACCCAGCAGTTCATCGCGATAACCGCCGCCATGGCCATGGTCCTGTCCGCCAGCCACATGGGAAAACTGGTAACAAGGCCAATTTTATTGAGGAGATCGTTTATTACCCCTATCTGGCCGAACATGTTTTTGCCGAGGAGGGCTGTCACCGACATGGGCATCATGTAGGCGATAAGCACAAGCCCCCGCACGGGGCCCGCCAGCGTAAATTTTCTGGAGAAAAACAGGGCAAGAAGAAACCCGACGGTAAACTGGACGGCAATACAGCAGAACGTAAATACGAATGAGTTTCGCAATATCAGCCTGAACGTGGAATCGCCAAAGAGCTCGATGTAATTGCGCAATCCCACAAAAACATCGGTCCCGCTCCTGAAGGTTCTGACATCCACATCCCGGAATCCCAGAATAAAATTATAGACAAGGGGATATCCCAAAAGCGCAAGTATATACGCCATTCCCGGAAAAATAAAAGCGTATCCTTCTGCATTTTTCCTGGCCAGTAATCCAAGTTTCAAGGGATACCTCCCTGTACAAAATACAGGCACGGGGACGCCGGAAAACTTCCCGGCAAGCCCCCTCTCTCCTGTTACTGCGCTATGGGCGCTTTTTCAAAGATGGGCGCAAGCGTAGCGGCGGCGGCTTTCATCGTGTCCGCCGGGGTCTTTTCGCCCAAGAGTACGGTCTGCCCTGCCGTGTAAAGGGCGCGCGAAATCGTGGGCCATTCGGCGTGGGGGCCGCGGGCCACGGCATAATTCATGCCGTCGGTGAATACGGCGAAGTAGGGATCGGTGGTCCAGAAATCGCGGAGCTTTGACGCGTCTACCCGCACGGGAAGTTTACCGGCAATCTCGCACCAGTACGCCACATTTTCCGCGGTTTCCATATAGGTAAGGAATTCGACGCAGAGATCGCGGTATTTGGTTCCCGCGCAGACGCCGAAATTTTCACCGCCTATGACGGAGGCGTATTTTTGATCCTTGGGAAGCAGCGTATATTCAACCTTGAAAGCGCCGCCTATTTTGGGAAGATCGCTTGCAATCTGCCATGTCCCCGATTCCACCATCGCGGCTTTTCCGGCAATAAAGGCGTTCATCGCGTCTCCCTGGCCCCAGTTGACAACTTCCCGGCTCATATATCCCTTCTGTATGAGGCCGGCAAGGAATTCCATGGCCCGTATACTTCCCGGCGAATCAAGCTGTGCGACAGAACCGCCCGCCGCGTAGAGCCAGGGAATAAACTGAAAAGTGCCTTCCTCGTTCGAAATCGCGCTCATCGCGAAGCCGTAGCGGGAATCGGCGGCGTTGGTCAGTTTTGCGCAGGCGGCCTCGAATTCCGCCCATGTTGTGGGCTTCGCCACTCCGGCCGCGTTGAGGAGATCCATGTTGCAGGCCAGGGCCAGACAGTTTGAATTGTTCGGCAGCCCGTAGATCCGGCCGTTGGCGTCCATGGTGCTGCTGAGAGGGCCGGGATAAAACTCGCCAAGCTGGCCCCACGCGTTGAGTTCGTTGGTAATGTCCTCAAAAACCCCGAGCGCTATGTAAGAAGCGTGATCCGGGGAATCCACCATCCCGATATCGGGAAGCTGCCCCGACACCGCCCCTATGGTATACTGGTTCATCAATTCATCCCGCGCCATGAACGTTGCCGTAATATTGACGTTTTCCGCCTCGTGCAGTTTGTTGAAATCATCGGCAAGTTTGTTCAGGGCTTCCGCTTCATGCTCAAAATAATGCCACACCGAAATATTAATGGGCCCGCCTGCCCGGGAGCCGCCCTGCGCCCTGTTGCCGCATCCGGCAAAAAGAATCATGACCAGCGCCGCCCACACAAGGGCAAGCCGTACCGTTTTTTTGTTCATCCGTTCCTCCTGATAAAAATATGATATACGTGCATCATGAACAACGTATAACATATCTTCCCTGTCCTGTCAACATCTGCCGTCAAAAAACATCCCGGTTCCGGGCTTTTTGTCACTCACAGGCGTATTTTGAAGCTGATTCGATTGCTTTCTTTGAAGATCTGTAGTATAAGTCATTAATGCGTATCAGACAGAAGGACATTGCGAATGTGCTGGGCATCTCCCCCATTACCGTAAGCCGCGCCTTTAACAATTCCGGTTATGTTTCCCCTGAACTGAAAAAACGCATCCTTGATTATGCGAAGAAACAATCCTATAAGCCGCACCGCGCCTCCCAGATTCTTGTAAGGAACAAAACCAGGCTCATATCGGTTTTCACTTCCACCTTTCCGTCGTTTGTATGGGACGACATTGAAAGGGGCGTCAGGAGCGCCGCCGAATATATAGGCCCCCTTAACTACGAAGTTCATTTTTTCAGAATTCCGGAATTTGATACGGAACGTTACCTCAAGACGCTGAAACGGGAAATACGAAGCGGCCTTGACGCGGCGGCCTTTCTCTGCAGCCGCGTGTACCGCATGAAGGAGATCGTGGAACTCATAGAAAGGGCCGGCGTACCGTATGTTTTTTACAATGTGGATGATCCCGGTACAAACCGGATCTGTTACATCGGAACGGATTATCCCGCCGGCGGGCGGCTCGTGGCGAATTTTATAGGCAAATCCCTCAGCCTCAAGGGCGCCGGAAAGATCCTTGTAATAAGCATCAACGAGGATGCGGACCGCGTGACAAACAGTCCCGACATTAACAAGAAGCGGATCAGCGGTTTCCTTGAAGTCCTCAATGGCCAGTATCCTTTTGTTGCAAGCCGGATCGAATACATCAACATGAAATCAAAGACCGGCATCGGCACGCAAATCAAACGGTTCCTTAAAAAAAACGAAGGCAAGGTGGACGCCGTGTATTTTGTACCCGCCTATACGGACGATTTTCTCGACGGTCTTGAAGCCTGCAATTACCGCCGGGCGATCACGCTGCTTCATGACGTAAACGCCCGCACGCTGCGCTGTCTTGAAAACGGCGCCCTTACGGCCATTGTATTTCAGGACCCGGTGCTTCAGGGCTACACCGCGGTAAGAACGCTGGAGAACATCCTGGAATCAATGATCAGGGAACGGCAACGGGATGTGGAAATAGCCCATACGCTCATTTTCAAAGAGAATGTCAATTACCTGAAAAACCACTACCTTCTGTCGGAACCGGACAGTTCCGGCGCCCTGTAGCCTTTAGCGGCGTTGTTCGATAACGCGGAAGCTCATTCCGCGGCGTGTCCCCCAAGAATGATCCCGCCGAAAAGGACCGTAAGCGGCGCCACCAGCGCCAGGCCAAAACAGCCGGCCAGGGTATGTACCACTTCGGAAGAAACCCAAACCATGTTGATCACATTTTCCAGGGGGACCCCCTGGGCAATAAAAGTCATGATCATGGCGGTGTACTCGGCGGAATAGGCCAGAAGCAGGGTGGTGGACATAGTACCCGCCGCCTGCCGGGCCACGGTAAAACCGCTGCGCATAAGGGCGGCGCGCCCTATTGCCGGATACTGTTTTTTTATTTCATCCATGGCCGCGGCCACGTCCATGGCAAGATCCATCATGGCCCCGGAAGCGGCAATAAAAATACCGGCAATAAAAAGATGGGCCAAATTAAGATGCCCGAAGCCTGTGTACAAAAGGGTTTCGGTAAAAGGCCTTACCGCCCCGTGTATCTTAAACCAGAAGGTAAAGACAAAAGCCAAAAGGGCGGTAAGAAACACTCCCCCCATGGCCCCAAGGAACCCGGCCAGGGCCCGGCGGGAAAGACCCCCCACCAGAAACATGATAAGGGCGGTAATGAATGTAACAATAACAAGGGAACCCAGAATAGGGTCCCAGCCCCGGAGTACCATTGGGTAAAGTACGCGGATCAGGGCCGCGGCGGAAAAAACAAAGGTAATGACAATTTTAACCCCCATCCATCCCATGATAATAACCGTAGCCAGCACAAAAACCGCACAAAGAAAAACAGTCTTGCCGGTACGGTAATGATCAATTATTTGAACATAAGAGATTTCCCCGTCTTCCGAAAAATTCAGCACCGCAAAGGCGGTGTCACCCCTGACAAACGCCTTGTCCAGCTCCATTTTTCCCATCATGTTATTTGACGTTGAATATATTTGGCCCTTGAAGCGTCCCGACAGAATCTCCGCCTCAAGCTGCTGTTCCCCCTGCCTTACAGGGCCTATTATTTTCAACTTCTCGTTGTTCACCTCCGTTATCCGCACCTTTACCCTGCTTGCGGGAAACACCTTCTCTGCGCCCTGCGTTTGTCCGGCTCCTTCGAATCCTGTCGGCAAAACAAGCATAAGGAGGGTCAGAATCCCGGCGGCGGCAATAAACAAAACATCCCGCCGGGATTCCCTGAATCCGAATCCCGGCAGGGATGCAATACATTTTGTAATTTTTTTTATTCTTTTCATGAGGGGATCAAAAACTCCACTTCAAATCGGCGTACAGGGTATTGGTAACGCGGGAATCTTTTCTGGTGTCGGAACCGGGAAGACTGGAAGGCGAAACAACGTTGACGCCGTAGAATTTGTTTTCCTGTCCTTCAACACTGACAAGATCCCCCAGTTCAAGGAAACATGAGCCAAGGCTGAACTTGATGGACGGCCGTATGCCCAGAACCCAGGTTTCCCTGGTGTAATTCGGATCATAACCCCGGCGGTAATATTTTCCTTCGGCGGTCGCGCTGCTCCCGTTGATCTGTCCGCCCATCATATACACCACATCCAGCCGGGGTACAAGGTTGCCCAGGCTATAGCTGACCCAGGGGTTAAAAAAGAGGCTCACGTCCACTTTTTCCTGGGTAGTTATTCCGGTGATGCTGTTGGTAACGTCTCTTTCCGCAAAGGAAATAAACTGGGAAACGTTGAAACCGGCGCTTAAATCTGAAACCTTGTAGCCCAGGGCTTCATGGAAATTGAGTTTTCCTGAATTGTTTATCCTGCCGCCGGCCGCGACCGTTCCGCCCCAGGCATTCACGTCCCCGGTTTTCACGGTTGAAAAACTCTGGATATTATCAAAGTCGGCCGCGACAACCGCCGTCAACCCTTTTACAGCCAGAACTCCGGCGCTCAGAAACAGCCTGCTGCTTTCATCCCTGCCGGGCGCGGTGCGGGTGGTATTTCCGCTTCCATCCGCCCCCGACCGGTTCTTGTTACGCCAGCTAATCTTTGCCCTGAATACATCCGGCATGGTGTAGGCAAGATTCACCGTATATTTAACGTCGTCAAACTCGGCAAAATTTGAGACTATGCTCCGGGCCAGCGCGTTATTGTCGCCGCCGCCAAGAGAGGAAATTGCGTACGCTCCCAGTCCAAAATCAAACCCTTTAACCGGTGTAATCTTCGCCAGCAAACCGAGCCCTTCACCCATATCGTCATTCAGATAAACATCGCCTGTTTCCCATGTGCCGTCGTTAATTATGCCGCCGTTCACGGTGATGACGCTGTCAAGAAAACTTACCCAGCCCTGAGCGGTGGGAAGCGTTATCGCCCTGTTCACCGCGGTTGCGCCATTCTGCGACTGGGCCTGGAGGCGGAATTTGACTCCCGCGTTGGCGTCCTTGTTGGTATAGGACCCGTTCAGCCGGAAGCGGTAGCCCCACTGTTCCGAATCCACGCCAAAGGCAGTGAAATAGGGACGGGCTTTTCTTGCATTCGGCGTAGTGCTATAGGGATCCGATATCTGCCTGTCGGTAAATACCAGCCCCGCGCCGCTGTTCAGGTAGCCGTCGAATTTTAATTCCTGGGCATACACGCCGGAAAAAACCGCAAGAAGCAGCAAACAGAATAAAACCTTTTTCATTTTCAACTCCAATATTAGGCGGCGGAATCGCCGCCGTTGTTCAACCGAACATTAACACAACGTGTTAATGCCAACTCCTGTATCAGGCGGCGGATGGCCGCCGCCGTTCAACCGGGCATTACCGTACTTTGAGATTCATGACGCTGGCAAGTTTGTAAAAGAGGTCGGTATTGTCGTAGTAACCACCAAAAATTTCCTGATGTATCCCCTTTGCGAACGTGGGAACCGGAACGCCGGTATGGGCATACGATGTCCAGCCTATGCCCGCCGTCTGGTTCATGACCTGGGTCAGCTTTACCGTAAGCGGTTCATAACCGCCGTACAGAAGGTACTGATCTTCGGCGAAGGAACGCTGCTGTTCGTTTCCCATTGAGCGCTGAAAGGCAAATTCAATTTGTTCCTTCTGAAAGGCCGAAAGCCCGTCAAAATTAATTCCGAACGATTCGTTGATCGCCGGAATCAAGTCGGCAAGCCTTGCCCGCTCGCGCTGTGTCCGCGCCTTGTAGGGTTTAAGTACGTCTTCGTCAAAGCTCACATAGGATCTTTTCTGAAGCCCGACCTTGTCAAAGAAGGTGTCGTACTGGGTACCCGCAAACCCTATGGTAAGCCCGCCGGTTTCATGATCCCCTGTTATTACGACAAGGGTTTCTTCGGGGTGTTTTTCGGCAAAGGCCAGCGCCCGGCCGACGGCCGTGTCAAGGGCCAGCACGTCATGAATGGCCGCACCCGCGTCATTGGCGTGGCAGGCCCAGTCAACCTTTCCCCCTTCTACCATGAGAAAAAAGCCGCCGGGATTATCCAGCAGGTCTATGCCTTTTTGCGTATAATCCGCCAGGGAAAGATCCCCTTCCCCGCGATCAATTTCATAGGGCATGGCGCCGGAATCCTGCAGCGTCTGGTTTACCGCGATAACCTTGCCGCCGCCCGGCCGCAGCGCGGAAAAGGCCGTTTTGGTATCGATGTAGGTATACCCCCTGGATTTTGCCAGCTCGACAACATCACGCTGATCCTTGTTTTTTCCGGTCCGCTGATCGATGGAACCGCCGGCGAAATACTCAAAACCGCTGTCCGCAAGCTGGACGCCAATGTTGTAGTAATCGCTTCGGGAAGGAACCTTTGCGTAAAAGGAAGCCGGCGTCGCGTGGTTCAGGGTAACCGTAGACACAATGCCCACTTTCATGCCTGCCTCATGGGCGTATTCGGCAATGGTTTTAAAGGATTGTGTTTTTCCCGCGTCCATGTTGATAACCCCGCTCAGGGTTTTGTTTCCCGTGGCAATGGCGGTTCCGGCGGAAGCCGAATCGGTAATAAAGGTCCCCGCGTCATAGGTGGTGGTAAGGCCCGATACGGGAAACCGGGTAAATCCCAGTCTGGTAATAGTCACGTCCTTTGACGAGCGGGCGGTGGAAAAAACCTCTGCCGAACTGATCTGGGACATAGCCATGCCGTCTCCGATAAACAGGAACACGTACTTCGCCTGGCCGGTCCCGGCTACGGCGGCATTACGTTCTCCGTTGTCCGGTTTTCCGCCCGCAAACAGGGGCGAAACGGACAGGAGTCCTGCCAAAAAGAGAATGTGAATCTTCTTCACCTAATCACTCCTTTGCGATGTTATCGCGGCGGTAAAACGTTACCGCTTTCAAGATGTCCCTAAAATAAGGAGTGATTGTTAATTTTTAGTGCGGAAATTGTAAAATGAACGTGAAAACAGCGCGGCGAACCGCTTCGTTCAGGCAGCCTTACACGCCCCGGACGCGCGGGTTTATGCGCCTGTCAGCGCAGCCTGAGCCCCTGGAGGACCCCGCCGTTTTGAAAATATTCCAGCAGCTGCTCTTTACAGCGTCGATATTCCCTGAACAGGACGGACGCCCTGTCTACATCGCCGTAGACCTTCCACATGCCGCAAAGCTTACTGCCGGCTCCCCTGTGACGTATAAAACCCATTACATCTTCCGGCGGATACCCAAGAAAAAAACCCACTTCATGGGGAAATTCCTGATTGGTCAGGAACCGCCGCGAAAGATGCCGCAGATAATCATCAACACCGCCCGCCGCGGGGTAATCCAGCTTTTCCAGAATCCCGCGAATGTCACGATTCCCCAGCGCCGCGGACAAGAGGCTTGAACGGTAAACTAAAATCAGGGTACTACCGGCCCTGGACAGGGTTAGAAATTCCCCGCCGCGGAAAAAACCTTCTTCCCACCAGTTTTTTTTCGGAAACAGGGCGGCGGGTTTTTTACCCAGCAAAACGGGGGCGCAAAACCGCACAAGCCCGTCCTCAAATAGTGTAGGCAAGCGTTTTACCTTACTAAAAAAACCGGAGACACCGCACCGCCAGCAACGCAGGAAGGTTACGGCATCTCCGGTAAAGAATGGAGAACTCTGTTGAATTATGGGTAAAATTCAACAGCTTTTTTTGAATCCGCCGAGAGAGGCCAGCGGCAAATTCCGGTTTTTTGGGGCTTTCCGGCGGAAGGTCCCGCCTCAAGCCGCGTCCTTTTTATCATGAAACCAGGCGTTTACCCAGTTCGTAACAGTTTGTACATGCCGTTTCATCGGGAATAAGCTGGGTAATAAGCCCTTCCCCGGCAATATTCGCGCCCAGTCCTTTCATACGATCCGACCAATCCCGCATCCACTGACCGTCGCCCCAGTCGTAGGATCCAAAGAGCCCCAGTGCCTTGCCGCCGACTTCCGCCTCCGTAAGGGCGCTTATAAGGGGTTCCATTTCAGTTTCTTCCAGTATTTCGGCCCCCATTGCCGGGCATCCAAAGGCAAGAACTTCCGCTGCCTTAACCATGTCAGGCGTTGCCCCTCCGGCGGTTTTAAGGGTAACTTCGGCGCCGTTTTCTTCGGCTCCCTTTGCGACCTGCTTCGCCATGGTTTCGGTATTTCCGGTGCCGCTCCAGTAGACTATCAACAGTTTTTTCACCCTTTTCTCCTTTCCATTGCTGTTAGTATCAACTCACATTATGTTACCTCATTCTAACATTAAATGTCAACCGAATTTCACTAAAAAACCTCCAAAAAACTTCAGTTTTTGGAGATTTTCTTGCCCTTTGGAGAAAGCGGACTAAAGTCCGTTGCGTTTGCGTAATTCTCTTTTCCTTGTAATTCCGCGGTGGGTTAGGCTGATTTTTTATAAGGCCCCGGAAAATATCCGGAAAACGAATGAGACGGCGGACGTTCCCCTACATCTTGAAAAGGGCAATGGCCCCGCGCAGGGAATCAAGCCCCGCGCCGTTTTGCTCCACCGTAACACGGGCCGTCTGGGCGGATTCCGTTACCCGGCTGATCCGCTCCGCAATGCCGGCGATCTCCTGTTCCACGGCAGCGCTTAGTCCCGCAAGCTTTTCAATAGAGGTAATGGATTGATCGGACTCGCTCTTGATTTTTTCCGCTCCAGTCTGCACCTGTTCGGTTATACTGTCGATCTCTTTAAGACTTTGCAGGATCATGGCCGAACCACGGGATTGTTCTTCCATGGAATTTTTTATTTCAAGAACAAGGGTGTTGATTGCCTGAATCAGGGCACTGGTTTCCCCAAAGGCGCCTTCAATAAGGCCCGCTATTTTTGCAATGTCGTTTATTCTGCTGCGGATGGCCGCCAGGGTCTGGTTTGAATTTTTTGCCTGCTCGGCGGTGGTCTCGGAAAGTTTCCGTATTTCGTCCGCCACTACGGCGAACCCCCGGCCCGCGTCTCCCGCGTGGGCCGCCTCAATGGCGGCGTTCATGGCCAGAAGATTGGTCCGGGCAGCTACCGACGCAATAACCTTGTTCATCTCAAGGAGGGCGCCGGAGTCGGTCTCCACCTGTTTAACCGTCTCTGTGGATTTGGCAATGTGGCCGTGTTCCTGCCCGGAACTTTCCACCAGCTTCCCCAGGCTGCTTCCCAAGGTCACAATCCGTTTTTCGATGGACGCGATATTGGCGGTCATCTCTTCTATGGCGGATGATGAAATCCCCAGCTGATTCTGCTGTTCATGGATGACCCCGCCAAGGGCGCTCAGTTCCCCGTCTATGTTGGCTGTTTCCTGTTTTACCCGTCCCGTCTCTTCCCGTACCTGCCCGTCAATATCCTGCAGGCTGCGGATCGACACGTTTATTTCCGCCGCCGCCTGGGATGTGCTGTTAATCACCTTGTTCAAATCGTTGTCGCTGGACTGCGTGGTTTCAAAAGAACGGACAATATTTTTCACAAGGCCCCGGAGGTTTTCCGTCATGCCAAGAAAGGAATGCTGCAGATTCGTTATTTCATCATGCCCGGTAACAGCAGACTTGATGGAAAGATCCCCCGAGGCAAGATGTTCGGCCAGCCGGACGGTTTCCTTTAGGGGCCGGGTGATGGATCTAAAGGTAAAGAAACAGAGGGGAATAAGGATAAAAACGGTTAGAACAGCAATACATCCTGTGACTATGAACATCATTGTGTGCAGGGACGCGGACATGGCCTGTTCCATTTCAGCTTCAGCGGCATCAATATTGTCAATATAAATGCCCGTGGAAATCCAGATATCCGTACCGGGGATATACTCCACATAGGCCAGTTTGGGGGCGTTTTCCATGGAAGGCGGTTTGGGAAAGACAAAAAAAACGAAACCGCCCCCTTTTCCGGCGTTTTCGTAGAGTTCCCGCACATAGTAAACCCCGTCGACGTCGGCGGTCTGTTCCAGGTCCTCTCCTTCCCGCTGGGGCAGGGTAGGATGCATAAAGATCACCGTACCAATGTAGGTGTAGTAATAGCCGGATTCATCTTCCTCAAAACGGTAATCCTTGATGTAGCTGCTGATAATGCCGTGCTGTTCCTGCCGGTCCTGAACACCGGCCAGCGCCCTGCCCAAAGCAGCCGCCATGGTTTGGGTACCCAGCCTGATCTTTTCCTTCTGCCCTTCAAGCATTGCCTTCCGAACGTCGCTTATACCCGCCTTTTTAACGTTACCGGCGGTAAAATAAATTGTAGCCGCAAGACCGGCAATCGAAAACACCAAAACGCCGATAATGACAATTATCCGGCTTCCTATGGATATGTTTCTCAGCATAAGCTCCCCCTCTAAACCAGGGCGGCGCATACCGCCGGCCTGTCAACGGCCTTTTACTCCGGCGGGATTAAAGGCAAAGACATCCAGTTCCCCGTCATAGGCGCACGATCCCATGCGGGGCGAATTGGTAACCGGCAACAGGTATTCTTCGTGCTCGTGGCTTCCGGCGCATTCCCCGCAATAAAAGAAATCGTCCGTTTCATACATGCACAGGGTGCAGATGGAATCCGCCGGTTTTCCGCACCCGCAGCAGGCCAATTCCGGCGGAACGTTGCGGGCCAGAAGGCGGACCGCCTCTTTCCTGGCCGGACGGCGCGCCGCCGCAAGAACGGAAACAAGCAGTTCCGTAGTGTCACCAAAATCGTAATCGTAGTTCAGCTTTTCTCCCGGAAGGAGATTTTTGATTTTTCTGCCCATTCCTATATAGTCATGCCGCCCATAGTGAAAACCGCTCAGATGCCCGCAACACTCAAGCCAGATCTTCCGCAGAAAAGCGTCCAGGGTTTTCAGCGTCGCCGTTACGGGAATATCCAGATAAATCCAGTAGTTTTTGTTATAGGCCCCTTCCACCTTGAGGAGCAGAACCTCCTCCGCCCCCTCTGCCGCATGCGCCTTAACAAGGTGGTTTTTCATCGCTGTCCCGCCCAGTTCCGCGCCGCAAAGATAACAATTTCCCGTTAAACCGGCCTTTTTCATACACAACTCTCTATAATTATGATAAAACAGCCCTGTGTTTTTATCAAGTATCGGTATCCAGGGCGCCGGTTTCAATATGAAAATAACTTTCATTTTCATATTGACGGTAACACCGCATTATGATACGGTATATGCATGGTCCATAAGCGCCCGGAACTGTATCACACCCGCCAGGGGCGGAGCATCCTTGATTATATGAAGTCCCTTGAAGGTAAACATGTCACAATAGGCCAGCTGGTCCGCCATTTTGAGGATGTTGAAGAAATCATCGGGCAAACCACCATTTACCGGCACCTTGAAAGGCTTGCCGCCGGGGGAAAGATCCGCAAATATACCCTGAACGGCAGCAAAAGCGCCTGTTACCAGTATATGGATGACGAAAAAAAATGCCGGGAGCATTTTCACCTGAAATGCGACATCTGCGGCAGCCTTATTCACGCGGACTGTGAGCTTCTCGATGAAGTAGAACGGCATCTTCTTGGCAAGCATAAATTTCAAATCAACATGCTTAAAACTGTTTTCTACGGGACCTGTAAAAAATGCCTTTCTCAATGAATAAACCGGTTTTATGGATATGCCTTGTTCTTTGCTTTTGTTTTGTCCTGGCCGTCTTTTTTTCGGAACATTTTGCCGCTGTCCACGAAGTTCATAACTGCCAGGGCGAAGGCTGTCCGGTATGCCTCCTGATACAGGCGGCGAAAAATTTTTCACGGCAGTTTAAGTACGCCGCGCTTTTTCCCGGCGCTCTTTGTGGCGCGGTTTCGGCAGACGCCCCCGCACCGTACCGCGCCGTTTTTCCTTTTGCCCCGTTAAGTTCGGTGGGGCTGAAAGTAAAAATGAACAGGTGATCCCTCCGCAGCCCGGCTACAAGGAACCGCTGGAAAATTCAGTTTTTGGAGGTTCCCTGAATTTGAACCAATTCCGGGGCCGCCGTTTTAAAACAAGACGTTTTGAAGGCCGCCCCAATTCCTCAAGGAGTTTATGATATGAAAAGGATTATTCTTGTTACAGGCATCCTGTTATCCCTTACATTGACCCTGGCGGCCAAGGGACGGGGAGACACGGGAAAGGCGGACGGAAAATTAAATGTGGTTACCACTATTTTTCCGCCCTATGACTTTGTCCGGGAAATCGCCGGGAATAACGTTAACCTGACCATGCTGCTTCCCCCTGGCGCGGAGAGCCACTCTTTTGAACCGACTCCCCGCGACATCATCACGGTACAAAACTGCGATGTGTTTATTTATGTGGGAGGCGAATCGGACGCGTGGGTGGAAGAGATCCTGGAATCCATGGACAGAAGCCGCATGGAAATTGTTACCCTCATGGACTGCGTGGACGTAGTGGAAGAGCTGATTGTGGAAGGAATGGAAGAAGAAGAGGAGGAGGAAGGAGAAGGACCGGAATATGACGAACATGTCTGGACATCCCCCAAAAACGCGGAACTCATTGTCCAGAAAATTGCCGGAGTATTACAGCAACGGGACCCGTCCCGCGCGGCTCTATACGAAAAAAACACCGCCTCGTATCTGGCAAAACTGGCGGATCTGGACAATTCCTTCGGGAATATGATAAACGGCGCGGCGCGAAAAACCTTTGTATTCGGCGACCGTTTCCCCTTCCGTTATTTTGCCGATGCCTACGGCCTCAGCTACTTTGCGGCTTTTCCCGGCTGTTCCACCGAAACCGAATGCAGCGCCGCCACCATTGCTTTTCTAATCAACAAGGTAAAGGCCGAAAAGATCCCCGTGGTTTTTCATATTGAACTTTCCAATGAAAAAATTGCGGACACAATCTGCGAGGAAACGGGGGCAAAAAAACTCCTGTTCCACGCGGTTCACAACATCTCTAAAAACGACTTTGACCGGGGAGAAAATTATTACAATTTAATGACCCGGAACATACAAAATCTGAAAGAAGCCCTCTATTAAAAAAACTTCTGGAAACCCAACCGGGGTTTTCAGAAGTAAAGGCCGCCGTCACAGGCGGCGGCCTTTACTTCATTATTTTGCCGCATTGGCCGGGATGTTCATGTTTCCCCCTGCCGCGCCGCGGTCCACCCCAAACTTTCCTGTTGAATCGAGTAAAGCCTGGCGAAAAGCCCCTTTTTCGCCAGGAGTTCTTCCCCGGAACCCTGCTCCACAAGCCGGCCGTTTTCCAGCACGGCGATCTGATCCGCCCCCAGCACGGTTCGCAGGCGGTGGGCAATAACAATGACGGTCCGGTCTTTTACCAGCTGTGAAATGGCCTCCTGAATCAGGGTTTCGTTCTCCGGGTCAAGGCTCGCGGTAGCCTCGTCCAGAAGCACAACGGAGGCATCTTTGAGTATGGCCCTGGCAATGGAAAGCCGCTGCCGCTCGCCGCCCGAAAGGGTGGAGCCGTTTTCGCCTATCACCGTGTCGTAGCCCTCCGGCATCTCCCGGATAAATTCATCGCACCGGGCCATTTTCGCCGCGGCGTAGACTTCCTCATCGCCGGCGCCTTCCCTGCCGATGCGGATGTTGTTTTTCACCGTATCGTTAAAAAGCACCACGTCCTGAAACACAAAACTCATGTACCGCATAAGGGCCTCCGGATCGATCCCGGCGATATTTTGTCCGCCTATAAGAATCTCCCCTTCCCGCACGTCCCAGAACCGGGCGATAAGCCGGGACAGGGTGCTCTTGCCGCTTCCCGACGGCCCCACAAGCGCGGTGACTTTTCCCTGCGGAATGGAAAGGCTGATATTTTTGATCACATCCCCGCCTGAGTGGTAGGCAAAGCTGACGTTTTTCAGTTCGATGCAGTAATTTTCCAGTACGGGGTTTACATCCCCTTCCATTACCGGTTCCCGCCTGATCTGCTGCATCCGTTTAGTGGAGATGAGCATATAGAACAATTCCGGCAACAGGGTAAAGATGACAACAAGAGGCGAATAGATTTTCGCGCTGATCACAATAAAGGCAAGAAGGGGAATTATGCCGAGACTGCCGCCTGTCAGCAGGAACACTCCCGTTAGTACCACGAGCCCTATTCCCACCTGGAGGATCATCGAAGCAAGAACTATAAAAATTCCCGTGAAGCCCTCAAACTTGATGGCCTCCTTCATCATGGTACGCAGGGCCTGTTTCAGGGCCCGTGATCTTTCCCCCGAAAGCCCAAAGGCCTTAACCACCTTGATCCCTTCAAGGTACTCCTGCATCTGTCCTGAGACCGCGAGTTTTGCCGCCACATGACGCTCCCCAAAAAAGGACTGCAGTTTCCGGCTTCCCAGAATAAGGCCCAGCGAAACGGGCAGGGCGGTAAAAAGGGCCAGCGCCATGCGCCAGTCGTAAAGAGCCAGAAGTACGCAGACGGCCACGTCGGTAATAATGCCGCCGGCAAGAACCGGCACTACATGGCTCATCGTGTGCTCAATGCTCGTACAATCCGCCATCATGTTGGTAGTCAGATCGGAAAGGTCCTTGTTGTTGAAAAAACTCAAGGGGAGCCGCCGTATCTTTTCCGCCACCTCGAGCCGTATTTTTTCCGATTCGCTGTAGGCCACCGTGTAGGTTTTACGGTACTCGTTGCGGTAGGCAAAGAAGTACAAAACCGCGGCCGCCAGTCCCAAACACAGAAGCAGGGCAAGCCGGCCGGAATCCGCCGCCGCGCCTGATATGAGGGGATCAAGCAGAACGATGATGATCCGGATAATCACAATAAAGGGCAAAAACAGGCAAAGGTTCGATACCACCACCGCCCGGACCGCCCGTTTGAAATCCCGGTATCCCTCGTCCGAAAGGCCGAGTTGGGTCTTTATGCCAACCATAAGTTTTCTCCCTCCGTTTTTTCTCCGTTTTGCTGCTTTGAAGACGCGCTATCCGTATCCGCCGGCGGGCCTACGCCGTCTTCAAACTCCACTTCATCGCCCCGGTGTACTGTTCCCACATGCGGCTATAGCGGCCGCCGGCCTTTACCAGGGTGTCGTGGACCCCTTCTTCCGCCAGGCGGCCCCTGTCGATAACCACAATCTTGTCCGCCCCCCGGACCGTGGAAAGCCGGTGGGCAATGATGATCACGGTCTTGTTCTTCATTAACGCTTCAAAGGCCTTTTGTATCTTCTGTTCGTTTTCCGGATCGGCAAAGGCCGTGGCCTCATCCAGTACGATGATGGGGGCATTTTTCAATATGGCGCGGGCAATTACAAGCCGCTGCCGCTCCCCGCCTGAAAGGTGGATGTTTTTCGTGCCTATCACCGTATCGTAGCCCTGGGGCAGTTTTTCCACAAAATCGCGGCACTGGGCGGCTTCCGCCGCGGCAATGGCCTCCTCGCGGCTTGCGTTTTTGTTCCCAATCAGAATATTGTCCATAACGCTCTGCTTGAAGAGAAACACATCCTGAAATACAAAACTTACAATGGACATAAGGTATTCGTTTGACATGCCGCGGATATCCACCCCGCCGATTTTCACCGACCCTTCCTTCACTTCGTAAAACCGGGGAATAAGGTGGGCCAGGGTACTCTTGCCGCTTCCCGAGGGCCCCACCAGGGCGGTTACGTCCCCCTGCCGGGCGGTAAAACTTATATCCTGAATGGCCGCGGCTTCCCCTTCATTCCCGTCTTTGCCGTAAAGAGAGCCTTCCGCCCCGCCATGGTAGCTAAAGGTAACATGGTCAAAGGCCACCGAATATTCATTCGCCGTTTTTGGGGAAGCGGTTTTGGCCAGGGGCGCGGTATCCAGAACCCGGTCCATACGTTCAATGCCGTTGAGGATCAGCTTCCCGTTCTGGGAAACGTACATCAGCTTGGTAAAGGGGGTGGAAAGGGACACGGAAAAAATCAGGTAAAACACCGCGGTCAGCGCAAAGGCGCCGTATTCCGCCGCGCCCGCCAGGGCCGCGCCCCCCGAAATGAGGATGATCACGGGAATCAAAAACAGGTACGCCTGGTTAATAATCGCCATAAAAAATTCCATGTAAATCTCAAAGCCCATGGTGTAGCTCAGGCAGAATTCGCCGTATTCCTTGATGGTCCTGAAAAATTTACGGAAGCTGAAAATGGTCTGATTAAAGGCCTTGACCACCGAAATTCCCCGTACATATTCCACCGCCGCGTTGTTCATGTCTTCAAGGGAATTCTGGTACTTGTTAACAAAGATCCGGGCGTTTTTACTGCCGAAGGCTATCACCTGGATCAGGTAGCTGAGGACGACAGGAACAAAACTTGCCAGAGCCAGCCGCCAGTCAAAGGCAAAGAGGATGATCAGCGTACACACCGGCATGGCGGCAGAACCGGCCAGATCGGGAAGCTGATGGGCAATAAAACCTTCCAGCTTTTCGATATTTTCATCCACTATTTTCCGCAGCTTCCCTGTGGAATTTTCAGTGTGAAAACCCAGGGGCAAAGACGCAATATGCCGGGTAAATTCCAGTTTGAGGCCGTAGAGGGTGGTAAATGCCGCCACATGGGAAAACATAAGGGCGATAAAGTTGAGCAGCACCGCCGAGGCCGCTCCGCCCGCGGCAAACCAGCCCAGTTTCATCATGTAGGCGGTATCCAGGCCCCCTGGATCGGCAAAGTGAATTACCAGTTCCCGGATAAGGTAGTAGACGGCGACAAAAGGGCTGAACGATACGGCTACACTCAGCACCGAAAAAACACACGAGGGAACAACGAGGAATTTTTTCCTGAACGCCAGTTCCCAAAGCCGCGCCATACCGGTTTTACGGGCAGCCAGAGCCTTCTTGTTCCGCATTATGTTTCCTCCCAAGCCTCCGGACAACTGTCCTTGAATTAGATGAGACTAACATAGTGTTATACCAAGATAACTTATTTGTCAAGAAGACCAAGGCGCCAAACGCGCCGCCGCGGGGCTTATCTTCTGCGTTTACCCAGGAGACGGAGCAGACTTAAAAACAGATTGATAAAGTCAAGGTACAGATGCAGGGCGCCAAGAATGGACAGCCGGACGCGGGCCTGTTCATTGTCCGCCGCCCCGCCGCTCCATTTTTTGATAAGCTGGGTATCGTAGGCCGTGAGTCCCACAAAAATACCGACTCCGGCAATGGAGCATATCCAGTCAATAAAGCCGCTTTTAAGAAAAAAGTTGACAAGAGACGCAATAACAAGCCCCCACAACCCCATTATGAGGAAATTCCCCATGCCGGCAAGGTCTCGTTTGGTGGTTACCGCGTATACGCTCATACCCGCAAATGTTCCGGCGGTGATAAAAAAAACCGTCGCTATGCTTGACGCGGTGTAGACAAGAAAAATAAGCGACATGGTAACGCCGTTAAGAACCGAATAGGCCGCAAAACATAGAACCGCCGCGGAAACGCTCATTTTTGTTATCCGGCCCGACAAAACGAGGACAAGGATGATCTCGACCGCAAAGAGACCGAAAAACACAAAATTATTTGAAATGATAAGCCTGATTAATACGGGATTTACGGAAACAAGATAAGCGACAATGCCGGTTGCCGCAAGGGCAAAGGTCATCCAGATATAAACATTTTTTAAAATGCTCCGTTCTCTTTCGGCAACGGTGAGCAGGGAGATCGCCTGATTTGACATAACGCCCGCATTATACTACGGTTAACCGGCACCTGTCTACAAACCCTGTAATTCTGGTTTTGTCCGTGAGGGACTGTGGTTGAATTCGGAATTGCCGGGCTGTTTCAAAGCTAACCGGATTTTGGAACAAGCTTAAATATCTATCCTGGCGTCCGCTTCTTCTTCCGCCGCCTTTTGCCGGGCGCGTTCCCGGTCTTTCTGTGTCTGTTTGAAGATCAGATCCGCATCTATTTTCGTCTCCACGCCAAAGAGGGGCATGATCCCTTCACCGTTGACGCTGCGGAAAAGGGGCCCCGGACGGTTTTCATAGGCCCAGCTGGTTTCGTCATTTACCAGGTGATCCAGCACGGTGACAACCGCCAGGGAAAAGAACACCAGCGCTGCGTTGTTCCGCTTCTTCGGATCAAGGAGGCTGTCAAGCCGGATGGAAAGCGGGTTGGGTACCTCAAAGTTATAGGGCGCCCATGGATTGTCTATGCCGTCGCACGGCGCCTGTTTTCCCGCCCCGCCCTGGCGGACGCCCTGTTCTATACCGGCCGCAACCATGGTCAGATATTTTCGCATGAGCCGTATTTCCGGGTATATAGAGGTCACTTCGCCCTTTTTTATGGTCGGAGGCACAACGGATTCAAATTTGTAATACGGAAGGAAGAAAAGCCGCTTGATCCAGTGAAGCTCGTTGAGCGTTCTTTTGGCATAATTGGATGTGCGCGATTCGGCCGAATTTTCCAGTATGTGGCAGTATTCCTGAAGCCGGGGAAGATATTCCCTTTCAAAACTCGTGCTTATGTACTGTTGCCAGTGGTTAATAATATTTCCCAGAAAATCATCGACCCGGACAGGATCTCCGCCGGCGCCGTCCACAGTACCGAATGTTATATACCGGAGGCCGAAACAGAGTTCCTCCACAATGCGCATAAGAATGGCAATCTGCTGCAGGGGATCGGTAGGGGCAATAAGCTCATATCCCTTTTTCAGGTTTAAAACTTCGGCAAAATAGGAATACAAATCGGGAAAGGTTGAAAGCCGATCCCATCCGGCCTTGGGGAAAAGGGTCTCCAGCATGGCAAGCCCCCGGTCCAGCGCCTTTCTTCCCGCTTCTTCCGCGGCCTGTTTGGCTTTCCGCGCGGCCGCCTCCGGAGAATCCGGATCTTCATCTTCCTCATTGGTATCTTTACCGTTCCCGTTTTCCGTTTTACCGGCGGCGGAATTTTCCCCGGCTTCCGCACTCTGGGCGGTTATCGCCTGGGGAAGAATACATTCCGTCTCATTCGCGTTTATAAAAGCCATGAACCGGTTCTTCCTTTCCGTGAAGAACATCTCATAAGGCAGCCACCTGTCGGAAAGGAGCTTCATCAACAGGGGATACAGAAAATAATGAATATCCCTTCGCACGTCATTATACGACGCAAGGGCGGCGCGCACATGCTCCTGGTATTTTTCCTTTGCGTCCATGGGATTCTCTATGTACAGAAGCCTGTACAGAAGCTTGTAGGCCCCTTTTATATGAATGTCCGGATCGAGCTTCCCAAGAATAAAGAGGGGCCGGTAAACCGCCTTGAGTATGTCGGAAAATTCCTGAACCCTTACCACGCGCGGATGAGACTGTATCTTCGCCATATCCCCGGTTATCCGCTCTATATTCCAGTAACGTATGGTATCCAATATTGAAAACACAAAGGGAGACACCCTTTTGAGCTTCTCGCTGCGCCTGGTATTGTTCCTGGGAAAAAGGGTTCTCGTGGAAACAACAAGACGTTCCAGGCGGCGGTAATATTCATTAAGCCGCTTGTTTACAAAGGACGGATTTACATAATCGGGGGGCTCGCTGAAGATGGACAGCATGGAGATAAAAATTTGGCCCGGAGATTTGATGTCGAATTCCGGTTCCCCGGCATACCGGTCCATCTTGACCCGCTCAAAATAGGAAATCTTTACCGGAACGGAAGGATCGTCGGCAGGATCTCCCTCCTTTGGGCGGAAAGCCCGTTTGAGCGGGATCTTTGCGTCTTCGGGCGCCACTTCGACGCGGCGTTTCGGCCGGTCTTTTGGCGCCCTGCCGCGGCCAACCATCATTTCCACCGTTTCACGCCTGGTTTTGCCTCCGGGCCTGTGCGGGGCTTCTTTCTGCGGCATGGTACGCTCGTAGCCAACTTCGCCCCCCAGAATTTTGGCCATGCGTTTGGCTTCTTCGGCGTCGAGTTCTCCCAGATTTCCCCGGACCCGGTTTAGTTCGCCTGGGGCATATACAGCCCTGGATTTCTTTGCCATCCCTACACCCGTAAATAAATGCGTTCACCGGCGCCCCAAAGCCCGCGCACCGGTATCTCTTTTCCAAGGGAAGTAGTCAGCATACCGTTGTACACTCCCAAGGGCATTTCATAATCAACGCTGGTAACGATCAGATTTGCCTTGCTCCGGTTCTGTTCCTGAGGGGTAAACACCAGATCCACCATACCCTCCACATCCTGAATGATCCAGTCGGAATTGATGCCGCCGGGCATGGTGATGCGCACCGGCGGCAACGGCGAAAGTTCGTTTTCCACCCAAAGGGCGTTTTCGTTGTTTTTATTCGGCTCCCTTGTCTGGTTTTCGGTAATATTGAAGCCAAAACGCCTCCCCTCCCCGTCAAAACCCATGGCACAGCACCAGATGGACCATATACGGTAAGGGAAAAAACCCTTGGCGTCCGTTACGATCCCCAGCGTCTTCGCCGGATCAAAGGAGATATGCTTTCCCCCAAAAACCATATCTCCCCGTACCCAGGTCAGCGCCCTAAAGGCGTACATGCCGCGCCGTTCGGGAAGAGCCAGGGAAACCGTCATGGGGGTACAGCGCCGGCTGTCAAGATCAAATTCGGCGCGGGCGGTAAAGGAAGGCCGGCGCCGCGTCGCCTCTATATCAAGATCAAGCCTTACAGTATCCGCGTCAAGCCAGTTATGGATACGAAAGAAAAAACCGCAGGATCTCGAATCAATAGAATCATTCGCCAGCCTGCGGGGAAAGGCCCGGCCGGCAAAGGGCATAACCTTCCAGAACAAAAGTTTTTCCTGTTTTTCCCGGTCATAAAGAAACACGCGGGCAATGCGGTACAGCTTGACATTGAACAGCATCGCCGCAAGAAAAAAACGGTCGTCCCCTATAAGAAAAGTTTCCCATTCCTTGAGCCTTGCGTTCTGCATCCATTTGGGCAGGGGATACCGCATATCCAGAAGGTTTACCTCCCGGAAGACACTGGTCCAGGTTCCCTGCAGCAAGACACCGTTTTCCACAGGCGAAACGCGGGCCTCCTGAATTTCCCTTGTATACACAGTTTCATAATATACTATGATGTGGCTTTTTTCAATTTATATCCGGCGTTCGCCGGAAACCGCCCCGTGACCGCTCCCTTTTTACGGGTCCTTCTTATGCCGGACCCTGCCTTGTCCCGCAAAAACCTTCCCTCCAGTGCCAGACCGGTTCCGCCAGGGGAGGCTCTCCACCGGGAACGCCGAAGGGGTTTACTTCCGTAAAATCGGGCAGTGCGTCCGGTTTCACGGACAGGCCGGGCCCGGCCGCCTGTACGGAATCACGGTTCTTTTCGGCCTCTAATCCCTGAAAAAAACCTTCCTCTATGTCAAATTCCTCAAGCCACCGGAGCGCCGTATCGTATTCTTCCCGGTTAAGGGAACGGTCCGGGGCCCCCGCAAAAGACCCCCATGGTACGGGCGTGAACTGGGTCATCAGCGATAAAAGGGCCCTGCCGCGGGCATGCGCGGCAAACCAGCGGAGTACCCCGCGGGTAGATTCAAGATGACCGGGAAGAATAAGGTGGCGGATAATCACTTTTAAGGGCCGGTATTCCATCATTTTGAGTATCGCCGCGGCGGCATGTACGCCGTAATCGGGCGCGTTGAGAAATTCCGCCGCGGTACCCCTGTCCAGTGTCTTGAGATCGGGAAGGTACATGTCAACGCGATCCTTTAAAATTTCAAGGGAGGCCGGGTTTTCGTAAGACGAAGTATTCCAGAGTACGGGAACGGCAAGCCCCGCGTTCCGGGCCGCGTCAAGACCGGCAGCCAGGGCGGGAACGGCATGGCTGCCGGTAACCAGATTGATATTTTCCGCCCCCCGGCTTTCAAGGGCAAGGCAGATACGAACAAATTCTTCCGCCTCCACAACCCGTCCCATTCCGGGGGAACCTTTTCCTTTAGCTGTGTTGTGCCCGGCCCCCGAAATCTGCCCGTTTTGGCAGAACACGCAGCCCAGATTACAGCCTGTAACAAAAACGGCTCCCGAACCGCCCCTCCCCGAAACCGGAGGCTCTTCGCCGTGGTGTATTACAGCCGATGCGATGCGAAGTTTAGAGGTTTCTCCGCAGAAACCACGCCGCCCCCCGGCGCGGTCCACGCCGCAGTTTCTTGGACAAAGGACACAGGAGCGGTAGAAAGAACGTGTATCCATGCACTATTGGGTTTCGTCTCCGTCGCTTTTACCGGCGGGTTTCGGAAGCGGGCCCCGGCTCAAACGAAAGGCGATTCCCGTAACCGTAAGCCTTGGAAAACGCGCCCTGACATCCGCAAGAATGACATTCTGCTTAAGCTGGAAGATCTGGAGCCAGCCGGGATGATCCGTTTCAACCTGAAGTACGCCCTGGTACAGGTCCAGAATACGGGAATGATCCGCGGCCGCCGGTATTCCGCTTTTTTCGGTAATCGCGGCCCACAGCGGGGACACTGACGGGTAATCATCGTCTTTGTTGCCCCTATTAACAAACTTTTCCAGAATAAGCGGAATAAGTTCCCCCGCCGACCTCATATTCCCTCCGCTATACTATTGAACAATTTCCTCTGTAAAATTATCCGGGAGATAAAACGCCCCCGTTGACATGATACACCAATGTTCCCGGTTTCCTGTATCCCCCGTAGGCTTCTTCAGGAAGAAAAGTGAAAAAAGCCTGATCATAACCGGGCATGACGGAAAGAAATTTCCGTCTTTTCTCGCCGTCCATTTCCAGAAGAACATCGTCCAGCAGAAGAACAGGCTTCTTTCCGGTCATATCGGAAAAACGCCGGGCTTGGGCTATTCTAAGAAGCAGGGCAAGAAGCCGGCGCTGGCCTGTTGAGGCGTTTCCCGCAAATTCCACGGTACGGTTTCTGACAAAGGAGTACCTGTCCCGGTGGGGGCCCGAAAGCGAAACGCCAGCGGTAAATTCCGCTTCCCGCTTTTCCACAAGAAGGGCGGTAATTTTGCCCTCGTCCTTTTCTTTCCAAGAAGAAACATAACGAATTGAAATGCCGTCTATACCGGACACTTCCTCATAAAGGAGAGTGAAAACCTGTGAAAAAAGCTCCGCCGCGCTTTCCCTCTTTTCCATAAGACGGACACCGTAGGAAACAAGCTGCGCATCAAGGCTTTGAAGCATGGATTCACGATCCCGGGCAAAATCAATCCTGTTAAAATTTTCCCTGAGAAGGGCGTTGCGTGACCGCAAAACCCGGCGGTACCGGCGGAGATCTTCCAGATAGACCGGATCATAAAGGCTCAGGCTCTGATCAAAAAACCAGCGCCGCCGTTCAGGACTTCCGGAGACAAATTCCATGTCCTCATGACAGAATATAATGCACGGAACCAGTTCAGGAAGATCTTTTCTGTCCTGGGATTTTACGCCGTCTATAAAAACGGTTTTTTTACCGTCTTCAAATTTAACCAGTACCGACATACAGGCGGCTTCCACCGTTTTTACCGAAGCCGAAAAATTTTTTTCCCCAATCCGGGCAATTTCCCCGTCACGCGAATTCCGGAAAGAGGACGCATAGGAGGCATAATAAACAGCCTCAAGAAAGTTGGTTTTTCCCTGCCCATTCTGTCCTACAAGAAATACATCTTTTTCACCGGTCTCAATTTCAGCGTCGGCAAGATTTCTGAAACAAACGGTACTTACAGTTCTGAAAAGCATCAATCCTTCTGCATGGGCATAATAACGTGAAAAAAGTCCTTTTCGGGAACCGGCATGATAGTTACAGCCTTGATTAGTTCTCCAAAACGGATGGAAATTTCTTCGTCGTCCATAACCTTAAGAGGATCTTCAACATAGCGGTAATTGAAGGACAGGGAAACTTTTTCACCTTCATACTTGCAGGAAATCTCTTCCTTTGCCTCGCCTATATCGTTTTCGTCGGAATAAATGGACATGACACCGGGATTAACGTCAAAATACACCCGGTGGGATTTAAGCTCAACCATAAGCGAAACTCTTTTAATGGCTTCCAGAATTTCAAGACGGTTTACCGTTATGATGTTATCCTGACTTTCGGGAATAACCCGGCGGTAATTGGGAAACTGCGCTTCAATAAGCATCGAAGAAAGATTGTAGGACCCATACCGTATAAAAAGCGTTTTGTCCGTTACGGAAACCGAAACAGATCCTTCGTTTCCCGCCCTTTTTGCCACAATGTTAAGTATTTTGGGCGGAACGATAATTCCGGCAAAATCATCAATACCGCCGCCTATATCCTTGCTGGAATGGGCAAGGCGGCGGCCATCGGTGGCAACCATGACAAGTTTATCATTTTCCTTTTCAAAAAACACACCGTTCATGAAATACCGCGTTTCGTCATCAGATATGGCAAAAATGGTATGCAGTATCATCTCTTTTAGATCCTTTACCGGAACATCAAAGAAAGGAGCGCTTGAAACGGGAAACGGCGGATATTTATCGGACGCTATGCTTTTAAGCTGGAACCGTATCTTTTTAAGCGAAGGCTTTATGGTTATTTTTGCCTCTTCCTGGCTGAATTCAAGATCGCCTTCCGGAATTGAATTGAGAATCCCCAGAAATTTGTCGCCAAATACCGTAGTAGATCCCTCTTCTGTAACCGTAACCGGTATTTTTGTCTCAAAATTGACTTTTGTATCGGTTGCCTTGATGGTAAGTGTGTCGTTTTCCGCGCTCAGATAGATGTTTGACAGTATGGAAATGGCGTTTTTTGAGGTGATAATCTCCTGAGCTATGGCAATTTCCCTGAGAAGCAAGCTTCTGTTACAGATAAAATTCATATATAGTAAACTCCTCTTTTCTCCTCTCTATTATATATATAAAACAGTAGTAATAATAGTAGGGACGCTTGAAATGTGGAAAACAGGGTTATTTGCTTGTATTATATGCAATTGAATCATTAATAAACCTGATGAAAATGGTAAAGGTTTTTCCACATTTTCTGCCTCATACGAAATTATACACCATTTACTACGAATTTATAAACATCTTTACGGCCTTTTTTATGTTTTTGCGCTGTATTCCTTGATGATTCTTTTAAGGCTTTCTATGGTTGAATCCAGGGCTGGATTTGATCGTAATTGTTCCTCTATTTTCTGGCATGAATACATGACCGTTGTATGATCCCGCCCTCCGAATGTCTGCCCTATTTCCGTAGTGGAATACTCGGTAATTTCCCTGGCAATGTACATGGCAAGCTGGCGGGGAAACACAATGGTTGATGTTCTTTTTTTTCCCTTTAGATCATTTGGAGAAAGGTGAAAATCTTCCGCTACAATCCGTATTATTGTTTCAAGGGACATGCTCAACTGTTTTGGGAAAAATACATCCTTAAGCTGCTGCTGGGCTATCTCAAGAGTAACCGGTTTTCCTACCAGTTCCGAATAAGCTACAAGGGTGTTAAGGGCCCCTTCCAGATCCCGGACATTGGTGGATATTTTATTGGCCACAAGGGAAATAACATCGTCGGGAACCTTTACCTTCTTGTCTTCGCACTTTTTTTTAAGAATGGCGCAACGGGTTTCAAAATCCGGAGGCTGAAGATCCACCTTAAGACCCCATTCAAAGCGGGATTTCAGCCTTTCGGTAAGGTTTCTAAGTTCGGAAACAGGCCTGTCGCAGGTAAAAACTATCTGTTTTTTTGCGTGGTACAGTTCATCAAAAGTATAAAACAGCTCCTCCTGAGTACCGTCCTTTTTTTCCAGAAAATGAATGTCGTCGATAAGAAGGACATCCGCATGGCGGTATTTGTTGCGGAATGCCGTCATTTTTTGTTCATGAAGGGCCTCTATGAAGTCGTTGGTGAAATTTTCCGCCGACATATAAATTATCCTGATGTCTGAATTTTCATAAATATAATTGCCTATGGCCTGCATCAGGTGGGTTTTACCCAGCCCGACGCCGCCGTAGATAAGGAAGGGGTTGTATGAGGTAACGCCCGGATTTTTTCCTATGGCGAGGGCGGCGTTGGCCGCGAAAAGGTTATTTTCCCCTATAACGTACTTGCTGAAGGAATAATCTTCCCTTAAGTGGGGGTGGCGCGGTTTTTTTACCGGGGGAATCGTGTTGTCCAGAGCGGGTTTTACATTGCCGGCGGGCTTGCGATCCGGCGCGTTTACGGCTTTTTTTGCCCCTTCTTTTGAAATGTTGCCGGAATTTTCCTCTTCGGAAGGCTCCGTTTCGGCCTTTTTTGGCGCTACCTCAAAAAAAACGGTCAATTCCCTTCCCGAAAGTTCCTTTATTTTATTTTCTATGGAGTTTTGATACCGTTTTATTATTTCATCCCGGTAAAAATTGGAAGGGACTACGATAATAACGCTTTTTTCCGTTCCTCCTGAGTATTCAAGCTTATTGAACCAGATACTAAAATCCTGTTCTCCCAGTTCCGAGCGAAGTTGGCGTATTGATTCCTCCCAAAAAGCCCTATAGTCCCACTCAGCCATCAAAAAATCCCTTTCCTGTCATAATATTAACATATTATCCACAAGGATACATCAACCTTTAATTTCCCGGATTATGATAATTTTGGTAAAATACCTTTTTACCTTAATACCTGAATAGTATCAACAAGTCTAATTCCTTGTATTACAAGGAATTAGGTAACATTATACCTCCGCCTTTTCAAGGGGGACTTTTCCTCCTTTGTGTCCGCAGGTTCCCGCCGTTTTTATTAACAAGTTATACACATTTTGTTGTACAGGCCGCCAAAGACACTAATATTGTACGTTATCTTTACTTTTCTTTGCAAGATGAATATGATAGGAAAATGAATTCCGGCTATTCGGCTCAAAATATCAAGGTACTGAAGGGCCTTGATCCGGTGCGGGAACGCCCCGGCATGTACATAGGAACCACGAGTATAGATGGTCTTCACCATCTGGTATATGAGGTTGTAGACAATTCGGTAGACGAGGCCATGCAGGGCCACTGTTCGGAGATCTTGGTAGTTCTTGAAGGAAACGACGTTGTCCGGGTGGAGGACAACGGCCGGGGCATCCCCGTGGATATGCACCCTGAAGAAGGGGTCAGCGCCCTGGAACTGGTCATGACCCGGCTCCACGCGGGCGGTAAATTCGATAAAAAATCCTATAAAGTATCGGGCGGCCTTCACGGGGTGGGGGTTTCGGTTGTAAACGCCCTTTCCGAATGGTGCGAGGCCTTTGTCAGGGTGGACGGGGCAATACATACCCAGCGTTACCGCGCCGGTATCCCCGAAGGGCCCGCCCACAAGGCGGGTTCTTCGGATCTTCCTGCGTGGCTTGGCGGAAACGGGAATACGGGTTTCCCGGAGGAGGCCTCTGCCGCCGGGCGCGGTACGGTGATACGTTTCAAGGCCGACACGTCTATTTTCGAAACCACTACCTATAATTTCGATGTCCTGTCCAACCGCCTGCGGGAACTGGCCTTCCTCAACAAGGGCCTCAAAATTACCATCCGGGATGAACGGCTTTCCACCCCCAAGGTCCACGAGTTTATGTTCGAGGGCGGGGTAAAAAGTTTTGTGGACTACCT
>JAISAQ010000104.1 GCA_031266775.1 Treponema sp.
GTATCCACCCGGCCAATGACGCAGATCTTGCCGTCCAGTTTATGTTGAAGTTCCCCGTATACCGCGGCAAAGGCGTTTACTTCGGTATCCATATATTCAAGCAGGGATTGGCAATATTCAGCTTCTTCCAGAATCGCGGCGCGTAACACCGTATCGTCAGATGCAACACTTTCCGTTATTCGCATTGATTCGGTTGCGATATAGTTTTCAGCGGCAAGGGCGGCGGTGAATTCCCCGGTTAATTTCAGGGCCTCGTCCCGCAGAGATACATATTCGGCAAAGGCCGCATCGGAACAGTTTTCCAGCGCTTCGTTTTTCGCGGCCAGGGCGGCGTCCCAATATGCCAGCAGCGTTTTCGCGGTCCGGGGGAGCAGGGGGAATAGATTCGCGTTGGCGTATTCAAGGGCGGAAAGGTACTCTTCGATGTGGGCCTGGTATTCCTCAAGGACGGCAAACTGAACAAAGGAAAGGTGGCTAAAACTGTTTTCGTAGGTTTCAGGCGGCCAGTCCAGCAGCATGGCCCCCTGCGCGTCCAGGGGAATGACGAGGTTCTTTTCGCCAGGTTTTTCTATAACAAGGCGGCGGGGCCGGATGGTAATTTCGGGGCTGCCCCAGGAAGCCATGAGGGGCGCAAAGGCAAGCTGTAAATACCAGCGGCCTTTGACCTCCTGGGTTAAAAAAACGCGCCGCCTTATGCCGTCGCTGTCCACGGTTATGTTGGTAAAGCCCGCCCCCCGGACCGCCTCCATGAACAGCAGTATGGGGGGAAGCACATCGGCATTTTCCCCTTCGGCCATGCCCTTTGTGTTGGTAACGGGATAGGCAAAACGCCGTTCCGCCAGGAGCCGCCGTTCAGCCTGTTCCCCCAAAAGGGGCCGCTTGTCCTGGAGGTTCAGGGTTCCCCAGGCATTGCCGAAAAGGGCGGCGGCTTGCGAAAGCGCGAGATCGTCGTCGCCGGAAATTTTCAGGGTGTCCTGAAAAAGAGCGTCCCGTTCCGCTGTGATAAGTTCCGTCACCTCGTCAATGTAGGAAGCGGCCTGTTCCGGCGGAATGGAGCCCGCGCCGACAGCATTAAGAATATCCGCCACGGTGGTCCCTATTGCCGAAAAGCGCCGGTTGTAATCCTGGACACGGCCTTCCCGAAGATATACCTCGTCTACTTTGGTAGGACTTCTGTCAACGTACTCGATATCGAAAACCGCCAGTTCCGCGCCAAACTCTTTAAGCCACAGAAGGCCCTCCGCCATGATCCGCCGGGGCCAGGGAAACACCCCCACTTTCGCTATGGCCCTGTCGTCCACATCCAGAAAGACCACCCTGTCTATGCGTTCCCGGCGGGGCGCGAAGCGGAGAAAAACATCGTAGACCTTATCCTCCGCGGCGGCAAAAAAGGGCGCCAGGCACAGAAGGGAAAAGACCAGCGCGGATCCAAGGGCGATAATTACGGATAATTTTCGTGATGTCATTGCTGTCCTATGGCCAGCCTATGTGAATAAGCGTTGAATCCGGTTTCGGCGCAATCATGGTTTCCGGCGCTTCCGCGCTGCTGCCGGTATGGTTTAACTCAGGCAGTACCGGCCTTAACAACGCTGCTTCCGCTTCAAAGGGCGGCGTTATTCTGTTTCGGCTGGTTTCGTCAACATAGCTCCGCTGTTCCCTGGCCACATACACTTTCTGCCGGTTGGCGCCGGTCAGGAGCACCCGTCCGTCATCAACCTGAAGATGGATGCCGTCAAATTCGAAGGAGGTTCCCCGCACCGAGGCGGTTACGATGGGGGCGGACACGGTAAAATCGACGTTTTGTCCGGCGGGCGGATTTACCACAGCCCGCACCCTGCCGGTCCGCAGATACAGAACCGTTTCTTCGGTATTGCCCCTCATGACAAGTTCCCGCAGGGTGAGCATGGTGAGGGGGCGCACCTCAAGGCGGGAGCTGCCGAGGGAGATGACCGCGCTGCTTTTAAGGCCGGTGGAAACAACCGTATTGCTGTCCACAAGGTCTCCCGGCGCGGCCCTTTTCCAGTCCGGCGAAGCGCCGCCTTCCTGTTCCTTTATTTCCACAACGCCGTTTACTTCGAGGAACCGCGCCTCCGGGGTTTGCGAAAACGCGGGTCCCGCGGGGATCATCATCATCAATAAAAAACAAACAAAAATAGTTTTCACGGATCATCCTTATAATGAAATGCCCGCCGCCAGTTCGACGCGGTATTTTACCGGAGCGTCAGGGGAAAAAACTTTTCCCGTCTGGGGCAGAAATACGCCGCCCCCAAGGGAAACCAGCACATCGGAAAAGGGCGCCCATGAAAGGGAGCCGTACAGTTCCCCTCCCAGAAGCGGCGAGGCGGTTCCGGCGTTCATATCCGGGGCGGCATAGGTGGTTTTGTCGGTCCTGAAAAAATAGGCCCCGGAGATCGCCGCCGAAAAGGACCGGTGAAACCTGACGGAATAGGCGGTTTCCGCCAGGGCTATTCCTGAAAGCATGGGCCGCAGAACCTTGCCCTGGGCTTTGGCGGTAAGGGGGACGAAGCTCCCCAGGCGGTCATTCCACGCGCCGGAAGCAAAGCTGCCGCCTATGGTCCATACGCCGGATAGGGCGGCAGCCGGGAACCATTGCAGTTCGGCAGACAGGGCAAAGGCGGCGCGGGGATCCTCCCCGGTTTCTTCCGCCAGCTCAAAAACAGCGGCGGACAGGGTGTTAAAACGGGTTCCCAGGGGAGCCGTGAACTGCGCCTCAAGCCATTGGGAATGGACACGCGTTGCAGTATCGTTACCATCGAACTGGCATACTCCGCCCAGCACAAGGCTGCTTCCGGTGTCGAAGATGCCGGTCTTTTCCCAATGCAATGCCGCCACAACACGGCGGGAAGCAAAATAGACATTCGTGTCGTAGTAATCCTCCCGGTCCTGGGCGCCCAGGTAAATATGCGCCGTCTTTTTGTAGAGGAGCCCGGTATAGAAAACCCCTGCGTTTACGCTCCCCCCGCCCAGGTTAAACCCCGCGGCGGCGCCGTCAAAAAGCCCGGTCATAACCGCGGAAAGGTTTTCCCGGAAGGGGATACGACCCAATTCAAGGCGCAGCGAGGCGAGGGGATTCCAGGTAATTTCAGAACGATACAGTTCCGGCAGGGGTTTCAATGCTTCGTCTTCATAGCGGGCGCTTATGCCGCCGGAAAAATACAGATCCGCCCGGCTTCCCAGGGGAGCGGCGAACCAGGGTATGGCCGTGCCGCTGTATTCAGTGATACCGATTTTTTCTCCCCCTTTGGAAACAAGGGCATTCTGATTCAGAACGACGCCGAAGTCCTGGGAAAAACAGAAGGGTATGATGCCAAAGAAAAAAACCAGCGCCGTCAGGTTCCTTTTCATTCCGCTTCCCTCTTGTCCAGCACGTTTTCCAGTATCCGCAGAAATTGTTCCCCCGAAACCGTAAGGGTGGAGTATGAGCGGCCTTCGATGAATCCCCGTCCGGTCATTTCCCGGAAGGCATAGCGGCCAACCGGAAATATCCGGTACAGGAGGCCGCCCTTGATGTCGAGGGCCTTCATCAAAAGCAGGGAAAAGCCGCCCATGGTAATACTGCCATTGCTTTCGAATTTTGCGGGAAGGCAGCCCTGTTCAATGGCCATGGCGAAGGCCGCTTCGGGATTCCGCGGCGGGTCCTCCATGGCCGCGGCAAGGACAAAGTACGCAGCCTGGGCGCAGGTAATTTCCCCGGCGTTCAAAAGGCTTTCCATTTCCGCCGCAGTCTGGCCCTGCGCGGCCATTGCGGAGAACAGCAACATTACGCATACCAGCGCGGGTAATCGTTTCATGGGAAAGCCCGGATGGGGTAACAATTAAGCATGGCCCATTTTGGATCGTCCCCAGAACCATACTCGTAAACAAACCAAGCATTAGTCGCAGAAGATTCTGTTGATGACCACATGGAACCTAGAGTGCTGATTAAGCTGGTAAGCCCTGACTGATAGAGCGCATCTAATTCATCCACACTGGGAAGAAACCAATCGTTGGCCCCCGTCGTGTAATCTTTGACAAGTTGAGCCGCCGTTCCCGACTCGCCCCGCGAGGTTAACCGGGTAACAAGGGTTTGGGTATTGGTATAGCCGCTTCCAATGGCAGATGCAGTTACTCCTAAAAAGGTTCCATCAGCGCCCCACTCCGGCGATCCCAAAGAAGTCGGGCCAATTTCCAAGTAATGGCAGAGAACGCCGTTACTGTAAAATCCACTTGAGTTTTTGTAGAAAACGGTTCCACCGCCGGGGCCGGGATCACCCACCGAATAGGTTACAGCGGCAACCTCTACCTTCGCCACATAGATAAAGTTTGTTACGATACCTGACGTTGAAGTTGGGGTAGGGGTATAAATATTGGTAATATCCACATAATAAGAAAAGGTTCCCAATCCTGAAGCGCCGGGATTTACCGTCCAACTAAGATTCTCTGAACCGGCGGAGAAAGAACTGGGGGAGCCAACATCCGTCCTAATATCAGTCATATTATCTATGTAATACCACTGATACGAGAAGATGTCGGTCCATCCGGAGATACTGGAAAAAGCGGTGGAAGTATTCATGGTTAGGGAAAGACTTGGAGTATCACTCGTGGTAATGAGTTGATCCTGATCCGGCCACGGCC
>JAISAQ010000063.1 GCA_031266775.1 Treponema sp.
ATTGACAAGGGGGTGTTTCTGTAGTAAACTTGGGATATGTTACATGAATTAACGATAACCGTTGATGATACTGTCTATCAAACCTTGAAACCCATGGTCGAGCAGCAAACTATTGGAGCCTTCCTGCATGATTTTTTGCAAACCCGTGCTAAACAGCGGCCCGCTCCCGATATAACGGCGCTGCGTGGAACCTTACATCACCTTGATATATCGGATCTCCGTGAAGAAACTGACCGGCCCCTGTGAATATTGTTGATTCGTCTTGTTGGATCGAATATCTCATGGACACAGAGACAGGCGCAAATGTTGCCCCTATCATCGAAAATGCAGGGGAACTTGTGGTCCCAACAATAACTCTTTACGAAGTCTTTAAAAAACTGCTGGCGGAAAAAGGCGAAGAATACGCTCTGGACGTTGTTTCATATATGCAAACTGGTACGGTAATAGAACTTAACTCCGTTTTAAGTCTCTCCGCCGCCCATATAAGCCGAAAATATAAGCTGCCTATGGCGGATAGTATTATTTATGCAACCTCGCTGTACTATTCAGCGATAATTTTTTCTTGCGACAAACATTTCAAAGATATTCCTGGTATGCGGTATTTTCCTAAAACCCAATAGCTGCGGTTTGCGGCGGGAGCGCCCCTTCACAAGCTCTCATCAACAAAAAGTTCCAGGCCCTGTTTCATTTCCTCCCATTCGGCAAAGAGCAGGGCCGCCGCGCCTTCGATAAGGGCGTCCCCGCCGCCGGCGTCCTTGCTGTTTGAACAGTACGCTTCCAGCCGGGCGGCGGTCTCGCCGAGGTTCCGCGCTCCTGCGGTCTTTGCGCTGCTCTTGAGGGAATGGGCGCGGAACCAGAGCCCCGTCCAGTCCCGCTTTTCAACAAGCCGCTGTAATTCACTTTTCCGTTCCGGGTAATTTTTAAGGAACACCGCCGCAGTCTTGCGGTACTGCTCCGCGTCACCTGAAAAATAACGCAGTCCCTGTTCCAGCACAACGCCATGTTCCGCCATCGCCCTGGCCAGTTCCCCATAGGCGGGGGTTGTGGGGCTGAAGGGTTCCCCCTGCCTCAAAGCGGCGCCGCGGCGCACCAGACCGGGGGGCAGGATGCGCAGCAGCGCCGCCTCCAAACCGGCCCCGGTTACAGGTTTGGCAAGACAGGCGGCGAAGCCCTCGTCCAGAAAACGCCCGGCCGTGCCCAGGGCGGTGTGAGCCGTCAGGACGATAACCGGCGTTTCCGGCGCGGCTTCCCGCGCCGCGTCCTCCCGCAGGCGGCGGAATGTTTCAATACCGTCCATGCCGGGCATTATATAGTCCATAATAACCGCGTGATACGTTTCTCTTTGTACCGCCGCGAGGCACTCCGCGCCGCCTCGAACCGTGTCTACCTGTATCCCCGTGCGTGCAAGAAGCGCCCTTAACACCTCAAGATTTTCCGCGTTGTCATCCACCGCCAGAATCCGCGCGTCCGGCGCCGTAAAACCGTATTCCCGCCGTACCGCCGTTTCACCGGCAAGAAAGGACCCCGCAGGCCCGGCGTTCAAAACACCCTGGGGAAGCTCCAGGGTAAACACGCTGCCCCTGCCCCACACGCTTTCAACGCCGATACTGCCGCCCATGAGTCCGGCAAGTTCTTTCGCAATCGCAAGCCCAAGGCCAGAACCTTCGATGTTCCGGCGCTGCTCCGTATCCAGCCGGGTGAAGATCCCGAAAAGACCGGGCTTTTGTTCCTCCCGTATGCCGATGCCCGTATCTTCAACCTCGATACAGAGCCGGAAATTTCCGGGGCCGCCTCTCCCCTTTACCCGCAGTACAACGCCTCCCTTTTCGGTATACTTAAAGGCGTTGCTCAAGAAGTTAAGCGCCACCTGTTTGATTCTTGTTTCATCCCCAAAAAGTTCCGAAGGCAGGTTTTCATCCGCTTCTACCGTAAAAGCCAGATCCTTCCGCGCCGCCGTCTCCTGTTCCATCACAAAAAGTTCCCGGACAAGTTCCGCCGTTTTGTAGGGCCCCTCGTTAAGTTCCATTTTCCCCGATTCAATCCGCGACATATCCAGCACGTTGTTGACCAGGGCCAGCAGGGTCTTCCCCGCGCTCTCAATGGCCCTGGCGTAATGCGCGGCCTCATTGGCGGCGGGATCTCTTTGCTCCCATTCGTTTGTCCGCAGAATCATCTCGTTCATCCCCAAAATAACATTGATGGGCGTCCGTATTTCGTGGCTCATATTGGAAAGGAAGGCGGACTTAACCCGGCTTGAACGCAGCGCCTCCTCGCGGGCCGTTTCCAGTTCCCTTTGATGATCCCTGTACAATCTGATCTGAAGAAACATCGTGATTCCCAGCGCCAGGCTTACCGTAACAAAGCCGAAGATCACATCGGCCAGCAGCGCCTCCTCGTTTTTGAAAAACGTAACCGCGCCGGGCCTGTAACAGGCGTAGACAGAGATGCCGGTATAGATAGCGAGTTCCAGCAGTGCCATAACGGCGGCGGTTCCGCCTTCCAGCATGAATATGGTAAAGATGACGGCAAATACAAAAAAAACCGGCATGCCGCTGTGGTAGCCGCCGGCGGAGAAAAACATAAAAGGAAAAAGCCCGATAAAAACCCCGGCAACGGTAATGATATAGCAAAGCCTGTAACGCCCGCTGCGCTTCGAGTATACCAGAAGTACTGCCGCAAGCAGCGCCGCAATGCCGCCGGCAGTGACATTCCCCGCCCCGGCGCCGTTTGCAATGCCAATGAGCGCCGTACTTACGCTGATAAGAAATCCCGCCACAGCCAGCACGGTAAAAATCTTCGCCCGGAAGTCAAGCGTTCCGGGAAACAGGGCGTTTTTTACCCGCCCGCAAAGGCTTTCCGCCAGAGAAAAAATGCGCATGGCTTTAGTATAGCGATTGGCCTTCGGGAAGTCCCGTCCCTTCTAACGCCGGGCTCCCGACACCTTTCCCGCGGCAAAACCCCAGCGTTCATTCACATAGGCGGAAAAGGCTTCCGCCTCGGCGCGGAAGGCCCGCGCAAGGAGGGGCCAGTTTCCGGCCGCCTCGTCTTTCGGCGGAAGATCCCCGCGCCGCCTGGCCGAGGCGGCAAGGCGCCCTGGCAATGTTTGGCCGAAATACGGCGCGGCCCGGGAGGCGGGCTGCTGCAGACAGTGCGCCATAAATTCGTTGATCACAAGGTATTCGTCGTTTATGTCGTAATGCTGGTAATCAAAAAAGCTGAGTATAAAACGCCGGGCCTCAGGCGAAAGCCCGTTCCAGCGGGAACGGCTGAAATCCCTGAATTCGCTGTCTATAAAAAAGAGCCCGTGAAATCCTTCGTGGGCCATGAAGAGTTCGCGGAGGTAACCGGGCGATTCGCGCGAAACGGAAATAACCGCGCCTTCACCGTCCGTTATGCCGCCGTCCGTTCTCAGCAGTATCCCCGCGTCAAAAAGCACGGCCAGAAGCTCGCGTTCTTCGGAAAGCAGGGGAAAGCCGCTTTTTTCGGCCGTGTCAAAAAAACGGGCCAGATCCTCCGCCCGGTAATCGTGGGCGTTCCAGCCGTGCAGTCCCGCAAGTTCCCGGTCGGAGGCAAGCCGTCCACGGAAGCCCGCCTTCTCGACAAAAAAAGCAAGCCGTTTCAGGAGCCTGTCCTGTACGCCGTAATCGGCGGTGTCAAGGATCAGAATCGAGGGAAAATTTTCCCAGCGGAAAATTTCATAGCGGGGATCGCGCCAGGACTCCCGCGGGTAATCAAGAATGATCCGCGGGTCCGCCGGAACAGGCTGGGGAAAGGGGGGCGGCTGTGAATGGACAAGAACAAAGCGTTCAAGGCCGCCTGACGCGGACGCGGGAAAAGGATCCCCCAGCGCGGGGAAAGGAACGCTGAAGGCCCCCGTCGCGTCAAGGCGGAAGTTCCCCGTTCCGGCGGCAAAGTCCGTGCCGGAGGCCAGCAGTTTCGCGTCCTCAAAGCGGTAGCCCGGCGGAGGATCGATAACAAACGCGTCCGCCGTTTTCAGGACAAAGGGCGAGGCGAAAAAGCCGCCGCCTTTTTTTTCAAAACCAAAACGGCGCGGCACAACCGATATCCCTTCAATGCGGAGAAAAGCGCCCCCTTCTTCCCCGCGCCGGCGGGGAGGAGCCCTTCCCTCCGCGCCGGAAAGGTACACGCTGAAACCTTCAAGAACGCCGGCGGCGGGAACAGCGTAAGCCGAAGGGGACAGGCTTTCATCAAAACCAAGAAAGGAAGCGTCCCAGGGCAGTTCCCACAAAGCTCCCGGACCAAGATCCAGAACGGGGAAAAAAGAATCCTTTAGTTCACGGGGAATATCGCCCGAAACGGAATAGACAATTTCCAGCGAAGAGCCGGGCGGAATAACGGGAAGATCCCCCTCCGCGCGCGAAGAGGCGCCCGTTCCGTCCCGGCTCCGGAATTCGTAATCAAGTTTTTGGGAATCAGGAACACCGAGGAGCCCCGAGGAGGCCTCCTGGGAAAGGCCGTAAAGCCCGAAACCCGGAAAGGAAACACGGAAGACGGCTTCTTTCCCCCGGCCGCAGGAAAGAGAGGAAAAGAGACAAAAGAAAAGAAAGACAGCAAGACGCCGCCGGAAAAGAAACCGGCCCGCCCGCCCGGAAGGCCGCCCCGGCGCGCTGCCGGGCTTCACAAAAAACCTACAGCGCAATGACGCTTCGCGCAATGAGTTTGGCCACGGAATAGCGCCGCTCCATGGTCATCTCCGGATCGTCCCGGAGGAAGCTGTCGAATTCCGCGCTGAACGATCCGGGCAGTACGGGCAGTTCCAGCGTCTGCCTGAAATAGGCCCGGTGCGACGGTTCAAAACGGCGGTTCACGCAGAACAGGGTAAGGCAGGCGCTCTTGATAAAGCCCGCCGAGGAGATGAGGCTGTTAAAATCGTCGCCCTGAAACACCGCCGCCCCAAGATCCGAAAGGTAATGTTCCATCTTTGACTGCGAGGCAAGGCGCATTTCCCGCCAAAACACATCCCCCAGATTTTCAAGTTTTTTCCGTATGCCCGCAATCCACCCGTTCCGCGAAAAGAGGATCCCCCCGTTGGCAAGGCGGTAAAAGCCGTAGGTGCCCGCGTCCTTGATGAACCAGATGTAATCAAGTTTGGTTTCGGCAATTGAAAGAAGCTCCTCAATTTTGCCGACAGCCTTGTACTCAAGCCTTACCGGAATATCCCCAACAAGAAAACGATCCTTGAAGTTGGAACTTTCAAAGGCGGCGATACCGGCGCCGTAAAGCCGGGAACGTTCCTGGGCTTCCGGGACGGAATCCGAATAAAACACGTCGAGTATGACGGCGAAATAGGGATCGAGGGTATCGGGAAAGGCCGCCTCGTTAAGGGAGACGCACTCCACGGAAGGCCACTGTGAAAGGGTTTGGGCAAAGCGATCCGCAAGCAGCTTCGTCTTATACTTCATGCTGTTTCCTTGTACAATTTACTATATAGAATGATAACATGAAAGGGCCGCCGTGAAAACAGACAGGGGAACAAACCGGGGAATTTTGATGGCGGTTCTTGTGCCTTACGGCGAAAGCCGCGCGGCGGCGCGGGCGTTAAGCGCGTCCCTCTTTGCCCGCGGCGTACAAGGGGCATGGGCCTTCCCCTGGGTACTGCCCCTGGCCCTGCTCCGCCGTCCCCTTGGAAGGGAAGAGCTCAAAATCCTCGCGGGAAGGCTCAGAGAGGCAAGCCTTGACGGCGGCGGAAGGATACAATCGGGCGAAGGGGCCGCCCTCCCCTTTCCCGAAAGCGCCCCGGCCCCGTTCCGCGCCCTTTCGGTGTACGGTCCCGTCATGGATCTTCCCCTTTCGCCCGGACTTTTCGGCGGGATGGACGGCATACTCCATGTCTTTTCCCGCGCCGTACTGGGCTGCGCAATCGCGGCCGCGGCGCCTGACGCCGGAAAAATCTCGTTTAGGGCGGCGGCGGCGGCGAACATGCTGTACAGGCGGGAAGATCCGGCGGGGCCGGGGAAAGACACCGCCGGGCTTTTCTTCACCTGGAAACTGGGAAAGCCCGTCTGGCTTCCGCCTGTGAAAAAACACCGTTAACGGAGACGCGCATGGACACATGCTACACTATGAGGAACGGGAGGCTGGACGCGGAAATAAAAGCCGTCCCCGGCGCGGCGCGGAACGCCGTTCTGGGCGTAAAAGACGGAAGGCTCCGCGTGCGCATAGCCGCCCCTGCCGAAGACGGAAAGGCGAACGAAGAACTCAGGCGCTTTCTGGCGAAAACCCTCGGCTGCCCCCGCGGGGAAGTGATCCTTGCAAAGGGGGAAAAATCCCGGCTTAAAACCGTTTCCCTTCCCGCCGCGTACCGCGAAAAATTCGAGGAAATCGCCCATTTCCCAAAGCCCGGTTAATGCCCCAATAATTCCGAATTCAAAACAACCACAGACAGACACAGACCAGCACGGACAACATATACATTTGAAACAAAAAGTCCGTTCCGTCCGTGTGGTCCGCGGTCAAATTCTTGCATTTTCAATACGCATAAGGCGCCATGCGCCGGTTTGGGGGGTAGGGCGAGACCCGCATAGCGGGGCTCGCCCGCAGGGGGGCGCGGCGGCGATGCGGCTGTCTGCGGGCGGCGGTATGGAAATGCGCCCCCCTTCCTTCTTTACTTCTGCGACTTCTGCCCATTTAATTGACTGCGTAGCGGTCTTCCTTGCGGTTAAAAAATTCTTTTCGCTGTTAAAAATTCCGCGGGTCAAGAATAGCTCTTTGGCCCGCTTTTTTACCCCAGTATCTTCCGGTAAATGGCCAGATTTTCTTCGTCAAAGCATACAAAGATCACCCTGGTAATTCCCGGTGTTTCACAGAGCGTTTTCATAACCGCCGTTACGGCAACGCCGGCGGCTTCGCGCTTCGGATAACCGTACACGCCGGTACTGATATTGGGAAAGGCAATGCTCGAAAATCCTTCGCCGCCGGCCAAAAGGAGGCTCTTCCGGTAGCAGGAGGCAAGGAGTTCCGCTTCTCCCTGTGTCCCGCCATACCACACAGGGCCAACGGTATGTATTACCCGTTTACAGGGAAGATTTCCCGCGCCGGTGATCACCGCCTGTCCCGCGGGACAGGCCGCCGCTTCCGGGCCCTCTTCCTTCCGGCGCTTCCGGGCTATTTCCGCGCATTCGGCAAGCAGGGAGGGGCCGGCCGCGCTGTGTATGGCGCCGTCAACACCACCGCCGCCCATAAGGCCCGAGTTGGCGGCGTTGACGATAACGTCTACGGCCAGTTTGGTAATGTCGCCCCGCATGATACCGGGCTTTACGGGCATAAACAGCCTCCTCTTAGGGTTGGAAGATCTTCCGTTATTCAGTATACTTGCAGGAGTTTCCAAAAACCCGAATTTCAGGAAGTTTCCGCCCCGGAGGAACCATGAGCGCGCGCATAGGCATGAAGATCCCCCTTGCCGAAATTGACGGCGACGAGATGACCCGTATTCTCTGGGCGCTTGTAAAAGAAAAACTCATCCTTCCCTTTGTGGATCTTAAAACCGACTACTACGATCTTTCCCTGCAAAACAGGGGAGCGACCGGGGATAATGTCACCGTCGAGGCGGCCCGCGCCATACAGCGTCTGGGCGTAGGGGTAAAATGCGCGACCATTACCGCAAACGCGGCCCGCAAGGCCGAATACTGTCTTAATGAGCTGTACCCAAGCCCCAACGCAACCATCAGGGCCATGCTTGACGGGACGGTGTTCCGCAGGCCCATTCCTGTTTCGGTGGTAAAGCCTTCGGTCTCTACATGGAAAAAACCCATCGTCATTGGCAGGCACGCCTACGGCGACGTTTACCGGGCGGCGGAAATGTCCGTGCGGGAACCGGGCAGGGTGGAACTGGTGTTTACCCCGGCGGACAAAAACGGAAAGGAAGAGCGGGTACAAGTGGCCGACATGAAGGGGCCGGGCATAGTACAGGGCATGCATAACCTGGATGAATCGATACGGAATTTCGCCCGCGCCTGTTTTCTCTACGCCGTTGACCAGAAGCTTCCCCTCTGGTTCTCCTCGAAGGATACCATCTCCAAAACCTACGACGGCAGGTTCAAGGAAATTTTCGGCGAAATATACGAAACCGAATTCAAAGATCAATGTGAAAAGGCAGGCGTCAAATATTTCTACACGCTGATAGACGACGCGGTGGCCCGCGTGGTCAAGAGTGAAGGAGGATTCCTCTGGGCCTGCAAAAACTACGACGGGGACGTGATGAGCGACATGATAGCCGGCGCGTCAGGCAGCCTTGCCATGATGACAAGCGTCCTTGTATCCCCCTCGGGTGTCTTTGAATACGAGGCGGCCCACGGTACGGTGCAGCAGCACTACTACCGTTACCTTGCCGGGGAAAAAACCAGCACCAACCCGTCGGCGCTGATCTTCGCCTGGACGGGAGCGCTGGCAAAGCGGGCGGAGCTTGACGGCATTCCCGAACTCGGCGCCTTCGCGAAGAGGCTTGAAGGGGCGTCCCTTGCCGCCATTGAGGAAGGGGACATGACGGGGGATCTCGCGCGGCTTGCCGTCCCCGCCCCGGCGCGCCCCCTTGATTCCCTGGAATTCCTCGACGCCGTCGCCCGGCGGCTGTAAAAAAGGCGGCCTTTGTGCGCCCGGACGCGGGGCGCGGTTCAGCCGAAAATTCCTATCAAGATACCCGCCAGTATGGCCGAACCCAGGGTGCTGGACACAATAGGCCCCATGGCGTGCATCAAAAGAAAGTTTGAAGGGTTGTATTCCTGGGCCACCTTTTGGGAGACACGGGCGGCCATCGGCATGGCGGAGACCCCGGCGTTACCTATGAGCGGGTTTATCTTCCCGCCTGTTAATGCGCAGAGCAGCTTGGCGATAAGAACGCCTCCGACAGTGCCGAAGCCAAACGCGATGAGTCCCAGCATGATAATACAAATGGTATTGGGCGTTAAAACACGGTCGGCCGTAGCGGTTGCGCCTATGGAAAGACCGATGAGCATGGTCAGCAGGTTCAACACGTCCCCTTGCAGGGAATGGAATATGCGATCCGTTACGCCGCTTTCTTTGATCAGGTTTCCCAGCATCAGCATAGCGACAAGCGATGAGGCGGCCGGAACCAACAGCAGCGTAAGAAGCGTTACCGCTATGGGGAACAGTATCTTTTGCTTTTGGGTTACCTGCTTCGGCTCGGGCATCACAATGATCCGTTCTTTGGCGGTTGTAAGGGCCCGCATGATGGGCGGCTGAATAATCGGGATCAGCGCCATGTACGAGTAGGCGGCGATGGCGATGGTGGGCAGCAGCTCCGGCGCGAGATGCTGGGCGGTGAAGATGGAGGTGGGCCCGTCGGAACTTCCTATGATACCGATTGCGATTGCCTCTTTGATGTCAAAGGCCGAAAGGCCGGGAATAAGGGGCGCAAGGGAGCTGCCTATAGCAAGGGAGCCAAACAGGGCGACAAAAATACCAAGCTGGCCGCCCAGCCCGATCAGCGCGGTCTTGGGGTTTCCTATAAGCGGGCCGAAATCGGTCATGGCCCCAAGGCAGAGGAATATCATCGGCGGATAAATCTGGAATTTTATTCCCTGGTACAGGTAATACAGCAAGCCGTCCGTGGTATATGCGGAAAGGCCGGCCAGGGGAATATTGGCGATTAACATGCCAAAGGCGATGGGCAGAAGAAGCAGCGGCTCGTACTTCTTTTTTATGGCAAGATAGGCCAGCAGGAAAGAAAGCAGCACCATGGCAGCCTGCTTCGCGCCAAACCCGTCCAGCCCCGTTATAAGAAACAGTATATTCATACTGACACCGCCTTACACTCTACGTTAAAATTTGGTGTACCCCTCGCTGCTGATGATCGCGTCGATTTTTATTCCTTCTTTGCACATTTTACATTCAGAGGGCTGGTAAAAATGGTAATCCGGAATGTCCGCGCAGTCAAACAGCGAGTGAATCTCCCTGCCGTCAAGTTCGGAATATACGCTGAAAACGGCGGAGATTCCAACCAGATTGCAGCCGTAATAGGACAGGCATTCCAGCATCCGGTCGGCAGTCGCCCCGGTCGAGAACGAAGCCACCATGAGTACAACGTTCTTGTTTTTAATCTTTTCCTGCACAGTCTGGTGAAAAATAAAATGACCGTCGGAACTGACCATCGGCGTCAAAAGGAGAATTTCGCTGCCCTCGTTCATCACGCTCATGCCCGCCTGCAAAAGCTCGTCGGCCAGGAACGCGGCAAGAATTTCAGTGTTGTCCATATACACAATCGCGTCTACCAGGGTACTTGTGCGGTAAGGCACCGCAAGCTCACGCGCCGCGTCCCGCGCCACCGACGCGCTGGCCATCAGATCAAATATGTCGATATAATGGCTTCTGTGCGCGCTGTTCGTGGCAAAATGACCGGCAACGACCCGAACGGTTATCCTGGGGTTTTTCTGGGACGCAACAGTGAAAAACGTGTCATCCATGATTGCCCTCCCTCCATATATCAGTATAAAACGCCGGTTGCATCTGTCAATTGTTATTCACCGTAAAGTATCGTATCATTACAGTATTGGAGAACAGAAGAAGCGGCAATCTGCCGCCACAAGGAGATCGTTATGAGCAAAATCGTATTAATCGGGGCTAATCACGCGGGAACCGCGGCGGCCAACACCATTCTGGACAATTATCCGGGAAATGAGCTTGTTATTTTTGACGGCAACAGCAATATCAGCTACCTGGGATGCGGTACGGCCCTTTACATAGGCGGACAGATTAACGATACAGGCGGGCTTTTCTACTCGTCAAAAGAAAAACTGGCCGCGAAGAAGGCGCTTGTCCACATGGAAACCGAAGTCAAGCGCGTCGATTTTGACGGGAAAAAGGTGATTGCGTCGGGCAGGGACGGAAAGGAATTTACCGAAAGCTACGACAAGCTGATCATCGCCACAGGCTCCCTTCCCATACAGCCAAAGATCAAGGGCCTTGATACCCCCAACGTGGAGTATGTCAAGCTCTTCCAGGACGGCCAGAAGATCCACGGGCTGCTCGGCAGGGACGAAATAAAAACCGTCGCGGTGGTGGGGGCCGGCTACATCGGCGTGGAACTTGCCGAGGCGGTGCGCCGCCGGGGCAGGGAGGCGCTGCTCTTTGAGGCGGAAAACACGAGCCTTGCAAGCTATTACGACGACTGGTTCACGAAAGACATGGACAAGAACCTTGCCGATCACGGCGTCAAACTCCACTACGGGGAAATGGTCCAGGAGATCGAGGGGAGCGGCAAAGTTTCGGGCATCGTCACCAGCAAGGGCCGCTATGCCGTGGACATGGTGATCATGGCGATAGGGTTCCGTCCCAATACCGCCCTGGCAAAGGACAGCCTTGAAACGCTTCCCGGCGGGGCCTACAAGGTAAACCTGAAACAGGAAACAAGCAGGCCCGGCGTGTACGCCATAGGGGACTGCGCCTGTGTATACAGTAACGCCCTTGAAAACAGCGCCTACATAGCGCTTGCCACCAACGCGGTACGCAGCGGCGTTGTGGCGGGTCACAACGCATGCGGTACGCCTCTAGAGTCCGCCGGGGTGCAGGGCTCCAACGGGATCTGCATCTGGGACTACAAGATGGTCTCCACGGGCCTTAACATGAAGGCCGCCGAAAAGGCGGGATTCAGCCCCCTCTACACCCAGTTTGAGGATCTCCAGAAACCGGCCTTTATAACGGAAAACAACCACAAGGTGAAGATACGCATCGTCTACGACAAAAACACCCGGCGGGTCCTTGGCGCGCAGATGGCCTCGTATCAGGATATTTCCATGGGGATACACATGTTCTCCCTGGCGATAGAAGAAAAGGTGACCATCGACAAACTCAAGCTCCTTGACATCTTCTTCCTGCCCCATTTCAACCAGCCCTACAACTACATAACCATGGCGGCGCTGACCGCGAAATAGTGTTTTTTCACAAATCAGGCCGCGGCCGCCCTTTGCGGGGCCGCGGGCACAACAGTCGCCGGGGAAAACTGTCCGGAGGGACTTCCCCCGGCGCCTTCTTCAATGCCGTTCTTTTCTCCTGCGCCGTTCTTCTGTGCGGCGCGGGCTTCTGTGGCTGTACTTCGCTGCGCACCCGGTCATATGATCTGGAAACGGATCGCATCGGGGCAGGCCCCATAAGAATCGCGCACGTTTCCGATTTGCACAGTACATTCTTCGGGAAAAACCAGGAAGAATTAACCGGCAGAATCAGGGATCTGGAACCGGACCTTATCGTACTGTCAGGCGATATTGTTGACGACAAGAGGCCGCCCGGCGGGGCGCGGGCGCTGCTGGCCGGCATCAGGGACATTGCGCCCGTGTACTATGTTTCAGGCAACCATGAATTCATGAGCGGAAACATCCGGGGAATCAGGAAGGAGCTTGAATCGTTCGGCGTTATCATACTGTCTGACGAATGGAGGAAAATCGGCATCAACGGAAACACGGTTATTGTCGCCGGCGTTGAAGATCCTTTCAAAAAACGGCATGAGGCGCCGGGCTACAATCAGGAACAGGCAATGGCGGACGCCTTTTCCGTCCTGTACGCGGAGGAGGGATACAAAATACTGATCGCCCACCGGCCGGAGAACATAGAACAGTACAAAAAGTACCCGTTCGATCTTGTGCTGTCGGGCCATACGCACGGGGGGCAGGTACGCATTCCGCCTTTTATCGACGGCCTTTACGCCCCGGATCAGGGGCTGTTTCCGAAATATCCGGGAGGGCTTTACCGGCACGGCAGACTGGTACATATCATAAGCCGGGGACTTTCAAAAAACATGCTCCCCAGAATAGGAAACCCGCCGGAACTTGTCTTCATAAAAATATCCGGCCTTCCATCAAAAAAATGAGCTTGACACTTTCTCCCAATTACAGTATAATCCCTATATAAATACTATGTTTTATAGAGGAGCATACCATGGCACGAGCGGAAAAGATTACGGATCTGATAGGAAACACCCCTATCGTGAAAATCAACAAACTGAACGGCGGCGGCGCGGAAATCTACGTCAAACTGGAAAGTTTTAACCCCTTTTCCAGCGTCAAGGACAGGATAGCCCTGGCCCTTATCGAGGCGGGGGAAAAGGACGGCAAAATAAAGAAGGAAACCGTACTGATAGAGCCCACAAGCGGCAACACCGGCATAGGGCTTGCCTTTGTCGCGGCGGTCAAAGGCTACAGGATCATCCTTACCATGCCGGAAACGATGAGCATTGAGCGGCGCAAGCTCCTTAAGGCGCTGGGCGCGGAACTGGAGCTGACCGAAGGGGCCAAAGGCATGAAGGGGGCCATTGCCAGGGCGGAGGAACTTGCCGCCTCCATTCCCAATTCTTTTATCCCCCAGCAGTTCGAAAATCCGGCGAACCCGGCGGTACACGAAAAAACCACAGGGCCTGAAATCTGGGCCGACACGGACGGAAAGATCGACATCCTCATAGGCGGCGTCGGTACCGGCGGAACGATCACCGGGGCAGGCAAATTTCTTAAATCGAAAAAACCCTCGGTAAAGGTGATTGCCGTGGAGCCTTCCGCCTCGCCTGTTCTTTCGGGCGGACAGCCGGGCCCCCACAAGATACAGGGCATAGGCGCGGGTTTCAAGCCGGGAGTTTACGACCCCGCGATTGTGGATGAAATTTACCAGACCGACGACATAAAGGCCGGCGCCGCCGCCCGGCGTCTTGCCAGGGAAGAGGGCATTCTCGCGGGAATATCCTCGGGCGCGGCCCTTGAGGCGGCCCTTACAATAGGCAAACGGCCCGAAAACAGGGGAAAGACGCTGGTCGCCATTCTTCCCGACACGGGGGAACGCTACCTTTCCACCTGGCTCTGGGAAGAATGACAGGGCGGCCTGATTCGCAGGCGGGCCCGCCGCACGTATCAGGCCGAATGCCGGGTTACATACAATAGTTGTTCAATAACTCCGGTTATCGAACAGCTCTATTCGGGGGTTTTCTTCATCAATCCAAGGACCTTGCCGATAAACATCCGGTGATAGTCCTTGCCGTTGTAGTTCCGTTCCATTTCGGGCGTGCCGGAAATTTTGGCCGGATCAAGATCCTGGAAGTAAAGTTTTTGGCAGACAATGACTTCCCTGGCTTCTTCAAAGCCTACGGCGCCCGAAACAAAACCGGTGTTAAAGACAACGGGCGTGATGCCGGCTTCCGAGGCCTTGTCTATATCCCTGCCCGATTTGGAACCGCACAGATCCAGGACCTTCTGGTATTTTTTATCAAAAAAAGACATGGTAAAAAGATCGGAACTGTTGGCAAATTGAAACGTTTGCCTGGAAGGGCGGATAAACACAATCGCCACATCCATATGCCAAAGCACTCCAAGGGCGCCCCAGGAAGCGGTCAGGGTGTTCCAGTTGCTTTTACCGGAACTTGCGTCGCCCGCCGTAAGCAGCATCCAGTCGGAACCGATCCGCTCAGACGGGGTGCCGGGAAAATCGCGGATGCCGGCCTCGGCCCACGCGCTGCCCGCGCATAGTACGTCTTTCTGTTTCATATTCCTGCCTCTTTAAACTTTTCAGGATTCCCTAAAACAAAACACACTTTCCGGTTCTTGCGGATTCATATGCGCATTCAATCAGGCGGGCAAGAGCAAGCGCCTTGTCAATATCATAACTGTCAATACTTTTATCCGGGGATTGAATGAGCCGTGCAAACCGGACAATCGGAAACTCGTCATCGGGCCCGTATTCTTCTTTGGGCACCGGACTCAACTCTTCGTATTGGGGAAAATGTTTACACTGAAGAAACATCCTGAAATCAGCCGGTTTTGTTCCGGTAACAACAATCGTCCCCTCGGTCCCGATAATTTCCAGCAGATTATCCATTTTAGAACATACAAAAGAAGTATGGGCGGTTCCCAGGGCGCCATTTTCAAATTCAATAATGGTTGTGGAATTTTCATCACTGCCGGTGCCATAAAGCTCATTCATTAAATTCGTCACTTTTTTTGGTTTTCCGCAGTATTGGGAAAGCAAATAAAAACCATGGCATCCCAGATCAATGGTTACACCTCCGCCGGTTTGAGCCGGATCGTACCAATAATCGGGAAGGAACCGTTCAACGGCCGCTCCATGGTCCCGCCGGAAATAAGCCGATGTTATACGGCCCAGTTTACCTTCATCCACCAGTTTTTTGGCATACCGGTAGGGTCCTGAAATTTTAGCTTCCATTGACAAGGTAAATTTAACGCCGTTTGATTCAACCGCCTCTTTTATTTTTAGACATTCCCCGGTGCCTGGAGCCAGGGTTTTATCCGAAAAAATATGTTTTTTTGCCTTTGCCGCCTGCAAGATCACCTCTGTATGCCGGGTAGTAGCGTTTTCTACCATAACTCCGTCAATATCATTCCTGCCCAGCACTTTATGTATATCTTCTTCAAAAGGAACATTAAACGTTTGGGCGCATTTTTTCCCCCGGTTGTGATCATCATCCCACACAATAACAATCTTTCCCTGCCCCGATTCATGGAGCCGTTCAATGAACTGATACGTGTGAACATGCCAGGCGCCTAATACCGCCAGCTTAACCATATATAAACCTCCAATTTTGGAGCCGGCCGGGATTTTCCCGCCTTCCCCTAAAGCCGCTGAAGCTTCAAAAAGAAACCGCGCATCTCTTCCAGCGCCGCTTTGTAATACTCCATGTGTTTCCGGTGTATCTTCCCTTGTTCTTCCCCCGGTTCATAGGTCTTGCCGGTTCTGATAAAACTTTCGGCGGTTTTTTTAAGATCCGGAAATACCCCTGCCGCGTTTCCCGCCAGAATTACGGCGCCCCACATGGACACGTCGTTCAGCTTGAGCGTGGTGTACCTTTTGCCGGTTGTATCGGCGTTCATCTGTATCCAGACAGGCGAATTCGCGCCGCCGCCTATTACCCGGACTTCGGAAAAATCAAGCTCCGGGTAGAGCCTGTCGGCGCTTTCGAGGGCAAGGGCAAAATCATAGGTAAAACTTTCAAGCAGCGCGTGATAAAAATGTTCCGGTTTGTGGCTCCAGTCATGCCCCATCCAGAGCCCCCGCAGCGCGCCGTCTATGGGCATGGAGCTGCCTCCCAAAAGGCCGATGGCCATGAGCCCCCGGCTTCCGGCCGGCATTCCCTGGACCGCTTTCTCAATCCTGGCAAAGGCGGCTTTTTTGTCTTCGCCGCTCTGGCGGTAGAAATTATCGACAAACCAGTCAAGGGTTATGCCCGAACCGGCGGCAAAATGGGTAACGTAAAATTCCCCCGGAACGGCGGAACACAGAACGTCAAGGCGGCGTTCGGCAAGATCGGGCCGGTAGTCTTTTACGCAGCAGCTTACCTCCCCGTAGGAAGACGCCTCAAAAACAACCCGTCCGCTTTCCACGTTCCCCGCCCCCAGGCATCCTGCCACCTTGTCTCCGGCGCCGGCGACCAGAGGAATTCCCGGCCGCAGCCCCAAAGCCTCCGCGTATCCGGGGGCAAGTGTACCGCACACATAATTGCAGTCAACGATTCGGGGAAGGTATTTTTTGTCAAGCCCAAGGGCGCCGCAGATCTTGTCCGACCAGACGCCTTTGCCCGCGTCGGCCAGTCCCGTCCATGAAATATAGGAGCGGTCAATAACCGCGTCTTCGATATCAAGGTTTCCCAGCTTTCCTATTACGTATCCCGAGATCATCAGGTATTTCGCTATTTTTTTCGCTTCGGCGGGAAATTCCGTTTTGTACCATTCGTATTTGGGAGCCATGGCGGGAAAATTTGTTCCCCCTGTGACAAGAAAATCATCCTTTAGTTCTTTCATCTGCCGGTCCGCATAGGGCATATACCGGGTATCAAGGGAACAGGACCAGGTGGTAATGTCTTCCCAGTTGGCATCGACTCCCATAAAACCCGACATCTGGCCCGAGAAAACCATTGCCTCAACGGAAGAGGCCCCCTCTCCCAGCCGTCCGGTTACATCCTTTACGCAGGCCAGCACCGAGCCGAACAGATCGGTGCCTTTTTGAATAAAGACCCCCGGTTCCGGCCGGTAATCCTTTACCGGTTCGGAAGCCTCCGCAAGACAATTGCCCCGGACATCATAAACGCCGGTCTTGATAAAACTGGTGCCAAGGTCAACGGCCATAAATAAAATTTCCCGCATTATTTATTTTCCCCCGAAGAACCTTTACCAGGGCAGCAGTTCGCCCTGATGGGTCATATACAGCTGATCTCCGGGACGCTTGTCAACGTCAAGGACGATATTCACAATGTTATCCGCGCTTTCGCCGGGTTCGATGGAAGCGCCGCTCTGTTTTGCCCGCTCCCCGCCCATTTGCGTGCGGAGCCATCCGGGATGGAACAACAGGACCCGCGCATCCTTTTCCCAGAGTTCATTGGACAACAGTTTTCCCAGCATGTTCACCGCGGCCTTGGACATGCAGTACGCGTATTCCGCCCTGCGCCTGGCGGCGCCTATGCTTCCCGCCTCGGAAGAAATAATCACAACCACCGTTCCTTTTCCTATCAGGGGCCATAGTTCCCTGCCGAGCCTGAGCGTACCAAGGGTGTTTACATTGTAATACTGCATGCAGGTTTCACTGTCCGTGGCAGCCAGGCCCTTGTCATCGTGATACGCGAATATGCCCGCCACGCTGTAGACAATATCCACCTTCTTTTCCGATGCAGGCAGATCCCGTACCGCGTTTTTTACGCTCGCGTCATCCCCCAGATCGCACCGGAAAATGTGCAGCCGGGGATTTTCACGTTGCAGTTCTTTTAATTCATCTGTTATTTGAAATTCAAGCCCGTATACAACATCGCCCAGTTGCAAATGTTTTTTCGCGATGCAGTACCCCAGTCCGCGGCCCGCGCCTGTAACCACCACAATTTTATCCATAAAAACCTTCCTTCCTGAAACGGGCTGCTACGTAGTGAGCCGGGCGGCGTCAAGCCCCCAAGGATAAAACATTATCTTGTTAAAGAAAAAACCTCCACCGGCGATCTTCCCAAAAATACCGGGCGCCTCGTCCAGGGAAAGCCTGTGGCTGATGATTTTTTCCGCGCTTGCCCCGTTCTTCATAAGCTCAATGGAACCCGTCCAGTCCGGTCCGGGAAAGGGGCTGGTAAAGGAATTCCACGAACCCCTGAGATCCAGCTGCTCCCGCATGATCATGTCCACCTCGTGTTCCGAAAGTTCAAGCCCCTTGTGGGAGATTCCCAAAAGTACCACCCTGCCGAGTTTTGAAACACAGTGAATACAGTCCCGCTGGGCGGAAGGAACCCCTGAAAAATCAACCGCCACATCCGTCCCGCCGCCTGATTCTTCCTTCACCTTTTTGGACACGCCGCCTTCCCCGGCGTTAATGATCACGTCCGCTCCAAGGGAAGAAGCGATCTTCAGTTTTTCGGGCCACACGTCCACGGCGATAATTTTTGAGGCCCCGTTCCTTTTCGCGTATTGCAGCGCAAACAGCCCTATGGGCCCCGCGCCGTAAATGACAACGCTTTCCCCGCTTTTAAAGCCCGAGCGCGTCATGGCGTGCAGGGCGTTGGCGCAGGGGTCCGTGGCGGCAGCGTCTTCGTAAGAAATTTCAGGGGGAAGGCGGAGCAGGTTCGTCTTCTTTACCGCGATGTATTCGGCCATGGCGCCGTCACACCGGGAACCGTAGTAATTGTAGTCTTCGCAAAGGGAGAATTCCCCCTTTCGGCACCATACGCACTTTCCGCAGGGAACAAGGGGCGGAACCGTAACCCGCTGTCCGGCGGAAAATTCTTCCGCATCTTTTCCGGTTTTTTCGATTCTGCCTGAAAATTCATGCCCGATGACAAGCGGCGACACGTGGGCACCGTAGCTGAGTACCCGCGGTATATCCGAACCGCAGACCCCGACGGCCATTACCTTGATCAATACTTCATCATCTTTAATCTCGGGAACCGGTATGTCTTCCGTTCTGAGATCGCCCGGTTTATAGAGCCTTACCGCCTTCATGCCGTCCTCCGTTGAATAGAGTTGTTCAATAACTTCAGTTATTGAACAACTTCCACTTAAATCATTCAGCGCTTCCCTGGATTTTTTTAAGCCGTATCACGTTCCACGACAGCCTGGGCAGCGACGCGGATACAAGCCCGCCGTCGACAGCGGCGTTTCCCCGGCTGTGGGGCGTTACTTTTCGCGGCTCCTGTTCCGTATTGGTGTCTTTGGGACCGGCGCTTTCCACAATGATGTGTTCTTCCACCCTGTATTTTGAAAAACCCCGCAGTTTCAGTTCCAGGGGAAGGCTTTCATCGAGGCTGCGGTTAACGGCAAAGACTGCAAGATCCCCGCCGTCCGCCAGCACCGCCGCCGCGTCCAGATACGGGACGCCCGTATAATCGGTACTGTCGTATTTCGGCGAATCTATCCGGACTGCAAGGCTCGTTCCCCGCCCGTATTTTGAGAAGTGAAGCCAGGCATAATAGGGAGGCAGCACCCACACGCCGGAGGCGGAGGTGCGTATATGGGAAATACAGTTGACAAGCTCGGACATGCAGGCAATTTCAACCCGGTCGGCATGGCGGAGTATTGTTATCAGCATGCCGCCCAAAGCCACCGTATCTTCCTGGCAATAGGCATCCTCAAGCAGGGGGGGCGCGACCGCCCAGATTTTTTCTTCTTCATGCCGCTGTTCATCGGATTCGGAAACGCCGTGCCAGGTGTTGTACTCGTCAAAGGATATGTTTACCGTGTGTTTGCTCCGCAGTTTTGCCTTTACATAATCAATGGTGGAAACGGTGTCCCTGAAGAACCGGTCTGTGGAAAGCGGTTTGGCAAGATAATTCGGAGTATCCTTTTTGGCGTTGCTCAGGTAATGATGAACGGAAAGATAATCAACATCCTCGTACGATTCCTCAAGCGCCGCCGCGTCAAAGGAAGGATAAGTCGGCATCCCCGGATTGGAAGAACCCGCCAGTACGGTTTTAATTGACTTGTCCACCCGCTTCATGCCGCGGGACGCCTCCCGGGCCAGCATTCCGTAGGCGGTCCCCGTTGTATGCCCCACCTGCCAGGGGCCGTCTATTTCGTTGGTAAGACACCAGTATTTTATTCCGTGCGGTTCGGGGTACCCGTGGGCGATCCGCAGATCCGACCAGTACGTGCCTTTGGGAAAATTACAGTACTCAACGACGTACATGGCGTCCAGTATCCCCCTGGTACAGAGGTTCACGGTCATCATGATCCCCGAGCCGTTGCGCTTTGACCAGCCGGCAAATTCGTTAATGCCGAATTCATTGGTTTCTATGCAGTACCAGGCAGGCTCGGCCCGCCGGGGGCGCTGTTCCACGGGCCCGATGCTGTCCTCCCAGCGGTAGGTGGATGTGTAATTCCCTCCGGGGAAGCGGTTCAGGGTAAGGTTAAGCGGCTTGATTGCCTCAAGGACATCTTCGCGGAAACCGTGTGTATCCGCCCTGGGATGCCCCGGCTCATAAATGCCGTGATAAATGCAGCGGCCCAGCGGCTCGACAAAAGAACTAAAAACCTTTTCGTCGACGGCCGCGATAATAAAATCCCTGTCCAGTATTACTGTTGCCTTTTCCATTCCCCTTCCCCCGCCTTCCTAAGCTTGTATGATCTCAATCTCTACGCCGCTGGGATCCGCTATCAGCATCACCCTCTTTTTGACCCCCTGAATATATTCCGGCGCCAGATTTATCCTGACGCCCGCCTGTTTGCAGCGCTCGTACAATCCGTCAAGATCGTCTGTTACCAGGGCCATGTGGCGGTAAATTCCCACGTCGGTATTGCCGGTTTTCCATTCCCTTTGGGGATTTTTATAGCCGATAAGCTCCAGCTTTACCCCCGGCAGGGCGTAGTAGTAAAGAACATGATCCCCCAAATCAACCGTTTCCAGTTTTTTGAGTTCCAGAATGTTTTCATAAAAATCGAACGCCTTTTCCGTATCGGTACAATTGACCGTAACGTGATCGACTCCGGTTATTTTCATGACGAGGCCTCCTTACACTTCCACGTATTCTATTTCCAGAATCCGGCAGAGGGCCTCGAACCGGCTCCTTACATCGCCGAGAAACAACACCTCGTGATGGGTCCCGCCGAGCCTGAGCCATTCATCCATGGCCCTGCGTATTCCCGAATCGGGCTTGAAGAAGGCGTGGTTCATCGGCACGTCTTTTAATTCCTCCGTGTCCAGAACGGTTCCCTGGGAAACGACAAGCCGGTACTGTCCTCCCGCCACGGAAACCAGGGAAAGGAGGGTGGCCCGTCCGGGCTCCACGTTGAATTTGGGAGTCGGCGGATTTTCCGCGTCGCCTATATCCAGGGGCCGGTCAATAAGCGTTACCCCCCTGTCCTTCCGGGCGACTTTCCAGTTTCCTTCTCCCATGTGGGAAAGCATGGCCGCGTCCCTGCCGAAATCAAGGGAGTACATTTCGGTAAAGTGCGGATTCTCCGCGAGCATGTGGCCTATTACCGTAAGGAGCAGCACATTGGTATCCCCTTCGGCGGAATACCCGTATCCCTTTGCCAAAAGGCTCGAGCCTCCAAGTATGGGAAGCTGCTTTAACCTGCCGTCTTCCTTGTAGATATTAAAGAACTGGGAGAAGCCGTCGTAGCCGTTTTCAACAAGGAATTTTTCAAAGGCGATCTGCATCCTGGCGGCGTAACGGTGGCTTTCCGCGGGCAGTCTGGGATCTATCCTGAAATTCTTTTTGTCTTCCGCAATCTGGGCGTCAATTTCCGCGTCGCTTGTCTTTTCCATAAGGGCGTAAACCGGCCCTATGGTTTCGTGATTGGCCTCGACGCCGAATGTGCGGCAGAAGGCGGCGTCGTCTCCCATGATGTCTCCCATGTTGTGCATGCGTCCGAAAATGGCGACTCTGGTTTTTTTCAGCCTGGCCGCCGTATTGGCCGCCTGGGCCCAGTCGGCAACGAAGGATTTGAAGCGCTGCGACTGCCAGTCTTCGGTGATGATCGCGGGCTTTATTCCGCAGCGCATCAGCACGTTCGACGTATCCTGAATGCCGTGAATGCCCTGGTTGGTGGTGCAGAGGGTCCAGTTCCAGTTGAGGGTAACATTCGCCAGCGGCTGGATGTTGGCCAGAAGAAGAGGCAGGTTGTTTTTCTTCATGGCCTGAATCAGCCTGTTTGCGGGACTGTAAAGAAGATTGACGATCATGATCCCGTCGTATTCTTTATCGTTGAAGTATTTAACATGTTTTTCAATATCGGACCGTTCTTTGGCGGGACCGGGAAAATCCACCTCCACGGCATCGGAGAGCCGGGCGGCGACTTCCCGCGCCCATTTTTCCTGCATTTTGGGAAGTTCCGGCTGGGACTTGTCATAAAGCCCCTGCATCAATCCCAAAAATCCGATTTTCGGTTTCTGTTTTACAATCATGACCTTCCTCCTTCAGCTTTTTTCCATTACAACAACCGCTTTTAGTACGGAACCTTCCGCCGCCTCTTTAAAAGCGGTTTCAATTTCACAAAGCGGATACCGTTTGGAAATGAATCTCCCTGCGTTAATTTTGCCGCTGCGCAGAAGTTCCATGGCGGCCCTGTTCTGCGCCGGGGTTGAGGCATGCGCCCCAAAGACCCCAATTTCGCGGTAATGAATGAGGTTACTGTCCAGAAAACCAAGCCCGTCTCCGGGAAGACCGCCAAAAAGCGAAAGCCTCCCGCATTTGGCCAAGGACTCAAGACCGTCACGCTGGGCAGAACCCGCCGAGCAGGCGATAATGGCCGCGTCGGCGCCCTTGCCGCCTGTAAGGCGGATAATTTCGCGGGCGGCGCCTTCCTTTTCCCCGGCGATAAACGTTACGCCGTCAAGCAGTTCCTCCGCCTGCCGCCGGCGCTCCAGGGCGGGCTCCACGATAAACACCCGCGCTCCCCGCGAACGGGCCAGTTCGGCATGCATGCAGCCGATAATCCCGCTGCCAAAGATCGCCACGTCTTCCCCGGCTTCAATACACAGATACGACTGGGCGTTTATTACGCAGGCAAGGGGTTCGCTCAGGGTAAAAGGAACCGGATCGGGAAGAGGGGGCAATGCATACACATTCCCCATAAGAAACGCCTTTTTGGGAAATACGGCGTACTCGGCAAAACCGCCGTCGTACTGAAAACCCATTGTCGCAAGGCGGTCGCACATGTTGGTATGGCCTTTCCCGCAGTTGAAACACTCGCCGCAGCCTATGGCCGGGGCCATGGACACATAATCGCCCACCCTGAAACCGCCGGGAAGCCCCGGGGCAAGCTCCGTGACGCGCCCTACCATTTCGTGCCCCACTATCCGGCCCATCCCGGTCTTTTCACTGCCGAAACGGTACATGCGGACATCGGTGCCGCAGATCGAACAGGCGACAATCTTGACCAGGGCCCCCTCGCCGCCCAAAACCGGCGCCGGCGCCTCTTCCAGCCTGAGTTCCCTGCCGCCCCAATAACGATACGCAAGCATAAATGTTTATTTTCCTCAGTCGTTTTCCAGCAGTTCAAGAATCAGTTTAAGGGATTTCTTCGCGTCGATGTACGCATAGCGCCCGCCAGTATATTCGCCGGTTTGAAGGCAGGGGAATCCCTGCTTTTCACAGACCGCAATCTTTTCTTTCATCCCTTTGATAACAAAGGCAATATGATGAAAGCCCTCGCCGTTCTTCTCAAGATCCTGCCGCCAGGTCGAATGAGGATCCTTGTCCGGCTCTATCAATTCAATATCGACATTGGGCCCGACATGAAAAAACGCCAGCTTCGCCCTTGCCTGTGAAGGCTGCCCCATGAACCTAGTCTCCGCTTCCTCCAGCGTTCCCGTCGCGCTTACAGGCGGCGGATCAACGCCCAAAAATTTCGCGTACTCAAGCCTGGTCTTCTCAATGTCATGAACCAAAAGGCCGATCTGAGTTACCAGTTCCGTACCCAAAACAGGATTTCCCATACTGTTACCTCCAAAGTGTTGTGACAGCTTATACCCGCGAATTGTAACAAGTCAACCAAAATTCATGGTTTTTTTTACAAAATTTGACAGATTTCGTGATAAATATTCCATTGCTTGACAAAAGACCAAACATACCTTCTATAATTATGAATACCATGTACAACAGACTTGGGCGCCTCGGCCGGATAACAGAGCTTTTACGCGAACGAAACGGGGCGTCCATCCGGGATCTGGCGCGGGAATTTACGGTTTCGGAGATGACCATCCGCAGGGACCTTGAAAAGCTGCGGGAGGATAATATAATATCCCTGGTTCACGGGGCGGCCATTTATAAATCCTACAATCTGGATCTTGAAAAAGGGGTCAACATATCCGAAAAAGAGCGGATCGGCAAGGCGGCCGCGAAGAGGATTCAGATGGACGATACCATCATCATTGACATAGGGACCACCACCGAGCATCTGGCCCGGCACATACCACGGAATTTTTCCATCAGCGCCCTGTGTTTTACCATGAATTCCCTGGCGGAACTGTACAAAAAAAACGTAAAGAGTTTTATTATCGGGGGAGGGGCTTTTCATCCGGATACCCAGCTTTTTGAATCTCCTGAAACCATTGAACTGATACGCAGGACCAGGGCGACAAAATTTTTTGTCAGCACCGCCGGAATAAACCGCAAGCTGGAACTTACCACCGTTAATTTTTATGAGGTTGCCGTAAAGCAGACCTGCATCCAGCACGCGGATCAAAAATTCCTTTTGGCGGATTCCACCAAATTCGACAAGGTAAAACCCGCCTATTTTGGCCATCTGAACGATATTGACGCGGTGATAACCGACAGCGGCATTTCAGAAGAATGGGTCCGCATTCTGGAAAACATGGGCATAGAGGTGGAAATCGTCTAACAGAACGGCGCGCGGCGTGAGGGCGCGGCCTAAAAGGGGGCGCTGAACCCCAAGTTAAGAAAGAAAGCGTGCTTTCCCGAATAATTCCTGTATCCGGCGTCGAACTTCAGCGTTTTGGGAATAATGTAATTTCCCCATTTAATTCTCCAGAGAAAACGCAGCCCCGCGCTGAAGAGAAGCGCGTCCAGTTTCAACGCCGTTATGTTGTCGGGCCGCCGGCCGCCCCTTACCTGGTTGAACTTGAACGGCTGCCCGTCGGTAAGATCGTACATGAAATTTTCCACGACAATGTAATTTGCCGAAACAAAGGGGCCCAGGATCATGTTGTCCCTGAACAGGAGATTCCAGTAAAAGAGCGGATTAAGAAAAAACAGTTTGTCTATGTCCAGTTCCGCGTCCTGGTGAAAATACCCCGAAAACCGTATGAGCTGGTATTCGAATCCAAAGTGAAGAACCCTGTGCTCAATGAAGAATTCCCCAAGGGCAATGGTCATTTCAAAATTATGCTCTTCGCCTTTTTTGGCAATCTGGTTTTTGTGATGATCCGGAAAATTCACCCCTCCCCCGAAAAAAACGAAGTTGGGGGAAAAGGAAAACTGGTCAAAAAAATTTCCGGCCGCCGCCGGAAACGCCGCGGCAAGAAACGCGGCGGTAAAAAGGCCCTTCAAAAACAAATTCCGCATGATCCGGAAAGGCCTTTCCCCCTACCGCAGCGTGCGAAGGAGGGCCCTCAGTTCAGGATTCATCCCCGTTTCAGGCGGAGGGGCGTTTTCGTCCCTTCCATTCTGAAGGATGATCTCGTCGCCGATACCGATGCGGTCGAAGAAACCGTTACGGACAAGAAGCCCCGACGCGACTTCCTCATCGGCGTTTTCCACGGTCAGACTGCCCACAAGCTCCTCGGCGGTATACGAAAGGCCTATGCCCTCGCCCAGGACAAGAGGACTTCCCCTCTTTACCACGTCGTACACGCCGCCTGTCTCCACGCCGTCCGCGCGGCCCTTGTCGATGAGGCACTGGGACTGCCTTCGGGCGATTAAGGAAGCGCGGAAAGGCAGGGAAGAAGCGAACTGTTCGGCTATTCCCCTCGCGGCGTTCCTCAGCCTGTCCCCTCCGGTACGGTACGCGTTAAACACTCCCGCCCGCGAACCGGTACGGCCCACGTAGAGTTCTCCCTTTACGGAAAGATCCCGTTCGTTTTCCGCCGCCGAAACGACAATAAAATAATCGGCTCCGGCGTCCCGCGCGGTACGGTACGCCTGCGAAAAGGAAGGCTGCCGCAGTTCCAGATCCAGCGCCTGTATATTCCGGTCATGAACAAGAAGCTCCCTGATGTAGGACGCCGCCACGGCGCCCGCGTCGGCGTGGTAAAAGCTCGACTGAGACGCCACGGAAAAGACGGCGGCTTTCCAGTGCCGCTTTGCGGCGTCCACCACGGGGTTTACCTCCCAGCGCCGGTACAGGGCGTTCTGCAGCAGGGAATCGTAGGCTTCCACCGCGTCGTCAAGGGCGCGATCCCCAAGGCCCAGATCCTGCATGAACTTGAGTTCCTCAAAATACCGGGCCGGGTACCCCGCGAGCCTGAGAAGTTCCGCGTATTCCCGCCTGTCACGGGCATAGGGGTTGAGCCGGAGCCCGCGCCGGTACTCAAAGAGGGCCTCCGCGTTAAGATTGGCGGAACGGAAATTCCTCGCGCGGTTAAAATGCCAGGAAGCCCAATGGGCGCGGCGGGGATCTTCCTTTCCCGTACCGCTTTCTTCAAGCGACGTAGCGCCGATGAGCAGGTCTTCAAGGACAAAGCGTATGAATTCATCCTCCGCGTCTACGGACACCGCGCCCGAAAGAACGCCCATGGCGTCATAGGAGCGGCCCATCCTCATATAGGAAAGGCCCTTAAGATACCAGGCGCCCGCATCTTCGCGGTCCGCATCTATAGCTTCCCCGGCAAGCCGCGCCGCCTCCTCAAACTGGCCCGCCCGGTAGCGGAGGGAAGCAAGAAGGGACACGGCGGGCCTGTAACCGGGCCTGTAACTCAGGGAGCTTACGGCATAGGCTATTGCCTGGGGAAGGCGGTTCCCGAGGCTTTCAAGCCAGGCGGCGTAGTAGTAGGCGCGGTAATCCCCCGGATGCGCGGCAATGGCCCGCTCCATGGAGATCCCGGCGTTTTCCATGTCGCCAAGCGAGGCGGAGACGAGGGCCAGCGAAATGAGGAGCCGCCTGTCGTCCGGATAACGCCGCACCGCCTCGCGGTAACGGAGCAGGGCGTCGGACGAGCGCCCCCGGGCTATATCCAGCTCGCCCGCCGCGAACAGGGCGTCACGGTTGTAGGGTTCGCGGGCAAGCACGCCGGAGATCACTTCCGAGGCGGCGTCAAGGCGGCCAAGTGCGATGAGGGTAAAGGCTTCAAGGCCGGCGGCCCGCATGTTTCCCCGGGCAAGAGAACGGGCCCTCTGGACCCACAGGAGCGCCTGGTCGTATTCGCCCAGTTCGTAGTAACACTCGGCAAGGGCGGCGGTTCCTTCGGCGTGCGCGCCGTTCAGGGCAAGACATTCGAGAAAAAATTCCACCGCGGTAAACCAGTCTTCCCCGGCCATGGCCTTAAGCCCTTCCTCATAATAAGAGGCCGCCCCGGAAGGCTGGGCCGGAAGGAAAGAGGCCTGAAGAAAAACGGCCGCAAGGACAAGGGGAAAAAGGCGGCTTCTTTTCATGATTCGCCTTCATGGTGAACCACAATCTTCACCGTATTGATCTTGTGCCCGTCCATGCCCTGAACGATAAAATCATTTCCACGGTACACCGCCTTCTCGTAGGTAACGGGTATCTTGCCGAAAAGATCAAACACAAAACCGCCCAGGGTATCGAAGTTGTCCCAGGGAAGCTCAACGCCCGTTTCCTCACAGAGATCCTCCAGATTGACGCGCGCGTCGCAGAGCCAGATCCCTTCGCCCAGCTTTACGATGTCTTCGGTTTCATGATCGAATTCATCCTGAATGTCGCCGACGATTTCCTCGATGATGTCTTCCATGCAGACTATGCCGGAAACGCCGCCGTATTCGTCCACCACTACGGCAATGTGAACCCGGCGGCGGCGCAGCTCGCGGAGCAGATCGTCGATGTGCTTGGACACCGGCACAAAGAAGGGTTTGCGGAGCAGTTTTTTTATGTCGAAAAATTCGGAAGCGGCGTCCGCGGGGGACTCCCGGATCAGCGCTTTAAGCACGTCTTTTACATAGAGTATGCCCGTGACGTTGTCTATCGTATCCTGGTACACGGGAAAACGCGAATGCTCGCTTTCGGCTATGCAGCGCAAAAGTTCGCTCCGGGAAGCGCCGGCAGAAACAAACACCGTATCGGTACGGGGCACCATGACTTCCTTGACGGTAGTGCCGGAAAGTTCCATTACCCCCTTTATCATCTCTTTCTGATCGGTTTCAAGAAAACGGTACGTCTTTCTGTCCATGCCGCCGGATTTTTTGAAAAAACCGGTAAAAGGTTTCATACGGCCTCCCCCGAAAGCCCGCGTCCCGCCGGAAAAAAGGAGGGACAGGCCTCTTTCCCCGGAAGGATGCGTTCCCCGGCAAGGCCCGCAAGGATGGATTCCTGAAGGCGCAGCATGGGCTCATCCCCGCCAATGCCCGCGTGATCCATGCCGTCAAGGTGAAGAACGCCGTGGACAAGGAGGCGGCGCAGTTCTTCATCCTCGGTAACGTTAAAGGAACGGGCGTTTTCGCGGAGGGTATCAAGGGAGATGACAATGTCCCCGGGGAGGAAGCGGCCGCCGGGAAGGGGAGATCCCAGCGGAAAGGAAAGCACGTCGGTCGCCTCGTCCCTGTGCCTGAAACGGGCGTTAAGGGAACGGATGTACTCATCGCCGCAGAACAGCACCGAAAGATCCCAGCTGTCACGGCCGAGGGCGGCAAGAACCTTGCGAAGAAAACGGCGGACCGCCCCGTTCCAGGAAGGCAGGGGAACCTCTTCGGCGGAAATATCTATACGGTTCATGACGGGCCTTCCCCGCTCCGGGGAGTTTCCTTTGCCTGTTTGGGATACTCGATGCGGGAATGGTAATGGCCCGCCAGCACCCGGACAAAGGCGTTTTTTATCATTTCCAAATCCCGGAAGGTAAGTTCACATTCGGCAAGCTGCCCGTGTTCAACTTTGGCGGTAAAAAGCTCCTGGATGAATTTCTCCATCCTGGCGACGGTGGGCTTGCTGAGGGTGCGCACCGCGGCCTCCGTCACATCGGCAAGCATGACCACCGCGGATTCCCGCGAGCGGGGAGGATTTCCCGGATAGGTAAAGTCCTCCATATTCACCTGGATTTCCTGTTTAAGAGCCTTGTTGTAGAACCAGCTTATCACCGAGTTGCCGTGGTGTTCCGCGATAATATCGATTACCTGCCGGGGAAGGGCAAGGCTCCGCGCCTTTTCCACGCCCAGCTTGACATGGCTGCGAATCACCGTGGCCGAAAGCCGGGGCGGGGTGTCGTCGTGCTTGTTGTAGACCGTCTGGTTTTCCACAAAATACTCAGGCTGCTCCATCTTGCCTATATCGTGATAATAGGCCCCCACGCGGGCAAGAAGGGGATCGGCCCCTATGTCCTGGCAGGCCGCTTCGGCAAGATTCGCCACCATGATGGAATGGCCGTGAGTTCCCGGCGCGGCGGTAAAAAGCCGTTTTAAAATGGGCGCGTTAAGATCCGACAGTTCCATAAGCCTGAAAGGGGTCGCCGCGTTCAGGATCTGTTCAAGCGGCGGCAGAAACCCCAGCACCAGCATGCCCGACGCCAGCCCGTTGAAACCGGCCCAGAAAAGAAACGGCGGCCACGAGGCGGGCTCCGGGCGGCGGCCCAGGATGATGATCACCGCCGCCGCGATATTCACCACGGCGATGATAACGCCCGCCCTGAAAAGATCCATCCTTTTTTGGGCGCCCCTGAGGGCACAGGAAGCGGCCACCGCGGAAACAAGGGCAAAAACATAGGAAGGCATGTCGAAAGAACCGGCAAGAAAGGCGCCGAGGGGAAGAACCATGGCCAAAAAAAGGGCAAGATGCGGCGTCACCAGAATGGCCGGAAGCATTACCGCGAGCGCGGTGGGAAGAACCACCGAAACGGGCATGGAGCCAAAGGAAAACCTGCTGACAAAGACCGCCAGTATGAAGTACAGGGACACAATCGCGGCAACCAGATACAGTTCCTGATCGGAAAGGGATCGCCCGTCTATCTTTTGCCGGCAGAAAAACACCAGAAACACATAGAGCAGAAGGAGGAGCATTACGCGGCCCGCAATGCCGCGGGGGTCCCATCCTGAACGGGCCGTGTCGAGTTCCCGCAGTTCCCTCATGTTCTCTTCGGTAATGATGAAGCCCTTCCTGATTACCCGCTTGCCCTTCTCAATATGTTTTATCACCGGCTCCACGCGCGCCAGGGTTTCGGCAACCCGCTGCCGGGTATCTTCAATGGAAAAAAACACGTTTTCCCGTAAAAAGGGAAGAAGCATGTCCGCCGCGACAGCCGCGAACAGGGGGGGGAAATTTCCGCCTGAGGCAAGGGAACGCGCCTGTTCCCCCGCCGTCTTGAAGGTGACGATGTCTCCGCGGGGCACCGTCTCCCGTTCGGTGCGGAAACCGTCGGTAGAAAGGAGTTCCACGATGTCGGGGTTGTACGGTTCAAGCTCCAGTTCCGAAAGGGCAAAGACGCCGCGCTCCAGAAGCGCGTCCATTACGGCCCCCCCGTATTCCGCGAAGGAAACAGGGGAAAGGAACCACACGTCAAGAACCTCGCCCGAAAAGCGGCCGGGGTATTCGGCCTGTACCGAACGCTTGGCCGCCTCGGCCGAAAAGTCCCGGCCGGCAAGATCATCCGAAAAGGCGGCGAACGCGTTCCAGTCTTCGCGTATCTTTCTGTCCGCGTCCTGTGAAAAACGAAACACGGCCGGAACAAGCCGCTCCTGGGCTTCCCTCCGGAGCGCGGTGGCATCCTCGTCTACATAACTGACATTTTCCTGGGCTGTAACATCCTGTTCGGCGACCTTGCCCGCCTCGAATTCCCCCATGTCTTCGGGTATTCCGCCGCGGTTCATGTTCCCCGCAACGGCAAGGATAACAACAAGCAGGGCGGCAAGACTCACCGCCACCGGACCGGAACGCAGGCGCGAAAGACGGAGGAAGGACTTCACCTTTTCAAAAGGCCCGGGACCGGTCTTCACGGCTCTCTGTCTCTTTCGGCGGCGTCATAGGCCTCGATGATCTTCCTGACAAGGGGGTTCCGCACGACATCGGAGGTATGAAGCCACGAAAAATGTATGCCGCCGACTCCGTTAAGAACGGAAACGGCGTGGAGCAGCCCCGAATCGGTTCTCCGGGGAAGATCGATCTGGGTGATGTCGCCTGTGATCACCGCGCGGGCGCCCTCCCCTATTCTGGTAAGAAACATCTTCATCTGTTCCTTCGTGGTGTTCTGGGCTTCGTCCAGAATCACCGCCGAATCGTTAAGGCTCCTTCCCCGCATGTACGCAAGGGGGGCTATTTCTATGGTCCTGGTTTCTTCCATACGGCGTATAACTTCGAAGGGAACAAGAAACTCCATGGCGTCGTACAGGGGCCGGAGGTAGGGATGTATCTTCTGGGCAAGATCCCCGGGAAGAAACCCGAGGCTTTCCCCCGCTTCCACCACAGGGCGGGTCAGCACAAGTTTACGGAGCTTTTTTGAAAGCACCAGGCGCAGCGCCTCGGCTATGGCAAGGTAGGTTTTCCCCGTACCGGCGGGCCCTATGCAGAAGCTGATGTCCGAGGAACGCATACCCTGTATATAGGCCGCCTGGTTCCCGCTCCGCGGATACACGCGGCTGAAACCGCGGGGAATGCGGATCACCTGATCGTCCTCCGCGCCGCCTGGCTCGCCCGAGCCGGCAAGCGAACGGACATAATCCGCCGTCGGGCATTCGCCCTCACGAACCACCGCGATAAGGCTGTTCATCATCGTCTTGAAACGCCGCCTGCCGGTTTCATCCGCCCCTTCCAGCCTGATCTCGTTGCCCCGGGCGGCTATACGGCCCCCAAGGGAGCCTTCGATAAGCCTGAGATTTCCGTCATTGGCGCCGCAAACCCCGGACAGTAGATCCTTGCTGTCCAAGACTATTGTTATGCTGTCCTCCAAATAAACTCCATCCACAGATAGTGTATAACCCCCGCCGTAAATCCGTCAAGGCCGCCTGAAATTTCCCGCTGCCGGGAAGCGGCCGAGTTTTGGAAGAATTTTTAACCGCAAGGTCGAAAAAGTCGAAAAAGTTGAAGAAAAAGAAAAAACCACAGACTTTACGGACAGAACGGACTTTTACTTTCAAATATATATTTTGCCCGCAGTCCTTTCTCTGTACACAAACCCGCAATGCGTGGTATACTATCATTATGAAAAAAGCGGCGCGGACTGCCGTATATGTGAAAAAAATCCCTGAATTTGTGTCCCAATTCGTTGTGGTTGGCACGGTTTTTGCTCTCTCTCTCTCTCTCTCTCTCTCTCTCTCTCTGAATTCGACCATTTCCTCCCACAGTCTTTTTTAGGGGACAGATCCGCCCAAAACACCAGTATTCCGCTTCGGGGGACCCTCTTCGCGGCGGCCCAAGCCCTGCTGGACCTGTGCCTGAAACCCCGCAACCTTTACCCGCCGCAGGAAGGACCTGAAGGAGTTCGACTACAGCGACAGCGGGAAGACGGTTTACATTGCCATTTAGATAGAAAACGGCGGCAAGAAGGGGCGCTGGGGTCCGGTTGTTTCGGCCATCATTCCGTAAAGTATGTTGTCCACCCCGGTGGGTATACATAAAAATTATTGTCCGGCGGGACATAAAAACCGCGGAGGAGATTGACAGGATGAAATCAAAAAAAATTTTCATCGCGCGGGGAATGTTGGCGGCGGCGCTGGCGTTCGCTTTGGTGCTGGCCGGCTGCGGTAAAAAGAATTCCGGCGGCGAAAGCGGCGGCGGCAATGCGGTACAGGCGGCCATCAGCGCAGCGGTCAGGGAGACCCCCGCCTCCGATTTTAGCTACGGCCTGAGCGAAGACGGCCAGGGCATCGTGGTTACCGGCTACACCGGTAACGGCGGTAAAGTGGTAATTCCCGCCACGATTGAAGACATACCCGTGGTGGAAATTGGGGATGATGCTTTTAGTGGAAAGAAAAAGAACATCACGGAGATTGTCATTCCCGGCAGTGTGGTAAGCATCGGCCGGCACGCCTTTATGGATAACAGTGTTCTTAAAAGCATTACGCTTCCTGACGGACTAAAGACAATCGAGAACGGTATTTTCTGGGGTTGCTCAAATCTGACCAGCGTTACGCTCCCTGACGGACTAAAGACAATCGAGGACAATACTTTCTACGAGTGCTCAAATCTGACCACGGTAATCCTGCCCGCGGGCCTTGAGGCAATTGGGTATACTGCCTTTAGAGGATGCCGCGAACTGAACAATCTGACCATTCCCGCCTCACTGACGGGTGTTAAATTCGTTTGGATTTCGGAAAGTTCGAATGATTACCCCGACAACGGGGCTTTCATTGGCTGCGGCAAGCTGCCCATCAAGACCCGGCAGACTATTCAGGGTTGGGGCTACACGGGCGAGTTTTAACTAACCGGCCGCCCGCTGCGGTGGATTCCTTCCATTATGCGGCAGGCGGTTTTTTGAACAGGGCGCAGACCAGGGCCTTCGGCCCTAAAGATCCAGCTTCATCTGCCCCGCCTTTATCCAGCCGGGCTTCCGCATCAGCTCCGAAACGGCCAGCGAACCGGCGCTTACGGGACCCTCTGGAAACTTCAGTTTTTGGAAGTAGCTTTAGCCGGAAGAAATTGTAACTGCGGAGGTCACGGAGTTACGCGGAGTCAAGAAAAGATTTGTTTCGAAAACTCCGTGTTCCTCTGTGTTCCTCCGCGTAACTCCGCGGTTTTTCTTTTTCTTCAACTTTTTTGACTTTTTTGACCTCACGGTAAATTTTTTCTCCAAAACATGCCGCCTTAAGGGGAATTGTGACGCTGAAAAAAGTAAACGACGGTACCCCTACCGGGCACGCGGTAATTCCGAATTCAAAACAACTACGAACAGACACAGGCCAACACGGACAACATATACATTTGAAACTAAAAAAGTCCGTTCTGTCCGTAAGGTCCGTGGTTTTTTCTTTTTCTTCCCTTTTTCTTCAAAACATGCCGCTTTAAGGGGAATTTTGACACTGCCCTGCGGCGCTCCGCTGCGGTTAGATGTAACGCGGCGCAATGCGCGCTATTGATTTTCCTTTCCAATGGCAGTATTCTTGATAATATGGCTCAAAGGAGTTCTTCCTTTTTATCCGTGCTTGTTATCAGGATTCTGGCGGTTTTTACCGTTATTATCGCCGTGATAATCGGCGCGGGGCTTGGGCTTTCCCTCGCGGTTACGGCGAACATCAAAAACATGGAAAATTTCAGGGAATTTGCCCCCGCCCTGCCCACGAAAATACTTGATTCGGAGGGGATCCTTATCACCGAATTTTCGGCCGAGGAAAAACGGGAACTGGTATCCTTAAGCGAACTGCCCCGGCATCTCCTCTACGCCGCCCTGGCCCGTGAAGATCCCGATTTTTACAATCACAAGGGGTTCAGCGTGCGGGGCATTGCCAGGGCGGCGCTGGGCAGGCTCACAGGAAAAAACCTGGGGGGCGGCTCCACCATTACCCAGCAGGTTGCCGGAACCCTTTACACCAACCGTTTCGAAAAGACAATACGGCGAAAGATAAAGGAACTGTGGTGGGCCTTCCAGATGGAAAGGCGCTATACAAAGAACGAAATTCTTGAAATCTACCTTAATTACATGATAATGGGGCCGGGCACCTACGGGGTGGAGGCGGCAAGCAAATACTTCTTCGGCCACAGCGCCCGGGAGATCACCCTTGCCGAATCGGCGATCCTCGTGGTGCAGCTTTCAAGCCCCGTCCGCTATAACCCCCTGGACAATCCCAACGTGGCCCGCGACCGCCAGCTTTCGGTTCTTAACCGCATGGTGGAAATGGGGTACTGCACCCGCGGGGAGGCGGACGCTTCCTTTGAGGCGTACTGGGACAATTACGATTACACCCGGGCGTCCGTGTCGGCCTATTACGACCGCGAGGACAAGGCGCCCTGGTTCAGCGAGTATGTCAGGCGGGAACTTGACGGCATGATGTACGGCACCATGGATTATTACCGGGACGGCTACACGGTACTCACCACGCTGAATCTTAAACACCAGGCGGCGGCGGCGAAGTACATGGAAGAAGGGCTTGTCAGGGCCAACAGGGAATTTGCCAAATCAAGGGGAACAAGCAATGTCCAGGCGGAAAGAACCTGGATACCCATTGTAGATCTCCTGACGCTCTCCTTTGATCTGGGAGACATACACGCCGCCTCGCGGGGGCAGAACGAGGCGAAGGCCCTTTCCCGCTATACCAAAACCATCAACCCCGTTGTGGACATGGCGGCCCTTGCCTTCGGGATACCGGACATCAAGATCATCACCGGAGCGGCCTTTGGGGAACTGAAAAACACGACGGAACAGAACGTGGTGGAAGGGGCCCTTATCTCCATTGAAAATGAAACGGGTTACATTACCGCCATCATAGGCGGCTCCAAATACGACGAATCCAACCAGCTTATACGGGCGACGCAGGGGACCATACAGCCGGGCAGCGCCTTCAAACCCCTGTACTATTCGGCGGCCATAGACAGCCGCAAACTTACCGCGGCGTCCCTTATCTACGACGTGCCCGTTGTCTTCCACAACGAGGACGGCACGCCCTATATTCCCCTCAACTTCAAGGGTGAATGGAAGGGGAGTCTCCTGCTCTACGACGCCCTGGCCCAGTCCATGAACGTCGCCTCGCTTAAAGTTCTTGACACCATAGGATTTGACGCCGCCATAGACAGGGCCGCCGCCCTTTTGGACATTACCGATCCCGAACAGATACGGAACACCTTTCCAAGGGTCTACCCGCTGGGACTGGGGATCATCTCCGCGTCTCCCCTCCGCATGGCGCGGGCTTTTGCCGTCTTCGCCAACCAGGGCCGGGACGTAAGCCCCATTGCCATACGGGCTGTTGAAGACAGAAACGGCCGCATAGTCCTTGACACCGAACGCGACGTAAGGGTGCGGCAGCAGCACATGGGAGAATCCGTTCAGGTGATAAGCCCGCAGAATGCGTACGTCATGACCAGCATACTCAAAAAAACTGTGGAAACGGGGACCCTTGCCCACGGCGCGGGCTGGGGATCCAAATTCACCTTCAGGGATGAAAAAGGAAACCGCTTCAGAATGCCCGCGGCGGGAAAAACCGGCACCCCGCAAAACTGGTCCGACGCCTGGGCGGTGGGCTACACCCCCTACTACACAACCGCCATCTGGTTCGGTTTCGACCGGCCCGGCAATTCCCTCGGCGTTAACCTTACGGGCGCGACGCTGGCCGGCCCTGTCTGGGGGGACTACATGCGGGAAATACACCAGGGGCTTGCGCACCGTGATTTTATACGCCCTTCTACGGGTATAGTCGAAGTAACGGTCTGCGCGAAATCGGGCCTCCTTAAAACGGCCGCGTGCAACGAGGGCGAAGTGACCCTTCCCTTCCTTGAGGGAACCCAGCCGCGCGGTTACTGTACCATGCACGGCGGGGCTCCCTCCTATGAACGGTTTGCCGTCACCGGGCCCCTTAACCTGGAGGGCGACATTGTCCTTGAGTCGCTTCCCATGCCGACATTAAGGACGGATCTTCTTCCTGAAATCAGGCCCGGTAATTCCCGGAACGCGCAGCCGGTGTCATCTTCCGGCAGCACGCGGAACCGCCCCGCGCAGGGCCGCGCGCCGCGGAACGCCCCCGGGGTCCAAAACAGCGGGCCTGAAAGTGAGTCCCGGACAGCCGAAAACGCGGCCCCCGCCGCACCCGGCGCGGAGGACGAGTTTCCCGGCGCGGACGACTTTGGCCTTGACATGCCCTCATACAATCCCCTGCTGGATTAGGGCCGTGCGGATTCCCGTGAACGACATCATTGTAAAGAAACGCGTCCGCAAAGATCTGGGCGACATATCCGCCCTTGCCGAAAGCATGAGGCGCTACGGGCAGATAAGCCCCGTTTTCGTAGGCAAAAACAACGTACTTATCGCCGGGGAAAGACGGCTTGAGGCGGCCCGCTTGCTGGGGTGGCGCACCATCAACGCGGTTATCGCCGAAACGTCGCTTCCGCTTTCCCTTCTGGAAATGGAAATCGAAGAAAACATCCAGAGGCGGGATTTTACGGCCGAAGAAGAAGCCGAGGCGCTCAGGCGTCTGTACCGGCTGCGCAGACCCGGATTCTTCCGCCGGCTGTGGAACACCGTTCTGGTGTTTTTCAGGCGGCTTTTCGGAACAGCCGCTTGACAAATCGGGCGGCGCCGTTTGGCGGAATAAAAAAAATATCAAAGAACCTGTACACTCCCGTTGAGAAGTTTGTAAGCAGGCTGGGATTCGGGATGAGGACCAAGCTCATCATCATATTCGTCATCATCAAGGTCATTCCCCTTATTCTCCTTACCCTTATGGCATGGCGCCAGGCGGTCATGCTGGGAAAAGAGCTTAACCGGCGTACCGGGGAACTTACCGGCAGGGCGAACGCCGCGCTGCTTGAAATGGGGCGGATAGCGGTGGACGATTCGGTCAGGGCGCTGAACGATCTTGCCACCGACGACATAGAACGGATAAGCACCGGCATGGCAAAGCAGGTGGCGGATTTTCTCTACGGGAGGGACGGCGATATACTGTACGCGGCGTCCCTTCCGCCGGATGAAAAGGACTATTCCCTCTTTATCGAAAACCGCAGGGGCAGCATCGTAAAGCAGGGCGCCTGGAAACTTGCCCCGGATGGTCTCTCGTGGATCCCCGCCGGCGCGCCTCCCGAAGCGCCGCCTCTTCCGGCGGGGGAAGTTTCATCTTCCAACCGTGAAAACGACGGAAATTTCCGCTACCGGCCGCCTGACGCATACGAAACCGAATCGCGCCCGCTGTACCTGGAAATGACCTTTGTAGATCCCGCCGGCAACGAGCGGGTCAAGGTTACCAGTTCTTCCCGTATGGATAAAACGCTCAAAAACATCGCCGAAAGGCGGAATACCTACGTAAAGGCGGAGACCTATTTTGAGGATCTGAAAAAACTCAAACCCGGCGAAATTTATGTTTCCGACGTGATAGGCGCCTATGTTCCTTCGCGGCTTATCGGCATGTACACGCCGGAAAACACCGCGGCAAGGGGCCTTCCCTTTGTGCCCGAGGAAGAAGCTTACGCCGGAATGGAAAATCCGCTGGGAAGGCGCTTTCAGGGGATCGTGCGGTGGGCGTCGCCTGTAACGGAAAACGGGCGGATAAAGGGCTACGTGACCCTTGCCCTGGATCACGATCACATTATGGAGTTTACCGACCACACCACGCCCATGCGGGAACGGTACACGGAACTGCCCAGCGCCTACGAGGGCAATTACGCCTTTATCTGGGACTATAAATGCCGGAACATCTGCCACCCCCGCCATCATTCCATCGCGGGCTACAATCCGGAATCAGGCGAGCCTGAAATTCCCTGGCTTGAGGAAACGGTATACGGCGACTGGCAGGCGTCGGGAAAACCCTACAACGAATTCATCAAGGATTACCCGGTCTTCGACAACCAGTCGCGCGGTAAAAAACCCGCGGACACCCTTACCAGGCAGGGGCTCGTGGGCCTTGACGGCCGCTATCTCAACCACGCCCCCCAGTGCACCGGCTGGTTCGATTTGACAGGCGAAGGCGGGTCGGGATCGTTCCTCATTTTGTGGAGCGGACTCTGGAAGCTGACCACGGCGGCGGCCATTCCCTATTACACCGGCCGCTATGGCCAATCGAAGCGGGGTTTCGGCTTTGTCACCATAGGCGCGGGCTTTGAGGATTTTGACAGGCCGGCGCGGGACATGGAAACCACGCTGGACGGCGTCATCGCCGGTACGGACCGGGATCTTGCCGGGGCGGCGGACGAAACAAAAACAGCCATAGAGGAGAATCTGTTCAGTACCGCGGTAAAGCTCGCCGTCTCGGCCGGACTCATGATCCTCCTTGTCGTCTTTATCGCCATCTGGATGGCTTCGATTTTTACCCGCAGTGTTACAAGGCTCATCGGCGGCATTTCCCGTTTCCGTTCGGGGGAACGCGGCTTCCGCTTCAACGCCCCGGTAAAGGACGAAATGGGCACGCTTGCCGATTCGTTTGATGAAATGGCGGACAGCCTTGTGAAAAGCGACCGGGGCCCCCTTGTTATCACCGACATGCGGCACCGCATCATTTACGTGAACGAGGAAGGGCTGAAAATTCTTCACCTTACCCTTGATGAATCAACGGGAAAAAATTACGACGATCTCAGCATCTACCCCGCCGGTTCCACCTTTGATCCTGTCGCCGCCCTCGACGCCGGAAAGGAAACGGACATATTCTACGAGGAAACGTCAAAACGCCACTACAAGGGGAACGCCACCTACCTTACGGACAGGGAAGGCGGGAACATCGGGTACATCATCACCTCCGCGGATATAACGGAGATCATAGAACAGCAGCGGAAAATTTCCGAACAGCGGAACCTTCTGGACCGCATCTTCTCCTCGTCACCGGATATCATCTGGTACCAGAGCCCGGACAGAAAAATCCTTGCCGCCAACCCCCGGTACGCGTCCATGTTCGCAAAAACGCCCGAAGAAATTACCGGGCGCGGCATAGCGGAATTTATGCCGGCTTCCCGCTTTGACCTTGCCGAAACAAAAAACAGGGAAGCCTTTGCGCTGCACAGGCCGCTGTACTACGAGGACAAGTTTCCCTTTCCGGACGGCCACCTTGAAGTTCTCGAACTGGTGCTGACCCCCATCTTCGACGGGCAGGACAAGCCCGCCGGACTGCTCGGCTTTGGCCGCGACGTATCGGCCCGTGTTCACATTGAAAACGAACTCCGCCACACGCAGGAGGAACTGGAGGAAGCGGCGCGGGAGGCGCAGAAGGCAAACGAACACAAGGGGGATTTCCTCGCCCGCATGAGCCACGAGATACGCACGCCCATGAACGCCATCATAGGGATGACGGATATTGTAAAAAAGAAACTTTCAGGCGCGGAAAACATTTCACAGGACATTATGGGGAATATCGGGCAGATAGAAATTTCTTCCCGGCATCTTCTGGGACTGCTCAACGACATACTGGACATATCGAAAATAGAAGCGGGGAAAATAGAACTCTCAAAAGAAGCGGCCGATCTTCTGAAACTTGCCGGGACCGCGGCCGCCATTGTACAGCCCCGCTGTGATGAAAAAAACATCACCCTCCACACGCGCTTTGACATCTCAGGCGGAACGGCCTTCATGACCGATCCGCTGAGGCTCAGGCAGGTGCTTATTAACCTCCTTGGGAACGCGGTCAAATTCACCCCGCCGGACGGCAGGATAGATTTTACCGTAACGGAAAAAGAACGGCGCGGCAGGGAGGCCCTGTTTCACTTCGCCGTGCGGGACAACGGCATAGGCATTACGGAACAGGCGCAGTCCATGCTCTTTAGGCCCTTTGAGCAGGCGAACAGCGGCATTTCGCAGAAATACGGCGGAACGGGACTCGGGCTTGTCATAAGCCGGAATATCGTGCAGATGCTCGGCGGTGACATCACCGTAAAGAGCAGGGAGAAAGAAGGCAGCGAGTTCGGTTTTTCCGTGTGGTTTACAGAGTCGCAAACAGAAACCGGAAAAGAGACTTCCGTCAGCGGCACACCGGACCTTTTCAAAGACAGGCGCGCCCTGCTTGTTGACGACGTGGAAATAAACCGCGTCATCGCGGTAAACCTTCTTGAACATACAGGCATTGCCATAGACGAAGCCGGGGACGGGGAAGAGGCGCTGCGCATCTTCCGCGCGTCGCCTGAGTACACCTACGACATCATCTACATGGATGTACAGATGCCGGGCATGAACGGCTACGACACATCCAGGGCCATACGAAACCTTGACCGGAAAGACGCGAAGACCGTGCCCATAGTGGCGCTTACCGCCAACGCCTTCAGGGAAGATATAGACAAGGCGCTGGCCAGCGGCATGAACGCGCACCTGGCAAAGCCCATGGACAACGAAAAGGTCCTTGAAATTACCGTTAAACTGCTTTTGGAACGTTAAGAAGGCTTATGGGCGGCCTTTTTCTCGAAATGGGAAAATTCCATTGTAAAGGCCGCGCGTCCCTGGCTTACCGAGCGGAGGGATGTCATGAAGCCGAACATCTTTGCCATGGGAGCTTCGGCCTTTATCTCGTCCACGTGGGGTTTCGATTCCATGCTGAGCACGCTGCCGCCGCGCTGGGTCACAAGGCTCATCACGTCCCCGACAAATTCACCGGGAGAAGAGAGGTTTACCGCCATGATGGGCTCAAGAAGCACGGGGCCCGCCGCCCGGGCGGCTTCGTCAAACGCCATGCTGGCGCAGGCTTCAAAGGCGAATTCGGTTCCGGTAAGCTCCGAATAATCAAGGCCGGTAACGGTTACCGCGACATCCGCGCAGGGATAGCCCATGACTATGCCCGATGAAAGCGCGCCCCGTACGCCCCGCTCGACAGCGTCAAAAATCCCGCCGGGAATACCCGCGCGGCTTTTGACCGTACAGGCGTATTTGTTGCCCGTCCCCCGTCCCGCCCCTTCCACCACAAGGCTGACAGAGGCGGCGTTTTCCTTTCCCGCCATGACACGTGAAAAAGTTTCCGTATGGTCCGCGCGCTTTTCCACCGATTCGCGGTAGGTGACCTGGGGGTTCCCCGCTCTGACGGCGAGCCTGTACTCCTTGAGTATGCGCGTCACAAGAACGTCCAGATGCAGCTCCCCCATTCCCGATATGATAAGCTGGCCTGTCTCCTCGTTTTCCTTCGTGGTAAAAGTGGGATCTTCTTTTGAAAGTATGGCGAGGATCTCGCGGAGTCTTTCCTGATCCGACATGGTACCCGGCTCAAGGGACACGGAAATAACCGGCTCGGGGAACTTCATCTTCTCCAGCACCACGGGCCACCCTTCGCTTCCTACGGTATCCCCCGTCTGGGCAAGTTTCATCCCTATGATCACCCCTATGTCTCCGGCGGCAAGCTCCTCCATGGGTTCGGACTTGTTGGAGTGCATGCGCAGAATGCGGTTGGCCCGCTCCCGCTTCTTCTTGCCGATATTAAAGACTACACTTCCGGGCTTAAGCGCTCCCGAATACATGCGTACATAACAGAGGCTTCCGGCTTCCCTGTCGTTCTGTATCTTGAAAACAAGCCCCAAAGGCGGGCCTAGAGGATCGCACGGTATGGAAAGGTCTTCTTCTTTTTTAAGATGATGCCCCTGAGCGGGAACCGCCTCGTCGGGAGCGGGAAGATAATCAACCAGGGCGTCTATGAGCGGCTGGACGCCCATGTTGCGGCGGGAAGCGCCGGCAAACATGGGAAGCAGAGAGCGGCGCAATACCGCCTTTCGCAGTTCACGCCGCAAAAGGACGCATTCGAGTTCTTCACCGGCAAGGTACTTTTCGGTAACGGTATCGGAAAAGGCCGAAAGGGCGTCTATGAGTTTTTCCCGCCAGAGCAAGGCAAGCTGCCGCCGCGACGGATCAACGGGAGAATAGCTCTGCCTTTCGCCTTCGCTCCCCTCCCAGCGCACTTCGCGCATTTCGACAAGATCGATAACACCTTCAAAATTCCCTTCGCTTCCTATGGGAATTTGAAGGGCGGCCGTTTTGACGCCGAGCCTTGAGGCGACATTGTCAAGAACAGAGAAAAAATCCGCCCCGGCCCTGTCCATCTTGTTGACATAGCCTATACAGGGCACGCGGTAGCGTTCGGCCTGGCGCCATACCGTCTCGGTCTGGGGCTGGACGCCGTGGACCGCGTCGAAAATGGCCACCGCGCCGTCAAGGACACGGAGGGAACGTTCCACCTCGGCGGTAAAATCAACGTGTCCGGGCGTGTCGATAATGTTAATCTGATATTTTGAACCGGAGGACTCCGCGGGGCCGTCTTCCTTCCGCCACCACGCGGTAGTGGCGGCGCTCTGTATCGTAATGCCCCGTTCCTGCTCCTGTTCCATCCAGTCCATTATCGCCTCGCCGTCATCGACTTCACCGATGCGGTGACTCTTCCCCGTGTAATAAAGGATGCGTTCGGTAGTGGTTGTCTTGCCGGCGTCAATGTGGGCCATGATGCCGATGTTGCGCATGTTTTTAAGCATTTACCGTATTTTACTCCGAACGGAAACAAAAAGCAACGCAAAGCGCGGACCGCAAAGGCTCAAGGCCAGGGCAGGCTTTTCCGCAGATAAATATTGCGCAAATTCATTTCCGGGATTATGCTTGAATAATAAGGCTTTTTCAAATCTTCGATTCTGAATGAGCGAATTTGGATACCAGGAGTAATCGGAATAATGGAATCACTTTCGTATGTAATGGTAACGCCGTATACAATCGCGAAAAGCAGAACGGGCGGCGTTATCGCGCGCCTTCTTTCCCGCACGGATCTTGAGCTTGCCGGCGCGCAGATAATGGCCCCCGATGAAGCGTTCGTACACACATACGCCGCCTCCCTGCGAAAAAGGGAACCGGCCAATGAATTGTCGCTGCTTGCCGCTTACGTTGAAAAAAACATGGTCCCGTCGGAGGGCCGGCGGCACCGGACGCTGCTCCTCATCTTCCGGGGAAAAAACACCTGCAAAAAACTGCTCGCCACGTGCGGTCACATCGACACCACGCAGATTGCCGTTGACGCGGTAAGGGGAGAAACCATACGCGATACCTACGCCGATCTTATTTTTTCCCGCGACAGGAAAGGGGAGGTAAGCTATTTTGAACCCGCGGTGCTTACCGCCCGCACCCAGAAGGACGCGGACAAGGATCTCGGCCTTTTCGCGCGCTTTCTTGCGGACCAGCCAAACATAATCCGCAACGTAAACTACCCGGACCCTTCAAAAATTGAAAAAACGCTCGTGATAATAAAGCCCGATAACTGGACCTACAATTCGTCGCGGCCGGGAACCATTATAGACATGTTCTCAAGAACGGGGCTGCGCATCATCGGCACCAAGGTACACCGCTTCTCGCTTGCCGAAGCCCTGGAATTCTACGGCCCCGTGGAAGAAGCCCTCCGCAAAAACCTGGCCTCCGGTTTCGGCAGGCGGGCGCGCGAGATGCTGGAAAAGGAATTCAGCATTACCCTGAGCGGCGAATTCGCGGAGGCCCTTTCACGCGATTTCGGCGCGGAATGCACGCGGGATCAGTTTGCCCAGATCATCGCCTTTATGTGCGGAAGACGGCCCGGGTCCTGTTCCGAAGAAGAACGAAAGGGACCCGGCAGCGTCAAGTGCATGATACTCGTCTACGAGGGAAAGGACGCCGTCAAAAAAATACGGGACGTACTGGGGCCCACCGATCCCCTCAAGGCGCCTGAGGGAACGGTGCGCCGGGAATTCGGCAGCAACGTGATGATAAATACCGCCCACGCGTCCGACTCGCCCCGGAGTTTCGAACGTGAAAAAAACATCGTAAAGACCGACGAGAACACGCTTTCGGACGTTATCAAAAACTACCTCGCCGGACGCCCCTGAGGGGAAAACCCCGCGGGCGCCTTATTCGGTTCCGCCCGGCATTCCGGCGTTGCCCGCGTTCCCTTCGGGACTTCCCGAAAGGGGAACGATGATTTCAAGCAGTTCAACCCTGAATATCAGCGTCGCGTAGGGGGGAATAACCTGGCCCATGCCCTGCTCCCCGTATGCAATGCGGGAAGGAATATAGAAACGGTACACGCTGCCGACGGGCATAAGCTGAAGCCCTTCGGACCAGCCGGGAATGACGCGGTCAAGAGGAAATTCCACCGGTTCGCCCCGGCTGAAGCTCGAATCGAAAACGGAACCGTCGATAAGGCTTCCCTCGTAATGCACCCTGACCGTATCGGCCCCCTCCGGCTTTACCCCGGTTCCCTCGCTCAGGATTTCATATTGAAGCCCGCTTTCGGTAACGCGCACCGTATCCTTCTCCGCGTTCTCGGCAAGAAAGGCCGTTTCCTTTGCGCGGTTTTCCTCGACCCGCCGGGCCATGACCTCCTCAAAGGCAGCCTGAACCATGGCAACCGCCTCCTCAAGGGTATAGGAACTTTTGGCCCCGGTAACAGAATCCCTGAAACCCTGGGTAAAGGCGTCATAATCAAATTCCAGCCCGGTCCGGCCAAGATCGGCTCCAACCACCCGGCCAAAGGCATAGCTTGTTTTTGTCCGCTCGTCGGCACGGGTAACATCTTCAGGAACGGCCCGGCCAAAAACCACAGACGAAAGGGCGGTAAAACAAAAAACGGCAATATATTTCTTCATATTGCAAGCATAGGTCTTTATCCCGTAAAGTACAATAGACAAAATTCTTTTTCCTGTTTATAGTGGCCATGTTTTGTAACCCGGTTGGTTACTGGCTAACCTTCGGTTAGCTTGCATGGCTTGCGATTTTTCAGGCTAAAGCATGGCTTTAGCCTTGCAAAATCGCGTTTTTAAGCGGAAGTTGTTCAAAACTCTAGTTATTGAACAACTCTAATTGACAAGGGGCTGGCAGTGCTTCCTCGGCTTTCACTTCTTAAAGGGATCTACAGATCCGATGTGAGCATCGGGCGTTTCCTCTGTGTGCTTGTCTTTTCGGGTATTTCATTCGGGCTTTACAAGGGCATTCAGGACAACTACCTTGCGGAAATTGTCCATATTGACGCCTTTGAACGGGGCATCGTGGAATTCTTCCGTGAAATACCGGGGCTTCTTGTAGTGTTTATTCTTGCAGGAATGTACCGCTTTACCGAAAGCCGCATCTTCAAGATAGGCATAGCCCTGATGGCGGCGGGACTCATGGGCTTTCTTGCCGCCGGAACGGGCAAATTCATCGTGGTTCTTTTTATGGTGATCTTCAGCACGGGGGAGCATATCATCATGCCGGTGCGGACAACCCTCTCGCTGGATCTGGCCGAAAAAAACAGGGGCGGCGCGTCGCTGGGCATTACCACCGCGCTGGGGCAGGGCGGAAACATCGCGGGTTTCCTCATCGTTACCGCCGCCTTTTTTGTTTTTTCCCGGACGGGATTCGGAAGGTCCGGCGGCGGGGAAGGGACGGCGCGGTTCAAGATCATCTTCGCCGCCGCCGCCGCGCTGATGACGGCCGCGACGCTCATTGTACTCGCGCTGCGGGAATCGGAACTCAAGGTAACACGCAGGCGCTTTTATTTTGCCAGGAAATTTTCCAAGTATTACATGCTGGAAGTTTTCTACGGCGCGCGGAAACAGATCTTCATTACCTTTGCCCCCTATGTGCTCATACTCAACTACGGCGCTGACACGTCCGTCATCTCCATGCTCCTCGCGCTGAGCGCGGTCTTCGGTGCCGTCATAAGCCCCTTCATGGGAAAACTTATCGACAGGGCGGGCTACAAGATCATCATGGTCACCGACACCCTTCTTCTGATAGTAGTCTGCTTCTTCTACGGTTTTTCACACATCATCTTCCCCATGCATATCGCCTTCTATGTGGTCTGCATAAATTACATCCTTGACGCGATAATTTCCCTTGCCAGCATGGCAAGCAACGTGTATGTGCAGGACATCGCCTCAAGCCAGGAGGAGATTACCGCGACGCTGAGCACCGGCATTTCGGTTAACCACGTGATCAGCATATTCATAGCCCTCGCCGGAGGACTTATCTGGAAACTGGCGGGTGTGGAACTTCTCTTCAGCATTTCGGCCTTCCTGGGGCTCTGCAATACCCTGTACGCCGCGACGATACAGCCGGAGAAGGAAAGGCTACAGGTGAAGGCAAAACAGCCGATAATGGAAGTGAAATGAGCTTGTTTCAAAACCCGGCTGGTGCGAACCTTCGGTCCGATGAAACAGCCTCAATTAGCAATTTTTCAGGAGCATACCGCATGAAAAAAATTCCGCCCGCCGCGGCGATTCTGTGTTTCCTTTTGGCCTTTGCCCCGGACGGGTTTTTACACGCCGCCCCTCCTGAACTTGTCAAGATAAGCACCGACATTCCCGATTTTGTCACGGGACTTCCCTCGCGGGCGGACACCATCTACGGATACGGAGCGGCCATCGCGCCGGATCTGGATGAATCGCTTGAGCTGGCGGAAACCCACGCCAAAAGGGATCTTTCAGGCCGCATAGTCGAAGGAATTCCGTCCGTGTCGGCATATATAACGAAAATATCAGGCGGCGCCTGGGACCCGCTGTTCATCCAGATTCTGCTCCTCGCGGACAGGCACATCATGGACGCCCTTATCTACACCGGCGTCACCGTCGTGGAAAAACGCGTCCAGACCCCGGACGGCGCGGTATGGTGCCTCCTTTCGCTCAAAAAAAAGGACGCGCTCGCGATCATAACAAACGTGGACCGGCTGCTGCGGTAGAGGGCGGCCAAAAAACGCGCAAGGGACGCAGCCTGGGCCGTCTGCCGGCCCGGCAAGGCCTGCAGGACAAAAAAGCGCAAACGGACTTGTTATGCAAAATAGGGGCTGGAATTTAAACGTTAAATTCATTCCAATAATTTTTCAGAGAAGGTTGAATATGATAAATAAATTCACATGGTTAACAGTTATAGCGGTAAACATTATTTTAACGGGATGTGGAAACAATTCATCTGAAAAACCAATTGAGGCGGAATTGAAACAAGTAACTTTTCAATTGGATAGTGCATGGAATAATGGCAATGCAATTGAATTTGCAAATTTTTGGACTGAAAATGCAATAAATGTAAGTCCAATGGGTGAAATAATGGAAGGACGCAAAACAATTGAACAAAATATGGCAATGGAATTTTCCGGCTCAATGAAAGGTTCTACACATAAATTAATAATTAAAAAAGCATATTCAGTATCATCTACAGTAGCGGTAGCAGATGGTATTGCCGAAGTGGCAACAGGAGATTATGAACCCTGGACATCAATGTTTACGGCCGTTTTTTCAAAGAATGAAAATAATGTTTGGAAAATCGCCCATATGCGGGCATATATATTTTATCCTGACTAAACAAGAGTTGTATAATATATATCGGTTCAACATTTACGATTGAGTGGTATTATGACCAAACAGGATATAGTCAGGCTGAGGGAGATAAAATATACGCATTCAAACCACAACCGGACAGGTATTTATCCTTATTTTACAAAGGATAAAAAAATAATAATGACTAATGGGTTTCGAAAAAAAAACGCAGAAGATGCCAAGAACCGAAAAAGAATTGACAATAAAAAATATGAATGAATACAATTCACGAGGAGGTAAATAATTATGGAAACAACATTTGACAAATTTATCAACAAGGATCCCCAAGAGAGGGAAATTTTTGAAAAGGAATATAATGATTTTTTAATATCGGAATTTGTCTTGCAAAAAATGGAAGAAGAAAATATCTCCATAAGGACGCTGGCAAAAAACGCCGGTGTATCGCCGACGGCAATACAAAAGATGAGGAGTAAAAATTCTGAAAAGATAACATACAGGACGGGCGAAGCAGCCGTTTCTATTCAGCACTAATATATTTCAACTCTTCTGGCATTATTATTTGAAATTTTTTGTCCAATGTCCATATCTTTGATTTGCTTTTTATTCCATACATTAATATCATCGCATCAATTAATCCAACTCCTTTATCCAATAATTTATTTTTGTTTGAATAATTTCCCGCCTTTACCATTATATCTTTGTATCTTTTCTTTGGTAAATACTTCCAATAATTTAATATTATTTCTTCTTCATATTTATTTTTGACACCTTGTAATAATTCTCCAAATATACATTCAACCGCCAGAATTTTCCTGTTTTCCAATAATGTGGAAACTATAGGATAATATTCCTGATTATTCTTTAAATATTCGATCCAAACTGTTGTATCAAGTATTATCATTTTTGCCGATTAATTTCACGAATTTTTTGTCCATTTTCAAGGAAAAGAGGTTTTTGTGCTATCTTTTTATTTAGCTCTTTAATATTATAAATATCAATCCAGTCTTTTAAGGCGATTGTTATTGCTTCAGTAACAGTAGAGCTTTGAGTATATGCTTTTACATCATTAATCAAATCATCAGCGATTATTGCGGTTACTTTCATACGATTAAGTATACGATATATTATCATATCTGTCAATATTTTTTCGAATGTTTTTTGAATTTTTAAGGATTTATATTATGTATGATATTTTATACGGTTTTATTTATAGCCACTTGTGCCATTGCGCATAACGTTTCGGCCGTTTGGATGCTGCTTACACAGTATTATCAAAGTTTTGGCGGCCCGGATAAGGGCTTTGCGAAGCACCGTACCGAAGGTACGCGACCAAGGCCGGCAAAATGTAGGTACAGTGAGCCGTGAGAGGCATAACAAGCGGAAAATTTTGACTACGATGCCATACACCGCCAGCTGGAAATAGTGTTGAACAGCCGCAATCCGATAGATTAAAATGTCGGGTGATACTGGACCATTACCTTCTACATTTTACAGCAAAAGTTGTTCAATAACTGAAATCATTGAACAATTCTATTATTTTATCCTTTTCTAATTATTATTAAATTATTATGCGGATCCCCATTTAAACCGGACATAATCTTATATTCTACTGTTATTTCGTTTTTATCTATATATTTTTTGAAATACTCTTTGTATTTTGAAAAACATTCCTCAAGCATATCCTCTATTATGTATATCCCATTCGATTTTAAGTTTTTTATGGAATTTTCAAAAAGACAAATAGTTGCTTCATAGATATGGCAACCGTCATCTATAATAATATCAAATTTGTCTGGATATACCTGATACGAGTGAAGAAAAAACAATTCTATTTTATTTGGATCCATTTGATCTAATAATGCTGTATGTATCCTTACATCTTCATATAAAGAATTTGCGTCTATATCCCCGCCAATTATAATGGCATTTCTAAAATAATCCCGCCATGCGCGTAAAGACGCGCCGCGGAATATTCCACACTCAAAAACCGCCTTGACTTCATTTCGTATAGGTGAAAAAAGTGAATGATATGTATTTGTGTAGGTATGGACATTTTTTCTAAATGTTGAACCTTTATCCGATCCATACATATCCCATAATAAGGAAAGTTCTTCTTCAGATTGAGAAGATTGTTTTATCAGAAACATCATCATTTCCGCCAAGCTTTCGTATTTTGTTTCCAGTTCTCTATACAAATTTTTGCATTTTGCTTCCAATTCCCGATACAAATCCTTATGCCATTTTCCCCTAATATTTTTTATCATTTCTTTTAACATCATCATTTCCTCTTAAAGATTTGATTTATCCTTCCCGTGTCACAGATATAAGCCCATTCGGTCTGAGCCCCCGTCTATTTGGCGTTAACGCACTGGTTGAATTTCGCGCTGTTGGAAGGAATATAACCGCTACCCATACCAGACCTCCCCCTTGTATATGGCGGCGCATCCGCAAAGCCGGCCCGCGGGCGGTGAAGAGTAAAAGTACCGGCATAAAAAACGGGCTATGCGCGGTAACGTCTTCAGATTTCAAGAGACAAATAAGGGTATTTACAATTAAACCCCAAGGGATTAAACAGCGGGAAATGTATTTATTTGCTAAAGGATGTAAAGAAACCGCGCTATATACGGGGGGGGGGGGGGGGGGGGGGTAACGTTATACCAGCGCCATTCATGGAAGTGAGTATGACACGAATGAAAAATTTGTACAAGCGCCCTTTGGGTAACATTTTTAAATGGGACATTTCGGCATCCCCGCGCCCGCCTCTCCCCGAAGGAGATCAAAAACCCGCGAGGGTTACCCGCCCGGAAATCTCCTGGCCTTTTAGAAGTTCCCTATCACCGTCTTTAGCGCGAAATACGCCCAGGGGATAAACACCGCCGGGATAAGGTTCGCCACCCGTATTTCCTTTACGGACAAGAAGTTAAAGCCTATGGCCGCTATGAGGAGGCTTCCTGAGGCCGACATTTCGGTGATGATCTCCTGGGTAAGAAGATCCCGTATTGCCAGGGAGACAAGCGCGATGCCCCCCTGGTAGAGCAGCACCGGGACGGCGGAGAAAAACACGCCTATGCCCATGGAAGCGCCGAAGACAACCGAAATCGATCCGTCGAGTATGGATTTGGCGAAGAGGAGTTCGTGGTTTCCCTGAAGCCCGCTCTGAATGGAGCCGACTATGGCCATGGAGCCCGAACAAAAAATAATACTGGCCGAAACAAAGCCTCTGGAAAAGGATCTGCCGCCGGCGTCCGCGCCCGTTACGCCCGCGGGGCCCGCCGCTTTTTTGCCCGCGGCGGCGAGCTTCCGTTCGGCCCAGCCGCCCAGGGAGTTCATCCATTTGTCTATATTGACAAGCTCCCCAAGAACGGCGCCTGTCACCATGCTCATGACAAGCAGAAGGATGTGCCGGCTTTCAAGGGCGCCCTTGATTCCCACAAAGACAATGGCAAGCCCTATGGCCTTTTTGATGATCTCCTCAAAACGCCCGGGAATGCCCCGGAGGAGAAAACGGCCGGCAAGAGAACAGAGCATGATCACGGCGGCGTTGACAAGGGGGCCCAGCATGTACGCTCCGCCTACGGAAGGGTGTTTCCGGCGGCAAGGTAAATTTCGTACCACTCCTCTTTGGTAAGGGTGATCTCCGGCGCCTTTACGCAGTCCTTAAGCCGTGACGGGTTCATGGTGCCTGTTACCGGCTGGAAGCGGGCCGGATGACGGAGCAGCCAGGCCATGGCGACGGTGGTATTGGAGACCCCGTACTTTTTGGCGATCTCGTCTATCTTCCCGTTGAGTTTCGGGAACTTTTCGTTTCCCAAAAACACGCCTTCAAAAAAGCCGTACTGGAAGGGCGACCAGGGCTGAACGGTAATGTCGTTGAGACGGCAGAAGTCAAGGGTAAGGCCGTCGCGGTTCACCGCGTCGGCGTCCAGCATGTTCACGTGAAGCCCCTGGGAAATCATCGTGGCGTTGGTTATCGAAAGCTGAAGCTGGTTGGCCACGATGGGCTGCTTGAGATATTTTTGAAGAAGCCGTATCTGCATGGGATTCTGGTTCGACACGCCGAAATGCCGCACCTTTCCCGAAGAATGAAGCAGGCCGAATGCCTCGGCGACTTCCTCAGGCTCAACAAGGGCGTCGGGCCTGTGGAGGAGGAGCACGTCGATATAACCGGTTTTAAGCCGCCTGAGGCTCCCGTCCACCGACTTGAGTATGTGCTCCTTTGAAAAGTCAAAGGCTACCTGCGGCCGTATGCCGCATTTGGTCTGCAGCAGGATCTTTTCCCTTACAGAGCTTGTCATCCCTATGGCATCCGCGAAGATCTCTTCGCAGGTCCCGCCGCCGTACACATCGGCGTGATCAAAAAAATACGCGCCAAGGTCCAGGGCGGTCTTTACAAAACGGGCCGCTTCCTCTTTTCCTATAGCGTTGATCCTCATACAGCCCACGGCAATAACAGGAACCGTGAGCCCCGACAAACCAAGATTGATGGTCCTCATTATATTCTCCTCTGGGACGATTCTAAAGGTTCACCGTAACGTTATGTCAATAGCCGGGTAATGACAATTTTTCCTTCGTGTAGTATACTGAATAGACTTCTATGTATAAAAGCATCTATGGCGAACAGGCTGCCTTCGCGTTCATAAAGGTTTTCGGCAGCCCCTTTTTAAGGAAGACGGGCGCGGACTGCATGGTAAAACAGTTTTATCATTTTTTTTTCCGCCAGTACCGCGCGGCGCTGCAGCCCGGCCGCATCCCCGTAACGCCCGTCGATCATCCCCTTGACGGCAAAATCCCCTTCACCCCTTCCTGGGTACATGTGTACCTCGACTTTGTCGGATTCTGGCTGCGCGTCATCGGCTTTCTTCACCATACCTTCGCCCGCCGTTCGGATGAAGCGATAGAAAAGCTGATCCTGTCGGTAAGGAGGATCTACCTTGCCGCGGCCGGAATTTACGGCAAAAACCTTTCTACCACATCGCGGCCCTTCTACATCGCAAGCCCTCATTTCTTCTTTATTCATCTCCTCGATCCGCACCTGTTGTGCATACCAAGCCTGCATGTAATGGTGGTGATCAACGCCCACATACAGTTCAGGGACATAGTGCGGGGCATGGGAAGGGAAGCGGAATTTTTCCGCCAGACAAAAGAACTTGAAAGGGGCGCGGCCGCCATTACCGAATCGCTCCTTTACGTCAAGCAGCACAGCATCAACTGCGTGGCCGCGGCGATGTACGTCCTGACCTGCGTCGACAGGCGGCTTTTTCCCGAAGAGGAGGCGGAGGCCTTTGTCTCGCGGCTTTTTTCCGGCGCGGCCTGGGCGCCTCGAATGCCGAAGACCCGGCTTCCCGAAGAAGACGGCCGCGCGGTGCGGGAGCACATTCTGTCCATGTACCGGCGCTTTATTGAAGAGGGACACGAAGCGAAAACATGGGAAGCGCCGCTGCTTGATTTTCTCCGTTCCCTTCAGGGAAAAAACGGCAAAAACAACGCGAACCGCAAAGGACCGGCTCCGGCCGGCCGTACAAACGTTCCATAAAACAGGAGGACTCCAATGGCGGGTATGCGCACAAACGGTGAAAGAACGGTTTCGGAAGGCGGGGCGGAATTTTCCCGCGTAACGGAACTGGGAGGGCGGGAAGCGACGCTTCTTGAAAACGGAATGTTCCGCGTCATGATAGACGACCAGGGGGGAATGATCCCCGAACTGTCGGCCGTCCAGGGCAAGAGCCGCGTCAACGCCCACTGGCTTCCCTGGTTCCGCTCAAATTCGGGGAAGCCCTTCGGCGCGGCGGAGGAGAAGTTCTGGAAGGCGGGCCTTCTCTACGATATAGCGGGAAATTTCCCCTGCGCTCCCAGTTTTGGTCCCGGCGGCAGCGGCGGCGGCGTCGAGATCCCCGTTCACGGCTGGACCGCGAACCGCCCCTGGCGCTTTGTTACAGGCGGAACGGACGGGGAAAGCGGCGCGGCCTTCGCCGTTTCGGAAATGGAAAGCCCGGAGGGAAGCATGCCCCTTTCGTTCAAAAAGACAGACGCCGTTGTACCGGGCGAAAGCGTTCATTACGCAAGCCTTGAAATAACGAACAGGGGAAAAAGCGATCTTGAAATATGCTGCGGCTGGCACAACACCCTGGGGGCCCCTTTCCTGCAGCCGGGCTGCCGTGTTTCCGGAGCGGCCGGCCGCTGGAGTACGCCGCCTGAAGGAGGCGAATTTGACCGGACAACGCGGCTCGTGCCGGACGCGGAATTTGCCTCGCTCGCCGAAGCGCCTCTTGCGGGAGGCGGAAAGGCCGACCTTTCGCTTGTTCCCGGTCCCATAGGCTACACCGATTTTGCGTGCGGCGTCATTCCCGCATCGGCGCATCTGGGCTGGTCCGCCCTTGTCAATCCGGCCCTTGGCCTTGCCTACGTCTGTTTCTTTCCGGGAAAAGCCGCCGCCACACAGGACGATATTGTCCTCCGCTTCAACGATCTCTGGATGCAGTACGGCGGCCGGAATTTTACCCCCTGGGCTCCCTGTGAAGGGGGAACCGATCTTGCCTACTGCCTGGGTACGGAAAACGCCGCGGCGGCCTTTGCCTACGGTCTTGAATATTCACGCAAAAGGGGGGAAGTTTTAGGCGCGCCCGCCGTCGTGGTTATTCCCGCGGGGAAAAGCAGAACCCTCCGCTACGGCACGCTCTTTGCCCCCTATGGCGAAAAAACCCTTGACGGGGGAATCGCCGCCGTTGAAGGCGGAGAGGGTATCCTTGCCTGCGGGGGAAAAGAAGGAACGGTACGTTTCGGCGCGGACGGGGAATTCAGGGTTCTTAAAAAAATAGAAAGGCGCATGGGCGGCGCCGGCTAACACGGCGATCATCGCGGAGTTTTGCCTTCGGTAAAACTCCCGAAGCGGACCGGCGTTCCGGCGCTTTCCTCAAAGGCCATCCAGAGGGAATCGGGGAGGCCGCCGGGAGCGGAGGGGGGAGGCGGGGCGTATACGGTAACGGTTTCCCCCGTCTTGAATACGGGAAAGGAAAGCGAGCAGGCGTGCAGCCGTATGCCGCCGCCCTTTTCACTCCGCCGCGCGCCGTATTTCAGATCGCCTTTGATGTGCAGATCCAGCCGGGCAAGCTGCGCGCGGATCTGATGGCGCCGTCCTGTTAAAAGTTCAATCTCAAGAAAAAGATAACGGTCTCCCTTTCCCGCGATACGGTAGCGGAGGGCGGCCCGTTTCCTCCCCGGCCCCTCCCCGTCAAAGGCGGCGCTCTTTGACGGGCCGGCCTTGATCCAGTGCACAAGTTCCCCGCTTTGGGGAATTTCCCGGCCGGGCATTTCGGTAACGGCCCAGTACATTTTTTTGATACTGCCCTCCCCGCCCCTTCCTTCGGAATGTTCCGCAAAGGCCCTGCCCAAAAAGGCAAGGGCTTCCCTGTTTCTCGCGAAAAGAACGCAGCCTGAAACGGGAACATCGAGGCGGTGCACGGCAAAGAAGGGGCCGCCCAGGCGTTCCTCAAGGAGCCGGGGCAGACTGGTCATGGCCGGGGGGCAAAGAGGCTCGGATGATTCGCCGGGCGCCTTGTTTACCACAGCGCAGTCGCCGTCAATAAAAACCGTTTCCATTAGTCAAGAAGCCCCAGCCGTATTTTTTCCGCGACAACGCGCTCCGCCGATTTCAGAAGGGCTTCCCGCGAAAGCCGCCCGTCTTTAAGGGCCGCGAGGATGGCGGCGTGCGTCTTCCTGAGGGAGGAAGGCCAGGCCATGATCATGTCCGCCCCGGCGGCAAGGGACGCGGCGGCGGCCTCTTCGGGATCAAGGCCCGAAATCCGGACGGCGCCCATGGAAAAATCATCGGCGATAATAATGCCCCCGAAACCCAAGCCGCCCCTGAGCCACCCTTCCATAACCGGCCGGGAAAGGCTGGCGATGCGCTCCCCGTCCACGGCGGGAACAAGCGCGTGCGAAACCATGACGGCCGGAACGCGGCCGTCCTTGATGAGCGCGGCAAAGGGAGACGCCATTTCCTCCAGGGCCGCCCTGTCTTTCCCCAGCGCCTGGGAGGCCAGGTGGGGATCGGTTCCGGTATTGCCGGGGAAATGCTTCAGCGTGCAGGAGATCCCCGCCCTTTCCATGCCCCGCATAAAAGCCGCCGAGGCGGCCCTGACAAAGAGGGGATCTTCCCCAAAAGACCTGCCGTCAAGAAAGGAGAGGTTTTCGGCGTCAAGAACCTCCGAGACCGGGGCAAGGTTCACCGTGATCCCAAGCTCCCGTATTTCCGTTCCCGATTTGAAGGCGGCTTCCTCAAGCGCGGCGAGCGCCGCCGCTTCCCCTTCCCTGTCGGCCAGGCCCCGCCAGAAGGCGGCGGCCGGAAGCCGCGAGACGCCGGGGCCGAAGCGGTGTACCGGGCCGCCTTCATGATCCACCGCGATGAAGGGAGGAATGCCCGCAAAGGGCCGCGCGCCTGAGGCCCCGTCCGGAAGGGCCGCGTCCGCCGCGTCTACTACGTCCGCCACAGACGGAAGGGCAGCCGCGGACGGAACCGTGTTCATCCCTATAAAGGCGGAACATTCGGCAAGGAACGCCTTTACATCCTCTTTTTCCGCGTTCAGATTGTACCTGAAAAGCACGAGGCCGCCCGCGGGACAATCCTCAAGGAGCCCCTTCATGGCGCCGCCGAGGTTCCGGCTGCCGTCCAAACCCGAGAAGATCACCTGCGCGGCAAGGAGCCTGTCGTCAAGGGCGGAGACAATGGCGGCGGCGCGGCCGGCCGCCTGGTCTTCGTACGGAGACGCCCATGCCCGCCCCCCCGTGACAAACAATACGGACAAAACGGCGGAAAGGCATGCGTTAACCTGAAAAACGGCGGGACGGGGCGGGGCGCTCATTGCGTACAACCTGTCACGCGGCATGCTGCCCGCCGGAAAGGGGGCGGCGCTTTATCAGCCTGAAGGACCAGTACAGCATATTAAGGAAGATGCCCATGAACAGTGTCAAACCCCAGGCGCGGGGATGTTCGGCGGGGTTTATCACGCTGTCGCCTATGTCGCTTAACAGGGGGAACGGTTCGGTAATAAGGTTCCAGCTGTTCCACCTGAGGTAGCGGCCAAGGTAGACGCCGAAACTTCCCGCAAAGAGCAGGATCGCCGAAACAAGAGTAACGCACCGGCGCTTCATTGTTTTTTCCAGTATTCTCTCAATGTCCCACAGGCTCAGGAAGCCGAAGAGCAGCCCCGTCCAGGCAAAGGAAAGTATCAAAAGCGCGTCAAACCACACCGGCATTGACGAACGGGACTTGAGGTGAAAAATGTCGGTGAGTATATACGGCGCGTTCGGAAAGAAAATCAGCCAGAAAAAAAACAAAACGGCAAGGGCTATTTTCGACTTTTGTATCTTCGAATTAACGGCGCTTAACGTGGTAAGGCCCCAGGGGACAAAGGCAAGAAACAAATTCCAGTTAAGAAAAAGAAAACGCCGGCTGCCCGCATAAAGGCACCTGAACACCGAAAAGGAAACGCAGAGCAGCGAGAGGCCCCCCATAAACAGCGCCTCGTTAAAACGTTCCGATTTACCTGGAATCCCCGTCATGAACCTATCCGCTTTCCCCGCTGCCTGTATTTTCCATAAAATGTACTGTAATGTATAGTGGCGGAGCGTGTATGTCCCTTAACTGGAAAGAGATAAACCTCATTCTTTCGGAACTGGATCTGGAGGGCATGAGGATAGAGAAGGCGGTGCAGAGCGCCTTTGACATAGTGGCCCTGCGGCTCTACGGAAGGGGGGCGTCAAAGACCCTGCTCTTCTCCCTTTCGCCCGGCGCCGCCAGGCTCCACGAGACATCGAGGCCCGTTCCCAAAAACTCAAGCCCCCTGCGTTTCGCCGAATTCCTCAACTCGCGGATCGTTAACGGCCGTATCGAAAGCGCCGTACAGCTTGGAAAGGACCGCATTGTCCGCATCGTCATACGCCGGGGAGAACACGTCTTCAGGCTCTACGCGCGCCTGTGGTCAAACGCCGCCAACATCATCGTCACGGACGAAGAGGGAACGGTGCTTGACGCCATGCGGCGCCTTCCCCGCCGCGGGGAAAAAAGCGGCGGCCGCTATGCCCCGGAAGAAACCATGGAACAGAACGCGCCGGGAAAAGAAAGTCAGGCGCAAAGGGATTACGAGATCAGGGAATTTCCCGAAACAGGGGACGAAACCCTTTCCTTCAACAAAAAAATAGACGACTGGTACGCCGGACACTCAGGGGCGCTGTCCCTTGAAAAACTCCGGGAACAGGCAAGAAAAACCTGCGAAGGAAGCATGGGGCGTATTGCCGCTTCCCTCGAAAGGCTTAAGGAAAAGGAGGCGGAATTCGCCGCTTCAGGACAGCTTAAGGAATACGCCGGCATCATTCTTGCCAATCAGGACGCCATAGGGGACGGGGACGAATGGCTTGAAGCGGACAATTTTTACCGGGGCGGGAAAATCAGAATACCTCTTGAAAAGGGAAAGAGCCCCGCGGCCCAGGCGGAAGCGTATTACGAACGCTACCGCAAGGCAAAGAGCGGCGGGATTGAACTGCGGGCGGAGATAGAAGCAGGTGAAAGGGAACTGACGGCGCTTGAAGAGCGGCTTGCCGGCCTGCTTGCGGAAGAGAACCCCCTTGTTCTGCAAAAGATCCTCAAGAGCGGGGGAACGCCTCCGGCGACCGGGGCGGACCGGAAAAGGCCGGGGCTTTCTTTCAGGCGGCGCGACTGGCTTATCATGGTGGGGCGGGACGCCTCGGAAAACGACGCCCTTCTCCGCCGCCATGTAAAGGGAAACGACATCTGGCTCCACGCAAGGGATTACCCCGGCGCCTATGTGTTCATCAAACAGCATTCGGGCAAGAGCGTTCCCCTGGACATTCTCCTTGACGCGGGAAACCTGGCTATCTTCTATTCAAAAGGCCGGAACGGCGGCGAAGGGGATCTCTTCTACACCCCGGTTAAATACCTTCGCCGGGTAAAAAACGGGAAAAAGGGCCTTGTGCTTCCGTCGCAGGAAAAAAACCTTCATATAAAAACCGATCCGAAACGGCTTGCGGAACTTGAAAGCTGCCGCATAGAAAAGTGAACCACAGACAGACACAGACCAACACGGACAAAATATACATTTGAAACCAAAAGTCCGTGTTTGTCTGTATGGTCTGTGGGTGAATTCGAAATTCCTGGGGTTAAGCCTCCGCTCACTTGTAAAAACAATAGTTATATTCTACACTGGACATTAATACCAAGAAAATTTTATGGAACAATATATTCAGCCTTTTGTCCAGGTAAGCAAGACGGTCTTTAAAGATCTTTTGAACTGTGAAATAGTTCCCGGCCGTGCATATTTTATCCAGAAAGAAGCTTTTCTTGACTGGGATATTTCCGGGATTATCGCCTTAACCGGCGAGGTAAAAGGCCTTATCGCCATTTCGATGAAATCCCCCACAGCGGCCAGAATAGCCGGCAGCCTTATCGGTGAAGGGAATAACTCCTCTGATGCCGATGTGGTTGATGCAATCGGCGAAGTCGTAAACATTATTGCCGGAAATGTCAAAAAGAGCCTGGAAGATATGTTCAGGATAATCATTTCCCTGCCTACTGTTGTCCGGGGAAAAGCCCATGCTATTGTAATTCCCGAAGAAAGAACCCGGCTTTTGTGTATACCCTTTACTGTTTTTGAGACCGATACGATTTGGTTGTCTCTAACCATTGATTAAGGTTGCC
>JAISAQ010000082.1 GCA_031266775.1 Treponema sp.
TTTTCAAGGGCAAGCAGTTTGATTTTTTTATCAACGCCTCCCGCGTATCCTGTTAAACTGCCGCTGCTTCCAACTACCCTGTGGCATGGAATGATGATAGAAATCGGATTATGCCCCACTGCGCCACCTACTGCCTGTGCGGACATTCTTTTCAGTCCCATTTGTTTCGCAATAATGTTTGCAATGTCTCCATACGTCATAGTGTGCCCGTAGGGAATAGACTTCAATATTTCCCATACCGCAAGGCGAAACGGCGCGGTGCACAACGACAGCGGCAGTGTAAAACCGGGATTTTCTCCGCGAAAATATATATCAAGCCACTGTCTTGCCTGTTCAAATACGGGCAAGTCCCGTTCTTCATGTTCCGCGGACAGTGTGCCGCCAAAATATTTCTGACCGTCAAACCACAGTCCGGTCAAAGCGTCGCCGTTACTCGCCATGGTAATACCGCCTAATGGCGAATGATATTTATTTGTGTACTGCATAATTTCACGCTCCAAAGTATTTGTTCGAGTCAACGGGCGCTTCTCCTCTTGAGGTCATTATTGGGCGCATAGTCTTTCATGTCCTTCACCGCGCCGCCTGCCACCGCCCAAAGATAGAGGCTTGCAACGCTGCAATAAGGGCTAAACCGCCTGCGGTATTTTTCAAACAGTTTCCGGTCAATCTTTCTGTGATGATACAGCATACACAGCCCCCTGTGAATAGCCAGATCGTTATAACTTAAAATGTCCGGTCTTTGCAGGCAAAATATCATTGTCATTTCAGCCGTCCATATACCAACTCCTTTAAGGGTTGATAATTGTTTGATTATTTCTTCGTCGTTTTTGTTGGGAATATCATCTAAAATAAATTCGCCACGCTTGATTTTACCGGCAAAATTCTTAATATACTCAGCTTTTCTAAAAGTAGTCCCAAATTTTTGTATTTCATTGGTACTCAATCCGTTAATTGAATCTATGGTGATTTTTCCAATTTTATCATTTATCCGTTTCCATATAGTTTTTTGTACGGCCGATGAGATTTGCTGACCAATAATATGATGTATTACTGCGGAGAATAAGTCCCTGTCTACAGTCCGTTTAATGTTTCCTATGCTGTCAATTACCTCGCCGAATATGCCGTCTTTACTCTTTAGGTAGACTGTTTCTCTATCTCCGTATTTGAAAAACAAAATATGCTCCTTTGCCCGTACATTATACATAATCCAAAGCAAATTTTCTTCCTGTTTTTGAATATTCAATTTTGTTTTGGCTTTTCTTTTTGCCTTGTCTTGCGGCAACAATGAGAAAACGTATGCCTGTTCCTATTCTTCCCGCCAGTGTCCTGCCTTGCGTATTTTCTGGTTGCGGTAACGGACAAGGACGGAAGGATTGCGTGAACATAGATCGTTAATGTCCCTGAGCAGGATTTCCTTGATGGACCGCGCGGCGGCGTCCGGGTCCGTGTGGGCGCCGCCGGGGGGTTCGCCGATGATTCCGTTGATCACCTTGAAGCGGAGAAGATCGGAACTGGTTATGCGGAGCATGACCGCCGCGTCCTTTGCCTTGGCCGAGTCGCGGAGCAGTATTGAGGCGCAGCCTTCGGGGCTTATAACGGAATAAATGGCGTTTTCCAGCATATAGATTTTGTCGCCTACGGAAATACCCAGGGCGCCGCCTGAACCTCCTTCTCCTATGATGATGCATATGATGGGGGTCTTGATTTGGCTGAAGTCGCGGAGATTGCGGGCTATGGCTTCTCCTATTCCCCTTTCTTCCGCGCCGAGACCGGGATAGGCGCCCGAAGTATCGACAAAGGTGATGATGGGCCGCCGGAATTTTTCAGCCTGCCTGGCAAGGCGCAGCGCCTTGCGGTAGCCTTCGGGGTTCGCCATTCCGTGATTGCGGAACATATTTTCTTTGAGGGTTCTTCCCTTTTGGTTGGCAAGGACGGTGACGGGCCTTCCGTCAAGAAAAGCAAGACCGCCTACAATGGCGGGATCGTCGGCAAAGGCCCTGTCGCCGTGAAGCTCAATAAAGCCGTCGAAAATGCGGCTGATATAATCCATCGCGTAGGGCCGTTCGGGGTGGCGGGCAAGTTCAACCCGTTTCCATGTCGTCTCCGTCCTGGAACCGGCCTCTATTTTTGCCTCAATTTCTTCAAGTTCCTTCGCGGCGTCTATTCCCGATTCCCGCGTAAGCCGCTTTAATTCCTCAAGCTTCCGGCGCAGTTCCGCTGTTTCCGTCATCGTTTTTCTCCGGGGTGTGAATGCAGATCGACAAGCGACGAAATGATGCGCCGCTGATCGCTCCGCCTGACAACAAGATCGACGAATCCTTTTTCAAGCTGGAATTCAGCCTGCTGGAAACCTTCCGGCAGCTTCTGGCGTATTGTCCCTTCAATGACGCGCGGGCCCGCGAATCCTATGAGCGCGCCGGGCTCGGCCATGGTAATATCGGCAAGCATGGCGAAGGACGCGGTGACGCCGCCCGTCGTGGGATCGCAGAGGACTATGAAGAAGGGTACGCCTGACCTGTCAAGTTCCGCCGCGGCGCTTGAGGTCTTTGCCATTTGCATGAGCGAAAAGATTCCTTCCTGCATGCGCGCGCCGCCAGAGTTTGTGTAAATTATCACGGGGATTTTTTCTTCCGCCCCCTTGAGCATCGCGCGGCTGACTTTTTCTCCTACTACCGATCCCATTGAGCCGCCCATGAATTTAAAGGACATGAGCGCGAGGATGACGGGCTTTCCTTCTATTTCGCAGGTACCGGTGATCACCGCGTCTTTCATCTGCGATTTGACTTCCGCCTCGGAAAGTTTTTCTTCATATCCCGCAAGATCTATGGGATTGATGGACGAAAGATTTGAGGAAAATTCCCTGAAGCTGCCGGGATCGACGAGGTAACGGAGCCGTTCAAAAGGTTCCATGCGGTAATGGTAGCCGCAGTCCGGACAGGTCTTGATGGCTTCTTCAACGGCCCCGGCATCGTACCGGACGCCGCATCCGGGACAAGACTCAGGATGCGCCTGTGCCGGTACTGGTGTTTCAGGCATGCTCCGCCTCCTTCATGATTTTTTCATAGAGCGAGGTTCCGAAATTGCCGGAACGGAATGTTTTGTCCGCCATTATTCTGCGCTGTTCATCGCAGTTTGTTTTTATTCCTTCAATGCGCAATTCTGAAAGCGCCCTTTCCATTCTTGCGATTGCCCTTTCACGGGTGGGCCCGTGGACAATGAGCTTTGCCACCATGGAGTCGTAATAGGGGGAAATTGTACAGCCTGAATACAGGAACGAGTCGAAGCGGGTTCCCGGTCCTCCGGGAACATCGATGCGGTTTACCGTTCCCGGACCCAGTGCGTTGATGCGGCATTCTATAGCCCAGCCTTCAGGATGAATTTTTTCAGGATCTATTTCCATGCGGCCTTCGGTACAGGCGAATATCTGCTGTCGTATAATATCCACGCCGGTAACGAATTCACTTACCGGGTGTTCCACCTGTACGCGCGCGTTGACTTCCATAAAATAAAACTTTCCGTCTTCAACAAGAAATTCGATGGTTCCCGCTCCCCGGTATTTAAGCGCGCGGAACATTGTCACGGCGCCTTCCGACATGAGGCGGCGCATTGCGTCATTGACGCCGGGCGAAGGGCTTTCTTCTATCAGCTTTTGGTGGCCGCGCTGGACGGAACAGTCCCGTTCACCGAGGACCGCGACGGCGCCGTTTCCGTCGGCAAGAATTTGAAGCTCCACATGGCGGGGGTTTTCAAGATAGCGTTCAATGAAAACGCGGCCGTCCGCGAAATTCGACTCCGCCTCCCTGCTTGCAATGGCGAGGTTTTCCGCGAGTTCCTTTCCACTTCGCACTATGCGCATTCCCTTGCCGCCGCCGCCTGACGCGGCCTTTATGATTACGGGAAAACCCAGCGCCTTTACCGCAGAGGACGCCGCCTCCGGTCCTGTAACCGCTTCTTCCGTTCCCGGCGTCACCGGAAGCCCGAAACGCCGCGCCGTATCCCGCGCCGCTACCTTGTCGCCGAGCATCTCTATCGTTTCGGGATCGGGCCCGATGAAGAAGAGCCCCTTGTCCCGCACAAGGCGCGCAAAGGCGGCGTTTTCCGAAAGAAAACCGACTCCCGGGTGCACCGCCTCACATCCCGATTTGACAGCCGCCGTGACGAGGTTCGCGCCCGCAAGATAACTTTGTGACGAGGGAGGCGGGCCTATGCAGATCGCCCTGTCGGCAAGTTTTACGTGGAGGCTTTCCCTGTCGGCGGTAGAATAAACCGCCACGGTTTCTATTCCCATTTCGCGGCAGGTCCGTATGATGCGTACCGCGATTTCGCCCCGGTTGGCGATGAGGATCTTCACAGCCGCTTTACCTCAAAGAGGACCTGCCCGTATTCAACCAGATCTCCGCTGGCCGCTTTTACCGAAATGATCTCGCAGTCGAATTCGGCTTCAAGATGATTCATCATTTTCATTGCCTCAAGTATGCAGAGGGTTTCACCGGCCTTTACCCTGCCGCCCGCCTTGACAAACGCCGGCGCGCCGGGGCCGGATGCGGCGTAAAAGGTCGCCACGATGGGGCTGGTGATTAGTTCCCCCGCCGCTTTCGCGTTTTCTGTACCGGTTTCGGCGCGGACGTGCGCGCCGCTTTCTCCCGGGCCAAAACCAAGGTGCACCGCGCTTCCGCCTGCGGGGGCCGCGGAGCCGCCGGGCGCGTCTGCATGTTCCGGGGGTAATTCCGCACCGCGGGCGAAGGCCGCGTCTTTTCTGAGAACGAGGCGGGCTGCTCCGTCACAAAGATCAAGCTCCGCGATGTTCGAAACGCTGAACCGTTCGGTCAGGGCAAGAATCAGTTTATCATCCATTTGTTTTTTCCTCTAAATTGATGCGGAGCGGGTCTGTGTCCTTCTCGTAATCAACGCCTTCTACGTCAAAGCCGTGGGCCTCAAGAAAGTCGTGCCTGAAGCCGGCTGTGTCCGTACCGGTAAGGATGGTGTTCTCCGTAACGGAATTCATGCGGGCCAGCGTTTCCCTCTGAACATCTTCCCGCATTTCCAGATCATCGAGCCTTATTCTTCCTTCGCCGTCCACGGGTACTCTGGAAGGATCCGCGCCCGCTTCGGCGGAGTAAAGCCTGTCGCGGTAAAGCCGCACGATCTGTTCGATGCATCCTTCATGAAGTCCCTTTTCCTTCATCACCTTGAAAAGGCATGAAACATAAAAGGGAATAATGGGAATCACCGCACTGGCGCGTGTTACAAGCGCCTTGTTTACCGAGATCCACGCGCGGCAACCCTGACCCGCGAAGCGGCTGTTAATGCTACGACAGGCGCGTTCCAGATCTTCCTTGGCCCGCCCTATGGTGCCGTTTTTGTAGATGGCCCACGAAAGCTCCGGCCCTATATAGGTGTAGGCCACGGTCCTGGCGGAAGGGGAAAGCACGCCGGAAGCGGCAAGGGCGTCCATCCAGAGTTCCCAGTCCTCCCCTCCCATGACCTTGACCGTATTGGCAATTTCCTCTTCCGTCGCGCTCTCCGCGCCGGCGGTAATAAATTTCCCCGTCATCATGTCTATGGTTTTTCCCGAATAGGCGTTTCCTACCGGTTTGATTACCGACTTGTACATCACGCCTGTCTTTGGATCGATTCTTACAGGAGAGGCAAGCGAATAAATCACAAGATCGATGTGGGGGGGAATTCCCGCCTCGGCGGCGCTTTCCCTTACCGCCCTGGCGGCGTTTTCTTTCATTGCGTCCGAGAAGGCGTCTCCGTCCAGCGTTTTGGAAACAATGCCGGCCTTTGCCGCCTCCGCGTCAAAGGTGAGGTTGTTATACCAGCCGGGGGTTCCAGGTTTTGACGCCGAAGCGGGTTTCTCGAACGAGATCCCCACAGTGGCCGCCCCGTAGCCGAACGCGGCAGAGATGCGGCTTGCCAGCCCGTAGCCTGTGGAACATCCTATGACAAGGACAAGAGCCGGTTTTTTTGTTCCCGTTCCCGCCAGATTTTTTTTTGCGTATTCGATCTGCCGCCGTACAACCGCGGCGCATCCTGCCGGATGGGAATTAATGCAGATATTGTTTCTGACCATGGGCTTTATGATCATTGCGCCGCTCCTTCCCCGTTTCCCACGAGACACATCCATTCGGCTTCGGCGGCGGCTTCCCCGCCCACATAGCATCTGCCTGACTGCCGTATCATCTTCGATGAAATTCTGAGGTTGGTAATTTCAGATCTGACTTCATCCCCGGGCCGTACCTGGCGGCGGAATTTAACCTTGTTAACCGTTGCGAGAAAAAAGAGAGAACCGCCGCCCAGTACGCCGAGCCTGCGCAGCCCCGCGCCGCCTGACTGCGCCATTGTCTCAATAAGGATCACGCCGGGTACAACAGGGTATTGGGGAAAATGCCCCCTGAAGAAAAATTCGCTTTCGGCAAATACATGCCGCGCCGTTATCGTGTCTTTACCGGCGCTGATGATCTCATCAACAAAAAGAAAAGGCGGGCGATGCGGCAAGAGTTCCGTTATGTCGCTAGTCATGATACGCTCCATTTCAATATTTTTTGAAGGCCGCAACTCCGTTGTGCCCGCCGAATCCCAGCGAGCCTGAAACGGCCGCGTCAATATTGCCGTACTGAACCTTGTTCGGCACATAGTCAAGATCACATTCGGGATCAGGATTGTCCAGATTTATCGTCGGCGGATAAAATCCTTCGCGGATGGCGAGCACGCAGGCGATTGCCTCAAAGCCGCCAGAACCTGCCACACAGTGGCCTGTCATGCTCTTTATGCTTGAAACCTTCATCTTATAGGCGTGATCCCCAAATGCGTATTTGATCATTTTTGTTTCGGTCGGATCGTTGATCTCCGTGGACGTTCCGTGGGCGTTGTAGTACTGAACGTCTTCCGGCCTGAGCCCCGCGTCCTTTAGGGCAAGCTTGATGGCCCTGCCCCCTCCTTCGCCCGACGGGGCAGGGGATGTGATGTGATATGCGTCGGCGGTTCCCGCGTATCCTGAGAATTCGGCGAGTATTGCCGCGCCGCGTTTTTTCGCGTGGTCTTCGCTTTCAAGGATCATGATCCCCGCGCCTTCGCCCAGGACAAAGCCGTCCCTGTCCGCGTCGAAGGGGCGGGACGCCTTCTCCGGCGTGTCGCAGCGTTTTACCGAAAGCGCCTTGAGCATCTGGAATCCCCCTATGGCAAAGGGAACTATGCAGGCTTCGGTGCCGCCGGCGATAACCACATCGCAGCGGCCGCTTCGTATCAGGTCAAGTCCCTGTCCAAGCGCGTCGGTTCCCGAAGCGCAGGCCGTTACCTGCGTGTACGCGGGCCCCTCTATGCCGAAAAGGATGGAAATGTTTCCCGCCGCCTCGTTTCCTATCATAAGGGGTATGGTAAGCGGCGGCATGCGCCGGGGTCCCTGCTCAAAGAGCTTTCGGAACGCCTCGGTTGTTATCTCGAAGCCGCCTATGCCGTTTCCCAGTACAACGCCGGTCCGTTCAGGATCGCTTGCAACGCGCCGCTTTCCCGGCCCCTCCGCGGAATCCCTTTCCGCCGGGCTTATCAGCTTCGCCTCTTCCAGCGCCTCTACGGCGGCGGCGGCGGCAAACTGGGTAAAACGGGCCATTTTCCGCGCGTCCTTTTTATCTATCCAGCGGGAAGGATTGAAGTCCTTTACCTCCGCGGCTATGGTCACGTCAAAACCGGCCGTATCAAAGGCGGTAATTCTGCCGACGCCGCTTTTTCCGGTCTTAAGCGCGTCACGGAATTCGGCGACCGAATTCCCGACAGGTGAAATAACCCCCATTCCGGTGACAACTACCCTTTGCTTTTCATTCATCTCTGTCTCCTCTTATTGAACAACTTCCGCTTAAAAACGCCCTAAATGAACATGCCTCCGTCCACGGAGATCACCTGTCCTGTAATATAGGCCGATTCGTCCGACGCGAGAAACAGGGCGGCTGCGGCAACATCTTCGGGGACGCCCGCCCGCCTGAGGGGGATAATCGCAAGCATTTTTTCCCTTGCCTCACTGTTCATCGCGGAGGTCATGTCCGACATAATGAAGCCGGGCGCTATGGCGTTGACCCGTACCCCGCGGCCCGCCGTTTCCCTGGCAAGGCTCTTGGTAAGCCCTATGAGGCCCGCCTTGCTTGCCGCGTAATTTGCCTGGCCGCCGTTTCCGTGCAGGGCGACTACGCTTGCCATGTTGATTATGGAGCCGCTTCTTTTTCGGATCATGTGCCGCCCCACGGTCCGCGCGGCAAGAAAAGACGCGGTAAGGTTCACGTCAAGGACCTTTTGAAAATCTTCAAGGCTCATCCTGAATGAAAGATTGTCCCGCGTTATTCCCGCGTTGTTTACCAGTATGTCAAAACCTTCTGATTCCCCGGAGAGTTTTTCGACAAGAGCCCCGGTTTCTTCAAGCCTACCAAGATCCGCGTTCGTCCAGTGAAGACGGCCCGCAGTCTTTTCGAGCCGCTCTCCAAGGTCCCCAGGCTCCTTCGTGCCTATACCCCACACCTCGGCCCCTTCCGCGATAAAGAGATCCGCTATTGCCCGGCCTATGCCCCGCGAGGCTCCGGTTACAAGCGCCTTTTTATTCTTCAACCGCATGCTTTTCCTCCAGCACGATCTTTATGTCGGAAACCGTCCCTGCCGGATGGCAGGGAACAGCCGCCGCGTCTTTCCACAATCCTGTAAGCGTTTTTCCCGGTCCCGTCTCAAAGGCCGCATCCACGCCTTCCGCCGTCATGGCCGCTTCTTCTTCCGTCCAGCGTACAGGGGAGGTGATCTGGCGCAGGGCAAGTTCTTTCGCTTCTTTTCCCGATTCAACGCGCCTTCCTGTGACATTGGAATAGAGGGGAACGGAAGGATCGCGGAAGGGAACGGCGTCAAGCGCCGGGCGGAATTGTTCCGCGGCACAGGCGATGAGGGGCGAATGAAAGGGCCCGGCCACTTCAAGGCGTACAAAACGCCGGACGCCTGATTCCCTGAAACGCCCCTCCGCTTCGGCAAGCGCTTCGGCAGTTCCGGAAACCACAACCTGTTTCGGCGAATTGAAGTTTGCCGGGTAGAGGCCGGGTATCTTCCATTCGGCAATGAGGGCTTCAACTTTTTCGGGGGAAAGCCCCAGAACGGCCGCCATGCCGCCCCCGCTCCTGTCCGCGGCTTCCTGCATCGCTTCTCCCCTGGCCTTTACCAGGCGGAAACAGTCTTCATCGCCTATTACTCCCGAAACGGCAAGGGCGGCGTATTCGCCCAGGCTGAAACCGGCGCAGAGGGCCGGCCTTACGCCCCGCCCGGCAAGAAACGCCGCCGGTACAAGATTTGCAAGGGTAATGGCGGGCTGGGACATATCGGTTCTTTTCAGCGTTTCCCTGTCCGAATCGCGCAGAAAAGCCTTCATGTCCATACTCATAATTTCCGAAGCAAGACCGAAGAGCCTTTCGGTTTCCCCGCTTCCTTCTTCAAGAAAATCAAGCGCCATAAGGGGGTACTGCGCCCCCTGGCCCGGAAATAAAAACGCCGTCTTTTTAAACATATCCGGTTACCACACAATAAGATTTCCGCCGTAGGTTAACCCCGCGCCGAATCCCACAGTCATAATCACGTTTCCCCGGTGAATTTCCCCTTTCCTGTTCAATTCATCCAGCGCAATGGGAATGGATGCCGCCGACGTGTTGGCGTATTCCTCTATATTAAGGAAGAATTTTTCTTCGCTGATGTTCAGCCGTTTTGCGGCGGCCTGAACAATGCGGGCGTTTGCCTGGTGGGGCACAATACGGCTTACATCGTCAATGGTAATGCCTTCCAGCCTGAGGAGTTCTTCTATCGTTTCGGTTACCGCCTTCACCGCAAAATTATACACCGCCTGTCCGTTCATTTCGACATGGGGATGGCTTTTCACCGTTTCGCCGTCTTTTATGGGTGAACGTCCGCCGCCGCGGCGGATTATAAGGTGTTCCGCGCCTGCCCCGTCCGCACCCAGCACGGTCCGCAGAAGGCCGCGTCTTTCTTTGGTCCGGGTTTTTTCGAGAAGCGCCGCCCCCGCGCCGTCGCCAAAGAGGACGCAGAGGCTCCGGTCGTTCCAGTCCACTATGCGGGAAAGCACTTCCGCGCCTATAACCAGGGCGCGCCGCCTTTTTTCGTTGATTGAAAGCATGCCCGCGGCGGTTTCGATTCCGTAAATGAAACTGCTGCATGCGGCGTTGACATCGAGCGCCGCGGCGTTTTTTGCCCCCAGCTTGTTTTGAACCACGCAGGCGGTGGAAGGACATCCGTAATAGTCGGGGCTGGTAGTTCCAAGGATAATAAGATCTATGGTCGGAAGAATTTCC
>JAISAQ010000010.1 GCA_031266775.1 Treponema sp.
ACAACAACCATTTAAAAATGGCAAAATGCGGAGCATTTTGCAGGGCTTGTTCGAGAACCAACCGGGTTCTTGAACAAGCCTATTCATTTTTCCTGTATTTCCATTCGTGTCAAGGTTTCAGGAGAAGGTGTTGGTACGGGGCTCCCTTTTTCGTGAAACCCGCTAAAAAAACCGATAGCTTATACATGGGCTTTCGCGTCCCCCCTATGGCGGGTTTCGGTTTATTTGTCCTGATTGGCCTTTCCGCCTGTTCCACCCTTTCTCCGGTAAGCGGGCTCCGGGAAAGTCCGCCGAAAACGGCGGGCGGCATTGGGGATGTCAGGGCGGAGTGGCAGCCTTTTGCCGTGGGGGAAAGCTCCGGCCTTGCTTATTTCGCCGGGAGAACCGGGGAACCACTCCTGGAATTCCATGCCCTTAGAATCGGCCTGGACTCGCCGGACTTGCGGATACTGGTAGGCGCCGGAGAAGGAGACGGAGGAGATAAGGGGGAAGACGGTGAAGGGGGCGAGCCTCCGGTCAGGGCCGTCTATGTATCGAGCTTCGTCAGAAACAACGGGCTTCTGGCGGGAATCAATGCCGTACCCTTCGAACCTTCTTCGGACCGGGAAGGGGAAAAACGGCGGCTGACAGGGCTTGCCGTATCGGAAGGGAGGCTCATCGCAAAGCCGGTTCCCCGTTACGCCGCCCTGGTGTTCTATGGCCGGGGCGAAGCGGCGATTGTGGAACAGGCCGAACTGGACACCCCGCCCCCGGATCGGCCCGATCCGCTTGAGGGCATCGAAAATGCCGTTGGAGGTTTCCACGTTATCCTGCGGAATGGGGAACTTACCCGGCGGGCCAGGGAAAGACGGAATGGCCCCCGCTCCGCCCGGAGCGCCGCGGGACTTTCCAAGGAAGGAAAAACCCTGTATCTTCTGGTAATAGACGGTAAACGGCTGGGCAGCCCGGGCGCTACGGAGGCGGAAACGGCTCTGATCCTCAAACAACTGGGCGCCGAGGAAGGAATCAACCTGGACGGCGGCGGTTCCAGCGCTCTGGCTCTGCGCTTCCCCGACGGTGAAACCAGGCTGGTGAACACCCCGGTACACCAAATCATTCCCGGCAGGGAACGGGCCGTGGCGGTATGCCTGGGGATCGGAACAAAGTGAAAAAACAAAGTCCGGCCGGGTTTCGGAACAAGATCGGGAGATACTTATGAACACAAAACGCATGAAAAGTCTTTTTTTCTCGGGCATATTAACCCTTGTTGTTTTTTCCGGCTGCGTGTCGGTAAGCCCGAATACTCCAAGCAACAATGATTTATTAAATTACAACCACGATTTATTAATGGGCATATTATGGCAGCAGAATTCCGGCGAATACGCCGCCCTTTGCTACCAGGCCTTTAACGCGGGCAAAGCCTATATCGCTTCCCTCCCCCCGCGGGAGAACAGGGCGGTTGTTTTTGATATTGACGAGACAGTGCTGGACAACAGCAAATACGCGGCCTGGATGGTAGTTACCGGAAACCCCTGGGGCAATGACACATGGGAAGGATGGTGTAACGCCCGGGAAGCCGATGCCGTTCCCGGCGCCATTGACTTTGCCCTTTACTTAACGGAACAGGGTATTGAGATATTCTATGTATCAAACCGGCCCGATTCCACGACCGAAAGTACCATAGTGAATCTTCAGGACCTGGGCTTTCCCCTGGCGGATCGGGATCACGTATTTTTACAGGAAAACAGCTCCGACAAGAATCCAAGACTGGAACGAATACGGGCCCTGGGATACGACATCGTGCTTTTCGCCGGGGACAGTCTGGAAGATTTTGACAGCGCCACAAGGAGATGGACAAACCGGGAAAGGAGGGACTGGGCGGACGCCGGAATTGACGGTTTCGGCGCTTACCGGATCGTGCTGCCCAACGCGGTTTACGGCACCTTTGAATCCGCCCTTGTCGGCGGTTATTACGGACTGTCCCTTGAGGAAAAGGCCCGGACGAGACTGGAAAATATAAGCCCCTGGAAACCCTAGAAGCCGGGGGATCGATGGCGCGGCTTGAAGAGATAATCACAGGAACATAGAAAGCCCATTGTTCGACCTACAGTCCGATGAAGCGCCGCAGTCAGATAGAAACTACTGGTACGCGGATGTTGATTGGGAAAGTGTACGCTATTACCGGGGCCGGAACTCTGCCTCAAAGCGGTAAAAAGCAACAGCAGGGCGCTTGAGTTTGTCCCCGAGCAATTGAAAACTCTCGATCTGTGTTACATTGCAGTTCAAAACCGTGGAACGACGTATGATACTGATTGCCGGGGCTCTTGCTCGATGACAGACCAGCGTGATATACCGGGGAGTGAAGAAATATTGCGGAGGCAAAGTGAAAACCTTGGAACAGGCGGTACGGGAAGTTTGCGATGACAAATAGAGAGCTTAGAAAACTGTACGGCGCGTTTTTCAGGGCCGAGGGACTTGTGACTAAACGGTGTTATATTGGGCCGAACTACGTAATCGTCATATATGAAGGCTGCCAATACTACATCGTTTTAGACACAAAGCGCAATTACGATGGAATGTGTTTCCAGATGTTTACATATGGGCCTGAGTTTGTAATCTGGGAGGATTCCCCCGGCTACTGGGAGGATGATCCCGAATTAGAAGGCAAAGTGCGAGACGCGGCAAACAAGGTGAACGCGCTGCAGACCCTTGGCAGGGTTCATGCCAATTCCGCCGTCACATACCGTGTTGACATCCGGCTACAGTCCCGGGAGCAATTTAAGGATTTCTTTTACAAGGCCGCGCGTGCGTTGAAGGCCGTGGAGCAGGATTTTATAGAAGAACTGCGAAACATTGGGGTGTTTTGGAAGCCGTCTTCGGAACCCTGCGAGATCGGCGAGCGTATTATCAGCGAACTGT
>JAISAQ010000025.1 GCA_031266775.1 Treponema sp.
CTTATTGAGTTCCTGCCGGAAAACGAAAAACGCATTATCTCCTACGGCGAGGACCTTTCCGTCCGGGGGAGCGTCAAATATTCGGGCGCGGATACCATTACGGCGGCGGTCCTTTCAAAGGGCGTTTTATCCGTTTCACGGATACAAAGGCACGAATTTGTATATACCGCGCGAAACGCCTCCCCGTCTCCCCGGAAGCTCATCATAGAGCATCCGGTCAGTTCCGGCGCGGACCTGGTGGAACCCGCGAAATACGAAGAGAAAACCCCCGGCCTGTACCGCTTTGCCGTGGAACTTCCCGCAAACAGGGAAATACACTATACGGTTATCGAAGAGGAACCCCGGTCGGAAGACGTTGTCGTCGGCGATCTTAAACCTGGCGTGCTGGTCAAATATTCGGCGGACAAAAGACTTCCCCCCGACAGCCGGGCTGTCTTGAAGAAAGCCGCCGAGCTTATGCGGAAGGTCAAAGACGCCGAAGTTTCCGCCCGCAAATTTGAAGAAAAACGGGACGGAATTGCGGACAAACAGGAACGCATACGGCAGAACCTTGAGGCCGCGGGAAACCAGACCGCCCAGGGCCAGCACTATTTAAGCCGCCTTGTCGCGATGGATGACGAAATCGACGCCCTGGCCAAAAGCGTGGAGGAGGCCGAAGAAAAAGCCGAAACCCTCCGGAAAGAATTTGAGGAAGTCATCGGCGTACCTTTGGGGGGCTGCCAACCGGAGGAGAGGTAAGGGGGTAACAGGAACTTCGGCCCCGGCTTTACCGGTGGCGGAAGATTTCCGCGAACGGATATTTTGCAGGGCCTTTCAGAAAGGCGGAATTGTGTTATAGTTATAAACAACAACATATTGAGTGAGGAAAACATGGTTATTCTAACGCTGAACTGCGGGTCATCTTCGGCGAAGTATCAGGTCTATGATTGGGACAATAAAGATGTATTGGCGGCCGGAGTGGTAGAAAAGGTTACCTTTTCCGGTTCTTTTATCAACCACGAAGCCAAGGGCAAGGCGAAATATACCGTAGAAAAGGACTGCCCAACCCATACCGACGCGGTGGATCTTATCATCAAAATTCTTACGGACAAGGAACACGGGGTCATCTCCGACATGAGCGTGATCAAGGCTGTCGGGCACCGGGTTCTCCACGGCGGGGACAAGTTTACCAAGAGTGTCATTGTGGATGATGCGGCGATGGCGGTCTTCAACGAGGTGAAGGATCTGGGGCCCCTGCACAATCCGGCGAACATCATGGGTATTGAGGCCGCAAAGAAGGTGCTTCCCGGAGTTCCGCACTGCGCGGTGATGGATACGGCCTGGCATCAGACCATGCCTCCCAAGGCTTTTTTATACGCGGTTCCCTATGACTGGTATGAAAACTATTCTGTCCGCCGTTACGGTTTCCACGGAACTTCCTTCCTCTATACCGCAAAACGGGCCGCGGTGCTTCTGGGTAAAGATCCCTTCAAGACAAACCTTATTATCTGCCACCTGGGTAACGGTTCTTCGGTTGACGCGGTGAAGGACGGCTGTTCCTTCGACACCTCCATGGGCATCACCCCGCTGGAGGGGCTTGTCATGGGTACCCGGTCGGGGGACGCCGACATGGCCATGCCCTTCTATGTCATGCGGAAAACCGGTATGAGTCCTAACGAGATGGAAAACACCCTGAACAAAAAGTCGGGCCTTCTGGGGATTACCGGGCAGTACAATGACAGGCGGGATATTCAGGCGGCTGTCCTTAAAGGGGACAAACGCGCCGAACTGGCTCAGGACATGGAAGCCCACCGGGTAAAGAAGTATATCGGCGCCTATAATGCCGTACTCGGCAGGGTTGACGCGCTAGTCTTTACCGCGGGTGTGGGTGAATTTGCCTTCTTCATGCGGAAGAAGATTCTCGACGGTCTTGAAGGCATCGGCATCGTATACGATCCTGAAAAGAATGAACTTTCCCACACGCGGAACGCGGAAACCTGTATCAGCAAGGCTGAATCAAAGATACCCATCTACATTATTCCTACCGATGAAGAGCTTGTAATGACGGAAGACGCATATGCGCTGATGAATGGCAGCTACGATGTGCATACAAATTTTACCTACAGTTTCCAGAGCAGGGATTATGTAAACAGGGGCCGGGCCGCGGGTCTCAAGGGCGACCTTGAAAAACTGCCGGAACTGGCCGGTATTCTTGCCCTGCCCACATAAGAATCCATGAGGATAGTTGAAGCCGCCCTTGTCGGCGAAACGGTAAGGCGGCTTTGTATCGAAGCCAACAGAATACTGCCTCCCGGCCTGCGCAAAGCTATCAAAGTTTCCCGCGAAAAGGAAGACAATCCCCTGGCCCGGGAAGTTCTTGACAGTATCATTGAAAACTACGAACTTGCCGAAAGGGAGGCTCTTCCTGTCTGCCAGGATACGGGAATAGCCTGTGTGTTTCTGGAAACCGGTACGGAAGTCCATATCTCAGGCGACATATACGCCGCGATAAACCGGGGGGTAAGCGCAGGCTATACCGGGGGCTTTCTCCGTTCTTCCGTTGTCGCGGATCCCCTGTTTTCCCGGAAAAATACAGGCGACAATACTCCCGCGATGATCTATACCGAATTTGTTCCCGGCGACAGGGTTACTGTTACCGTTGCCCCCAAGGGTTTCGGCAGCGAAAACATGAGCCGTATAGCCATGCTCAGTCCTTCCGGCGGGGAAGAGGGCATCACCGACTTTGTGCTAAAAACAGTGAAAGAGGCGGGGCCAAACCCCTGTCCGCCAATCGTGCTTGGCCTGGGCATTGGGGGGAACTTTGACAAGGCTGCTCTCCTGTCCAAAAAAGCCCTGCTGAGGCCTCCGGGGGAGTTTAATAGCGATCCCCGCTACGCGGAACTTGAAAAACGGCTTCTGGAAAAGATAAACGGCCTTGGCATAGGGCCCGCGGGCTATGGAGGCCGCAGCACCGCTCTCTCCGTGGCGGTAGAAACACTACCGACCCATATCGCGGGGCTTCCCTGCGCGGTGAACATCAGCTGCCATGTATGCAGACACGCCAGGGAGATACTGTAACAAAAATGGAAACACACCGGGTAAAAAACATTGAACTCCCCCTGAGCCGGGAAAAAGCGGCCGCCCTCAAGGCCGGGGATCAGGCGCTGCTTTCCGGTATCATCTATACCGCGCGGGACGCGGCGCACCGGAGGCTGATCGGCCTTCTTGATGAAGGAAGACCCCTGCCTTTCCCCATTAAGGATTCCTGTATCTACTACACGGGCCCCACGCCGCCGCCTCCCGGAAGGGTGATTGGATCGGCAGGGCCCACGACAAGTTACCGCATGGATGCTTACACTCCCCGCCTGCTGCGTCTGGGGCTCCGGGCCATGATCGGCAAGGGGAGGCGTTCGGAAGAGACGATCGCCGTGATAAGGGAAACCGGGGCGATCTACTTCGGAGCCGTAGGCGGTATTGGCGCGCTTCTTGCGAGCCGCATCAGGACTGTTGAAATAATCGCCTTTGAGAATCTGGGAACCGAGGCGATCCGGCGCCTTACCGTGGAGGACTTCCCCGTTACCGTCCTTATCGACAGCCGGGGAAAGAACCTCTACGAAGAAAGCACGAACCAGAGTCTGTCTATAAAGTAACCGACTTTATGGACAGACACGAACTAAATCCGCGCGACACCGCTTGTACGGGCCGCCTGGGCAACGGCTCCGGCAACAGCATCCTTCACCCTCGGATCGAAGGCCGCGGGAATAATGTAATCGGCCCGTAATTCATCTTCTCCGACCAGGGCTGCCAGGGCGTTGGCCGCGGCAATTTTCATGTCGTCATTTATGTCGGCGGCGCGGACATCAAAGGTTCCGCGAAAGATCCCCGGAAACGCAAGAACATTGTTGATCTGGTTGGCAAAGTCGCTGCGGCCCGTGCCCACAACAGCGGCCCCGGCAGCCAGCGCAAGATCCGGCATTATTTCGGGCGTTGGATTTGCCATGGGGAAAAGCACCGGATCTTTTGCCATAGTTTTTACCATGTCCGCATTCACCGTTCCCGGCGCCGACACACCGATGAACACATCCGCTCCCCGCATCACATCGGCAAGACTGCCCTTCTTCTTCCCCGCGTTACTGAGGGCGGCCATCTCTTCTTTTTCGGGATTCAGGTTGTCTCTGCCCCGGTAGATGGCCCCATGGCGGTCACACATCACCACATCCTGAAGTCCCAGCGCCATGAGCAGCCTGATGATCGCGACCCCCGCCGCGCCTGCCCCGCTTGTAACAACAGAAACACTGTCAAGTTTTTTACCGGTAAATTTAAGGGCATTGAGCAGGGCCGCCAGCGTTACTACCGCGGTGCCGTGCTGATCATCGTGGAATACGGGAATATCGCATCTGTTTTTCAGTTTCCGTTCAATCTCAAAACAGCGGGGAGCGGAAATGTCTTCAAGGTTTATGCCGCCGAAACTCCCCGCAAGAAGCGCCACGGTATCTACAATAACATCAACTTCCCTGGAACGGATGCAGAGGGGAACGGCGTCAACGGCGCCAAAGGCCTTGAAGAGCACACATTTTCCCTCCATGACAGGCATTGCGGCCTCGGGCCCTATGTCCCCCAGACCCAGCACCGCGGTACCGTCCGTAACCACCGCAACGGTATTCCAGCGGCCGGTAAGTTCCCAGCTTTTTTCGGGGTTTCTCCCGATCTCCAGACAGGGTTCGGCAACCCCCGGCGTATAGGCCAGGGACAGATCTTCTTTGGTTCTAAGCTGCATTTTTGGAACCGTTTCCAGCTTACCCCGCCACTCAAGATGTTTCTTCAGCGATTCCCGCGCGTAATCCATATTTTACTCCTTACTACGACCATATCAGCACAAAGAATCTGAAACAAGAGGCCTCCAGGCAGGGCAATGTTATTTACTTTTTTTGGCGTCAAAATTCCTTTAAAGCGGCATGCTTTGAAGAAAAAATCCACCGCCAAGTCAAATAAGTCGAAGAAGTTCACCGGGCGGAGCATGAAGCGCCTCTTTTTTCCTTCCTTCTCTTATACTTTTTCGATCTCGTGGTTAAAATTTTCTTCAAAACCTGGTGGTTTCCCGGAAAAAGAAAATAAAAGCGTTGAAATTAACTGACACAATAAAATTAAACAATTCATACATAAACATAAAATATGAAATAATAAATGAAACAAGAATAGAAAAATAAATAATAGAGCGTACTTAATCCTCATAAATGCCTGTCCATCCTTATTAGTACCATTCTATCACCACAGGACAGGCCGCTTGTAGCCGCCGTTTACAGTATTGCTCTTGAGAAGATTTACCAAAAGTTTAACACCTCTTTAACTCCGGTTTACCTTTCCATTCTATCTTTGGATTATCAAAACAATTCAAGGAGAAATCATTAACACGGCGTGTTAATGTCCGATTAACATAAGCGGCGATACCGCCGCTTTTTATAGGAGTGAAATATGGAAAACAAGAAGGGAATAAAAACAGCCGGGATGGTTCTTGGAACCATAGTCGTCATGGGGACACTGATATTTGGTCCGGGCCTGCTTGCCACCGGGGATGAAAACAGGGGAAGCGCCGAAAACACCGAAGCCCCGCTGCTTTCGGTAAAAACGGAAAGCGCCGAAAAACGGACGCTCCATGCTTCTCTTGATGTAAACGGCGACATTGTAAGCGCCCAGGAGACTGATGTTTTCCCCGATGTGTCAGGAAAACTG
>JAISAQ010000027.1 GCA_031266775.1 Treponema sp.
GTATGAGGACTTCAGTTTCTCGAAACGGACCAGCAGTTTCCGAAAACGGTTTATCCATGAATGCGAAACTTCCACTATCCAGCGCCGGGCCCGGTATCCGGGATTATGTGTTTTCTCTGCCCGTTCCTCATGGCGGCCTTTGATTTTTGGAATGAAACCCCGCAATACCACCACTTCCAGGGCCGGCTCGCCGGTGTACCCTTTATCAAGGCACAAATGCTGGGGATAGCTGAATATATCAGGCCGTTCAATGATGACGGCATCCAACAGGGTTTCAAGCTGGGATACGTCGTGCCGGTTAGCCCCGGTTACCACCAGGGACAGCGGTACTCCTTCGCCGTCTACGAGCATATGGCGTTTGCTGCCATTTTTTTCCCCGGTCGGTGGGATTCCTTCCCACCGCTTCCAGAGCCAGGGGCGCCTTGGTCATACACCCGTCGGCGCTTAACCAGGTCCAGTTGATGCCTGCTACTTCATTATAGGCGCGCAGGCCCGCAACCCAGAGGGCTTCAAAGAATCCCTGTTCGCACCAAAAACGAAAATACCGGTGTATGGCACTTGCCGCCCCGAACTCCTTCGGAAGCGCTTTCCATTGTATTCCGGTACGCAGAACGTAAAAGATTGCTTCAAGCACTTTCCGGGAGGCTAGGGGAGGTCGTCCCCCGCCTGGTTTCCGCTGGTATTCCTTGCTTTGGTCCCGTGTTTTCCGGGGAAGTAACGGTTCCGCCTTTTTCCAAAAGGCGTCTGTTATCTCCCATGACTTTTTCTGTTTCATGTTCCCCTCCTTTCTTTTTATCGGAAGATTCCTTCTGCCTATTTAGGGATAGGTTCTAAGTATGATTTTCCTGTTTGTCAAGAAAAAACGATATAAAAAATATAAATCTTACCGTATGTACTCTGGTACAAAATGGGAACACATGCAAAAAACTCAGGAAAACCGGCTGCGGAGAGTTGTTTCCGTACTACGCCGGCGATTGGCTTTGCCGGCATAGTACGGATTATTTTGCAAGCCTGTATATTTCAAGCACGTCTTTCCAGTAAAGCTTTTTAAGCCCTCCCAGGGGGTTTTCGCTGCCAAAGGCGTCTTTGGTTGCTTTTCTGGCCATGACTTCGAGTTTACTTTCGTCTATGCCGAGTTCCCCGAGCGTGGACGGAAGCCCTATTTCCCGGAAGAATTTGCCCAGCCTGTCAATGCCTTCCAGTACAATCGCGCCGGGGTCCCGGTAACTGCCGTTTACTCCCATGATATTGACCGCGAACTGTACAAACATGTTGACATTGGTTTTGTAGACATATCTCATCCAGGCCGGAGTCAGAACGGCAAGCCCCGCCCCGTGCGCGACATCGTAAATGGCCGAAAGCTCATGTTCCATGCCGTGACAGGCCCAGTCCTGTTCCCTGCCCATGCCTACAAGCCCGTTGTGGGCCACCGTACCGGCAAAACCAATTTCGCACCAGGCGTCGTAATCTTTCGGGTTCCGGCAAACAAGAGGGGCGTTTTTGATAATCGTCCTTAATACCGTCTCACAGAGGCCATCGGTAAGATCCGTATGGGTAGTATTGGTAAAGTAACGCTCAAATACATGGCTCATCATGTCCGCTACGCCGTTAACAATCTGGTTTTTGGGAAGGGTGAAAAAAAGTTCGGGATTTACAATGCTGAAAACCGGGCGCAGACGGGGACTGCCGTAGCCGTACTTGAGCTGTTTTTCCTCGTTGGTAACGACCGTATCGCCGCTTGACTCGCTGCCTGCGGCTGGAATGGTCAGAACCGTCGCCACGGGAAGGGCCTTTTCGATGGCTTTGCCCTGCTCGTAAATGTCCCATACATCGCCGTCGTAATAAAACCCCATGGCAATGGCTTTCGCCGAATCAATCGCGCTGCCCCCGCCCACAGCCAGAATAAAATCGACTTTTTCCTTTTTGCAAAGGGCTATGCCATCATGAACCAGGGAAAGCCGGGGATTGGGCTTAACGCCTCCCAGTTCCACAAAATCAATGCCGTTCTGTTTCAGGGACGCAACGACTTCGTCATAAAGCCCGCTTTTTTTGATGCTGCCGCTTCCGTAATGAAGCAGCACCTTTTTCGCCCGGCCTTTCAAAAGTTCACCCGCTTTCTTCTGGGTATCCTTTCCGAAAACAATCTCCGCGGGGGCATAGAAATCGAAATTTTCCATAATACTCTCCTAAAAAAACGTTGTATAAAATTCCGGGACAGGCCCGTATAATGCCGGAATTCGCCGCCGGCTATTTCAAAAGACTGCGGGGGTTCACCGTAACGCCGTTCTTGTAAACGGTAAAATGAAGATGAGGCCCCGTGCTAAGGCCCGTGCTTCCCACATCGCCTATGCGTTCTCCCGTATTTACAACGGCGCCGGCCCTGGTACGGATAACGCTCATATGAGCGTAAAGGGTGCGGTATCCGGCGTGGTGCGATAGTACTACATAATTACCGAACGAATTGTCCCAGCCGGCGGTGGTAACGCGGCCGGACATGGCGGCCCGTATGGGAGTCCCGGCGGGGGCGCCTATATCCATGCCCGAATGAAACTGCCGCAGGCCCGTAAAGGGGCTTTTCCGGTAACCATAGGGGGATGTTATATAGCTCCGCACCGGCCAGATGAAAAGATCCCCGTTTATTTCCTGTAATTGATCCCATTCCATTTTGGCGCCGGGAATAAACAGCACCGTCCCCGGATGAACCGTATCCGAAAAGAGTTCGTTTACCGTTTTAATTGCCGCCGTTTCGGCCCTGAATTTTTCCGCGATACTCCCCAGAGTATCGCCTTTTTCCACCGTGTAGAGTATGCCGTCCTGATTGGGGATCCTCAATTCCATACCTATGGGAAGAAGCCGGGTATTCTTTATGTTGTTAAGGGATATGAGCGTATCGTTATTAAGGCCGAAACCCGGAGCAAGGTTGCCTATTATATCCCCCTGCTGAACCGTGTAGGAGGAATACAGCAGCATGCGGGGACGGGAAAGGGACTCCGGTTCGGGAACCCCTGAATCAAGGCTGTCCGCCCCGCCGGTATTTTCAAGAGAAACGGGATACCCCATTCCGCCCATGCCGTTTTCGGCGTCCGTTTCGGCGGCGGCGTTCCGGAGAAAGTCCGGCCGGGGAAGCGGAAAAACAGCCAGGAAACCGGCTGTCAGCGCGGCGCAAACTATCAGCCTGAGAAAAACGCAACAGCGGGATTTCAGATCAATCTGCACCGGACGGCTCCAAAGCATTGGACTTGTTTAGTAACCCGGACCAATGTTCTTTATCGGCATTTTTACACGAAAGACAAACTGTCAAGACAGTTCCAAAATATCAGATTTTAGAACCAATTTTATTGTACACGTCTTTTTTTGTTTTGGCAATAACACGCTGGCAGTTTGTTGCGCCTTGCGCTATGTACAACAGGCTCCTAGGGGATGTCCTTTTTGTCGAGGAGAAGCAGCAGATCCCGTATTTCCGCCGCCTTTTCGTATTCTTCCGCCGCAACGGCCTTGTCCAGTTCGGCAAGAAGCTCTTCCCGTTTCGATGCGGCGGAATGTTCGCCGCGCAGCTCAATGGAAGCCGCCGCTTCTTCTATTTCGTCAATAACCATATCAACGGGAATTCCGGCCTCTTCCACTACCCTGCGGGAAACATAGACGGGGCATTTTTTACGCACCGCAAGGGCAAAGGCATCGGAAGGGCGGGAATCAAGGACAAGGGGTTCCCTGCCGGTATATTCACCGCCGGAAAGAACAAGCCGGGCGTGGAACGTATCGTTTTTGATTTCGTGGATCTCTACCCGTTTAAGTTCCAGGCCGACCCGCTTTACCAGGCTCAAAAAAAGATCCGGCGTCAGGGGCCGTTTAACCGGCACTTCACCGCCGCCGATGAGTATGTACTGGGTTTCAAGGGGGCCGATGAATATGGGAACGGCGACATCCAGTCCAAGAGGCCGGACGAGTACCGCATTTCCCTGTTCGGTCCGCGCGATAGTCCAGATTTCAGCCTTCATCATGTCGTTCATGGCCTTTCCTATTGTAACCCGAAAGCCGCCGTCTTTTCCATGTGTTCTTAACCGGTTTCGCGGAACAGGCTCAGCTGATAAGGCCGGCAAGGCCGCCGAGCAGCGTTCTGCCCGGTTCCCGTAAAAGCTCCCCGGCCACAGTTCCCGCGGAAAAAACTTCCGCGCTTTCTTTGATAAGGGAAAGTCCCTTTTCCTCCGCCTCTTTCAGAACGCCGGCGGCGTCAAGCTCCTCAATAAACACCCCGGCCAGGGGAATTCCCGGCCCGTCCCTGCGGGCGGCGGCAAAGCACTCCGCGGCAAATTTCAGGCGATCCGGCCTTCTGTGCAGGTACAGAAGCACGGGAAGACTCTTTTTTCCCTCGGCAATATCGTCGCCCCGCTCCTTGCCGGGAATTCCGGTTGTAAGGTTTTTTACATCGTCAAGGATCTGAAACCCAACGCCAAGTTTCTCCGCAGCGCCTCCCAGAATATCCGCGGCCGTCTTCCGCGCGGCGTCAGCGGGAAACGAAACCGCGTACACCCCCAAAACCGCCGCCAGCCGGGCAAGGCAGCCGGTCTTGAGGGCGCACATGGTGTAATATTCGTCAATGCCGGGAAGCGAGGAAAAGTCCTGGTGCCAATGTATGTCCATGGCCTGCCCCAGATGCAGTTTCCGCATATATTCCCCCCAGACGGCAAAAACACGGCCGGCGCGGCCGGAAACGGAGGAATTGTCACCGGCATCCGTTCTTTCCACCCATTCATCTATACAGGCAAGGGGAAGAAAATAGAGAAAAGAGCCGCTGTTTATTCCCCGATCGGTTCCGTAAAGCAGATGCACCGCGGGTTTTCCCCTTCTTTCGCCGGAATTGTCTTCGATATCATCGTGAACAAGGCTTGCCGTATGGCAGAATTCCACCAGGGGAACAAGGGGCACGGCCCCGTCCCCTCCGCCGAGGCTTTCACAGACAAGGGTCATAAGAAGCGGCCGCCAGCGTTTGCCCCCCCGCTTCAGAAGATCCCTTCCCGGTTCCAAAAGGGAACGGGCCAGCGCCGGATCAACGCTTTTGGGAAGCCCCGGAAAGATACGATCTATCCAGGCGGATTCCGGCCCGGCCGGCAGCCATTTTTCAAGTTCATCTTCTATCTTTTTCAGTCTTTGGATATACTGATCATTCATACATGTCCATACTATACGGAGAGGGAAAAAATGGGAAGTAAAACGGGAAAAACAATCGCCGTAATCGCGGCGATAATGATGTTTTCGGGACGGTTTCTTTTCGCCCAGAATATACAGGATGATGAAATTGCCGGAGTGATGGCCGGGCTTTTTTACGCATTTGAACGTGCGGAAGACAGTGACGAAGACGGCAAAAACGTGGGCGCTTCCGTCACGTGGGAGACACGGCACGGCCAGAAGGATCTGCTGCGGCTTTCGTTTGACAATTTCCGCTTTTATGTCGCGGAAGAAACTCCCGGTTCCGGCTCTGCGCCCAATAAGCGCATACTGACCCTGAACGGGAATCTGGGGCTTGACGATTATCTTGACGGCAGAATATCGGTCGGCGGCGGTATGGCGGTATCTTCCATTTTTTTCCGTAATTATGATCCGTACCAGGGGGAGAACGGGGGAGAAGTCACGGTCAATAACCGCCCCTACGGCAACGAAGACTTCAAGAAAATTGTGGAACAGGCCGAAAATCATGTTTCGGAAGACCGGATCATTGACGCCGAAAGGGAAATCGTCATGCTTTTTGTTTCCGTTCTCATGGCCGTGGAAGAAAGCGACCTGGACGAACAGATGGGTTCCCCAGGCAGCCCCCCGGCCATTCCTCCGGGTCTGCGGGCATCCAATTCCGAAGGGACTTTTTCGGCCGTTACCCGCGACGGCAGCATTGATCTGGGTTACAGGGGTTACACCCCACAGATGTTTTCAGACTATTTTATGTCTCCCGTCCTTGACGGGGAGATCGCCATGAAGTATGAAATACGCGGCACTTCGATGGACGCCGTTATTTTCGACGGCGGCGTACGTGTGCGGGGAATGACCTTTGTTTCATCCCTGCGCTTTGACTCGTGCAGGATGGATGAAGAAAATGAAAGCGCGTCGGGCAGCATTACCGTTGACGGGAAGAGCTCGTCCTTCCGGGATTTGCTTGCCGCCGGAAGGGTTCTGTTTTAGAACGCATGGCGCGTTACGAAAGGCCGGATTACTGGACGCTTAGGGCAAAAAAGGAAGGATACCCCGCCCGTTCCGTGTACAAGCTGAAGGAGGCCGATGAAAAATTCGGCCTCTTAAAGCCGGGCGGCGGCGTTTTCCGCGTTCTGGATCTGGGGGCCGCTCCGGGAAGCTGGAGCCTCTATGTTCTCCGTACACTTGCGTCCCGCTTTCAAAACGGCAGGGCCTTTCTTGCCGCCGCGGACCTTGCCCCCCTGTCCCGTGAATACGGTAACCGCGAATACGACGGCCGTGAACATGGCGGCCGTATTCACGGCAGGGATCTTTTTGAAGGGGACCATTTCTTTTTCATGCAGGGGGACATAACAAGCCGGGCTGTCCGGGACGCGCTTGTATCACGGGGGCCCTACAATCTTGTGATAAGCGACGCCGCGCCCGCCACTACGGGGAACCGTTCCGTGGATACCTTCCGTTCTTTGGAACTGGCCGGAACCGCCGCGGACTACGCCGCCTCCTCTTTATGTCCGGGCGGAAGCCTCTTCGTCAAGGTCTTTCAGGGAGGGGACGCCCCCGCTCTTCTTAAAAAAATACGGGAACAATTTACGGCGGGAAAAAGTTTTAAGCCCGCCTCCTGCCGCAGCGAATCATTTGAAACGTATTATCTGGGACTGGGGAAAAAATAGGTACTTCCCGCAAAACGCTTTGATAACCCGTTTCATGGAAAAGGGAATGCGGTTATCGGCAAAGTCGATGAGTTCCCGCGGGATTGTTTTGTAAAACGCCTCGGCGATACCTCCGGCGATACAGGCCAGGGTATCGGTATCGCCGCCCAGCGAAATGGACAATTGTATGCAACTGGTAAAATCACCGCTTTCCAGAAAACAGATAATCGCTTCGGGGACTGTTCCCTGACAGCTTTCATTAAACCGATAGCCCGGCCTGATAGCGTTTACCGTCCGGTTCAAATCATAAGCAAAATTTTTGGTGATAAATTCTTTTATTTCCGCCTTGGCAGAACCGGTCCGGGCCAGGAAGATCGCCGCCGCCGCTGCCTGTGCTCCTTTTATCCCTTCAGGATGATTGTGGGTTACCTCCGCGGATTTTTTCGCGTTGGCAATGGTGTCTTCCATCGTGTTATATGCCCAGCCAACAGGACTTATACGCATCGCGGAACCATTGCCCCAACTGTTGTAAGGCCCCATGGTATCATCGGCAATCCACTGCCTGAATTTGCCGCCATACCCCGCCCCGCGAAACTTGTTCGCCCAGCCGCGGTAACACCGGGCATAATCACCGTCACCCAGAATCGCGTCCGCCGTGGCTACCGTCAGAACCGTATCATCGGTATAATAACACGCGCCGTTACATAACTCAATTTGCTTCGGTCTGTCAGTTTTGCGGTTGTTGAATTCGTAAATCGAACCTAATATATCGCCAAGAATCGCTCCGTACATATCTAACTCCTTGTAAGGGTTTTAGAAACCAATTCTCACGGGTTCCTGGCTTGTCTTTTCTTCCCTGCAAAAAACACGTAATTTCTCCATATCCGGCTCCTTTCCGGTAAGTATAGTTTCCAGGTGGAATTTCCGGGCAATATTGTCAATCTGCCCGCCTGAAAATTCGTAACGCCTTACCATGTCCGCCGCCGCGGTTGCGTTTAACTCCGGGATCTTTGAGCGCCAGATAGTAGTGCGGATGCTTATATCGGGTCTCCCAAAGATAACCTTGAAGAGGAAGCGGCGCTCGTAGGCCTTATCCAGGTTGTTTGCCAGATTGGTGGTTGCTATAAGGATGCCGTCAAAGTTTTCCAATTCCTCAAGGATGATGTTTTGCATGGCGTTCCACATTTGTACCACCGAGGGATTTGCCGCCTCCCCCTCATGCCGCGTAGTTAGCAGGGCGTCCGCTTCGTTAAAGAAAAGAATGGGTTTCTTTTCGCGGTCTTCCGCTTTGGCACGGTATTTGTCAAAGAACCGCTTGATGTTTTTTTCACTCTGGCCCACATAGAAGTTGATGATCTCCGGAACGTCAACCTTCATCAAATCGCGCCCGGTTTTGCGGGCAAACTGCAGTGCGGTTTCCGTCTTGCCTGTTCCCGGAGGACCGGAAAAAAGGCAGGTAATTCCCTTCGGCATTCCCTTTTCTTCAAAACGCTTTTGTAAGGCGGAATAGTTCTTTTCCGCAAGAGCCTCTTCAATGCGCCCAAGCTGCGATTTTTCGGACTCGTTATAGAAAAGTTCCTTTGCCACGACAGCATCGCAGTTAATAAGCCCGTCGGCATTGTCTTTGGCGTTGCCGGAACTATTGTTTTTCCACACAAGCGCAAGATCCGAAAGCAGCATATTCTTTGCCTTGTCCGTCAGTCGGAACCTCGGCTCGTCGTCAAGCCAGGAATTGTCCTCCTCCGCCTGTTCAAGGATGTTCCGGGTGATAAACCAATGGCCGCCATCGGTAATGGCCTTTTGAATCAGTCTGAATCCCCGGTATTTCTTACAGTACCGGGCTAACGGCGAAAGGAACAAGTCCGGCTTTCTGTCGAGAGCAATGTATATGCAAAAATACAGCAGTATGACCAGTTCTTCGCCGGTAAGGTTCAGTTTTTGTACCTCCCGGCAGAATTGTACCTCGCGGTTACCTTTGATAAGGGTACGGATTTCGGCGGCAAAATCCTCATATTCAAACCAGCCTTCTTCCCGGCGATCATAAAGCTGATCCGCGGTTTCAAAGAACTCCTCGGGCATAAGGTTTTGCGCGGCCAGGGGCGCGTATTTTTCTCCCCTGCGCAACGACTCCACAAGGCTGGGGTTGAGGCTATACAGGAAGCCGTCGTCATCTTTCTTGCGCCTGATGAGCCGTTTCTCTCTGAGCGCGTCAAGGTCTTTTTGGTAGCGGAAAAACCGTACGTTACTGATATGCAAGAACCCGGCAATTTCACCCTCGGCAATACGGCAGTCGTCAAAGTGCTCTATTAAACGGCACAGAACAACGGCCTGAAAAGGGGTTACACCGTATTCCCCGGAAATAACGGCAAGAGTGTTCCGGGCATATTCCAAAAAGCCGTCCTCCATCCAGTCTTCGTTGGCATTCAGGTAACTGTTGATTTCTTCTATACAGCCAAGAAGCTTGACATTGCTTTTTGCGGTCCGCTTTTGCTTTTGTCCCGTCCCGGAACGCCGCGTTTTGCGGGCGGGTTCTCCCGAAGGGGAATCGTCTTTGTTCTTTACGATTTCAGTCATTTTTTCCTCCCTGTCGCCATATACTCTATCCAAAATTCTATATCTTTATGTATAATCTATATCTAAAATTATATTTTTTCAAGAGACTTGTATAATTTTGGAGAAAAATATATAATTTTATATAGCTTTTAGTATACAACGGTATAGTGGAATGAGAAAAGAGCGTGTTTCGGTTATTCACTATCTCAAATTCGGCATCGCGGCCAAAAATGAAGATTATAACCGCTTAATGACCAATTTAGCCGCGGTAACTGCGGGCAGCAGGGACCCCGTCCTTATTACCGGCGCTTCCGGAACCGGCAAAACCAGACTTGCCAGGCGTATAGGCAATGTAAAGAAACGCCGGACAAAGGGGCCTTTGGCGGAGCTTGACTGCGGTATTTTTGATGAACACGAGGCGCCCGCGGCATTATTCGGCGCCGGGGACAGAGACGGGGTTCTCTCAAAAATTTCCGGCGGGATTCTTTTGCTTGACGAGATCGAAAAACTTTCTTTGGAATGTCAAAAACGCATGCTTTCTGTCCTGGAAAAAGGCCGTTATATGAACCCGTTTACCGGTCAGGAAGAAAGGCGCCGTTTTCAACTGGTCTCCACATCCAATGCCGGAAAGGGAGAAAGCTACGTTTTTCGGAAGGATTTTATTTCCCAGGCGGGGCTCTGGAAGTTCCGTTTGCCCTCAATCCGGGAACGCCCGGAGGATCTGGATGCCAATGTCGAATTCGCCATAGCCGAATACAACCGCCGTCATAAAAGCCAGTGCTCTTTTAAAACCAAAGCCCTGGATGCGTACCTTGACTTTGGCCGTTCGGCTCCCTGGCCGGGCAACTTCCGCAGCCTGATGCAGTCGGTTAAGCGTATGGGTTTTCTGGCTCATGGGACCGCAATCACGACAGATATTGTCCGGGCCGAAATAGAACGGCTCACGGAACTTTGGGAACCCATAAACAGCGATGATGATGAAGATGAACCCGGCCTTGCTTCGGTGGATACTTCCGGGACCTTTGACAATCTTCCTGTTCCGCCGGATCGGGATGCCCGGACTTTATACGGCATACCCGAACCGGATAACTTGTCCCCCCGGCTTTCAGAAATCCTTACTACCATTGACGAAATTGACCGGGTGCAGCTTTTGGCCGTTATCAACACCTGCCGTTCCAGTTCCACCATGGCCGCCGCCGCACGGGAACTCTTTGCCCACTCCCGCGCTAAACGCGCCAGTTTTAACGATTCCGACCGTCTTAAAAAATATCTAACACGGTTTGGGTTAAGCTGGGAAGATGTACGGTGAAATATGATGGTAATAGGGATCAGTTTCTAAATAACAGATCGTTATTAGCGATCTGTGTATTGACAAAATTATTTAAATATGTTCTATAAATAAAAGGTGTTACCCAGTTGAGTGGCAGCATAAATATTTTGACGGTGGGAAAGACCGAAAAGGAGTTTTTATGGAATATGCAATGGATGATGCAGAGTTTGCGGAATGGTCTGAATTGAATCAAAAGACCGAAGACGACGATACATATTATGACTGGATAAGTAAGCTGAATATAGGTAATACATGGAAAGACCGTTTGCGCAGCATTGTAACGGTAGTCAAAAGAATCGGCACAACGACACTCAATATTGGAAAAATCGTCTTGAATATACTAAAGGAAATACTCAGGAATTTTCCTCAGATGACGCTGGGGATTCTTATCGGTCTGGTTTTTGGAGCTTTAATATCTTGTATTCCTTTTATTGGCCAATTTCTAGCGCCCCTTCTTACCCCGTTTGTCGTTCTTGCCTTGGGCTTGCTCGGCTTCGTGGGAGATGTTACAAATTATATTAGCGGGAGAACGCAGTTCCGCGATGTTATAGACAAGGCATTCGAAAGCGTGGGGGACGGGAGCGCGTTTAGGGACGCGCTGAGCCGCTTAATGAGAGGAATACAATTCTAAAATGATAGCGATATTTAACGGAAAAGTAGGCCAAAAAGCTTTTCTCGCCGAATTGCGGTGGAAAAAAAGCAAGTGGATGGTTCTTCTTTTATCTTTTATATTAAGCGGTTTGCCTATTGGACTTGCGGCCGGTGGGATTTCCTATGCCATATCGGCGGCAACAATGAGTACTCTGACAGCTATACTGGTGGCTTTAGGCATCGCATCAATCCCAATTTCGGGGCCTATTGCCATAGGCGTTATCGGGGCGGCGATCGGCACTTTGGGGATTTTTGTGTATAAAAATACCAAAAAAGGACGCGAAGGCATGTCAGGCCCAAATCTAAGAGGCCCTATAGATATAATTGGCGCGTATGTCGCCAAAATCGTGTATTTGCCTGTCGCGGGATTTGCCATGTGTGATAATGAAATGAACGATGATGAATACAAGTTCATCGAAGGGAAAATGGAGGCGTGGGGGTATTCCAACGAATATATTCAGGAAAGACTCGATAAATACAAAACTCTTGGCATAGACACGGTCAAGCGGGAAATTCAAAATACGCGTAACGTAGAGGGAAACTCAAAATACATAAAGAACAACGCTAACTTGCGTGAATTGTACAAGAAATCTTTTTTAATCTGCAAAGAACTGGAACGGAACCCCAAGCAACAGGATAATCCAGTAGAAAAAGCACGTTATATTGACTGGCTTTGCGCTACACTGGATATTCCAAAGAATGTAAGCGATCCATCTATATTTCAACAGTTTGGAGGAAACCTTATCATTTCCTGACATATGACAGGTTGCAAGCACACCGCGTGCCGGACAAACTTGTAGAATAATAGTCCCCTTCTGCCCTCTAATTGACCGCGTTAGCGGTCTGCTTTTCGCGGTTATAAATTTTACAAATTAAAAACCAAAGAGATCCCTTGAAAAATGAAAAAACATATGCTATTTTGTAAACGTGAAGCAAAAATTGCCAATAATGGAACAGATTGTCGCTTTAATTACCTCAAAAACATCTCCTGAACGGATAATATTGTTTGGTTCTTATGCCAGGGGGGATAATAATGAAAAGAGTGATATTGATATTCTCATTTTAATAAAAAATTTAGAAAATGAACGAAAAATAACCGGCGCCTTATACAAAGCATTATTAAATGAAAATATTTCAATGCCTATTGATTTTATTGCAATAGATTATGATAGATATAACAAATTAAAAAATGAAACAGGATATATTTATAAAACAATAGAACGGGAAGGGCAAATATTATATGGCAAATGATTATACTACATGGATGAACAGGGCTAAAAGCAGTCTTGCAATATCAAAAACAAGATATGATGAAAGTGTTTTTTATGAGGATTTGTGTTTTCAGGCTCAACAGGCAGTTGAAAAAGCATTAAAGGCTCTTTTAGTATTTTATAAAATCGAGCCGGAAAAAACACATAATTTAGTATCATTAATAAAAGAATTGTCAAAATATATTACTATACCTGAAGAAATCAATGAAACAGTAATTTTAAACGATTATGCGGTACAAACAAGATACCCTGGTGGTTATACACCGGTTGAAGAAGAAGAATATAATAACGCAATAATAATAGCGGAAAAGTGTATAAAATGGATTGAGAAAAAAATCAAGGAATTATTAAAAAGAGCAGAAGAAGAAAAAAATCAACAATGCCTTGATAATTTTTGAAACCGGCAGATCTTCCCCCCGGTAATTCCTGCCGTTTTTAAGCCCCGCGTTTCCAGTTGCAGAGAAACCGCCTATACCTGCACCGCTTTCCTGAAATTCTCTACCACCTGTTCCACAGCCGGCCGGGCGTCGACATCGAGCAAAAGTCCCTTGCTCCGGTAATAGCCGATGAGGGGGGCGGTTTGGGCGCGGTAGACTTCGAGGCGTTTCCGTACCGCATCTTCCCGGTCGTCATCCCTGGTGTAGACTTCGCCGCCGCAGTAATCGCAGATGTTTTCCTTCTTCGGCCTGTCATAAACCATGTGAAAATTATGACCGCAGGAACGGCAGACCCGGCGGCCCGAAAGGCGCTCCAAGACTCCGGAATCGGGAATGTCGAAATTCACCACTTTATCCACGGAGGAAAAGGCGGCAAGCGCCTCCGCCTGAGGTATGGTACGGGGAAAACCGTCCAGAATATAACCCTTTTGGGCGTCCGCCTGGGCAAGCCGCTCCTTTACAAGCCCTATGGTCGTTTCGTCATCAACCAGTTTTCCCGAATCAAGAATTGACTTCACCTTGACGCCCAGAGGACTTCCGGCGGCAATAGCGGCGCGGAAAATATTTCCCGTGCTGATATGGGGAATGCCGAGAATGTCCACCGCTTTGGCGGCAAGCGTACCCTTTCCCGCTCCGGGAGGACCTAAAAAAACAAGGTTCATTCACCGCTCCTTTCGGACTGCCGTGCGGCAGCCTGCAACCAACCGGGTTACTAAACAAGTTCAGTATAGTGTATCGCCGTCTTTTTTGCCAGACAGCGCAAAGGCGGAGATTCGCTTTGCCGTTGCCCTGTTTTCCGGGTTCTTCATTTTGAAATCTTTATGGCATATAATAAATATTAGAGGGGCGCTTTTGAACGGCAGTGAAAAATTTGACGTGATGACATCTTCGCCGGTAGAAAAGCTCGTGCTCCGTATGGCTCTTCCCCCAGTCGTCATCATGCTGATAAGCGCCATGTACAACGCGGCGGACACCTACTTCGTCGGCTTTCTTGGCACAACGGAGACGGCGGCCGTCGGGATCAGCTTTTCCCTGATGAACGTGATACAGGCGGCGGGCTTCCTCTTCGGCCACGGCGCGGGCAATTACATTTCCCGGGCGCTGGGGGCGCAGAACGGATCGGACGCGGAAAAAATGGCGGCTACCGGTTTCTTTACCGCCTTCTGCGCGGGAGGCGTCATAACCGTTTTGGGACTTGTGTTCCTCTCGCCTCTTGCCCTTGTGCTCGGGGCAACCAAAACCATACTGCCCCACGCGCTCTCATACCTGCGCTTCATCCTTTTGGGCGCTCCCTTTATGGTTTCCGCCCTCACGCTCAACAACATCCTGCGTTTTCAGGGCAACTCGTTCCTGGGGATGATAGGCATGACCTCAGGCGCGCTGCTCAACGTGTTCCTTGACCCGCTCTTTATCTTTACATTCCGCATGGGAGTTTCGGGCGCCGCCCTCGCCACCATGATAAGCCAGACGGTAAGCTGCGTCCTGCTCTTCATCATAAACAGGACGGGAAAACAGAACGTCCCCATACTGCCCCGTAATTTCTCGCCGGGAAAGGACTCCTACCTGAACATACTGCGGGGCGGCTCCCCTTCACTGCTGCGGCAGTCGGTCATGAGCCTTGCCGCCGTTTTCCTTAACCGCGCCGCCGCTCCCTACGGCGACGAGGTAATAGCCGCCGTCTCCATTGTCAACCGTGTGGTAATGATTTCAGGCTCGGCCATCATTGGGCTGGGCCAGGGGTTTCAGCCTGTCTGCGGCTTCAATTACGGAGCGAAGCTGTACGGCAGGGTAAAGCGGGCGTTCCGGTTCTGCCTGGCGGTTTCAGGCGTTATTCTTGCCGTACTGTCGGTCCTTGTCTTCATATTCGCGCCGGACATTATTGCCGCCTTCAGAAAAGACGACGCCGAAGTGATCAGGATAGGCTCGCGCGCCCTCAGGTTCCAGAGCCTTACCCTTCCCCTTTCAGGCTGGATCGTGCTCAACAATATGATGCTGCAAACCATGGGCAAGGCCCTTCCCGCGAACATACTTGCCTTTGCCAGACAGGGTTTTTTCCTGATTCCCCTGCTTTTCATACTGACGCCCCTTTTTGACGTAACGGGCATACTGCTTTCGACGCCGCTGGCGGATCTTCTTACCTTTATGCTTGCCCTTCCCCTGGGCATCCGGGCGATGAAAAAGGATCTTGTTGAATAAGCGGTTTCCGCCGGAACTTTTCTTGCCTTTCCGCATGTTTTTTGCGATATTTAAGGTAAACGGGATTGTTCCGGAACCGCTTTTGATCAAAACCGCGGCCGGAAAATGATCTCCACGTACAAAAAGGCGGGATTATGTCCGAGCAAAGTTTAGTTCCCATTGAACAAAGTCTGCCCCACAAACTGCCCCTTGTCGCCCTTATGGGGCGGCCCATTTTTCCGGGGATCTTCACGCCGATCATGATAGGGAACCCAGCGGATGTAAAGGTTGTTGACGAAGCGGTGTCGGGCGACGGCTTCATTGGGCTTGTAATGCTGCAGAACGAGACCGAATCTCCTTCCATAGGGGATCTTTACAAGGTAGGCACCGCGGCGAAGATCGTCAAAAAAATCAACCTTCCCGACGGCGGCGTCAATACGTTCATCTCCACGCTCCGGCGTTTCAGGGTCAAGAAGCCCCTGCACAGCTCCAATCCCATTGTGGCGGCGGTGGAATACCTCGAGGATGAAGAAGACGAAACGGCCGAGGTCAAGGCGCTGACGCGCGCCCTTATCAGCGAGATGAAGCAGATCTCCGAAAACAACCCCCTCTTTTCCGAAGAACTGCGGCTCAACATGATCAACATCGATCATCCCGGCAAAATAGCCGATTTCATCGTCAGCATCCTCAACATCGACAAGACGGAACAGCAGAAGATCCTCGAAATTCTTAACGTCAGAAAACGCATGGAACAGGTGCTGGTGTTCATCAAAAAGGAGCAGGAACTCCTTCGCATTCAAAAGAAGATTCAAAAAGAAATAAACGAAAAAATAGAAAAATCCCAGCGGGATTATTTCCTCAAGGAAGAACTCAAGGCAATAAAGACCGAGCTGGGAATAACTACGGACGCCAAAAGCTCCGACTATCAGCGTTTCAAGGAAAAACTTGACGCCTTCAAATTTGAAGGGGAAGTCAAGGAGACTGTGGAGCAGGAGCTTGAGAAATTCAACCTTACGGAGCCCAATTCCGCGGAATTTATCGTAACAAGAAACTATCTGGACGTGATCGCCGGTCTTCCCTGGGGAGATCCTGTTCCGGAGCATTTCGATCTTAAAAAAGCGTCGGAAATTCTTGAGGCGGATCACTACGGGCTAAAGGATGTAAAGAGCCGTATTGTGGAATACCTTGCCGTGCGAAAGCTCCGCACGGAAATGCCGGGAAGCACGGGTCCTGCGGGATCGATAATATGCCTTGTCGGCCCGCCGGGAGTGGGAAAAACGTCGGTGGGAAAATCGATTGCCCGCTCCCTTGGCAAACAGTTCTTCCGTTTTTCGGTCGGCGGCATGCGGGACGAGGCGGAGATCAAGGGACACCGGCGGACCTATATCGGCGCCATGCCGGGCAAGATCATCCAGGGGCTTAAAATAGTCAAAACCCGCGATCCGGTTTTTATGATAGATGAAATAGACAAAATGGGGGTAAGCTACCAGGGGGACCCGGCAAGCGCCCTGCTTGAAGTGCTGGACCCGGAGCAGAATTACACCTTCCGTGATCATTACCTTGATCTTCCCTTTGATATTTCGAAGATCTTTTTTGTCGTTACCGCCAATACCCTTGACACCATTCCGCCGCCCCTTCTTGACCGGATGGAGATCATTCAGCTTCCCGGCTACATAGACACCGAGAAACTTGAAATTGCCAAACGCTATCTGGTTCCCAAGAGTCTTGAAAAAAACGGGCTGCGGAAAAGCCAGGCGAAGTATACCAAGGACAGCCTCCTCCACATCGCCAACGGGTACGCCAGGGAAGCGGGAGTGCGGAATTTTGAAAAAAATCTGGACAAGATACACCGCAAGCTGGCAAAACAGATAGTAGAAGAGGAAGAAAAGGAAAAGACGGGAAAGACAAGCGCGAAAAAAACCGCCGGCAGGGCCGTGCCGCGTAAATTTTCCATTGACCGGAAGCTCATTGAAAAACATCTGGGGAAACCCATTTTTCCCGAAGGCGACATCAAGAAAGCCGACCGCCCCGGCATGTCCGTGGGGCTCGCGTGGACCAGCATGGGCGGCGACACCCTGGTAATAGAGGCCGCCTTTGTGCCCGGCAAAGAGGGAATGACCCTGACGGGCAAAATGGGCGACACCATGAAGGAGTCGGCGGCAATCGCCATGACCATGGCCCGCAAACTTGCGGTGGAACGTTACGGCGTCGGGGCGGAATGGTTCGACAAGAACCACATACATATCCACATTCCGGAAGGCGCCACGCCCAAAGACGGCCCTTCCGCGGGGATCACCATGGCGACGGCGCTGCTTTCACTCTTCCGGGGAAAGATCATCATGCCGAATTTCGTAATGACAGGGGAACTCAGCCTTACGGGGCAGGTCCTTCCCATAGGCGGCCTGAAAGAGAAAACCATAGCGGCGCGGCGGAACAGGGCCAAACACATCATCATTCCCCGGCAGAACCTGCGGGATCTGGACGACATTCCCGATTACGTGAAAAAGGGCATCGAGTTCCATCCGGTGGAACGTTTCGATGAAGTGCTGAACCTGGCCCTGCCGGACTAAAAGCGTTTTACAGCAGGGAACATGAAGGGGAGGGCGCCATGTATATTCATCCCAAACTGGCGGCCTTTACCCAAAACCTTGAAGCCCTTTTTCATGAAGTTGATGAATTCCTCGAAGAGGAGTGGGGCGGAAGTTTTCCTCTCCATCCAAACAGGCCGGCGCGCGGAAGCACGGAAAACCCCGAGATGGACGGCCTCTTCGAAATTGCCCCGGACTTTACCGCCGGCATCGGCTCCGGCGGCGGACGGGGCTACATTATTTCGTTCAGGGCCGCAACGCTGGAAACAATAAATCCCGCCCAGTTTGAATTTCTCATGGAAAGCGCCGCCGCCCTTGTCGCAAAAAAACTGCCGGTGTATTTTCCCGGCCGCGTCCTTGAGGTGATACGGGACGGAAGGCGCTTCAAGATCGTGGGGGATTTCAGTCTGGGCGAGGCGTAAGGTTCAAATAGTCCAGGGCAAGGGGATCGCCGGGTTCCAGTTCAAGTACGGTGCGGAAAAAGGCCGCCGCCTCTGCGGCGTTCCCCTTCTTCATTGCGAGCACCCCCAGATTACTGATGATCTTGACGTTTTCGGGATCGTCCCGCAGGGCCGCTTCCAGTTCCCGCCGGGCGCCCCGGTAATCGGAAAGCTCCATAAGGCAAATGGCAAGCTCGTTCCTTACGCCGGCGTTTGTTCCCCCAAGCTCAACGGCTTTTTCAAGCGCCGCCTGTCCGTCGCTCCAGCGCTCAAGGCAGCGCAGCGCCCAGCCCAAAATAAACCAGCCGTTCCACACCTCAGGATGTTCTTCCAGAAAAAAGTGTATCTTTTTTAGCGCGGCTTCTTCTTTTCCGCCCCGGACAAGCTCCCACGCTTCCCGGAAATTTTCATCGGAAAGAAAACGTTCCCTGATCTCTGTGAGCACTTTTCCGGCGTTTTCCCGTTTTTCACTGTCCGTTCCCGGAAGGCTTACATAGGAAGAAAAACATTCCTCCGCTCCGGCAAAGTCCTGCCGCTTCAGCCTGAAATAACCCGCGTTAAAAACGGCGTCGGGACGGGGCGGGTCAAGGGCAAGGATCATATCGTAGGCTTTTTCCGCGTGGAAGGCGGCTTCCGCCGCTTCATCCGGCTTGCCTCCCGCTTCAAGGGTGGCGGCCTTTTCTTCCAGCGCCAGCGCCCGGTTCAAAAGAACCACATCCGATCCGGGAAAGAGCCCTTCCAGCACGGAGAGGATCTCGAGGGCCGTGTCAAAATCGCCGTTCTTTGCCTTGAGAATCGCCGCCTCGTTAAATTCGCCGAAGATGCCGGGACGCACCGCCAAAATAAAACGCCGGTAATAGTCTATCCGCGCCTCCGGATCCGCGGAGCCGGGAATCTGCGCCCCGGACAGTTCCTCCCCCGCATGATACGCCGCGACAAGTTTAAGCATTCCCGACAGAATCATCTCTATGGTAAGCTCGTCGGGCGTAAGGCTGTCTTTTCCTTCGGGAATTTCAACCGGAATGGGAACAGCGCTATCCATGGCGAATTCGCCTTCACGCTCATAAGCGTCATGTTCATGAGCATCATGCCCGTGAACGTGTTCCCGTATGCCGGAAGGAACGGGGAGAAATATGATGCGGCCGGTGTCAATCTTTGCCATCGGCATTCTCCGGGGAAAAGGAGAAAGTCTCCTGTTTTGCGGGATCTGGCGGCACAGAAGGCGGCGGGGCGGGCGTTTGTCCCGCCACATCCCCAACCCGGACATGGCTTATGTAATCGTTGATCCGTATTTTATAGCCCATGGGAACCACGGATTCATCAAAGAGGATAACCAGGGCCACAAGGTCTTTCCGGCCTTCAACATCTTCGGAGCGGATAAATTTTCCCTTAAGAAGAAAACTCTCTCTTGGATCGTCAAAATCCACCCGCAGGGCCGCTTCCCTGTTCACAAGGAATTTTACCACTCCCATCATGATAAGTTTTGCCCCGGAAAACGAAATGTCCCTGAGTATGCAGCGGCGGGGCACCCCCTGTATGAAGACGGCGCTTTCCTTGGACAATATGTTGAGTTTCCGCTGTGATTCAACGGAAATAAGGATGCGCTCTTCCCGCCGCTTGGCGGAATTGACATTTGCGTCAAGCAGCCTTCCCATGATTTCGATAAGATCGTCAGGCGGCCGCTGGGTAAACTGAAGGGTAAAAAGGGCAACGTCCTTTGAGCCGCCGTAGGGGGCCTCTCCCATGGTGCGGGCCGCGACAAAGAAAGTTACGGGATTTCCGGTTTCGGGGTTTTTGAAACAATACCGGAGGCTGACATAGTTATTGGTCTGCTGAAGTTTCTGCATAATTCCGAATTTAGTGTTGATCACAATTTTCGCCCCCGTAAAAGAGGACGAATATATTACGCAGGGCCAGAAGTCGCTGCCGCATTTAAGGTGTACCTGCTGCGTCAAGAGTCCTGTCACCTGTATGATCTCTCTGGTAAAAGTAACATCTATGTTTTTAAAGCGTTCGTAATAAACCGTAAGCTTCTGGCTGGTCAGTACGCCCATCTATTCCTCTTGCCGTAATGGTATAACAAATCTACTGTAAATTATAGACCTTTCCCGCCGGAATTAAAGGCGGCGTCGTACATTCGTTCCAGAATTACGCCTATCTTGCCGCCGTAGTCCCGGTCGGCGGCCCATTTGCCGGCAAGATCCGCTATCGCCGGGGCGGACCCGGCGCGGACCCAGCGGTAGCGGGGATCCACCAGTTCCCCTTTCAGGGGCGCCTGTGAGGCATATTCCTTAAGGTGCTGAATGTGGGCCCGTACACCGGTACGGACATCGGGGAACCGTTCTCCCCGCTGGTTTTCCCCAATGGCCCCAAGGCCGCAAAAATTGTTCATGTCGGCCGTTACAAGACCTCCGTAACGGAGAAAACCCGTTTCCAGGCACATCTGGGCAAAGGCCGCGTCATGATTCACCCCTTCCGCCGCCGCTTCCTCGACATAACAGGACGCCAGGCTGCGGGTGAACTCGCCGCCCGCCAGGGGATTGTTGCTTTCCAGAAACAGGGCAAGCCGGTCCGGGGAAACGAGCCCCTGCCCCAGAATCAGCGCCGGGGGCCTTGGAATTTCGGCCGGTATTCCGGACGGGGGCGTTTTGGATGGAAAAGCGCCGGAAGAGACGTCACGGGACGGGGGCAGGGCGGCGCAGGAAAAAAACAGCGCGGCAAAGAGAGGCAAGACGTACCGGGTACAGAATGTATATCGTGTGTTCATACTTCTGTATCGGTTTTTCCCCTCAAAATACAAAATTACACGATTTTACAACGGAAGTTGTTCAATAACTCCGGTTATTGAACAACTCTATTAAAGCGCCACGCAGGACGGTACCCTATTAAGGTATATGAGCGAATTCAATTACCCCGAATGTGTGGGGAAAAACGACGCCCCGGATACAGGATGCGACTTTCACCCCGTTCACGGCATCAGGGCCATGTCCCTTCCGAACCGTCCAAGGGAAAGGCTCTGTAGCCTTGGGCCGGAAGCCCTTTCGGATCATGAGCTTCTGGCCATCCTCCTCAATACGGGCACACGGGGCAAAAACGTTATTCACCTGGCGGCGGATCTGCTTAAACACCTTGACGGGAACAAAGGCATCCCCACAAGCGGGGAATTAACGCGGCTTACCGGTCTTGGCAAAAGCAAGGCCGCCGCCGTAATAGCCATGCTTGAATTCGGCCGCCGGCGCTGGGGGGCGGCCGGAATCAGGATCAGGCGGCCGGAAGACATCTATGCCCTGATCCGCCATTACGCCGACAGGAGGCAGGAACGGTTCCTCTCCCTCTCTTTCAACGGCGCTCACGAAGTGCTCGCCGTCCGGGTAATAACCGTGGGCCTTGTCAACCGTACCATAATTCACCCAAGGGAAGTCTACGCCGAGGCAATTACCGATCACGCAGTGGCCATCGCCGTTGCCCATAACCACCCGTCGGGGCAGCTTGTCCCCTCACAGGAGGACGACGAGGTGACATCCCGGCTCAGGGCCGCGGGCGTCATTCTGGGGATCAACTTCCTTGATCACATAATTTTCTCGCACATGTCCTATTTCAGCTACCGCCAGAACGGCAGAATGGAAACGGATAACGAAGGCTTACTACAAAAAGCCAAAATTGTTTATAGTTAAAACGTGAAAGTAACCGCCCGGCGTTTTTTTTTCTTTCTCCTTGTCCCCTGTCTTTGTACGGCGTTTGCCGTGCCCGTTCCGGCGCAGACTGAGGTTAGCGAAGTAATCAGGGGTGATTTTTTCAGGGAAGTGGAAGGCAGGGGGCTAACGGTTCGTACCGAGCCGGATCAGGCAAAGGTGTTTGTCGACGGCGTGGAACGGGGCCTTACCCCCCTTACGCTGGATGTACGGAGCGGAATACACGTCGTCAGAATATACAAGGAAGGTTACCGCGAGAGGATCTTCAATGTAACCCTTTCCTCGTCAAGCCGGCTGGTAATGTCGGTAGAACTTGAGGCAAGTTCCGGCCAAACCATCATTACGGTACGCCGGGGCGAAAACAGCCCTCCTCCCGGTTTGTATCCCCTTAATCCCGAGATCCTTGTAGACGGAAAATCCGTGTCCTTTTCCCTGGAGGAACTTGCCGCCGGGGCCGGCATGACCCTTCCGGTGGGCTACCACACCATACGGGTCCGGGCCTTTGGCTGGGAGGACGCCTCCGCAACTGTGTATATACGGGAAGGCTTCATTATCCCGGCGGAACTTGTCCTTGTTCCCGCCCCTTTCCGCATCATCAGGGCGGATACGGCAAGGTCCCGTTTTAACCCCGCAAATTCCGGCTCTCTGGGGGTCACCCGTTTTTCTTTTGAAGTCTCAGGTCCGGGAACGGCGCTCCTTACCGTGCGGGCCTCCGGCGGGGAAAACGTGTATACCGCCGAACTGGGCCCCTTTACCTCGCGTTCCCAATCGGCGGAATGGAACGGCCGTACTATGGAGAATTCCATTTTGCCCGATGGAACCTACAGCATAACCATAGACGGATTTTCCGTTCCCTGGGACAATTCCGAACCGCGGCGGCACAGCGTCTTGCTTGAGGCGGCAATAGATTCTTCCATCAGCATTTATCCCCTTTCGCTTAACGGCGCCGTTCCCGGCCTCATGTTCGCCGCGTCTCCCGCGACACTTCCGCGGGGCAGTTTTCAGTTTGAAGGGAGCCTCGTTTTCGGCAGCCCCGCCGGAAGCAGCGCCTTTTCCAGCCTGCCCTTTGAGGGGGGAGCGCGCCTGAGCGTTATTGAAGGGCTCGAACTGGCCGCCGCCCTTAACGCGGTTCCGGTCTTTGGGGAAGGCGCGTCCTGGGGATTTGCCCTTTCGGCAAAATGGCGCTTCCTCGAGGCCCCGTTCCGCTTCCCGCTGGAAGCGGCCGCGGGGCTCTCCTACGCATGGGCGCAGAAAGACGAACATACCCCGCAGAGGGAAGGCCTTTCCGTACGGTTCCCTCTGTCGCTTGATTTCCGCCTGGTTTCCCTGCTTTTCGCGCCCGGCATACGCACCGCGTTCCCCGGCGATCCCTCTCCCCGCCTTTTCCTCCCGGCCGGCATACTCTTCCGGCGCGCGCATATTACCGCCGGCGTTTCCTTCCTTCCCGAAATAAGTTTTTCCGCAAACTCGAAAAACCGTGAACAAGAAGGAAGCACGGTCCTTGATCTGGGCGCCGAAATCAAATGGTATCCGTCTCCTTCCATTTTGGTGTATACGGTTTCAGGCGGGGTAAGGATAGACAAATCGGGCGTATGGGGAACAGGCGGAGTGGGAATAGGGATCGTTTATTAGAACCGTCCGCGGCTTCACGGCGTTTTTAAGCGGAAGTTGTTCAATAACTCTGGTTATTGAACAACTCTATTGGTTCAGTATCTCTTCCCTGTCCGCAAGGGTAACGTCAAGGGTAAGGGGCTTGCCGCCGCGTATAATCTCTACCTTTACCGTCTCGCCGGGCTTGTTGTCCTCCAGCGCCGAGTAAAGATCCGCGAGAGTCGCGGTCTTCATGCCGTCCACGGAGGTGATGATGTCCCCGCCAAGGTAGATGACGCTTGAGCCCGAACGCACAGGATCGGTTCCCTGGCGTATGCCCGCTTTTTCGGCAAGGCCGTTCCGCCTTGTCCGCGAAACAAGAAGCCCGGAACTAACGGGAAGATTCGCGTAGCGGACAAGGCTGGGAAAGAGCTGCGCCACGGACGCGTCTATCCAGCCGCGCCTGACTTTTCCGTACCGCATCAGTTCGGCAACTACCCGCTTCGCGGTGTTTACCGGTACGGCAAAGCCGATGCCGACGGAACCTCCCGAGGGGGAATAGATCATGGTGTTTACCCCGATCATGCGGCCCTGGGTGTCAAGAAGAGGGCCTCCGGAATTACCGGGATTAATGGAAGCGTCCGTCTGGATCATGTCCCGTATGATATTCTGCCTCGATGTCCTTATGGGCCTTCCCAAACCCGAAACAATGCCCACCGTTAATGTCCGCTCCAGGGCAAAAGGGTTCCCTATGGCAAGTACCTTTTGGCCGACCTTGAGGCTGCCTGAATCCCCAAAAGGAATATAGCGGAGGTCCATCCCCTCCGGCACTTCAAATTTCAGTACGGCAATGTCGTTCTCGGGATCGGTCCCCGTCACGCTCCCTTCGTACTGGCTTCCGTCGGCAAGATTGATATACACCTTGTAGGCGTTCTGGATCACGTGGTTGTTGGTAAGCACAAAGCCCCTGGCGTCTATGATAGAACCGGAACCGGATTCCCCTTCCTGCGGTATGGGTTCCAGAAACCAGTTGATGGCCATGGTTTCGGTGGTAATGTTTACAACCGCCGAATTGAATTTTTCATAAACGGCGATATTTTCCCGTTCGCTTTCGGTGTAGGGAACAAGATCCTGGGTGTTAAGCTTGAGCGGATCGGCATAACCGTCCTGAACCGGAAAAACAGGTTCTTCCCTGTATTCGGAAGCGGATACGGCTGCGGAAGCGGGATCGGAAGTTCCGGCGCGGTTTTTCTCCCCGGCGCCGGACGGAAATTTCAACAGGCCCAGCCCCAGGGCAAAAAGTACGACAATGAGGCCGCTCAGAACCGAAAAAAAGATCACCTGCCCGCGGCTGTACAGTTTCATGATAAAGCCCTCCACGTCCATTATAGTAAACATGTTCCATAAAAAAAACACCCGCCGGGCCGTATTTCCCGTGCAAAGGGGCCTGTGTTTGACCGATAATTGATATGAATATGCGTATATCTCTTTTTCGCAAAGGTCCTGCGGCGTGCCTTTTTCTCTGCTTCCTGTGTGCGCCCCTTTCGGCCGCCGATCTTCCCGTAAGACGCATCCCGGACGATTCTTCCCTTCGCGCGGAAATAAAGGACGCCTGGTTCACCGAAGCCCCCGCACAGGTGCTGGGCAGAAGGCAGCAGGTACGGACCTTAAACAGCGGCGGAAGAATTCAGGTGCGGATAGAAGAGGGGGAAAGGGAATTTGCCGTGGTACTGGCGCGCGAATGGAACGGCGGCAGGGAAAGCCTTGCCCTTGTTCAAAAGCAGACCGGCGCCGCCTGGCCCGGCTGGACACAGGGTTCATGGAGTCTTGCCCGGCTAAAGTCGACGGGCGAAGGCCTCCGTATACGGATCTTCCTCCGCAGCGATCCCAACGCCTATATCCAGTTCCGCCCCTTTACGGCGGACAAATGCCTCATGGACGTGATTATTCACGAAGCGTATCTTGTCGATTCCCTTCCCCTTCCCCTTCCCTTTGAAAGGCTCTATACCCTTCCGGTGGAAGAGGCCCTTGCCCTTGCCGGAAACCGCTTTCCCCGCCGTTACTTTGAACCTAATCCCGGCGACTACGAAAACGTGAGCCGTTTCATTTCCGCCGTGCGCGGGCGGCTTTCTGAACTCAGCTTCAGGGACGACGGGGCCATTGATGAAAACGGGCGCTATGTCTTTATTGAAAGCCTTGGGGAACAGGCCGGATGCGGCGGCCTTAACTGTTCGGGATTTGCCAAATGGCTTGTGGACGGTATTCTGCGTCCCGTTACCGGCAAACGCCTTGCCGTCGGTTCCCTGAAACAGCGGTTCGGCGGCAGAGGCTCTTCGTTTACCGAAGTCTGGGAAGAAACCCGCGATCCCTTCTTTGGCCTTGACTGGATACGGAACCTCGCCGCAAACGTCTGGACGGAACTTCGCGGGGAATCATTCGGAACGCTTGAAGAATTCGAGGTAAGGCGCTGGCCTTTTTCCGAAACAATAGTCCGGGAAATAAGGGCCGGCTCCCCGCGCTCTTACCCCGGCCATCTTGAAAACGCCGGCTTCGGCATTGAGGGACTTCAGCCCCTGCTTTACACGCTGGCCGTGGACGAACCGGGCCGCTTCTACCTTGCCGCGGTAAATACCGAAATGGGCCCCCCCGCCACGGCGGACAACCTCCGGGGAAGGCCCCGTATGCGCCAGTACTTCCACATAGCGGCGCTGGTTCCGTTTTTTAACCGCTATGGAAATTTTCAGGTCGTCGTTTTTGAAAGCGCGGAAGAAACGCGCTTCAGCAGCTTCAGGGCGCGTTATCCCGGCCACTATGTCAATCTGGTCCGCATCCCCGTGGAGCGGGCCTTCAATCCGTAGGCCGTCCTTCTACCAGCGCTTCCAGCGCCGCCCTGGTTCCCTTCCGGTAAATCGCATCAAGAGATTCCCCGAATTCACCGGACAGCGCCGCGGCATGTTCCCCGCGCCCGATGCCCGCAGCACGAAGAAACTGTTCCGGGTTTTCACGGGCGCCCTTCGCCGCTTCGGAAAGAACGGAAGCAAGCGGATCATCAAGGGGAATGGCCATGCCGTCTTCATCGGTTCCGGCAAGGAAGCGGGCCCAGGCCGCCAGGGCAAAGACCACGGTCCGGTGCGGCAGATTCCTCCCGAGGGCTTCTTCCAGCGGATTGAAAATAAAGTTGGGGATCTTCTTTGAACCTTCGGCGGCCAGCCTAAGGATGGTGTCGGCGATGTTTTTATTGGAGAAGCGGCGTACAAGCGTGTCCTTGTATACGGGAAGATCCATCCCCGGCGCGGGAAGAAGCGTCGGGCTTATTTCTTCCATGTAGTTATCGCGTATGTAGCGCCTGAGCAGAGGATCGGAGATCGCCTCGGCAACGCCCCGGAATCCCATAAGGTAGGAAGGATAGGCAAGCGCCGAATGGCTTCCGTTAAGGAGCCGTATCTTCATCAGTTCGTAAGGCTCCACGTCCTTTACCACCTGCACTCCCGCTTCCGCAAGCAGGGCCGGATCAAACCCGGAACCAGGCGCACGGCTAAAGTTGTCTTCAAGCACCCACTGGCGGAAATCCTCGCTGCAGACGGGCCACTCATCCTTGATCCCGTAGCGTTCCTCAATATGCCGGATTATGGCGGGGCTGGTTGCCGGAGTAATGCGGTCTACCATTGAAAGGGGAAAGGCGGCGTTTTCCTCAATCCAGGAAACAAGGCCGGGCCGCGTCCTTTGGCAGAGCGAAAGCAGACAGTTTTTCAGCACCGTTCCGTTGGAAGGAAAATTGTCGCAGGACATGATCGTTATCTTTCCGCCGCCGTTTTTTGCGCGAAGATCCAGGGCGGCGGCAAGGTATCCCGCGGCGGTTACAGGCGCGTGGGGGTGTTCCAGATCGTGCTTTACCGGACTTAAATCCCATGCCATTTCTCCCGCCGCGGCGTCGTAGTAGTAGCCCTTTTCGGTTATAGTAAGGCTGATGACTTCGGTACTGTCCGCGGCGAGGCGCTCCACGGCTCCCTTGGGATCGGAGACGGCGTTAAGGTAACCGGCAATGGAGCCGACGACCGCCGCCGTTTCATCCCCCGAATCCCCGCGGCAGACAAGGGTGTAAAGGTAATCCTGCGAAGCGCTGATCCCGGCAAGCGGAAAGGAGTCCGCCACCAGATTCACCTCAAAAATTCCCGTGCCGGCGGCAAGGCCCTTCTCGAGAAGTTCGTCGATGTAACGCGCCTGATGGGCCCGGTGAAAGTGGCCAAGCCCGATGTGAACAATGCGCGGCACACGGTTTGCCCTGTCGTAACGGGGAATTCTGACGCCCCGTCCGGCGATTTCCCGCAGGGCGTTCCCGGAAAGTTTTATGGTATTCATAATTGTCCATTATACCATCTTTCGTTAAAATGATGTAATGCTGCATGACATTGAAGGTGTCGCCTTTGATCTGGACGGTACTTTTTACCCCAACTACCGGCTTAACATAAGGCTTGTTCCTTTTCTTGTGAGGGAATGGCGCCTTCTGGCGGCCTTTGGCAGAGCCAGGAATATCATAAGGGCCGGACAGGAGCAGGATCTCAGGGGCGCCGCGCCCGGCCCGCAAGGCGCGCCGGTAAACGCCGCGGAACCGGCGGGAGAATCCGCCCTGGGGAAGGGCGAAACTTTTTACGATGTTCAGGCCCGCATCGCCGCCCGCCTCCTTAATGCCTCAGACGGCGCGCTTGTAAAGCGGCGTATAGAAACGCTGATATACCGGGGCTGGGAGCCCCTCTTCAAAAAAATACGGCTCTTTCCCCATGTACGGGAAACCATTGCCGCCCTGCGGGAGGCGGGCCTTAAATTGGGGCTGCTTTCCGATTTTCCCCCCGAGATGAAACTTGAATACCTTGGGCTTGACGGCGTTTGGGACGCCGTTCTTTGTTCGGAACGCGAAAATTATCTCAAGCCCCATCCCCGGCCTTTCCTGTCCCTTGCCCAGGCCATGGGCCTTCCTCCGGACCGCATCCTCTATGCCGGGAACAGCCGCCGCTATGACGCGGAAGGGGCAAGGCGGGCGGGCATGAAAAGCGCCCTTATTAAACCGTTCCATATCATCTCCGCCGGGGAGGCCGCCGGTTTTATCTTTACGGACTATCGCCAATTGCGAAAATATGTGTTAACGTACTATTCATGAGTTTGTTCACGGCGGGAAATCTCATTACCCTTGGCATAGCGGTGTTGCTCCTTATCCTCTACCGCCAATGGGATAAAAGCAGCCGCACGCTGGACAGGCTTTCGCGCCATGCAAATGAACTTAAAAAGGGACTCGACGCGTATGTAGAGGAGCGGAGCGCCGCGGTCAAAAACATGGGCGTGGATCTGGATGTGGAACGCCGGGCGGCCGCGGAACTGATGAAACGGCTGCAGAAGATGACCGAAGAGGATCTGGCCCAGAAGGCGCGGGCCATTACCGAAATAGACGAGCGCATCAAATCCTACGACGTTTCGCTGGAAGAGCTTGTAAAGATGACCGCGCGGGTTCAGGAGAACCTTGCCAGAATCAGGGAAGAATCGGTCTTTGTGGAAAGTACCGGGCGGCGCGTGGGGGAAGTGCGGGAACAGCTTGGGGCAATGGAAAAGGAAATAGGCTCGCTGGAACTGCGCTTTGAGCGGGAAAATACCGATGCGCTGGAAAAGGCCGTGGAGACGGTTACGGGAACGGTGAAAACGGCCGTCTCCGATTTCAGGCTGTGCGCCGAAACTGTGGGCCGCCAGGTGGAAGAACACCGGGCCGCGGTAGACAAGGCCGAAAAGGACAGGGCCGCGAATCTTGCGCGGGACACGGCGGCAATAGGCAAAGTGCTGAGGGAAGCCCTTGAAAAGGCCGGCCAGCGGGCGGACCGCATGGAAGAAGCCGCCCTTGCAAAACTCAAGGACGAAGCCCAGGAGCGCGTCCAGAGGCTTCACGCCGCCTTCGAAGAAAAGCTGAAGACGGCCAGGGAAAACGCCCAGACACGCATCACCGACATTCAGGAGATGCTCAAGAATCACCGGGATGAATGGAAAACCGAACACAGCGGCATGGAGGCGCGGCGGAAGCAATACCGGGACGAATGGAAAAGCGAGATCCAGGAATTCGGCGCGCTTCTTGAACAGCAGCGGAAGGATCTTGAAAAGACCGCTTCCGCCGCCGAACGCAGGATGCTTGAAAGCTCCGGCTCCCGGCTTGAGGAATACCGGCAGATAGCCGAAGAACAGCACACGCAGCTTTCGGCCCTTTCCGACGACATAGCAAAACTCGACGGCGAACTCAGGATTTCCATGGAAGAAACCGCCGGCCGCGTCAGGCAGGATTTTGCCCGTTTTGAAAAAGATTCGGAACATGAACGCAGCCGGGTTTCGGCCGAATTCAGCGAACGCGAACGGGAACTCAGGGCCGGTATGGACAGAGTTGAACAGGAACTTAACGCCCTTAAAAACAAGGCCTACGAAAACGTTTCGGAAAAGCTCAAGATATTTGAAGACGACTTCTTCGCCGATCTTGCAAAACGAAGCGGCGAGATCGAAAAGAAACTTGACGAATGGCAGGAAACATTGCGGACCCGGCTTGACGAACTGGCGGGTTCGGCCGAGGCCGAACGCCGCAGCATGGAACTTTCCATTAATGAGGAACTCCGTAAAAATCTGGCGGAACAGGGCGAAAGGCTTGTGTCCGAACTGGAACGCCTCAAGGCGGAAACGGGCGCCTTTGAAGAAGGCATACGGGAAGAAATGAAAGCCGCCGACGAAACACGGCGCTCCTTCCTGGAACAGCTCCGGCAGGATCTTGCCGAAGCCCGCCGGACCGCCGAAGATTCCGCCAGGGCGGAAATAGGCCGGTACGCCCTTTCGGTGGCCGATACCCTTAAACAGAACCAGCGGGAAACCGAAGAGCGGCTCAGGGAAATCTCCGGCGCGGCGGAAGCCACGGGGGCGGAACTTACGGCCCTGGCCGGCGCTTCCCGGCGCAGCATTGACGACTGGCAGGCTGCTTCCGCCGTCCAGCTCCGGGATCTTGACGCCTCTATGGACGACGCCCGCCGCAGAATGAGGGATTTGTCCGCCGAATCCGACGAAAAAACCGCCCGCATCAGGGCGGGCCTTGAGGATCTTAAAAAGGATCTTGCCGATCAAACCCGGCTTTTCGACAAATCCGAAGAACTCAAGCGGGAGCTGGAGCGCCGTATTGAAGATCTTAACGGCGATCTTGACCGGCTGGATCAGCGCCGGAACGAGGCGGTTCAGCTTGAAAACGAATTTATCAGGATAAAGCGGCTTGAAGAAGACATCAACGCAAAGATGAACCGCATCCTTTCGGAAAAGCACCGTATCGATATTATGGAAACGGATTTCAACCGCCTCCTGCAAACCTCCCAGGCGGTGGAAGAAAAGCTTTCCCAGGTGTATTCCGCCGACGACACCCTCTCGAACATGCAGATACAGCTCCGCCGCATCGACGACGCCATAAAAGAAACCGAAGAAAAGTACCAGCGTCTTGAACGGAAAAACCAGATGCTGGAAGAAACCAGCGGCGGCATAGACAGAAATTTCAAGGCGCTACAGGAATCGGAAGCCGCGCTGGGACGCCTGGACGGCGGCCTTTCGGCGCTGGAAACGGAAACGGCGCAGCTTCGCGGCACCATCGAAGTGCTTTCCGCGGAAAACGAAAAGGCAAAGGAAACCGCCGACAAGCTCACCTTCCTGGACGAATCCCTTGCCGCAATAGAAAAGCGGATCAGGGATATGCAGAAGGCCCGCGAATGGCTTGCCGGGCTTGAAACCCGCATGGAAGATCTTAACAAACAGGCCCAGAACAAGCTCAGGCTTATCGGGAATGTACTCAGGGAAGAGGGCCCCCAGCCCCGAGGCAAGGACGCCCCGCCCCCGGCCATACGGGAAAACGTCATTACGCTTGCCCGTCAGGGGTGGAAGGTGGACGAAATTGCCAACACGCTCAAAATTTCACGAAGCGAAGTGGAACTGATCCTTGAAATCGGAAGCCGGGAATGAGTTTCCGCGCGGCAAGCCGCGCGCGTTTTTAATAAGAAGCTGTTCCAAAAACTGAAGTTTTGGAACAAGTCTCATTGAACAGCTCTAGTTTTTCACCGCTTCTTTCATGCCGTGCTGTATTTTGAAAAGAAGACCCGAACCCCACATGGTGGAGCGGTTTCTGCCCCGTTCCTTGGAAAGGTACAGTGCATCGTCGGCGCGGTGTATGACTTCTTCGGCGTCTATCCCGCTCCGCTCGTCAAAGGTGTAGAGCCCCAGGCTGATGGTAACCTGCGGCAGGGGCGGGTTCCAGGGAACCTTCATCGCCGCTACGGCGTTCCGCAGGCGTTCGCACACCGTCCAGGCGGTATTGCGGTCCGTATTGGGAAGCAAGACCGTGAATTCTTCGCCGCCGAAACGGGAGGGGACATCGTCTTCCCTGACCCCCTGTTTGAGCGTAAAGGCAAGCGACTCCAGAACCTTGTCGCCGGCAAGATGGCCGTAAGTATCGTTGAACAGCTTGAATTTATCCACATCCATAACGATGATGGAGGACGCGCAGCATGACCGCCGGGAACGCACCAGTTCCTCGTTAAGCCGGGTCATGAAGAAACCGTGGTTAAAAAGGCCCGTCTTGACATCCCTTAGGGAATGCTCATAGTGAAGGTGGTTTTTAATCGCCTGTGACACAAAGGACATGAGCTGCTGTAGAAAAACCAGTTCCCTCGGGGCGTATTCATCCTCCAGAATTTTCTTTCCCACAACAATAATGCCGTAAAGGCCAAAGGGCCCCAGAATGGGAATCATCAATTCAGGCTCTACTTCACCGAAAGATTTTGTAGCTTTCTCGTTCTTCATCTCATAGGAAAGAAGCTCAAAATTGATGGGTTTGGGGTACTGCTGAAAAAACGATTCAAAGGGGGCAATGCTGTCCACTTTAAGATGAAGATCGATCTTCTTGTAATTCCTGTAGCTGCGGATGACAATGTCGTCCCTGTTCTGTATGGGTTTCCATAGAAAAGATATAAAAGACGGAAGAAAATGATCCGATATCTGGAAAACCGTCGCGTCCATGATGTCGTCTATGCTGGTACGGTTAAAAACGTCCAGCCCGCCCTGCAGAAGGCTCCGGTAGTTTTGTATTTCCCGGTTGAGTTCATCAACAAATTTAAATACGCCCAGCTCCTGAAGAAAAGAATAATTTTCCATTACCTTGGGATTTTCCAGAAAATCCTTTTCGGTTTCTTTTATGTCTTTCTCTTCTTTCATCAGGTCGTCGAAAAATGGTCGCTGATTGTCTTTCGCCATTCAGCGCGGTTTTCCTTATCCTCCCATTCCATGATCTTCCTTATTTTAAAACCCCTTGCGCCGGAAGCACTGTCAAAGTGAACCACCCCAAACCGTCCTCCTCCGATGTAGGCCACCGTATCCCCCGGCTCCAGCGATTCTCCCTCCGCCGCGCGTTCAATGGCGCAGTCAAAATGCACGGCCAGGCCCGACTCCTTGTCCTTTAGGGCGGCGGCAAGATCCCTGATGGGTTTTCCGCACCAGGGGCAGTCGGGAACCGGAATGGGTTCCTGTGAAATTTCAGGGGCCGTCCACCGGGGTCTTTCGTAAAAGCCGCCGCGTTTTTTTTCGAGCTGTCCTTGATGAAGATCGTCCTTCCGTTCCCTGCGGCCCTGCCAGCTCTCGCCGTCCCGCCGCCTGCGCCGGGAAGACCGGCGGTTACCGCCTCTTTCGCTGCCGTTCATGAAAAACCCCTCCGTGGGAAATATCCAGAAGCTCGTTGCTTAAAACAAGGGCAATACGCTGTATCGCTTCGGACAAATAATCATTATCATGTATCTTGTTCCTCAAACGTTCCAAATCGAAGGAGCCTGAATCCGGGGCAGGAACAGCCGGAGCGGATTCGGCCGGGACAAAACCCGCCGGAGCCGCGTCCGGCCGGCCTTCCGTCTGAACCACTATCATACACGCTCCGTGAAGGCTGATACAAGATGGGTAATGCCCTGCGGCCCTATAAAAACCACATCAAAACGAACGGCCATACATTTATATTCTCGATGGGATAAAAGAAAATACTTAGCTGTTTCTATGATGCGCCGCTGTTTTTCCCGGTTTATCCCGTAACGGAGTTCTTCGATGCCGTAGGCGGACCACGTTTTTACCTCGGCAAACACCACCGTGCCGCCGTCCAGGGCAACAATATCGGCCTCACCCCGGCCGGAACGGAGGTTACGGGCAAGTATTTTCATGCCCTTTCCCTCCAGAAAAACCGCCGCCCGTTCCTCTCCTTTCCTTCCCTTGCCGGAATTATTTGGCATTCTTTTTGGCAAGTTCCCTGGGGTCCAGCGCCTTGGCGATAAAGAGGCTCTTCTCCGTCAAAAGATCGATAATCTCCCCCTCGTCTTGCTTGTAAACCGTGCCGAATTCGTCCGCGAGAATGCGGATCTTCGGCCTGAGGGGGGCGTCTCCCTGAACTTCGATAACACGCGCCAGCGCGCCGTTGTTGAGGAGTATGATGGAACCGATGGGGTATATTCCCATAGTCTGAATAAAGGCCTTAAGGACATCGGGATCAAAACGGCGGGAATTGTCCGAAAGGAGGTTTTTCATGGCCTGATAGCCCACCATGGAATTACGGTAGGGTTTCTGGCTGACCATGGCCTCAAAGGCGTCCGCCACGGAGACTATTCTGGCCCCCAGATCGATGGCTTCGCCCGAAAGCCTGCGGGGATACCCTTCGCCGTCCCACCGTTCATGATGCTGAAGGGCCACCATGCCTACTTCGTCGGGATACAACAGGGTCTTAGAGACGATCTTGTATGCGTAGAGGGGATGGGCCTGCATGCGCTGCACTTCCGCGCCGGAAAGGCCGCCCCGCTTGTCGATAATTTCCTTGGGAAGCCTGAACATCCCGACATCGTGGAGCAGCGCGCCGGTGATGATCTGCGCGATCTTGTAGTTGGGGATCTTGAGTTCTATGGCAATAAGCGCCGAAAGTATGGCCGCGTTGACCGAGCTTTTCGCCATTTCGCGGCCCGTTACCTCCCCGCCCAGAATGTACCCTATAAAACTGTCCCGCTCGTCGCGCACCGCCTGCAGAAGCCGGGCCGTAATGTTGTCTATGGACCTTACTTCCACGGAAACGCCCCCGGCGATATTGCTGAACACCGCGTCGAGCCGCTCAATAAGCTCCATGTAGATCTTGTAAGCGCCCTTGTTCTCCTGAACTTCGGTAAGGGAAAGCGCGCTGGGCGCGTTTTTTTTCACGGGCCCCTGTGGCGCGGGACTTTCTTTTTGTCCGGGGCTTTCCGGTTCGGCTTTGCCGGGCTTGCCGGCCGCCGCCCCGGATGACGGCGCGCCGGCCGTATTCTCCGCGCCGCCGGCCGTGTCCTTGTCTTTCTTCTGCCCGGCGGCAACGGCTACCGCTTCGCCTTCGGTTTCTACGGTTTCAATGCCCCAGGACACAAGCCGGTCAATGTCTTTCTTTCTTATTTCCACCCCGGCCGGAACAAGAATATTGTTGCCTTCAATATAGACCGGTTCGGAAAAAACCATGCCGGGATGAAGATTTTTCACCGTAATTTTTTTCATCGTATTTTCTTGTCCTTTTCAAATACAAACGCCAGTATCTTTGCCGCCGCCTCCCAGCACCACTCAGGAATAAAGTCACCGGGATTGACGCCGGCGTCCAAAAGAGCCGCCAGTGCGGCGTCTTCGACAACAGCAACCCCGGATTTTTCCGCGGCAGCTATGATACGCTCCGCTTCCCTGTCCCGCCCCCTCGCAAGCAGGCGGGGCGCAGGATCTTTATTTCTATTATAAGCCAATGCGGAAGCGGTTTTCCGTTTTTTTATGTTACACCTCCTTATTTACGGAAGGCAAGACATCATCCCTGCTGTCCGGGGCAAAAAAAGAGAAAAAATCATCATTTTTGAGATAAATTTGATCGCCGGAAAGTCCCAAAAGCCCCGAAAGTTCCCTTTTTATGGCCAAAAGCGTCCTGTTTCCCGGAGAAGGCAGCCTGCCGAAACTGAGCCGGGCCCCCTTAAGCCCGTGTTTTCCGCCGGACGCGCCGCCCGGCTCCGGGGAAAAAGCGGGCCGTTCGGGGCGATCCACGACAAAGAGCCAGCGTTCCCCGTTTTTGGCGGCGATTTCCAGGGCCATGCGATCCACACGGCCTTCTTTTCCGCCGGGAAAATCCGGGCCGGAAAGGAGGCGAAGGGTAACGCGGTACTGCTCCTGCGGCCCGAAGACAAAAGGAACGACTATCCACCGTTTGCCGTCGCGGCCGGGAAGGCGGTTAAGGATATCGAGCAGGGGATCGAAGGCCGCGCGTTTTCGCAGGGCGGAAGCGCCGTCACAGGCATCCACCTCCTCCCCCGCGCCGCCACTGCTACTGCCGCCGCTGCCGCTACGGGAATTGCCCGGTGAAGCGGACGAATCATACGATTCGGATGAATCATATTCCCCGCCGGCGCTTCCACCGCCGGGAGATTCCCGGCCGGTACTTTCCCGGCTGTCTTCACCCTGACGCCGGCCGGGAAAAGCCGGGTCCATGGCGCGGGCATAACGTTCCAGGGCTTCGCCGCCAAGCTCTGTCCCCTTACTCAGGGCGGCGGCGGCGGCCAGGGACAGAGCTTCGCGGGAACGGAACATCGCCTCTTCCCCAAGCCCGGCCGCATCTTTCGCCGGGCCCGTATCCGCGGCCGTTTCCGGCGCTCCCAAAACACGGCTCCGCATGCGCGCCAGAAGGAGGGGGTCAAAGGGAAGGGAAAAAAAGCGGAAAAAGGACAATACGGAGGCCGAAAGCCTGTCTCCGGGGAGCCCCAGGGCGGCGGCCAGGTTCAGAAAAGAAGGAGCGCTTACCGCCCGGATGTCCGCCCGCACATTCCGGAAATGAACCTCACGACCCGCCGCGGGCGCAGAATGCGAAGAAGCTGTTTTACCTGAAATTGTGTGACTAAGGTCTTGTCCGTTCCTGACCGCGGGAATCAAGGCTCGCCGGCCGGGCCGCCCTGTTCGGTGACGATCTTTGGAGCGCGGGCAGCCTTACGGCCTATGAGTTCCTTGATTCTGGCGGCCTTGCCGACCTTTCCCCGGATATAGTACAGCTTTGCCCGCCTGACTTTACCTGGCCTGACCACTTCCACTTTGACAATACGGGGAGAATGGAGGGGAAAGACCCGTTCAACGCCGACCCCGTAGGAATTTTTCCGTACCGTAAAAGTCCTGCCTACCCGGGAATTTTTTACGGCAATAACAAGACCTTCGTAGATCTGGATACGTTCGTTTTTGCCTTCAACTATCTTGAAATGAACCTTTACCGTATCGCCCGGCTTGAAATTACCGGGATCGTTTTTCATTTGGGAGGCTTCAATAGCCCTGATCTCATTCATTTACCAACTCCTCCGCACCTTTGGGGCCTTGAGCCTCGAGGTCCTCTATTGTTCTTTCGGTTTCAGCGTCGAAAATTCCCGCTTCCCGGCCCCGGCGGACAAGCTCCGGCCTCAAGGCCAGTGTTTTTTCCACCCGTTTCCTTAAACGCCATCGCCGTATATGTTCATGATGACCGGAAAGCAAAACGCCGGGAACCTGAAGTGTAGCATATATTTCCGGGCGTGTATACTGGGGGTATTCAAGAAGTCCCCCGGAAAAGCTCTCTTCCTCAAGGGATTCCGGGGTAATGACGTTATCCACAAGCCGGTATGTCGCGTCTATAAGCGTAAGGGCGGCGATTTCCCCCGAAGAAAGCACATAATCGCCGGTGGAAATCTCTTCATCGGCGTACAGATCGATAATCCGCTGATCGATGCCCTCATAACGGCCGCAAACAAGAAAAAGCTCGTCCCGGCCGGCAAGCTCCCTCGCCATGGACTGGTTAAAAAGCCGTCCTGACGGCGAAAGGCAGACAACAGCGGCGCCCGGCGTTTTTTTGGAAGCCCCCGCCGCTTCCAGGGCGCGGCCAAGCGGTTCGGGAAGCATCAGCATGCCGGGCCCGCCGCCATAAGGTGCGTCGTCGCAGGTTTTGTGTTTGTCAAGGGCATAATCGCGGATATTGACAGTCCGGTATGTTATAATGCCCCGGTCTATCGCCTTTGCCATGACGGACGCGGCAAAATAGGCGTCTATGATTTCAGGAAAAAGGGTGAATACGGTATATTTCATGGGATTATTCCAGAATCCATGTGCTACGGAGCGCCGCCCTGCCCGCCTCAATGTCTATTTCACCGAAGAATTCATTTCTAAAGGGAACCAGTTTTAGATCGCCTGATGCAAGCCGGATCTCGGCCACATAACCGCCGCCGCCTTCAAAAACACCGGCAATATGCCCCAGAACACAATCGTCCGCCGTCACTTCGAGTCCCTTAAGATCTTCAATATAATATTCGCCGGGTTTAAGGGGACTCGCGTTTTCCCGCCCGGTAATTATTTCAGCGCCGGCATATTTTCCCGCCTCTTCGGGGGTGTTTACACCGCGGAATTTCATTATTACCGAAGGAAAAACCGGGACGCTTTTTTCTATTTCGACATCCCTTTCATCGCCGCGCAGCCTCAACACAGCGGACCGGAGGCAAAGCAGATGCCCGGTTTCCCCCGAAAGAGACTTTACCTTGACAAAACCTTCAAGGCCAAATGCGCCGCCCACAAGGCCCACCACAAAACGGCCGGTCATACAAAAAATGACTCTCCCCATAATTCGGCGGACAGGCGGCGTTCCGCAGGCATTAATCCAGAATTTCCAGCGCCGTATGTTTGCCGCTTCTTGCCGTAGCCGCCTGGAGAACCGTGCGTATGGCCTTGGCGATGCGGCCATGTTTGCCTATGACTTTGCCAATATCGGACGGGGCCACCCGAAGTTCCAGAATAGTGGATTTTTCACCTTCCACCACATTCACCTGTACGGAACCGGGATCGTCCACCAAGGATTTGACAATATATTCAACCAGCTCTTTTTCCATAATGTATCCTGACGGCCGGGTTTATCTTACAGAAAGGTTCTTTTTATTGAAGATTCTGCGTACCGTATCGCTTACCTCAGCCCCCTTTTCAAGCCATGCCTTTGCCTTTTCCGCGTCAAAAAGGATCTGTTTGTCTTCTTTTTCAATGGGATGATAGTAGCCCAGTTCCTCAATGGTCCGGCCGTCGCGGGCATCCCGTTTATCCATGACCACAATACGGTAATAAGGACGTTTCTTGGTTCCGAATTTCTTGAGCCTAATCGTGGCGCTCATGTATCCTCCTCTCGCATACAGCCCTTAGTATGCCCGCAACAGCAGGTTTCGTCAAGGGCATTTCGGTACCCGGAAAAAACGGCGTTTTGCACATAACGCGCTGTAATTCCTTGTACAGTAAGGAATTAGACACTATTACCTCCCCCTCCCCCGTATGTAGCGTAGTTTTTCCGGATACAAGCCGTAACACCCCGCATATAACGCATTCTTTGCGGCCCGGCATACCGGCGGCCGCTTTTCCCCTATCAGTAACTACTTTTGCCTCACCGCTCACTGCTTTACTATCCGGCAAGGCCGGACAGCAGGGAACACAACAGCCACATTGCCGGCGGGACATAAAAACTATACGGAGTCTACAATGAAAAAGATTAATGGGCATATTTTGAAAGGAACAGTAAAACAAATGTTTGGCGCGCTGGCATTGGCAGGTGCAATAAGCGCGGCAGGCGTAATTGGCGGCACAGCCGTAAGTTGCAGCAATCCGGCAGACTGGGACAGAGAAGACAATCATAAAGTTACAGGGGGAATATACGACCCTGACGGATATAAGCGAAACGGCTTCAATGCAAGCGGCTGGAACAGGGAGCACAAGAATGAAACCACAGGAACATTATACGATAACGACGGCTATAACGAAAACGGTTATAACCAATATGGCTGGGATATCGAGGAAAATAATGTAAACACCACACCATATAATGATAATGGGTTCAAAATGGATGGAACATATTTGGAGACTGGCAGTTACTACGATGGCGAAGGATACAACAGAGACGGTTATGATATAAATGGTTACGACGCTGCCGGTTGCGATATAGATGGTTACGACGTAACTGGTTATGACGCAGACGGCTGGCATAGAGACCCCGCAAGCCTTATAAATAAGTTTACCGGCACAGAATATGGCCTCGACGGGAACGACAGAAACGGGAACCCGAACCCCACTGTAATCCCAGAATATACAAGCGGAATGGATGTTGTTTTGAACACAGTTTATGGCGAGATGAATCAATATACTATAACAGCCGGAACGTTATGCGAAATAGGGGCTAAAATTTTTTGTAAAATATTATGTTAAGTACCTTCGGTGCCAGTTGACAAAAGAAAATGATTTGAATAAATTAAAACAAGGTTTTTAAACAATCACTTAGCTTCATAAAAGGAAATATGAAAATGTATAGAGACTTTACCATTTCAGTATGCGACAAAGAATTGAGTGAACTCAAGGCAAAATTAACTTCTGTGAAATTTCCAAGGAAAGACCATTTTGAAAAAAATTGGAATTTGGGAATTCATTCTCCCGAATTTGACAGGCTAATCAATTATTGGTTAAATGAGTACGATTGGAAAAAACACGAATCGCAATTGAATCAATTTCATCAGCATATAGTAACAATTGACGGAATTGATATTCATTTTATTTGGGAAAAAGGAGAAACACAAAATTCAATTCCAGTTATTTTCTCTCACGGTTGGCCTGACAGTTTTTTGAGGTATACCAAAATAATTCATTCATTAACGCAGAAACGTATATTGGCAGACAAATCAGAAATATCTTTCGATGTCATTATCCCCTCGGTAATTGGGTTTGGATTTTCCGGTTATTCAAACGCGCTTTCCATGAATAATGAATCAATCGCTGATTTTTGGGTCAAACTGATGGTT
>JAISAQ010000036.1 GCA_031266775.1 Treponema sp.
GACGGTATAAGCCTCTGCCGGGAGATACGCGAAAAAATTGATATACCCATCATTATGGTAACCGCCCGCGGCGAGGAGGCCGATAAAGTACGCGGCCTGGGGCTTGGCGCCGATGATTATATCACCAAACCATTCTCAATGGTTGAATTAATTGCCAGGGTAAAAACCCATCTTGCCCGTTATGACCGGCTTACCCAAAGCACCGGCCGCTTAAAAAAGACCGATGAAATTGATTTCGGCTGGTTTCAAATCAATCCGGCAACCCATCAGGTTTTTGTTAACGGCGGTGAAATATCTCTGGCCAATAAAGAATATGAATTGCTTCATTTCATTGCCGGCCACGAAAAAATAGTATTCAGCAAGGAACAGTTATACGATAAAATATGGGGTGAAGATATGTATGGAACCATAAAAACGGTAGCGGTGCATATCAATCATCTTCGGGAAAAAATTGAGAAAGATCCCGCTAATCCGCTGCACATACAAACTGTCTGGGGCGCGGGTTACCGGTTTATGGCTTAATCGGGCGGACGCAATCATCATCGGCGCGGGAGCCGGTCTCTCAAGAACCCGCTACGCGAGGGAGGCCGCTGGACTGGCCTATGACAACGCCGATACCTTAGTGTATAATGAATGCCGCTTTTGTAAAGGAGGCGTCATGGCAAAAAAAATAATCAACGATCCCGATAACGCGGCCGGTGAAATGATGGAAGGTTTTATCGCCGCGTACGAACGTTATTACCGGAAAGCGCCCGGAGTAAACGGCGTACTCTACAAGGACTGCCGCAGGGACAAGGTAAGCCTTGTTATAGGCGGCGGCAGCGGGCACGAACCGATGTTTTCGGGCTTTGTGGGAAGAGGACTTGCCGACGCGGCCGCGTGCGGAAATATTTTCGCCTCCCCGGACCCGGGAACGATCTGTGAAACCGCGAAGGCTGTCCACGGGGGAAGGGGCGTTCTTTTTGTATACGGCAATTACGCCGGGGACAATCTCAACTTTGATATGGCCGAAGAGATGCTGCGGGACGAAGGTATACAAACCGCTCATGTCCGGGTTTGGGACGACTGCGCCTCGGCCCCTCCCGTGCGGACGGAAGACAGGCGGGGAATAGCCGGAGACGTTTATATGGTAAAGATAGCCGGCGCGGCCTGTGACGCGGGTCTTTCCCTGGAGGATGCGGTACGCCTTGCCGAAAAGGCCAGGGAGCGTCTGCGGAGCATCGGCGTGGCCGTATCTCCCGGCCGGATGCCGGGCAGTAACAAGCCTTCCTTTGAGCTTGGCGACGATGAAATCGAATACGGCATGGGGCTTCACGGGGAGCCGGGCATTGAAAGGGCCGCCATGAAACCGGCCGATGAACTTGCCGGGATCATGTACCGGCACCTTACCGCCGACATGCCCCTTTTAAGCGGGGAGGAGGTGTGTGTTCTTGTCAACGGCCTTGGTTCCACCACCATACTCGAAATGGGAATCGTGTTCCGCCGTGTCAGACGGCTTCTGGAATCAGGCGGGGTGAAGATCTACGACGCGGATATCAACAGCTACTGTACCTGCATGGAAATGGGCGGTTTTTCCATCAGCTTTTTGAAGATGGATGATGAACTTAAAAAATACTACGACGCGCCCTGTTACTGTCCCTTCTACGCGAAAGAAGGCCGGTGATGTCTTCTTTCCTCGATGAAGACGCCGCAAGGCGCATGATCGTATACACCGCGGATAAAATAATCGAAAACAGGGACTTTCTTTCGGAAATTGACGGCAGGATTGGCGACGGAGATCACGGCGCCGGCATGGCGCTGGGGATGCGCAAGGTAAAGGAAGCTGTCGGCGCCGCGCCCGGTTCAGGCAACGTCTGGGATCTTTTTGAAAAGGCCGGGAAAGCCATGCTCATGTCCATGGGCGGAGCCTCGGGGGTCATCTTCGGGAGCCTCTTTATGACCGGGGCCAGGGGGAACGAACCAAAGGGAAGTCTTTCTCCCGCCGACTTTGCGCTGATGATGGAAAAGAGCCTTGCCGCCATCAGGGAACGGGGAAAGGCGAGTGTGGGCGACAAGACCATGGTCGACGCGCTGGAACCGGCGGTCAAGGCCATGAAAAGGACCGAAGCGGAAGGCTTCATCCCCATGCTCAAGGCCGCCGCCTTATCGGCGGCAGAGGGGGTTGAAAACACCAAAAAGTACCAGGCGAAATTCGGCCGCGCCAAATCCCTGATGGAACGGGCCGTTGGTTTCGAGGACCCCGGCGCCGTATCTGTGTGGATCATATTCCGTTCTATGTACGAATTTGCCCTTGAGGCTTTGCCATAGGGAAGCTTTTGTTGTAAGATAGGCCGTAAAGGAGCCTTTATGGAACAGAACAATTCCCCCCGCCTTGACGCGCGGGAGGCGGTGCTTGCGGCGCGTCAAAGGGGGACGGTGGTTCCCGCCTTCAATATTCCTTATCTTCCCATGGTGGAGCCTGTAGCGGCTGCCGTTGCCGGCGCGAAGATAACGGCGATTATCCATGTCGCCAGGGTTGAGTGGGAAAAATTTTCCGCCGGAAGTCTTGAGGCTGTCGCCGCCGAATACCGGAAACACGAAAAACCGGGGTACACCCTTCTTGGCCTCGATCATGTGCCTGTCGTTGACGAGGATCATAAACGCGTCGATTACATGCCCATCCTGCGGCGGGCGGTAGATTCAGGTTACCAGTCCGTCATGATAGACGGTTCCCGGCTTCCCCTCGCCGAAAACATAGCCGCGACCGGGGAAGCCGCCTCTTTGGCGCACAGCGCGGGGCTTGCCTGTGAAGGGGAACTGGGGGCGGTCATGGGACACGAAAGCGGGCCTCTTATGCCCTACGAGGAAATTTTTAAAACAAGGCTCGGCTTCACCGGTATTGAAGACGCGGAACGCTTTGTGAACCAGTCGCACTGCGACTGGCTTTCCGTGGCCGTAGGCAATATACACGGCGCGGTGGCGGAGGCGGCCCGTAATCAAAAAAAGCCCGAGGCAAGACTTGACGTGGATCACATCGCGGCCCTGTACAGGGCGGCGGGCATTCCCCTTGTGCTGCACGGCGGTTCGGGCATACAGATCGGCTACATCAAAAGGGGCATACAGGCGGGCATTGCCAAAATAAACATCGGGACCGAGATCAGGCAGGCCTATGAAAAAACCCTTGAAACGAAAAACAGCGTGAAGGATGCCCAGGACGCCGTTTACGGCAAAGTGCGGGAACTGATAGAGAACATGTCTCTTTCCTCTTCCGGCGTTTGACGGGGCGGGACAGGGCCCGGTTTTGAAACCGGGCGGGGAAAAACGGTCCCGGACGGGCATCCTGAAACCCGTCCGGGACCGGCGTTTTAGAATATTGAACAACTTCCGCTTAAAAACAAACGCACACGCTGTTTACTTGAACGGGTTCTCGGTGGGGTAGAGCATGCCCGCGGGCCGGTTAAAGGCGATGTCGGGGACAGCGAGGTAATCGAACACGGTAAAAAGCGCCTTGCCGAATTTTCCGAACGCCACCGCCCCGTGGTGGGGGTAGTGTTTGGCGACAAGCACATGCCGGTAGAAGCGGCCCATTTCGGGGATGGCGAATACGCCTATGCCGCCGAAAGAGCGGGTCGCCACGGGAAGTACTTCACCCTGGGCAATGTAGGACTGGAGGCTTCCGTCGGGCCCCCCGTGAAGACGGTAGAAGGTGATGTCGCCGGGGGCAATGTCGCCTTCCAGCGTGCCGCGGGTAACGTCGGGTTTCTTTCCCTTTTCGATGGTCCTGTTCTGGATAAGCTGGAATTTCAGCGCGGTGTTTTTTTCCTTCTTCAGTTTGCACAGCGGTGTGTTTCCGCAGTGAAATCCCATAAAGACATCCTGTCCGCCGTACTTTTTGTACTTCGGTTTGATGTCTTTTTCGAAAATATCGTCCGGCACGGAATTGTTGATGTCAAGCAGCGTCACCGCGTCCGCGCTGACACAGGCGCCGATATATTCGCTCAGGGCCCCGTAAACATCGACTTCGCAGCTTACCGGAATGCCCCGCGAGGCAAGGCGGCTGTTGACATAACAGGGGACAAAGCCGAATTCGGTGGGGAAGGCGGGCCAGCACTTGTCGGCAAAGGCGGCGTATTTCCGCGCCCCCTTGTGTTCTTCCGCCCAGTCAAGAAGCGTAATTTCAAACTGCGCCAGTTTGGGAAGCAGGTCGGGGTACTGGCTGCCCTTGCCCAGTTCCTTTTCCATGTCCTTCGCCACTTCCGCTATACGCTTGTCGTCTTTGTGTTTGCGGAAGGAAACAAGCAGATCGAGTTCCGAATTTTCTTCGATCTCGACGCCAAGATCGTACAGCCCCTTGATGGGGGCGTTGCAGGCAAAGAAGTCCTGGGGCCTTGGGCCGAAGGTGATGATCTTAAGGCCTTTAAGCCCGATGATCGCCCTGGCAACAGGAATGAATTCTTCAATCATTCCGGCTATTTCTTTGGCGCCGCCGACGGGGCATTCGGGAATTACCGCCTTGAGCCCGCGGAGGCCAAGGTTGTAGGAACAGTTGAGCATCCCGCAGTAGGCGTCCCCCCGTCCGTTGACAAGATCCTTCCCTGTTTCTTCCGCCGCGGCGGCGTACATCACAGGCCCGTCAAAGAAACGGGCGATAAGGGTCTCCGGCGTTTCGGGGCCGAAATTTCCAAGGAAGACCACAAGGGCGTTGCAGCCCGCCTTCTTCGCCTCCTCCACGGCCTTTACCGCGTCCGCCTCGTTTTCGACGGTGGTCTTCACCTCATAAATGGAAACGCCTTTCTTGCCGCAGGCCTTTACCACCGCGCTTCGCCGGTTTTCGGAAAGGGAACGCACAAAGCAGTCCCGGGATACGGCGATGATCCCAAGGGTAACGTTGGGAATGTTCTCGATCATGATTGCCTCTCTTGTATGGAATTTTTGCAGACAGACAATTGTGTTCTTCATTTTGAAGGATTGTCAAGAACAGAACGGGAGGCCCCGGCCCTTTAATACTCTTCCCACGCCTTTATTTCAAGGCCCTTTTCGCGGTAATATCCAAGGGCGTCTATGAATTCACGCGCGGCCTTGATGTTGGTAAAAAGCGGGATGTCGAAATCCACCGCCATGCGGCGTATGATGTAGTCGTTTTTAAGTTCGGTTTCCCGGTTGTTTTTGGGAACATTGATGATCATGTCGACTTCTCTCCGTTTGATAAAGCCGGCGATGTTGGGTTCCTTCGATTCGAGCGGCCAGTTGAGGACGCGGACAGGTACGCCGTTGGCCGAAAGGAATTTCGCCGTTCCGCGCGATCCGCACAGTTCGTATCCCATTTCCACGAGACTGCGGGCGGAGTCAAGAAAGTCAAGTTTGTCTTCCATGGGGCCTGTGGAAAGGAGTATGGATTTTTTGGGGAGCCTGTAGCCTACCGAAAGGAGCGATTTAAGAAAGGCGTCGGAAAGCTCCGATCCTATGCAGCCCACTTCTCCTGTTGACGCCATCTCGACGCCGCTTACGGGGTCCGCGCCGTGGAGCCGCGAAAAGCTGAACTGCGCCGCCTTTACTCCCACCCATTCAAGGTCAAGGGCGGACACGGGGGGCTTTTCAACCTTTTCGTCCAGCATGGCCCGCACCGCGAGATCTATCATGTTTACGCGGCTTATCTTTGAGCAGAAAGGAAAGCTTCTTGACGCGCGGAGATTGCATTCGATGACGCGCACCCGGTTGCGCTGGGCAAGGAACTGTATGTTGAAGGGCCCTGTAATGTCAAGCGCGCGGGCTATCCGTTCGCTCAGGCGCCGTATCTTTCGGACCGTTTCTATATAGAGCCGCTGTGCGGGAAGCACCACCGTCGCGTCGCCCGAATGGACGCCGGCGTTTTCTATGTGCTCGGTGATTGCGTGAAAGATAATGTCGCCGCGTTTTGCCACCGCGTCTATTTCTATCTCTTTGGAATTTTCAATGAACTTGGAAATGACCACCGGATGTTCGGGGGAAACATCCGCCGCGAGGCTTAAGGATTTTTTAAGGCTCGCGTCGTCCCAGGCAATGTTCATCGCGGCGCCCGAAAGGACATAGCTCGGCCGTATCAGCACCGGGTAACCCGCGCGGGCGGCGAACTGTTTCGCCGAGGCAAGATCGGTCAGTTCCTTCCATTCGGGCTGCTCTATCCCCAGGCTGTCAAGGAGGCCTGAAAATTTATTGCGGTCTTCCGCCATGTCTATGGATTCGGGGCTGGTGCCGTAGATCACCGTTCCTGCCGCGTAGAGTTTTGTCGCCAGGTTGTTGGGGATCTGCCCTCCCATGGAAAGGATGATCCCGCCGGGCCTTTCCCTTTCCCAGATGTCGAGTATGCGTTCCAGCGTTAGTTCTTCAAAGTAAAGCCTGTCGCACATATCGTAATCGGTGGAGACCGTTTCGGGATTGCAGTTCACCATGATGGAATAGCGGCCCAGCGCGTGCGCCGTTTCCGCGGCGTTCACGCAGCACCAGTCGAATTCCACGCTGCTTCCTATGCGGTACGCTCCCGATCCGAGCACCATGACCCCCCGCGCCGCCGGGGCAACATCGTCGTTTACCGCGCCGCCTGTTCCGTAGGTCATGTAAAGGTAGTTTGTTTTTGCCGGATACTCCGCCGCCAGCGTGTCTATCTGTTTGACGCTGGGCCGTATGCGGTACTCTTCGCGGAGGGAACGTATCCCGGCCTCGTCCGCTCCGGCCAGTTCCCCTATGCGCCCGTCGGAAAATCCCAGGCGCTTTGCGCGCGCAAGAAGTTCCCTGTCCAGGACCGGTTTTTCCTTTGCCGCGCGGAGATCCTGTTCGCACGAAAGGACGTTTGCCATTTTATGGAGGAACCATTTATCTATGCCCGTCAGTCTGTGTATGCGGTCGACAGTCCACCCTTCGGCAAGGGCCCGGTATATCACAAAGACGCGCCTGTCGGTCGGCCGCGCAAGCGCGTCGCGTATGTTTGCCGCCCCTTCCTTTCCGCCGAAACCGCGGCCGCCTTCCGCGCCGCAGAGGGAATCGCCTCCGGCAAGTCCCGGCGCGCCTGTGCCTGTCATGCGAAGCGCCTTCTGCAATGCTTCCTCGAAACCGCGGCCTATGGACATTACTTCCCCGACCGATTTCATTTCGGAACCTATCCTGAGATCCACGTTTTTGAATTTGGAAAGATCCCAGCGGGGAACCTTGACTACGATGTAATCGAGGGCCGGTTCAAAACAGGATTTTGTCGCCCGTGTAATGCGGTTCTCTATGCCGGCAAGCGAATAACCCAGCGCGAGTTTCGCCGCGACAAAGGCCAGCGGGTACCCTGTCGCCTTGGAGGCAAGGGCGGAACTCCGCGAAAGCCGGGCGTTCACCTCGATGATGCGGTAGTCTTCCGATGCGGGGTCCAGCGCGTACTGTATGTTGCATTCACCCACGATGCCCAGATGCCGTATTACCTCTATGGCGATGCGGCGCAGCTTGTGGTATTCCGAATCGGTAAGGGTTTGGGAAGGGGCCACTACGATGCTTTCGCCCGTGTGTATGCCCAGCGGATCGAAGTTTTCCATGTTGCAGACGGTGATGCAGTTGTCGTCCGAGTCCCGGACCACTTCGTATTCGATTTCCTTCCAGCCCCCGAGCCATTCCTCGATTAAAACCTGTGGCGATTCTCCCGTTTCGCTTGAACGCGCGAAGATGCGGTCACAGCGGCGGACAAGTTCCTTTTCGCTGCGGCATATCCCCGATCCCGAACCGCCCAGCGCGTAGGCGGCCCGTATCATTACAGGATACCCGATGCGCTCCGCCGCTTCCGCCGCCGCTTTTACGGCCGCCTCGGCGCCGTCCTTTCCCCCCACAGCCGTACTGCGGGGAACAAGCGCCCCGATTTCTCCAAGGCGCTTTACAAAGCGTTCCCTGTCCTCCGTGTCTTCAATGGCCCTGACTTGGGTTCCCAAAACCCGCACGCCGTACTTGTAGAGGGTCCCGTCCCGTTCCAGCGCAACCCCGCAGTTAAGGGCGGTCTGCCCGCCGAAGGAAAGGAAGATCCCGTCGGGCCTTTCCTTTTCGATTACCTGCCTTACATATTCAGGAGTTACAGGCAGGAAGTAGGTTGCGTCGGCCATGCCTTCGCTTGTCTGTATGGTGGCGATGTTGGGGTTTACCAGTACGGTTTTGATCCCTTCTTCCCGCAGCGCCTTGAGCGCCTGTGATCCCGAATAGTCGAATTCACCGGCCTGTCCTATTTTAAGGCCGCCTGAACCGAGGACGATTACCTTTTTTACTTTTTCCCTGCTACTCATGATTTGTTTATTCCTTCCTTCACCTGTGTAATGAAAAGGTCGATGAGGAATTCCGTATCGCGCGGGCCGGGGCAGCCTTCGGGATGAAATTGCACGGCGGAGAAGGGGCCCTTCTTCGAGCGTATTCCTTCTATGGTGCCGTCGTTGGCGTTGACAAACCAGGGCTCCCATCCCCTGGGAAGCGTTTCTGCCCGCACCGCGTAGCCGTGGTTCTGGCTTGTGATATAACAGCGCCGGCCGTTTGTTTCGGCGCAGGGCTGGTTCTGGCCGCGGTGGCCGTAGGGGAGTTTGTAGGTGTCCCCGCCCGCGGCAAGCGCCATGATCTGGTTGCCCAGGCAGATGCCGAAGATGGGCTTTTCCGCGTGAAACGCCTTCCGCACCATGGCGATGGTTTTGCCGCAGGACTTGGGATCTCCGGGGCCGTTGGACAAAAAGATGCCGTCGTGTTCAATGCCGCGCAGATCGTGATCCCAGGGGACCCGTATCACTTCGGTTCCGCGGGCAAGAAGGCAGCGTATGATGTTTGCCTTTGCGCCGCAGTCCACAAGGACAACGCGGGGAGCGCGGCCTTCACGGCCGCCTTTTTCCCCGCTCTGCCCGCCGGGCGTGTAGCGCCGTACTTCGGACGGGGAAACGTCCGCCACAGGATGCGCGATGAGCCCCGAATCAATGGTGATGTCCCTGCTTCCCTCGACAAGGATCTTTCCCGGCATAACCCCGTGTTCCCGCAGCCGTTTTGCGAGCGAGCGCGTGTCGACGCCGTACACGCCGGGAACGTTGTTTTTTTCAAGCCAGGCCGAAAGGGTAGCCCCCGAGGAAAAATGGCTTGGTTCCCCGCAGGCTTCGGAAACCACAAAGCCCGAAACCTGTACGGAAGGCGATTCAAAATGAAGGGGAATGCCCTGTTCGTCCAGGTACGGTTCCCCTGTTCCGGGTTTTACGGGAACGCCGTAGTTTCCGGCAAGCGGCCATGTAGACACGAGGATCTGCCCCCGGAAACTGGGGTCCGTAAGGGACTGGGGATACCCTGTCATGCCGGTGGTAAAGACCACTTCCCCCGCCTGCGAACGGGCCCTGCCGAAGGACCAGCCTGAAAATTCCGAACCGTCCTCAAGGACAAGCGTCGCCTGTCTTGCCGCCTTTGTCTGCCGCGCCTCTGCAGCCCGCTTTTTCATGGGACCAGTTTATATGGCCCTTCAATAATGTGCAAGCTCCTGAAAACAAGGAATGAAAAACCCGAAAAAGACGGAAAATACAGGTGTCAACGGTGAAAATTCCGGCAAAACGCGGTTTTTTGTTCTTTGTTTAGCCGGTGAACCGGTAACGGCGTGTCAGTCCGGTTCACCGAAAACGGCCGCGGTAAATGTGCAGAGTTTCGCGCCGGCCTCTTCGTATGAACGGGCGGGAAGGCCCGCCTTGACACAGATGTAGTTGAGGTACTCGTCAAGATCCCAGTCCTGCTCCACCGGGACCTGGGGAAGCAGTACGCCGGAACGGCCGCCGTAGGCAAGGTAGAGGCCGTGTACTCCAACCGTTATCCGCCGGGGATCGGCGCAGGGGATCATGGGGGAAAGGGCGGATATTTCAATGCGGCATTGTCCGGCTTCGCCGGGACTGAGGGGAGGGAAGCGGGGATCTCCGAACGCCGCCTCAACGGCCATGGTCCGTACCGTTTCCCTTAAAGGAAGGGACGCGCTCATCCTGCCTATACAGCCCCGGAGATTTTTCCCCTTGCGGAGGGTGACGAAGGCGCCGCACGGCTGGTCAAGGGCCCCGCCGCCCGCCTCTCCGGCCCGTTTGTAACGGGGCGCGCGGCCTTCGAGTTTCGCGGTTATGGCTTCCCGCGCCTCGGCAAGGAGGAGCCTTTGTTCTTCATCGCTTATGGTAAAATCCATGCTCTTAGTATACTACGAATGTATGTGAAAGTCCGTAGCGGAGTTGTTCAATAACAGGGCTCGCCGCGCCGAAGGCGAAGTCCCGCTTTGTTCCGCATTCGTTATGGTTTGATTTTACTTGAGGCAATGCGGTCCCCGTGATGCCTCAAAACAAAACCTAGCCGAAAGAACGGATGCCTCAAAACTAAAAACCTGGCCAAAACTATAGCGGTTCCACTGGAGCGTGGAGCGGATGAGGTTAGGGATGAAAACCAGACGGGAAATTTTTGAGGCGCATTACCGGCGCTATCAACAAGCGGGGAAGAAAGAGAAGGGGAAGATCCTTGAGGAGGTGGCCGGTACGACCGGACTGAACCGGGATCATCTCGCCCATGTGCTGGCAAGCTATGGGAAGAAGCAGGCGGTCACGGGAGAAGCCCGGCCCGCCGGCAGGAAGCGGGGACCGGGGAAGTGCGGGGGAAGGCCGCCCAAGTATCAGGAGCAGGCGTTTGCGGTCCTGTTGACCCGCATCTGGGAGGATTACGGGCGGCCCTGCGGCAAGCTGCTGGCCCCCTTGATAGGGGGCATCATAGACTTTCTGGTTGCGTCGAGAGAACCCGACTATGGTATTAGCGAAGAGCATAAAGGTCTGCTGGTAAAAGTCAGCGGGGCTCAGATAGACCGGCTGCTGGCACCGGCACGGAAGGCGCTGGAGATACGGGGGATAAGCACGACCCGTGCGGCGGGGGC
>JAISAQ010000045.1 GCA_031266775.1 Treponema sp.
CATTGACAATATGACGGTGATTAATCCCTTTTTACATTAAGGGTATAGTGATAGTTTGTCTGACTTGATATTATAAGTATTTACCTATATAATTATAAGTAATGACTAATAACCATTCAAAAATAGTAAAAAACCCAAGATCTTCCAAGAAACCCAAAAACAGGTTTGGGCTCTACTGTAAGGAACTCCGCCGTGTTTTGGGAATTACTATAACCCAGGCGGCAGAGAAGATAGGCGTTTCGCAGCCGTATCTTTCACAATTGGAAAACGGTACGGAGCCGCTGACATCGGCGGCGCTTTTTAAGTGTTTGAAAGGATATATGGCTTTTGACGGATTTACCGTTGAATTACGCCTTGAATTGCTGTATGAGATGTTGCAAACGGTAGAATCTATAGAACTGGACCTGTCAACTATTACCCTCATTCATAGAGAAAATTTATTGCGGCTGATAGCAGAATTGGTACTCAACGAACAATTTCCTCTTGATTCTTTCCGTACCATCTCATGGAATCCGGTGAATAGATGTACCGAAACCTTAAAAGAAGCTCCGCCACAACAATATGAAGGGTTTCGTATCGTTTCAAAATTGACACTTGAGCCGAATTAGAGCGGCTACTTATTCCGGATAAAAGTGAACACTATCCGGCTGTATTTGAAGAGTAATGAGTAAAATGAAAGAAATCCTGCTGTTAAGTGTGGCAAGACTGGCATATAAACTGGCACATAAACTGATAATTCCCGGTAATCCTTAGTGCGTCAAAATTGCGAAATCGCTCATAAATTGGCAGAAAAAACTTTAAATTTCAGTGGTCTCCGGTTCACTTCAATACTCTCAAAAATGAAGGTATCGATGATAGGGCTGGACAAATTAACTTCAATGTGCTTCAATACTCTTTGATAGGCAAAGTCAAGAGTCCTTGGGGTCCCCGGTTCAAATCCGGGTTGCCCGACCAGAGGATCTGGGGGAAGAAGAGGCTAATTCCTTGTATTATAAGGAATTAGCCTCTGTTTTTTACAGGTGTAAAACCAAAAAAACGGCTCACTTTGCCTTGGCGGCAGCGTTCTTTTCCCCCGGACAGGCCGATAACCCGCCGCGTCCGGACGCAAAGACCCGGAATTTTTTTCGGCCGCGTTCAACTCCGGCATCGCATGTTATTTCTGCCTATCTCAAATTTTTGATATACTCAAAATATCCCATAATTCGCGGCTCAACAGGTACTGGGTAAACCGCTCCAAATCCCGTGATCACGCTTTTATCCAACTTGGACCTTGCGGTTTCAAAGGTTCCAATCTTTATAAAACGGCCGGAAGCCCCGTCTATCCGGTATAATTCGGCTGCGAGTGTTGAATCATACAGATTGCCTGTATTGCCGCTGATATTATCGATATAAGTGTACGCTTCTCCTTTCCACTGGCTCAAGAGGACGATGTATTCTATTTCAGACATATTGTTAATGGTATATTGTTCCGCCATGCCTGCCGGCAGTTGTTCCAGCAAATAATCAAGATATTTAAATTGAACATATACCACACCGGGTTCTAAAATGCCTTTCCAGTCATGTCTTTCAAGAAAAAGCAGCTTCCCCTGGGGATCATTACCCAATTCCGCCGATATGCCGGGCAGCGCTTCCGATCCCCTTTGCAACCGGTAATTTTCAAGCGGGAATCGTTCCATCAGGTTCCACTCGGATCTTTTTCCGGTATTGCTTCTCAACCAGAGTATATCGTCAAATGTCTTTGGCGACTTTTTTGAAACAGTTTCTAAAAGCATCATTTGGTCAAGAAGGGCGTGTCCCGTAGGGTATACCAGTTTATCACAGCCTTCAAATACGAAGGTACTAATAATCAGCCTCTCTTGCGGCAGGGTAACATGTTCAAGGGCAGTACAATTTCGAAACGCCCACAAATCCATATCAATATCGTAGCCGGTATCAAACGGCTCAGGAATCTCAATAGATATCAGGGAGGTACAATTTTCAAACGCTCTTTCACCAATCTTTTGCAGATTTTCGGGAAACCGTATGGCAGTTAACGAGGTACAGTTTTGAAATGCCTCCCGATCAACAAGGCGAAGATTACCGGGCAGATGTACGGTCGTCAATGCGGTACAGTTCCGAAAGGCCCCTTCGCCGATGGTAAAAGTCCAGGGGTTAGGCAGGGTAACGGATTGTATCGTTTGATTGTTCGCAAAAGCGCCGCCTGTTATCGTATACACTGTTTTCCCGCCGATATTTTCCGGTACGATTACATCGGTTTCCGATCCGGTGTATTGTATAATGGCGATCCCGTCGGAATACTTTTCCGCCTTAAAGTCTTTATTTCCGATCTCTTTATCTCCACAGCCTGCAAGGGATATCACCAGCAGGGCCGGCAGTGCCAAAATGGCAGTTTTCATGATTCTTTCCTCCGTAAATTCTTGACCGGATGCCGCCTCCGGGTTGACCGGGGCTGAACAGCTCACTCTCCGTCAAGCTGTGAACAAACGCGGTTCCGGCCGCCTTCCTTGGCGGCGTAGAGAAGTTTGTCGGCCTTTGAAATAAAATCCGACGGTATGTCATCAACCTCCGGTATTTCAGAAACCACCCCTATGCTGATTGTGATATGGGTCTCCGTTTTTCCGTCCGGGGCAACGATGAGGGCGGCTTCCACCCTGGAGCGTATCTCTTCCGCTATTTTCAGGGCCGGTTTCAGGGCCGTATCGGGAAGAAGAATGCCGAATTCCTCGCCCCCAAGCCGGGCGGAAAGATCCCCCGGACGGCGCGCCGAAGCGGTAAAAATGAGAGAGAGGGCTTTAAGGAGAACATCGCCCTGAGGGTGTCCATAGGTATCGTTGTAGTTCTTGAATTTATCAATATCCATCATCAAAAATGAAAGGAACCTCTTTTCCCGGACGGCCCGCCGCCATTCCATGCCCAAATGATCGTCAAAACAGCGGCGGTTGGGGATGTTGGTCAGGGGATCAATGAGACCGAGCCTTTCTATCATCCGCATCTGGCATACAATCTGAATGTGGGTATTGACCCTGGCAAGGACGATGGGGTTCTTGAAGGGCTTGGTGATATAATCGACCGCGCCCAGAAGAAAGCCCTTTTCTTCATTTGCCTCGCTGTCAAGGCCGGTGATGATAATAACCGGAATGCCGCGGGTATCGGGATTTTCCTTGAGCCGCCTGAGCACTTCAAAACCGTCAATTCCCGGCATGACGATATCCATGAGGACAAGATCGGGGGGATCTTCCTGTACGCGGATCAGGGTCTCTTCCCATGATTTTGCGGTAAAGACGGCATAGAAAGGCGAAAGAATTGTGCTCAGTACAAGAAGGTTTGATTTTTCATCGTCTACTACGAGTATACTGTACTTGTCCTGTTCCATGATCAGCCTTCCTTTTCAAAACGCCGCAGCTTCCCGAAGGTTCCGTAGGCGGCAATAAAATCAAAATCTTCTATTTGTTTTACAAGAAGCACCGCTTCCATGTCCAGTGCGAAAGTCTTCCGTATGTCGGGAATGAGTTCCAGGCTCGCGGCGTTTCCCGATTTGAGGAGGGGCTCCAGTTTTTGAATGAGCACGTCCGCGGAAAGCGCGGGTATGTCCTCCCCGGCGGAATCCGCAGGTCCGCCCGCCTCCCGCCGGGGCCCCAGTTCATCAAGGAGGTTTTTCATCGCCGTCTTTAGTTCCTCAAGCGGCAGCGCGGCGGGATCTCCGTCTTTGGGCCCCTCCCCGTCTTTCATGCCTGAAAAAACCGCCTCGAGATTTCCGGCGGCGCGGCGCGCGGCGCGGGCGCCTATGAGGGCGGCAGTTCCCTTGAGCGTATGGGCCAGCCGGTGCGCCTCCGGGATGTTCCCGGCCAGGACGGCGGCCCTTATTTTTTCACAGTCGCCGCCGTGATCGGAAACAAAACTGTCACAGAGCTTTTCGTAGAAGGCACTGTCCCCGCCATATCTTTCAAGCCCCTCTTCACGATCCAGTACGGCCCCAGGAAGAGGCTCCCCGTGTTCCCGGCAGGCCGCCTGCGCGCCTGAAACGCTTCCGGTTCCCTTTGAACTGGCGGGATCTTTCCCGCTTTGTTTTTGGGAGGGAACATCCTCAAAGCGGACTATCCGTTCGGGCCTGAGCCATTTGGCAAGCTTCATGTTAAGGTCCACGGCATCTATGGGCTTTGCTATCATATCGTTCATGCCGGCCGCAAGAAATTTTTCCCGGACGCCCATGATGACGTTGGCGGTAAGGGCAATGATGGGCACGGCGGCGTCCTTCTCCCTGATGAGACGCGCCGCCGTCATGCCGTCCATGCCGGGCATCATGTGATCCATGAAGATGATGTCCCATTTTTTCCCGGCCGCCATGGCGACCGCTTCCTTTCCGTCCCCGGCGGTTTCGGCGTGTATATTGTGGGTCGAAAGGAAAGCCAGAGCAACCCGGAGGTTAATGCGGCTGTCGTCAACCACGAGGACCCGCGTCTCCTCCGAGGCAATGACCCTGGAATGCAGGACCTTCTGCTCCACCTTGCCCGCGTCTCCCTCGACAAGAGGAATGCTGACGGTAAAAACGGAACCCTTTCCGTATTCGCTTGAAAAATCTATCTTCCCGTTCATCATGGAAAGGAGATTCCGGGTTATGGAGAGGCCCAAGCCAGTCCCTACTATTCCCCGGTTGACCCTGCCGTCGAACCGTTCAAAATTTCCGAAGAGCCGGGAAAAATTTTCCTTTTTGATCCCTATGCCCGTGTCCTTGACCGAAAAAAGGAGAATGTCCCTTCCGTCTTCGCGGGCGCGCGAGATGGTAAATTCGACAAAACCTTCCTTTGTGTACTTGATCGCGTTGTTGAGAATATTGGTAAGTATCTGCCGTATCCTGACATCGTCACCATATATGACATGGGGAACGCCGGGGGCAAAAGAATAGCGGAATTCCAGATCTTTGGCTTCCGCGGTAAAACGGCTTATGGAATAAAGGTTGTCGCAAAGTTCAGGAAGGCTGAAATGTACCGGGAAGAGTTCCATCTTCCCCGCCTCGATCTTCGAGATGTCCAGTATGTCGTTGATGATCTGCAAAAGGGTTCTGGACATTTTTTTTATGTCGCTGAAAAAATTCCGCTGGGTCTCGTCAAGGTTGTCGGTGCGCATGAGATCGCTCATTCCTATGATGGTGTTCATGGGGGTGCGTATCTCGTGGCTCATGGACGCAAGGAAGCGGCTCTTCGCCTCATTGGCAACCTTCGCGGCCATGGTCTGTACCTCAAGTTTTCGGGCCCTTTCATTCGCCTCGCGCTCCTTGTCTTCAAGCTCCCGCATTTCACGGAGATCCCTTGTGTAACCCACGACGCGCCAGCCGTCGCCGAATGCAACACGGACAAGGGTGACAAAACAGGGAAACCATTCGCCGGCTGATGTACGGTGAAGCCAGTGGAATTTCAGGATGCCCTTTTTAAGCGTATCCCGGTAATTCTCGCGTATTTTAAGACGGCTCAAGCTGCCGTCCGCCTGCGTCTCGGCGGAAAAATCGTTAAAGCGGCTGCAGAATTCCTCCTTGGCGGCGACCTTAAAAAGATTAAGCGCGGCGACATTACAGTCCGTAAGGTTCCCGTCTCCATCCCAGAAAGTACAGGCAAGGGGGGTGGTATCGAACATGACGCGGATACGCTGGTCCTCCTCGGTACGCAAAGGTTCGGTAATGTCGTTGTAAATTACAAGGACCCCGTCGCAGCCGCCCTCCCCGTTCATTACGGGGGTTGAGTTGATAGAATAACTGCGGAAATTGCCCCTGCCCGAAAAGTCGAGACTGACGCCGGCCGTAACCGTCCTGTGTCCCGAAATGGCGCGGCTGAAATCTTCCCGCGACTGCCTTATAAATTCCTCGTCGCCGAAGGCCCTGTAAACATCGTCGAATTTCCGCCCTCTTACGGCGGCGTAATCTTTTTCTCCTGTAAGGTTGAGGAAGGCCCGGGAACAATAGGCAAAGCAGCCTTCCCCGTCAAGAAAGATGGCCGCGCCGGGACTGTTTTCAAGAAGGAGCCCGAGGTATTTTATTCCCATGTCCTGCTCTGTCCCGCCTGAACGCACGGAAGACAGAACAGGTTCGCAGGAAGGCATCAGGCAACCGGGGCGAAGATCGTCCGGTCCGTTTCCAGGGCGCGTTTTTCCAGCTGTTCAAATTCCCCGGACGAAAGAGGCGGCGGCTTTCCTCCGTATTTCTCAACGATGGAAAGTCCAAGCCGTAACATGCGCGCATCACCGGGGCTCACCGCGGTGTGCACGTCTTTTGAAAGGGTGTAACGCAGGGCAAGATCCGCAAGAACAGGATCGTCAAAAATGGGCCGGTACCAGCATTTGGAATACCCGTCGTCCGAAGCCTCCCTGGCCCGGCCGGCAAGCGCCTTGATGGCGATGCGCCCCATGTCCCGCTCCGCCGCCTTTTTCAGGGCCGCTTCCCCAAGGCCGTTCCGTATGCCGCAGGCCCAGTTTACCGGAAAGAGGATCGTGTCAAAATCAAAGGCGTCCATGAGCTTAAGGGCAACCGAATCGTAATGCGTCGAAAAACCTATGTTGAGAATGAGCCCTTTTTCCTTTGCCTCGATCAGGGCTTCAAGGGCGCCGCCTGGTCCCGTGACACGCTCCGAGTCTTCAGGCGGGACGCCGTGAAGCTGGTAAACGTTAAAATGATCGGTGTGAAGCAGACGGAGGCTGTTTTCCAGATCGGCGCGGGCCGCCTCTCTGGTACGGCCTTCGGTCTTGCAGGCAAGGTACACGCTGTTCCGGTGCGGCTTCAGGGCGGGACCCAGTATATCCTGGGCGTTGCCGTAGGAAGGCGCGACATCAAAATAGTTGACGCCCCGCTCTACAGCCTCGGCGACGACACGATCCGCTTCCGCCTGAACCGTATCCCGGACAACAATGCCCCCAAAGGCAAACACGCCCGCCCTGCAGCCGGTTCTTCCCAAAATCCGCTCTTCCATACCAGTAGTGTATAAAAAAAACCTTTGAACGTCAATTCCGCCCGGGACCCCTTACATCCGGGAAAAAGCGGCGGAGTTTTTACACCGTCTCTCCCGCCCGGCGGCCTTCCGCCATGGCCCTGGCCGCGGCGTAAACGGCGCGTTTTTTGTAGTCGTGGTTCCAGCGGTTGGCGCCGATATAGTCGAAGATGACGGCTCCGGTGTGGCGGCAAAAGTGATCCATCTGTTCCAGACAGTTCAGCATGCCGTTGCCGGTGCCGCCGGGGGAAGCGACCAGAAGGACCTGTTTGCCCGAAAGGGCGCCCTGTTCCCCAAATTCGCATCTCCGCAGACGGTCAAAAAAACTCTTGAGTCCTTCGGCCATTTCCCACCAGTACACGGGGGTGATAAAACAGAATTGATCGGCGGCCCTTACCGCTTCCTGGGCGGCGTTAAACCCGTCGGCGCCAAAAGCGCAGCAATGCTGTTCACGGCAGCTTCCCCAGCCGTCTTTGCAGACATGGCAGCGTTCAAGCTTTTCGACGGTGAGGACCTCGACGCCGGCGCCGCCCTCCCTGGCGCCCCGGACGACTTCTTCAGTCAGGGAAAAACAAAGACCCGCGTGTTTGGGATTACCGGAAACAATCAGATAATTCATTGGCACTCTCCTGTTCATATTAGAGTTGTTCAATAACTTCAGTTGTTGAACAACTTCCGCTTAAAAACGCGATTTTGCAAGGCTAAAGCCATGCTTTAGCCTGAAAAATCGCAAGACATGCAAGCTAACCGAAGGTTAGCCAGTAACCAACCGGGTTACTAAACATGTCCATTCTACCGGCGCCGGGACAGTATGCAAAGTGCCCGGAACGAAACGTGAAACCCGGCCGGGGTTTCCAGAGATTTCACTTTACTTCCCGCTGTTTGCCGTGTTATATTTCTTCCGCGGGTTTTACTATCCGTAAATGCTTTAGAAGGAGATACCAATGAATACGGATTTTTCAAGAAAAGTATTTACCCCTCCATCCTGTCATATATTAAGCAGCTTGTCATCCGGGGCCGCCGGACAGGAAAAATTTGTTTCCCCAAAATCAGGCGTTGCAAAACAACACTGTTTCCTTTTATTGGCTCTTGTCCTGTTGGCGCCTGGATTTTCAGGCTGCGCCTCAATGTCACGCAACGCGCATTATTCGAAAATGGCGGACGAACATGACTTCAACTATTTTTTCCCGTCGTCCGATTTTACACGCGCGTTTTCGACTATTGATGAAGCCTACGATTACGTTAACGCCGCCAGCATTAAATTTGGAAGGGCGTCAAGCAAATCATCCGCAAAAGGGCTGGCCGCGAAATTGACAGGCTCCGCCCCGGAAGAGGACACCCCGGTATCCCTTGTTTGCTATCTACGCGCAAGTGACGGGAGCGGAACGGTTGATTTATCGGGCCGGGACAACCCCATGGAAAACGCGCTGCGGAGAGCGGTTTCCGCTACACTTGTGTTCCTTGTGTTTCACAACGACAGGGCCGTCTCGATATCCGATTTCCGCCTGGCGCAGGGCTGGGTCTATTCCAGCGGCAATGCCCAGATAGGACAGTTTACCGTTAACGACACTACATACACCGCCGAATATCCTGTCGGCTGGGGCATAGAAAAGGCGTTCGGCTACCTTAAAGACGAGATTAATTAAAGCTTCCCCGGCGGCGGGGAAGCGGAAAACAGTATTTCTGTTTCTACTCAATCCAGCCGGCAAGCGCGGCATGGGCGGTCTTGAGTTCTTCTACAATTCCAATATGCTGGGGACACTTTTTTTCGCAGGCCCCGCAGGAGACGCAGAGGGACGCGGCCTGTCCGCTGCGGGTCTGGAAGAAGTAGCCCCGCCGCGACGGTTCGAAGGTATTGAACATGATGCCGTCGTTGTATTTGGAAAAGACCTGGGGAATGTTGACGCCCTGCGGGCAGGGAAGGCAGTATTCGCAGCCGGTACAGGGGATGGACGCGAACGAAAAGTAGGTTTCCCGCACCCGTGCGATGATCTTCTTCTCGTCTTCGGAAAGGCAGTGCGGAACGGCGTCCGGCTTTGAGAAGATCGCTATATCTTCCTTGAGCTGCTCCATTGAGGACACGCCCGAAAGGATCGTGCTGACTTCAGGATAATCAAGCACATGGCGGAAGGCCCATTCAACAGGGCTGCGTTCCCCGCCGTATTCCCCATAGACGGCCTTCACCGAATCAGGCGGAAAGGCAAGGCTGCCCCCGCGCAGGGGCTCCATGATCACAAGGGCGCAGCCTTTAAGGCCGGCCGCCCGTATCGCCTCATCGGTGGTTTCGCTATCCACGTCGATAAGGTTCTGCTGTATCTGGCACATGTCCCAGCCATAGAAATCGAGGACTTCCTTGAAGCAGGGATAACGGCCGTGATAGGAAAACCCTATGGCCCTGATGAGCCCTTCCGATTTGAATTGTTCGTATTCCTCAATGATCTTCTGCTTCTTGATATCTTCCCAGACGGGGACCCCTATGTTATGGATAAGATACACATCAAGATAATCCGTGCGGAGTTTCCTGAGGGTATTCTCAAGATTCCGCCGGGCGTTTTCGTGCAGGGTCTTTCCGCCGCCCGATTTCAGATCGGCCATAACGGGGAAAGGCTGCTTGGTGGCGATTATCACCTTTCCACGGCGGCCGCCTTCTTCCAGCGCTTCGCCCAGTATCTCCTCGCTGGTCAAGTTGTGGTAGCCGTAGGCGGTGTCAAAATAGTTGACCCCGTGATCCGCCGCGTAGCGTATCATCTCCCACGCCTTTTCACGGTCGACTTCCGCCTTGTCCTCCCTGATGATGCGGGGAAGCCTCATACAGCCCATCCCAAAGGCCGATACCCTGAACCCGGATTTTCCGTACGTACGGTACTGCATTTTTCACCTCTCAAAAAAATGGATTTGTCCTGAAATTCCGGTTCCCGGACAAATTCCGCCGCAATAGAGTTGTTCAATAACCAGAGTTACCAAACAAGCCCGCTGTCTTGCCAAACTATAAAAGTTAATGTTAACGTTAAGTCAAGGCGTCATGACCATATTCCACTGGGGCGCCGTACCGGAGGACAAGGTGAAAATTTTATTTATAGGCGGAACGGGAACGATAAGCGCCGCCATTTCCCGGCGGGTTCTGGAACTGGGCTGGGATCTCTACCTGCTTAACCGGGGGAACCGGAACGGGGATCTTGCAGGCGGGCTCTGCGGTACAAAGAACGCGCCGGGAACGGGGAATCTTGTTGAAATCACCTGCGACATTAACGCGGAAAGCGAAGCGGAAATCGCGTCAAAACTTTCGGGCGTTTTGGGGAAAGGCGGACAATTTGACGCCGCCGCCGATTTTATCGCCTTTACCCTTCCCCAGGCCGAAAGGGACTACCGCATCCTGGGCGGCCTTACGAAACAGTACCTTTTTATAAGCTCGGCGTCGGCGTATCAAAAACCCCTTTCAAGCTGCTTCATAACCGAAAGTACGCCCCTTGCCAATCCCTACTGGGAATATTCCCGGAACAAGATAGCCTGTGAAGATTTTCTTATGGCAAAGTACCGGGAATCGGGCTTTCCTGTTACGATAGTCCGCCCCAGCCACACCTACGACGAACGGAGCGTCCCTCTGGGCGTCCACGGTAAAAACGGAAGCTGGCAGGTTCTTAAACGCATGCTCGGCGGAAAACAGGTGATCATTCACGGGGACGGCGAAAGCCTTTGGACCATGACGGCGAATTCCGATTTCGCGGCGGGCTTTACGGGCCTTCTTGGAAACATACACGCCATTGGGGAAGCGGTGCAGATCACTTCGGACGAGACCCTTACCTGGAACCAGGTGTACGCCGCCGTCGCCCGGGCGCTCGGCGTTCCCCTGAAGGCGGCGCATATTTCAAGCGAATTCCTTTCGGCCATAGGACCGTACGATTTTACAGGCGGCCTTATAGGCGACAAGGCCAACTCGCTCGTGTTTGACAACGCAAAACTCAAGCGCCTTGTTCCCGGTTTTACGGCGTCCGTGCGCTTTGACCAGGGAGTGCGCAAATCGGTGAACTACATCCTCGCCCACAAGGAATGTCAAATTGAAGATCCCGAATTTGACGCGTGGTGCGACAGGGTAATCGCCGCGCGGGAAAAGGCGGTTGAGGAACTGCGCAGAGGCCCGCGCCCCTAAAAGCGCCGGTTTAATACCGCGCCGAACCTTCGGTTCGCGCTTGCCGCGCGGAGGCTCATTGCAACGGGAGCGCCTATACGCAGAGCAGCCCCGCGTCCAGCACAAACTGGGAACCCGTGGCATACCGGGCCCTGCCGCTGGCCACATAAGCCACGAGATTGGCCACATCCTCAGGTTCGATCCAGGGAACCGGCAGCAGATTCCCGGCGCTCCGTTCGGCGATTTCTACAGGCGTTGCCCCTTCCATGGCGGCAAGCCCGTCATTCATCGGCGTGTTTACCCCTGTGGGATGTATGCTCACTACCCGGATATTGTAGGGGGCCAGCTCGATGGCCCATGCCTTGGTCAGGCCGGTAAGCCCCCACTTGGAGGCGGTATAATGGGAAAGACGGTTCCCGCCCCGGAGCCCCATGGTGGAGGAATTGTTGACAATCACCCCGCTTTTGGCCTGTATCATGTATGGAACCACCCGGCGGGTTACGTTGAAAGGGCCCTTTAGATTAATGTCGATCATGGCGTTCCATTCGTCATCGGTCATGGAATCTACCGCGGCATAGGCGCAGATTCCGGCGTTGTTGAAAAGAATGTCAATTTTGCCGAAGGCCGCCATGGTTTCCTCAACCGCCTTCCGTACCGCCGTGTCGTCCCGGACATCCCCCGCGGCAATCACCGCCCGCCGTCCCAGCGCCTCAATTTCCCCCTTGAGGCTCTCCAGCTCCGCCCCCGTGCCGAATTCATAACGGGGATAGTCGAGTTTTTTCGCCACATCGAAGGCGGCAATGTCCGCCCCCTGTTCCGCCAGAAGCAGCGCCGTGGCCCGTCCCTGACCGTGGGCCGCGCCGGTAATAAAAGCCGTTTTGCCGGAAAATTCACCCACGGCCGGCCTCCCCTTCTTTAACATACCGGTAAAGCACCTCGTCCAGCGGTATCCTGGCAACGGTGTTGAAAAGATTGGTGGCGCTCATGATTCCCCCAAAGGCAAAGAGGAGTACAATCTGTTCGGTACTGTAGCGTTCCTTGAGGGTATCGTACAAGGACTGGGGGATATTATGGGGGTCCCGGCCTATGGCGTGTCCCAGATCCATCAGAAACCGTTCGGTCTCCGAAAGGACCGGATTATCGGGATCGTCCCCGGATTCAACAAGAATTTTCCTGAAAAAGGCCGAACAGATCAGACATTCATTCGCCGTGGAAATGGCGTAGGCGTAGAGGGACAAAGCCCGTTCCCCGGTAAAGGGAACGACAAGGTCCCGCAGGGTGTACCACTCCATATAGGCTTTGAAAGCGGGCACACTGTGCAGCAGGGTCCGTTTCATGTTGGTAACCCGGCCGTTTTTCGCGATCTGATCATCGTATTCCCGCTTCGCCTCGGGTAAAACGGTCTCATACTCCGTCATGGGTAAAAAACTCATACATTCCTCCTTGGGTACAATTGTTGAAGGATCCTTAACGGGCTTCATCATATTTGGAACGAATAATCGGGGGAAAACTGCTGAAGAAACTGCCGGGTCCGCTCCTTTTGGGGGTGGCTGAAGAATTCCTTCGCCGGTCCTTCTTCCAGTATCCGTCCTTTTTCAAGGAACACAATTCTAGTCCCCACTTCCCGGGCAAAGGCTAATTCATGGGTCACTACAATCATGGTATTTCCCTCCGCGGCGACCTTTCTCATGGTACCAAGTACTTCCTGTACCAGTTCCGGGTCCAGGGCGCTGGTGGGTTCGTCAAAAAGAATCACCTTGGGGTTCATGGCCACCGCCCTGGCGATAGCCACCCGCTGCTGCTGGCCGCCTGAAAGGGACGAAGGATAGGCGGACATCTTGTCCCCAAGCCCCACTTTTTCCAGATGATAACGGGCCAGTTCCCCCGCCTTGCGCCGGGACATCTTCCGGACCACCAGCAGCCCTTCCTCCACATTTGCCAGGGCGGTCTTATGCAGAAAAAGATTGTAGCCCTGAAACACCATGGAAGTTTTCCGCCGGAGCCGGTAGGCATCTTTTTTGGTATAATGCCGGCAGTCAAGGGTTTCACCGTCCACGGTGATGAAACCGGACTGGGACCGCTCCAGCAGGTTGATACAGCGCAGCAGAGTGGATTTTCCCGAACCGCTCGGACCGATGATCACCACCACCGCCCCCGGCGCCACATCAAGGTCTATGTCGTGGAGCACGTGGTTATCGCCGTAGGACTTGTCGAGCGAACGGATCGATATCATGGCAGTTTCCTTTCGTGCCGCCGCAGCCGGCGTTCCGACAGGATTAAAAGCCGTTCCAGCGTAAAGCAGATGAGCCAGTAAAGCAGGGCCGCCACCAGGTAAGCCTCGAGAAAATTGGAAGAACGGGCGGCGGTAATCTTTGCCTGGCCGATGATCTCCGGCACCGACGCGGCAAAAGCCAGGGACGTATCCTTGAGCAGGGCGATGAAGGTGTTCCCCATATTGGGCAATGCCACGAGTGCGGCCTGGGGCAGGGTTATGCGTAAAAAAACCTGAAAGTCGGTCATCCCCAGGGAAGAAGCCGCCTCGATCTGTCCGGGGGGAACCGAAAGCAGCGCCGCCCGGATAGACTCCGACAAATAGGCCCCTACGTTAAGGGAAAAAGAAAAGTACATGAACACGATTGCCGGTATGGCCGAAATATCGAGGCGCCAGGCGTAGATTTCGTTAAGGTACCGCAGTACCATGGGGATCCCGTAATAACAGAGAAATATCTGCGCCAAAAGAGGGGTCCCCCGCATAAAGGAGGTGTACACTCCAACGAACCTGAGAAGCATCGGAATCCGCCTGATCTTTATCAGGGCGATCCCCAAACCTATAAGGGCGCCGAAGAAAAAGGCCACCGCCGCGATTGCCAGGGAAACCGGTATCCCCCGGGCAATCCGCGGAAACGAGCGAACCATAAAGTCAAAATCGAGGATGCTTCTTGCCGGCATGGTTCCCCCCTGCGCCAAAACGGTTATTTTGAATAGTCCGCCCCAAGCCATTGAATCGACAGGGCGCTTAAACGGCCGTCGCCGTGGACTTTGGCCAGGGCGGCGTCCAGTTTGTCCCGCAGAGCCGTTCCGGCGGGATCCTTTTTCGCGACAAAAAAGACGGAATTTTCCTCTATACGCTTTCCCGCAGGCTCCACATCCAGGCCTTGGGCAACTGCCTTTGCCCTTGCCATCGCCGGATCGTTCAGAGTCGCGTCGATCCTTCCGTTGACAATATCCTGCAATACTGTGGTAATGTCTTCCTCGTAATATACGATAGTAAGAATATCCCCGTTCGCCTTGTTCCACTCCTCAAGGAACCGGGTGAAACTGTCCCCCACGGTCGTGCCGATCCGTTTACCCCGAAGGTTTTCCAGGTCCTGAATGTCGGTGCGGCCCTTTTTCACGATAAGCTGGCTCGTACTTTGATGGTAGGACTGATTGGTCAGGACGTATTTGGCCTCCCGTTCCGGGGTGCGGAAAATCTGCTGGGCGATTAACTGATACCGGTCAGAATCCAGTCCGGGAAAAAGAGAATCCCAGGAGGCGGCGTGGAATTCGAACCGCAGATCGGGGTCCACGGTTTCCAGAAGCCTGAGAACCTCAATATCATAGCCCGTAACCCTGCCGTCCGGGTCGACCAGGGAAAAAGGTTCGTAGGTCCCCATGGTACCCACGCTAAAAACCGCGGTTCCTCCGGTGGTTTTATCGCTTTTTCCCCCGGCAAAGAGGGCAAAACCGGCCAAAAGAACCAGACTCACCGCAAAAGCATACCTTTTCATACAATTCTCCTTATACATGGCGATATTAAACATATTAAACGCATATGTTCAATATGTTTTAACCGGAAAAAAATTTTTTGTCAATAGGGACTGTTCCAAAACTTCAGTTTTTGGATGCAGCTTTAGCTGCCGTTCCCTTAATACTTCCGCAGAAGTTCAAGCGGCCTGAGCTTTCCGGCGCGGCGGGCGGGAAGGGCCGAAGCCGTTACGGAACAGAGGATCGTAAAGAGGCCGATAAGAAAGATCATCTTCCAGTCTATGATAACCGGTATGGTTTCGAGGTAATAACCGGGATCGAGGATCTTCACGCTTTCACCGTGAAAAACGCCGGAGAAAAAACTGAGGATCCTCTCAAGTCCCCTGATGACGGGGTTGATGAAGCGCCCCAGAAGCAGCCCCGCTCCTATGCCCAGAACGGAGCCGGTAAGGCCGGTAAGGAAACTTCCCCACAGGAAGATCCCCTGTATGCCCCCGTTGCCGGCGCCGGCCGCCTTGAGGACGGCGATATCCCTCTGGCGCTCTATGACCAGCATGGATGTTGCCGATGAAACATTCACCGCGGCAACCATCACGATAAGGGCCATGATAAAAAGGAGAAGCTGGCGCGTCTGTTCATAGGAACTGTACTGGGATTGCTGCAGTTCCTTCCAGGTAAAGACGGCAAAGCCGGGCCCCAGGGCGGAGTTTATGTTGAAGGCCATGCGATCCGCTCCCCGGTACGGATCGTCTATTTTTACAAGAAGGCGGAAAGAAGCGTATTCGGGGGAAAAGATCCCTTCTCCCGCCTCCCCTGATGTAATGCACCACAGCGAATCCAGTTCCCGGTATCCTGAAGAGACAATGCCTTTCACGGTAAAGGGGGTAAAGCGCGGAATGCTTCTTCCGCCCGATGTCCGCAGGGTCATGATACGCACTGTCTTTCCCACTTCGGCGCCGGCCGACGCGGCGATTTCTTCTCCCAAAAGTATCTCGCGGTCCGATTCAAGCGACGCCTCTCCCTCAACGGTCTTAAGGAAACGGAGGCTTCCCGGATCTTCCCAGTAGGATTTTTCAACGGCCCGTATGGTGGCCCCGCTTTTGTTCCTGCCGACAAGCATCCCCAGCCCCTGCCGTTCCATCCACACGCCGCGCACGCCGGGAAGCCCCGCGACAACGGAAGCGGCAAGGTCAAGCCCGCCCTGGTCCGAAAAGTCGTACACCTGTATGTGGGCCGTCCCCAGTTCAAGATAACGGTCCGTGATGCCCCGTATCATGCCGTCGGCGACAATAAGGGTAACGATAATGGGAACAAGGCTCACGGCTATTCCCGCGGCGGCCCCCCGGAGGTAGCGCCCCCCTTCATGGGCCCTTCCCAGAAGATAGCGGAAGGCGATAAAGAAACCGGACCCGCTTTTCATTTTTCCACGCCGGGCCCCGGAAGGCCCGCCCCGCCGTTCCGCTCCATGCCGGCAAGCGTTCCGTCTTCCAGCGTACAGTGCAGTCCCGCCCTGGCGGCGACCTTTTCATCGTGAGTCACCACTATCAGTGTCTTGCCCCTTTTTTCCGCCGCGCCGTACAAAAGCTCCGTTACCATGGCGCTGTTGTCGGGGTCCAGGTTCCCCGTAGGCTCGTCGGCCAGAACCAGATCGGGATCGTTGACCATGGACCTGGCAACCGCGACGCGCTGGCGCTCCCCGCCTGAAAGCTGGGAAGGAAAATGGCCCGTCCTGTCTTCCAGCCTGACATCTCCAAGAAGCAGACGGGCCCTTTCGGCGGCGTCCTTCTTCCTCATGCCGGCAATGTAGGCGGGCAGCATGACATTTTCAAGAGCGGTAAAATCCTTGAGAAGATAATGAAACTGAAAGATGAAGCCCACCTGCCGGCTCCGGTAAGATGAAAGGGCGCTTTCGGGAAGGGCGCTTATTTCGGTGTTCCCCACAGACACGGAGCCCGAGTCCGTCCTGTCAAGGCCGCCGATGATATTAAGCAGGGTGCTCTTCCCGCTGCCGCTCCGGCCTGTTATCGCGAGGGAAGCGCCCCGTTCAATTTCAAAACTGATGCCTTTAAGAATATGAAGGGTCTCGGCGCCCGAAAGGTAATTCTTCACAATACCGGAGACACGGAGAATGATGCCGTCACTCATACCGGAGCACCTCCGCGGGTTTTATTTTTGAAATCTTTCCCGACGCGAACCACGCGGCAAGCAGCGCGGACAAAAAGCCGAACATGAAAATAAGGACCACTTCGCGGGCAATGACCCGTGAAGGAATCTCCTTGATGTAGAAAGTCGTGGGTGAAAACACGGCAAACTCCCCGGCCTCTCCGCCGCCGAACAGGCGGGAAATAAAATTGAGAAGCCGTATGAAAAGATTAACCATTCCCTCAAGAACGGTGAAAAAAGCGGAAATATGAAAGGCGGTAAGAAGGCCCAGAACAAGGCCGGAAAGCGCCCCTGCAAGCCCTATGATCACGCCGTCCCAGACAAAGACAAGCCGCACCGCCCTGTCCGACGCCCCTACCGCGCGAAAGAGCCCTATTTCCTCGCGGCGTTCAAGCACGGCCCTCCTCTGCGCCTGAAAAATATTAAGGCCGACAACAATGAAGATGAGCCCCACAAGAATAAACATAAAGAGCTTTTCCGTCCTGAGCGCGCCGAAGAAGGCGCGGTTGTAATCGCGCCAGCTTGTGACGCGGCATTCCCCCTGGCCGGGAACGCCGGCGATGGCCCTTGCGGCAAGCTCCATTGCGCGCCTGTCTTCCCAGCGGTTTGCGAGCTTGACGCCAAGGGAAAGCTCCCCGTCCGAAACGGAGGCGGCGCTTTCGATATTGATGAAAGCCCAGCTTATATCATACTCGTAAAAGCCCGTCCTGAAGATCCCCTGTACAATAAAGGGCTCGGCGGGGGCGGCGTTGTCCTGATCTCCTGATTCCATCCCGCCCCCGAAAATTCCGGCGACGGAAAAGAGCGTCACCTCCTCCCCGGGCCATACCTGCAGCCGCCTTGCAAGCTCCGCCCCCAAGAGGATGTAACGGTCTTTCGAAAGATCAAAGCTCCCCGCCTCGATCACTACCCGCGCTCCGAAGCCCCTGTCCTTTCCAGGCGCGTCGTTCCTGATTCCCCGCACCACAACCGCCTGCTGGCCGCTCCGCCTTCCCCGCATGAGCCCCTGGAATTCCCTGAAAGGAGAAACCGCCAGTATGCCCGGAAGGGAGGAAAGCCGTTCCTCCAGGGGCGCGGCGTTTTCGGGAGGAAAATGTTCAACCCGCATGTGATAAGAAGATATTTCCAGTATGCTTTCGATGAACCCAAGCTGAAAACCGTTCATCACCGCAATGATCACAATAAGGGCAAGCACCCCGGTCGCTATGCCAAGGACGGCCAAAACCGGAGAAGGGGAATTCCGCCGCCCCCTTGAAATATACCGGGCCGCCACAAAACCTATCCATTGTATATTCATCCCGCGCATGTTCATTTTGTCTGTATCCTTTCCTCGGAGATCTTCCTGCCGTCTTCCCAAACCGCCCTGAGTATGATTTTTCCGTCCATATACAGTTCTTCAATATCCCTTTCACCGTCCCGCGTTACGGTACGTTCCATTATACCGAAGCGGTAATCGCGTTCGACGGTGCGGTTTCCTTCATCATCATATTCGAATTCGGAAAGCCTGTCCCCGTCTCCCGAAGCGGACTTCCAGGAAACCGATGTCAGCCTGTCCTCCGTCCACGTATTGGAAAGCACGCCGGCAAGTTCGTCGTTTTCATCATAGAAGCTTTCGCTCAGCACGCGGCCCCGCTCGTCGGTACTGTAGACTATCCTGTAGCCTTCGTTCAGGTAAACATCTTCAAGCATATCATATCCGTAGCCTGAAGGACTGATAAAATTGTCGTCCGCCCCGGGAAAACCGCCCAGAAAAGAAAGCCTCGCCCTTTTGCCCGACGCGTGGTATACGCGCTCCGCCCGGCGGAGGGAGCCCGAGCGCCGGTAAAAAAAGGCGTCGGTGTAAAGCGGCAACAGGACATCCCCTTCCCTTTCGGACGTTTCGGCGCGAACCTGGGTAGTTCCGTTATAGGAATACACAACGGCCGTTTCCTTTCCAGCGGCAAACTGATGTTCCCGGAGCATAAGGCCTCCGGCGTCAAACACCTCAATAAAGCCGTCGGGCCCTTCCTCTCCTTCCTCAGGCGGGGAATCGTCCGGCGCTCCTGTGGCCGCCTTTTCTTTTACGGCAAAGGCCGCGGCGATCCTCGTGACGCCGTCCAGACGCAGTACCCACTGCCGCCTGATTTCGGCCCCGTTTTGATAGAGGATCTGAACCTCAATAAGGGGCGGGGCCTCCTTTTCCAGCTCCGCGAAAAAAGGGCCCAGTTCCCCGGGAAGCTCCGCCTGAGATCCGGGAGCGCGCGAAAGGGCGTACTCGTTCCTCAGGGCGGCAAAACGGGAGGACTCCTCTTCCAGCCTCATGCCGGCGGCGTTGGAGCGGTACCAGCGCACGTCACCGGGCCGCGCCGCCAGAGCGGTAAAAAGAAACAGCGGAAAGAGGAACAGGGAAAAAAAGGGCCGCGGCCGTAAAAACGCGGAGGTTCCCGCGCGCAAACGGGCCCCCCGAACCTTCCGCAGAGGTAAAAAACCGCCCCGGAGGCGATTTTTTGGGGGTTCAAGCGCAAAGCGCGGCAAACTGCTAGGCAAGGCCGGCAAATTCCCCCGCATAAGCACGGGGATCAAAGGGGCGTATGTCGCCGTACCGTTCCCCTTCGCAGAGGTAGACGACAGGAAGGCCGAGCTCCGCGCTCAGGGAAAAGACCGAACCGCCCTTTGCGCCCGAATCGTATTTGGCAAGAATACAGCCTGAAAGGGAAACCGCCTCATGAAAGACTTCGGCCTGGGCAAGGGCGTTGCGTCCCGTGGTGGCGTCGAGAACGAGCCATTTGAAGAAGGCCGCGCCTTCCGCCCGTGATTCCACGACGCGGTCTATTTTGCGCAGTTCCTCAACCAGCGCCGATCTGGTATGCATGCGGCCGGCGGTATCGGCAATGACAAGATCGCCGCCGCCTGACTTGGCGGCCTCCACCGCGTCGTACACAACCGCCGCGGGGTCCCCGCCGTGCTGATGGGCGACTACCCGGACGCCCAGCCGTTCGCCGTGTATCTTGAGCTGATCTATGGCGGCGGCGCGGAAGGTGTCCGCCGCGGCAAGAATGGGCCGGCGCTTTTCGGCGTCACGGTAACGGGAGGCAAGTTTGGCAGCGGTGGTGGTCTTCCCTACGCCGTTTACCCCCAAAAGGATGATCACGGCAAGGCCGGGAGGAAGGGGGCCCCGGGGAGGAGGGAGAAGCTCCGATTCCAGAAGCGAAGCGAGTTTTTCCCGGAGCTTTTCAGGATCGGCAATGTTTTCCTTTGCGCACTGCTCCCGGAGGATCTGTGAAATCCTGTACGCCCCGGCCGCCCCGAAGTCGCCTTCGACCAGAAGATCCGAAAGATCTTCAAACAGTTCGTCCGAGACCAGGGATTTACCCGTAAAAAAGCGCTTGATTTTATCGGTAAAGATCCCCACAACTGCCTCCGTTTTTATTTTACTTTACAATACGGACCGTGTTTTTGTCGGCGGCCTGTATATAACGCCACAGGCTGTACATAACGTCCGTAAGGGCGGCTCCCGCCAGCGCCCAAGCGCCCCAGCGCAGGCTGCGGTAACTGACCGCCCTTGAGTACAGCAGATTGGGGGCGGCTCCCGACGAACTTATCGTATTCCAGCCTTCCGACTGCATCTCGGCAAGTCCCGTTATCAAAAAGGCCGCGGGCAGGGCTATCCACAGACGGCCCCAGGCGCCGTAGTACCTCCGCCTTGCCTCTTCAACATCGTGCTGGCCGGGCCGGGGAGGCATGGCGGTGGCAAGTAAAATTTCCTTTTCCTCATAAACCGAATCCATAAAACCGGAATTCAAAAAAACAACGGAACCGGTTTCCCCCCCGGAAGTTTCAACCGAAAAATACTCAACACCCCCTGAGTCAACGCCGAAGGAAAGGGGCGCCTCCCCTTCGTAGAAAGCGCCGCGGTACACGATGACGCCGGCCTTTCCGGGAACGGACAGGCGTACAAACGAAAGATCCAGCGGCATGAGCTTCACGCCTATGTCGGTCCGCATTCCCCCTTCAAGCTCCGTTTCCACCGTTTCGCTCCGGTAGCCTTCGGCGGACACTATCACCGTTATGTTTCCCGGCGCATGCTCCCTTTCCGGTACGCTGCCCCGGCCGGCAAAGGAACTGTTGACGGCAATTTCCGCCTCGGGCGGCTCCGCGCGAACGGCAATAACGGCGGCCCTGCTTCCGGAAACCACGGAGGCAAGCCTGCCGGCGATTTCATCAGAGGCGCTGTTTATGTCTTCGGGGGAAAAGATGATGCTGTCCTCATATATCCACCCGCCGCCTGAGACCGTATAAAGACGCAGAACAAGGTACACGCGGCCGTAATATTCGCTTACGGAACCTGAAAGAAGCGCGTCGGCCTTCCCGTCCCTGCAGAAGCGGTATTCCGTTCCCGGCGCGGGAGGCGGGGGAAAATTTCCGTTCAGGTTGTCGCCTGTAAGGACAAACACCGGTTCAGAATCAACGGAGGGAACGTTCCGCTCAATCTCCTCCAGTTCATCCTTGAGCTTTTTTATTTCCTTGTCGGCGGCGGCAAGATCACGCCGGTATTTCCACCGGGGTTCCCCCTGGTACAGAAGCGCGCCGCGCTCTTCCAGTTTGGCCGCCAGCGCGGCCGCCGCGGCGTTTCTTTCCCGGCTGTGGGCATAACCGGCGTACCAGCCGTGTTCAGCATCGCCGCGGATGCGGCGTTCCACCTTTTCCAGGGAAGCGGCAAGATCCCGCATGATAACGCTGCCGACAATATGCCGTGAAGGGGAAAGGGCCGAAACGTCAAAGGCGCTTATGCAGAGCGTCCATTCCCTGTCCAGGATCTCTTTTTCTTCGGGCCTGCTTCCCCCGAAAAGGAAAGCGGGCAAAAGCAGGAACACGAGCGCCGGGATGCGCCTCCCCCTACCGTTCATGCCCCGCTTCCCAGGCAAAACGCAGGTACTGTTCAACAAACAGATCGATGTCCCCGTCCATTACCGCCTGTATGTTTCCCGTTTCGGTCTTGGTCCTGTAATCTTTTACCATTGTATAAGGCTGAAACACATAGGAACGTATCTGGTTTCCCCAGGAAATATCCTTCTTTTCCTGGGCAAACTTCTCGTTCTCCTTTTCTTTTTCCTCCCGGTAATATTCATAGAGCCGCGCCCTGAGCATGCTCATGGCAATGGCGCGGTTTTTGATCTGGCTCCGTTCGTTCTGGCAGGCGACTACGATCCCTGTAGGGATATGGGTAAAGCGGACCGCGCTGTCGGTCTTGTTGACATGCTGCCCCCCGGCGCCGCCTGAGCGGTAGGTGTCCACCCGGAGATCTTCGGGCCTTATCTCCACATCTATGGAATCGTCGATAACCGGAAAAATGTAAACGGAAGCGAAAGACGTATGCCGCCTGGCGTTGGCGTCGAAGGGGGAGATGCGGACCAGCCGGTGCACGCCCGATTCGCCATTGAGATAACCGTAGGCGTAGTCCCCTTCTATTTTACAGGTCGCCGATTTGACGCCCCCCTCGGCCTCCAGCCTGTCCACTTCTTCAACGGAAAAACCCCGCCGCTCCGCCCAGCGGAGGTACATGCGGTACAGCATCTGCGACCAGTCGCAGGCCTCGGTTCCCCCCGCGCCCGAATGTACCGTGAGGAAGCAGCCGTTCCGGTCAACTTCCCCGCCCATAAGCTCGCGCACATTCTGTTTTTCGTAACGGGCCGAAATATCCTTAAGGCCCCCGGCCAGATTCCCGCCTTCCGATTCATCGCCGGCTTCACAGGCAAGTTCATGCAGCGTTTCAAGATCGTCGATGTCTTTACGCAGCTCCACCCAGGGATCGTAACGGTTTTTGAGGGATTTGAGTTCCGCCATGGTTTTTTCCGCCGCGGCGGTATCGTTCCAGAAACCTTCCCCGCCTGTTTTTTCTTCAAGCTCCGCTATGCGTTCCGCGAAAGACGCGCCTTTTGCGGGCTTTTCAAAGACGCCTCCATGCGTCGTAGATTTTACTTTTGAGGTCCTTGATGGGCGCCCCGTATTCACTTAACAGCATGTTTCCCCCGTATCCGCCTGTATTTATTTCCGAAAAACCGCTAGCGGCGGGACCCGGCCGGCCGCCGGCGCGGCGTCTGCCGTGCGCCGCGGGACCTGCTCCCGTCCGGCTCCCCGGCTTCCCCGGTTCCCGCTCCCCTGGCAATCATGCGCCGCCATTTCTTGTCCCGAAGGCTCGTCAGGGCCAGCGTGCCTTCCACGGGAAACTGAAAAATACGCAGCCTGTCAAAGGCATCGGTGGCGCGGTCCAGATCCCGCTTCAGCCGGTTCAGCGTTTCCGGGGATATAAAGGCGGATTCCCAGAGCCCCCGCTGAACCTTGTCAAAACCATACTGTCCCAGCAGATCCGCCAGTTCCCTGGCGCGCCCTTCCGATCCCGGATCTACGGCGATTGACACAAACATACCAATCAAGTATAGGGGAAAAAGGGGGATGTGTAAACGGGCCGAAGGCGAAGCTTCACTTCGCCTTCGGCTGGGGAGTTTTGCGGCGGGGCGCGTATGCTTCGTGCCGCGCGGGCTTTGGCGGTTATGGGGATTCAAGCGGGAAGCGAGAGGGACCGAAGAGCCGCAAAACTCCAGGGCGCGGCGGGGCATCGGCGTTTATTTTCATATACCGGGAAATTGCCGGGGTTTGGAAGAATTTTTAACCGCAAGGTCGAAAAAGTTGAAAAAGTTGAAGAAAAAAGGGAAGAAGAAAAAACCACGGACAGAACGGACGGGTTTGTAACATTTTGAGGATAAATTTTTCCATCTTTTTCCATCCCATGAAATTTTGAAGAATTCTGGTTTTCCAGAGCTACTGTAATTCTTTATATTACAAGAAATTACAAAAGGCCAAGTTCATAAAAACTGAAGACGGAATAGATGTTGAAATTCCAAGTGGCTCATTTACACAAAAAATATGACAGGCTCGAACGGGCTTTTAATTTCAAATGTATTTTTTGTCCGTGTTGGTCTGTGTTGGTCCGTGGTTGTTTTGAATTCGAAATTACTGTGTGCAGCCTTTCTCTGTACACAAAACCCGCAGTGTGTGGTATACTATTGTTATGAAAAAAGCGGCGCGCCTTCCCGTATATGTGAAAAAAATCTCTGAATTTGTGTCCCGCATCGTTGCGGTTGGCACGGTTTTTGCTCTCTCTCTCTCTCTCTCTCTCTCTCTCTCTCTCTCTCTCTAATACTCACCGCCATTTTCCTCAAAAAAATTTGCCCCGAAAACACTTTGGGGCGGCCTCAAGGAGTACCATATGAAACGTATGTCAGTGGTTTTTGTGGCGTTCGTCCTCGTGTTCGCCGCCTGTAAAGACCCCGGTTCCATATCCACACCCGTTACCGTTACCTTTAACGGCAACGGGCATACAGGCGGCATGGTGGTTCCCTCGGCGCTGTTGGGTCCTGCCGGCCTGTCCATGCCCCTGCCCGTCCGGGGAAGCCTCGTAAAGACGGGATGTACGTTCCGGGGCTGGAATACCCAGGCAAACGGGTCCGGCACGGACTATGCCGCGGGCAGTTCCTACTCCTTCGCTGCCGATACTACCCTCTACGCCAAGTGGAAGATCGACTGGACCGGTATCGACGGAACGGCTTCTACCTTTGGTACTTCCTGGATCTCTGACATCGCTTACGTCGACGGGAAGTTCGTCGCGGTCGGGAATAACGGCAAAATGGCCAGGTCCGCCGATGGGGTAACGTGGACCGGCATCGACGGAGCGGCCTCCATCTTTGGTACTGTTGGTCTTTCCAACATCTCTGGCATCGCCTAGGGCAGCGGGAAGTTCGTCGCGGGCGGGGATTACGGCAAAATGGCTTGGTCCACCGACGGGGTAACGTGGACCGGCATCGACGGAATGGCCTCCTCCTTTGCTGGTTACGGCATCAGTGGCATTGCCTACGGCGGCGGGAAGTTCGTCGCGGTCGGGGATTACGGCCACATGGCCTATTCCAGCAATGGAGAAACGTGGACTGGCATCGACGGAACGGCCTCCTCCTTTGGTAGTTCCGGCATCTATGACATTGCTTGGGGCGGCGGGAAGTTTGTCGCGGTCGGGAATAACGGCCAGATAGCCTATTCCACCGATGGGGTAGCGTGGACCGGTATCGACGGAACGGGCTCCTCCTTTGGTACTTCTGTCATCATGGGAATTGCCTACAGCGGCGGGAAATTTGTCGCGGCCGGGGCTGATGGCAAAATGGCTTGGTCAACCGACGGGGCAACGTGGACCAGTATCGATGCAACGGCCTCCACCTTTGGTGTTTTCTGGATCCATAGCATCACCTACGGCGGCGGAAAATTCGTCGCGGTCGGGGATTACGGCCACATGGCCTATTCCAGCAATGGGGTAACATGGACCGGTATCGACGGAACGGAATCCACCTTTGGTACTTCTCAAATCAATAGCATCACCTATGGCGGCGGGAAATTTGTCGCGGGCGGGTATAACGGCACAATGGCCTGGTCCACCGATGGGGTAGCATGGACCGGTATCGACGGAATGGGCTCCGTCTTTGGTACCTCTACCATCTTGGGCATTGCCTACGGCGGCGGGAAGTTCGTCGCGGGCGGGGATGGCGGCAAAATGGCCTGGCACGAGTACCCGTAAAGGGGAAGAAAGACAGAGCCCCGCCCGCAGACGGGCCGGCGCTCACGGGACCCTCTGAAAACTTCAGTTTTTGGAAGCGGCTTTAGCAGGAAGAAATTGTAACCGCAGAGGTCACGGAGTTACACGGACAACATATACATTTGAAACTAAAAAACTCCGTTCTATCCGTGAGGGCGAACCGGAGCTTCGTTGCGGTTTTTCTTTTTCTTCCCTGTTTTCTTCAACTTTTTTGACTTCTTCAACCTCGCGGTAAATTCTTTCTTCAAAACATGCCGCCTTAAAGGGAATTGTGACGCCGAAAAAAGTAAACGCCGATGCCCTGGCAAAGCTGCGCTTCGCATTCGGGCGATGTGTTAACCGGCGAATGTGGGGGCCTGTAGCTTGGCCGCGGGGATTTGGCCAAAAGAAGGCTTCCGTAAAACGCCCTTTACGGCGATAATAAAAGGTATGCCGAAGAAAAAAACTTTTTTCTTACCGGGGAGCAGGGAACCGGCTTTTCTTCTTTTGCTGCTCGCCGCCCTTTCGTTTCCCCTGGCCGGGGAAGAGGCTGTTTTTGCCCCCTTTATCTCCCGGCTGGAAGCCGAGGTAAAAGGCAACCTCCTCCGCCTTTCGTGGCTTGATTCCCGGGACGCAAAGGGGCCCGTCTACATTTTCCGTTCGTTCCGCCCTTTCGCGGGCCCGGATGATCCGGCCCTTACAAGTCCCGTCGCGGTGCCCTACGGCGCGCAGTCATGGGTGGACGAGATTGATTCCGCCGGAACCGTCTACTACTTTGCCGCCGCGAGCGATGAATCGGGACGGCGCTACGACATTTTTATACCGAACGGCAACATGGCCGTTCTGGACGCCGTAAACGGGTCACGTCCTCCCGAACCGGGGATCTCGGACATTGAAGCCAGGGTAGAAGGAGAAGGGGTGATCCTTTCATGGCGCGCCGTTTCCGGCCGCGATACGATCCTCTACCGGAGTTCAAGGCCCCTGCGCGGCGCGGAAGATCTTCTGGACGCCCTTATCATCCGGACGGGACCTGTTTCTCCCTTTACCGATTTCCCCGTTCCCGGCATTCCCTCTTACTACGCGGTTGTTTTTGAAGATGAACTTGCCGAAGGCTCGGTGCGCCTGATCCCCGGCGGCAACGCTACGGCGGAAGCGGTGCGGATACAGCCGAAAACAGACGGCGGCGCACAGGCCGGAATGCGCTCCATACCCTTGCCCCTCATCTCCGTTACAGGCGCGGTAAAAAGCGCCGACGCATCGGACGAACCGGCCGCGCCGGCCGCGGTCTCCCAGGAAGCGGCAAAAGCGCTCTCGGGCCTCACGGCGGAACGGAGCGTTCTTCCGCCTAAACGGCCGCGGGCCTTTAGGGAAGATTTACAGGCCCCCGCAGGAGGCGAAGAATCCATGCTCCGCTCAATAGTCCAGGGGCCTTTCACCGGCCGGAACTGGGAAACCAGCAGGACGGAACTTGCCCGTTACCTTTCCATTCCCCGGTCCGCCCTGCCTTTGGCCAGGGCCCACTTCTACCTTGGCCAAGCCTGGTATTTTTCCGGAAACTACCGGGAAGCCCTCATTGAATTCCTCGCGGTGCAGTCCCTGTATCCGCAGGAAGCAAACGAGTGGATAGAAGATACGCTTTCGCGCCTCATCAACTGACGAAGTACTGCCGCCCGGGCGGCTTAAAGGGGTGTTTTGAAATGATAAAGAGAACAACCGTACTGAGCCTGGCCGTTCTTATGGTTTTAGCCGCCTGCGCAAGCAGCGGAAGCGGCAAGACGGAAGAAACCGGCGCAAGTGAACGTACAGGGCTTTCTCTGCAAGAAGCCATAGAACAGTCGGCCGAAAAGATAGCGGCGGATTTACCCGCCGGAAGCCGTGTGGTGATCGTAACGTTTGAATCTCCCAACGACAACCTTTCAGACTATATCATGGAAGAACTGTCAGGGGCGCTTGTCGACAGCAAGATCGAAGTTGCCGACAGGAAAAATCTTGAGTATGTCTACAGGGAACTCAATTTTCAGATGTCGGGAGACGTGAGCGACGAGAGCGCCCAATCTATTGGCAAATTCCTTGGAGCGCAGATGGTTATTGTTGGACAATTAACCGACGTCGGCGGATCGTACCGTTTCAGAACCAGCGCGATCCTGGTTGAAAAGGCAACCCGCGCCAGCATTCCCCGGTTTGACGTGCGGAACGACAGGGCGATGCAAAACATGGTTACCGCCTTTGGCGGGCAGCAGAACAGGGTAAAGACAACCGCATACGGAACAGGCGCGGACGTTACGCCGCAAAGCGCCGGAACCTTCCTGGACCGGGGCATTATGTTTGCCGGCCGGGGTGAATACGCAAAGGCAATCGCGGACTTTACTCAGGCCATTACGATAGACCCGAAGCTGGGCGCGGCCTATTTGCTGAGGGGAAGGGCTTTATACGCGGGCGGGTCAACGGGAGTTATTGTCCAGGGGAATTTCAGCACTATTATTGTTGATTCAACCGGAGGAAACGCGACCGCGGAACAGGCGGGCGTCTTTGATCAGGCTATTATGGATTATACCGCGGCCATCAGACTTGACCCCAACAATGCCGTAATGTACAAGGAACGGGGCACGGCGTATATAGAAAAAGGCGACAATGATCTTGCCATTGCCGATCTCACACAGGCGCTCAAGCTGAACCCCAACTATCCCAATGCGTATAATAACCGGGGCAATGCGTATTCGAACAAGGGCGACTACGACCAGGCGATTGCTGATTACACACAGACGATCCGCATTGCCCCCGGTTTTGCCGTTGCGTATTATAACCGGGGCAATGGATATTTCAATAAGGGCGACTACGACCGGGCAATAGCGGATTACACACAGACGATCCACATTGCCCCCGATTTTGCCGACGCGTATTATAATCGGGGCAATGCGTATTTCAATAAGGGCGACTACGACCGGGCGATTGCTGATTATGAAGCGGAGTTACGGCTTAATCCAAACCATACTTATGCCAAAACCAACCTTCAAGATGCCCGGCGGCAGCGCGGGTATTAGAAGAAATGATACAAAGACAATAGCATACGAATTTACCGCACATAACAGGCCTGTTTACACTTTGGGCGCTAAAACGCCCTCAGGCTCCGGTTTTGCCAGGTCAATCGCCCCGCTCATTCCCGCTTTCTGATTGCCGCGCAAGCAATTTCCAGGCGGCCGGTATGACTCCAGGAGAGATCAGCGCGTCTTACCGCCGGAGAAAAATAGAGTTGTTCAATAACTGGAGTTATTGAACAACATCCTTGCCCCTCATCTCCGTTACAGGCGCGGTAAAAAGCGCCGGCCGGGTTTTGGAACAAGCTCAATCATTCAAAAAGTTCTTTTGGATCAAGCCTTAATGCTTTTGATATTTTTATAACGACATCAATAGACGGGATTACCCTTTTGGTTTCAATATAATACAAATGACTATGTGAAATTCCTACGGAATTAGCCAAATTCAGCAAAGCAACTTTCTTTTCTAATCGTTTTTGACGAATTTTTTGTAAAATTTTTTCCGTTTCTTTTTCCATATGCCACTTGACTCTAAATATAGAGTGTGGCTACAATAAGGACGACTCTAAATATAGAGTAATTTTTATTATTAAGGGGTATTTTATGACGGAAGACGCTTTTCTCCAAAAAGTCCGGTCTGCGGGAGGAAAACCGGAACCTCTAACTGCAGGAAACCGCACAATCATCAACTCAATGATGCTTGACAATGAAACCATTGCCGCGGCGGCCGGGGTTTGGCGGGCTTACGGGAAACGGCGCGGCGCAGTTGCGGTATCAGTAACCCTGGCGGCATTTCAAAAGCTGTCAGAAGCGGACAATTCTGATAGAGAAGAATCATACAATCCCTTTGATGATGTTTTCTTTTGGATACAGCTGGCGTGTACGGATTTTTCTTCCGTTTTTTGCGGAGAAGGCACGAAGAAAGAACCGGACGCCCGGCGCAGCGAACAGCAGGCAGACCGGCAAGAGGAGACTTAAGAAACCAATATCCCCAGATCTTTCATGGCCGCCCTGAGGGGCGCCTCGTTTTTGGGATCGAGTTTTCCAAGGGGAAGCCGCACAGGCCCCGAAGGAAGGCCGGCCCAGCCCATGGCGGTTTTTATGGGAACGGGATTGGTTTCAATAAAGGCTGCCTTTATCAAGGGAAGGAGTTCATAGTGAAGCCGCCGGGCTTCATCGAAGTTTCCCGACAGCGCGGCCCTGCTCAGGGCGGAGACTTTGGCGGGCACGAGGTTTGAAATTACCGAAATGATCCCGTCGCCGCCAAGGGCGGCAAGGGGCAGCGTAAAGGCGTCGTCCCCGGAAAACACGGCAAAATCTTTTCCCCGCGCCTTGAGGGGAAATTTTACTTCACGGAGGACATCCCCCATTTGGTTCAGATCGCCTGAGGCCTCCTTGACTCCGGCTATGCCGGGAATGCGGGAAATTCTTTCCATGAGCGGCGTGGGAATATTGCGCCCGGTGCGGGAAGCTATGTTGTAGATGATAACGGGAATACCCACGGCGGCGGCTTCCTCAAAATGGCGGATCAGCCCCTCGTCGTTGGGCCTGTTGTAATAGGGAGTCACCACAAGGGCGGCGTCCGCGCCGAGGTCCCTGGCCCGTTTGGTGTACATGACCATGTGCCGCGTAGAATTGGAACCCGTGCCTATGATCACGGGAACGCGGCCGGCGTTTTCCTCAAGGGCGGTTTTGATGAGACGCTCTTCTTCCTCATCATCCAGAGTGGGCGTCTCTCCGGTGGTGCCAAGGGGCACAAGCCCGTCTATTCCCTGCTCAATCTGAAAAGAGACAAGGCGCCTCCACTCGCCGTAATCGACTTCACCGTTTTCCTTCATCGGGGTAACAAGCGCCGTAAAAGCGCCCCGCAGTTCTTTCACCATTATTTTACTCCCAATTCGTCAAGCACATCATCCATGGTAAATATCCCCCGCCGCGCCTTTCCGGCGCCCTGCCCCGGACCGGGACAGTTGACAAGCCATTGCGCCGCGGCAAGGGCCCCCGACGCGAAGCCTTCGCGGCTCCGGGCGGTATGGCGTATCTCTATGGTATCCGGGGGGGAATCAAAGATAACGGCGTGTGTTCCCGGCATGGCGCCAAGCCTCAGGCTGGGAAAATGAAATTCGTCAGGGGCGGGGGGCCGCGCAAGCGTTTCATACACCGGCTTTGTTTTCCGCCCTATTCTTTTGATGATCCCTTCGGCCAGGGTCTTCGCGGTTCCCGAAGGGCTGTCCGCCTTTTTGTTGTGATGGGCCTCGAAACCGCCCGCGTCGTATTCGTCAAAGGGATCCACAAGGGAAGCGGCGTTAAAGGCGATACGGTAGAAAATGTTTACCCCCAGCGAAAAATTGGGCGCCCACAAGAGCGAAGAATCCGCCGCCTTTACCGCCCCGGCTACTTCGTCCATTCTGCCGTACCAGCCTGTGGTCCCCGAGACAACAGGCACGCGCAGCGCGGCAAGCGCCTTGATGTTGTCCGCCGCCGCTTCCGGCCGGGAAAATTCAACGGCCACGTCGGCGTCCGCGAGGTTTTGAGATTCCGCCACGGTTTTGTACAGGCGGACAGGCCCAGGCGGATCCGGGGCAAAGGGATCTATCACCGCCGTTATCCGGTGCCCCCTTTCCTTCGCCGCCTTTTCCACAATCCTGCCCATCTTTCCGTAACCCACAAGCGCAATGTTCATGCTTTTTCCCCGTCCTCCCCTTCGCCCGGCGGGGAAAGGATCCTTCGCAGCGAGTCAAAAAAATCACTGTGAAGGGCGTTTACCACATCCGCCGCCTCGGTATCATCAACAATAAAACTGATATTCACTTTGCTTGCGCCCTGCGATACCATCTGCACCGGCACGCCCAGAATCTCGCAGGTTCTGAAAGAACGGGCGAGGATCTCGGAAGACCGCCTGACATCGCCCACAATGGTAACGATGGCCTTGCCGGTTTTGATCTCGACGCTGGCAATCTTTTCAAGCTCCCCCCGGAGTTCTTCAAGATCGTGCGCCGCGTCAAGGGTAAGGGAAACGGAAACCTCGCTCGTGGCTACCATGTCCACCGAAATGCGGCGCCGGGCAAAGGCGCTGAAGACGCCCTCAAGAAAGCCGTACTGGCCCAGCATGCGGGTCGACGCAAGATCAACAAGCGTTACGTTTTTCCGGGACGTTATCGCGCGCACCGGGCCGGGCTTTACGCCGGGCGAAGGGGCAATGCGCGTTCCCGGCGCAAGCGGGTTAAAGGAATTTTTCACCAGTACCGGAATTCCGGTTTTCATGCACGGCAGCATCGCGCGGGGATGCAGAACCTGCGCGCCGAAGTAGGCAAGCTCCGCCGCCTCATCGTAGGTAACCTCTTCCACCGGCCTGGCGTTCTTTACGACGCGGGGATCGGCGGTGAGGATTCCGTCAACATCCTTCCACACCTGCGCCTCCTCCGCGCCGCAGGCGGCGGCTATGATCGTCGCCGACAGATCCGAACCCCCGCGGCCCAGGGTAGTTATAGTGCCGTTTTTGTCTTTGGCAATAAATCCCGTTATCACAGGAACCGTTCCCGCGTCGATGAGGGGGTTAAGCGCCTTTGGTATACGATCCCGGCTTTCAGGCGCCGCCTCCGCCGCGGAAAAATTCGAATCCGACACGATTCCCGCGTCCCACGCGTCAAGGGCGGCGGCCTTTACCCCCGCCGATTGGAGCCACGCGGTCATGATACGCACCGAAAGCCTTTCCCCAAAAGACAAAAGGCAGTCCTTCATGCGAAGGGAAAGTTCCCTGACAAGGGAAATTCCCACAAGAAGATTTTTCAGTCCTTCAAACAGGGAATCAAAGTCCTTAAGGGGGCCTTCCTTTCCGGCCGCGTTTTCAAGGCCAAGCTCCCTTACCGCGTTCCGGTGAAGATCCTCTATAGGCGCGGCCGAAACGGTTCCGTTTTTAAGGGCTACGCCCGCGGCCTCCAAAAGAAGATCGGTGGCCTCTCCCATGGCGGAAAGCACCAGCGCCGGTTTTCTTGCAAGCTGACCCCGTACAATGTCCGCCACACGGCGTATGCGCTCCGCGTTTGCCAGAGAGCTTCCGCCGAATTTCATCACGATCATCAATGCGCTCCGGGGCGTCCGCACGAACGCCGCTCCTAAGGTAACGCCGGTTAGCCGCACGTTAACCGGTGTTATCCTAGAGGATACCGGAAACGGCGTCTTTTGTGCTAGACTTAAGATAATGATTGCCGAAAAAAGCCTTGTCGTTTACAGGAACCGCCCCGCCATGGCCGCCGGACAGGGGGAAAAAATAACCATCGTCATGCTGGGCGAAACGGGCCGTGAAAAGAGGACCGAATACCGGGTCCGGGAAAAGGACATAGAGTTTCTGCATCCCGGACCGGTAACAGATCCGCCGGGCTTTACCGCCGCCGTTCCCGCCTCAGGCGCGGCGGTCAGGGAAGCATGGGAACTGCTTTCGGCTTCCGAAGGGGAAAAAATAAATCTGGAGGAACTTGCCGGACTCATATACGGCGGCTTTACCCCGGAAAGCGCCTGGGCCGCCCGGCAGCTGTTGTGGGACGGGCTTTTTTTTACCGGGGAACCGGAAGAAATAGTCTGCCGTTCCGCCGGGGAAGTTGAGGCGGAAGAAAAAAAACGCGGCGCGAAGGAACGGGAAGGACACGAACGGGACACATTTTTAGAGAAGCTTAAAAAGGAAAAAGGAGACGTTCCCTTAAGGGACGATCCTCTTGCCGGCCGTTTCTTGCAGGATGTGGAGGCCCTGGCATACGGAAAAACGGACAGGAGCCGCACCATGAAAGATCTGGGGCTTCCTGAAACACCCGAAGACGCTCACCGCCTGCTTCTTGCGGCCGGATGGTGGACGCCAATGATCAACCCTCATCCCGCCCGCTTCGGCCTGTCTTCCGTTTCCGCGAAGATAATCCCCGAAGCCCCGCCGGAGGAGGAGCGGAGGGATCTAACGGAACTTCCCGCCTTTGCCATTGACAGCCCCTGGAGCGACGATCCCGACGACGCCGTTTCCGTCCGCGGCACTACCCTTTATGTCCACATCGCCGACCCTTCCTCCTCGATTACGCCTGACAGTCCCGCCGAACGGGAAGCCCGTGACCGGGGGGCGACCCTCTACCTTCCCGAAGGCGCTTCGCGCATGCTGGCCGGGGAAGCCCTGTCCCTTTTTGCCCTCGGCGTCTCTTCCGGCCGGAATCCGTCGAAGGCGCTTACCTTCCAGATAAGCCTGGATGAAAAGGGGGAAATCACGGAAACGGACATATTCCCCTCGCTCGTAAACGTGACACGGCTTACCTACGGGGAGGCCGACAGCATACTCGAAGGAAAACCCGCCGGAGGGGAAACACACGCCGGCGCGGCGCGGGAGGATTTGGGGGTTCTAAGGGACATTGCCCGGCGGAACCTCGCGCGGAGGCTTGAGGCGGGGGCGGTGAATATTGAACTGCCTGAAACCCACATCGGCATTGAAGGGGACACAATCACCATAGACAGGATAGCCGCGTACCAATCCGCCGAAACGGTGCGGGAATGTATGCTCCTTGCCGGGGAAGGAGCCGCCCGCTGGGCGCTGGAACATTCCCTGCCCTTTCCCTTTGTATGCCAGGAGACGGGGGATCTTCCGTCGGATCCGCTTCCGGGCATGGCCGGTTTCTATCAGCTGCGCCGCTGCATGCGGCCGAGGACCCTTTCGGTAAAACCGGGCATACACCGGGGACTCGGCCTTGACGCCTATACCCAGGTTACAAGCCCCCTCCGCCGCTACACGGACCTCCTTGCCCATCTTCAGATCCGCGCCCTGCTCCGGGGCGAATGTCCCCTTTCCGCCGATGAAACGCTTGTAAGGCTCGCGGCCGGGGAAGCGGCCGCCCAGGCAGTCCAGCAGGCGGAACGGGCGTCACGGCTGTACTGGACCACGGTGTACCTTTCCGGGCGCGCCGGTTCCGTATGGGAAGCCGCCGCCCTTGAAAAAAAGGGGCAGCGCTGGGTTTTTATGATTCCCGATCTGGCCCTTGAAACACAGGCCGCGGCAAGAGATCCCGTTGAACCGGGCGGCAAGGTAAAACTGGTCCTGAAATCGGTGAATATCTCCCGGAGTGAAGCGTCCTTTGTCAGCGGCTCCCCGGCAGAGTCCAGATGACCCCCGCGCGGACCGTAAAAAGCACCGTGTTCAGACGCGGGGCAAGCATGGGGATCTTTCCCCAGGAATAAACAGGCATTTCAACGCCGGCAAGGATTCGCAGGTCCGTAATGATCCGCCAGGTCCCTTCCGCGCCCAGGTAAACCGATTTAAGCTCGTCGGCCTCCGTATCCGTAAAACCGGAGGCAAAACCCGCGGGCGTGTAAGAACGCTTGAGGCTCTGGTATCCCATGTTTACAAGGATGGTGTAGGGAACGTTTTTCGCGTACACATCGGCGCTGAACTGATAACGGGTCCGTTCGTCCCTTGTAATGATAAAATCGCCGAAACGCCGGCTAAAGACCGCGGAAGAAAAAGAAAAGGAACACACCACATTGGGAACCCAGAAACCCAGGATAATTTCCCCCGTTTCCTGTATGTGATCCCCGGGGAAGCTGAGGCTTGACCCCAGCGTCGAGGAACCCCGTACCGTACCAAAGACAACCCCCGGCCATTCAAAGGTCAGCCCCCCGGCGGCTCCAGGACTCAGGATCTTTTCGGCGGTGTTAAAGGGGCTAAGGATCATGCCGGCCTCAACTTGGACAAAGGAAAAATCCAGGGCAAGGCCGGCGGTTACGCGGTTCCGTAACACCGGGTCCCGTTCCCAGGCGGCTTTCCAGGAAATCATGCCGTTAAAGGCCCCCGACAGGCCCGCAAAGGCCAGAGGATACGTCCGGGGCGTGAAGCGTCCGCCGCCCACGGGGTGATCCTGGCCGGGATCAAAGGAGACGTTCCCCGCGCCGCCTTCCAGACGCAGTTCAAGCGAAGCGGCCGTTCCCGCGGCAGCCGCAAAAAAGGCGGAAAAGAAGAGCGGAAACAGAAACGCGGAAAAGCCGGGACGGTTTTTTTTCATCAGTTTCACCGGTTTCATCAATAGGCCGTCCGTATTCCCGCAAATACTTCAAACATCCTGTACGGGGTGCTGTGATCCGTCACATTTATGCGCAGTTTTACATTCCATTGAAGCCCGTTGCTGATAAAACTGACAAAGGGGCTAAACCGGACGGTCAGGGCATCGTAATCGTCGACTTTAACGCCCAGGGTGTTTTCAATTCCCCCCTGAATGCCCGTAGAAACCGGATCTCCGGCGATGATTTTGAAGTTAATGTCCGCCCTTCCCCGTTCGTCATTCGTCCTGACTCCCTGATATACCAAAGGGTGATAAAAAAACGTCAGATGAAAGGCCATGATGCCGAAACGCAGCCGGGGCTCGATGAGGAAATACAGGTGATCCGCGCCGAATTCGCTGCCTTTTTCCCAGCCGGGAATGCCGGCCTCAAGGAGCAAATCCGTGTCCGCGCCGGAACTAAAGAACGCGAGGAGCCCCCCGCGAAACTGTATGCGCGGGTCCCTTCCCCCTGTGACCCCGCCAAAGGCCTCGACGCTCAGGCCGTTCCCGTTAAAGAGCAGGCGGAGATCGCCTGAAAAGCGGTTTCCGGTAAAGGAATAAGTTCCGTCTTCAAAGGCCGCAAGATTCTGGTATACGTAAAAAAGCGGGACAAAAACGTTCCAGCGGGTAAGGGCAAAGGAAAATCCCGTTCCCCGCGCCTGGTAGATCCCTTCATAACGCCTGTTAATATCGCCGCCTATGCCGTCCGGAAAATAGTAGAAGCCGGTAAAATCCGTGGGAACCTGGAAGAGCCCGTACCGGGCGGCGAATTCTTCCCCGGAACCGAATGTATCCCCGTGTCCTATAAAATATGAAAGCTCCAGCGGCAGGCTGAACAGATCGCGGGCGGTGGCTTTGGCGGAGCGGAAAGAAAGAAAGGCGCTGTTGTCCATCGCGCTGTTCATTTGATCTGTAAGGCTATTGTACTCAAGGTCCGAAACCGCCGTTCCCGGCGGTACGGGCAGAAAACGGAAGCTGCGGTAGGCAAAGGCCTTGCCCAGATCGGCGGCGGTAAATGACAGGCCCAGTCTGACGCCGAACTTGTAGCCGCCGTCAAGGGCGATATCCGCGATGGCGTTGGTGGCAAGGGCGAATTCCCCGTCGTCGTTCACCCTTCCCCTGGTGGCCAATTCCAGTCTTGGAACGGTTATTTCCGCCCCGAAAAGCGAAAAAAACGGAAAGGCAAGAAGAAAAAGACCCAAAGAACGAATGTTTCGCAGCCGTATATCTTTCATCTTACCTAATATATCGGCATAAATTCCCCGTTTTTCCCTGTTTTTCCCTGTTTTTAATCGCGGGCTGCCGGCCCGCAGTCTTGACGCAAAACGATTTGTGTATAAGATTTACAGTATATGAGTGACTACCTTGATCCGAATAATGAGGAACTTCTCAAGGATTTTTTTGCCGAAGCCCAGATGCAGGTTGACACCCTGGAACAGAATATTCTGGTCCTCGAAAACGAGGGCGGCAACAGGGACGCCATAGACGAGATTTTCCGGGCGGCGCACACCCTTAAAGGGGGGTCCGCCACGGTGGAAATGATGGAACTTTCCCATTTTACCCATCTGGTGGAAGACGTGCTTGACGCCATCCGCTCGGATCAACTGCACGTCAACGAAGATGTAGTGGATACCCTCCTGGCGGCCATTGACATCATCAAAGCCATGCTGGAACAGCGCATGAACGGGGCGGTTTACGGGGGGGACACGTCGGAAATAGAGGGGCGTCTTTCCGCCCTGCTTCCCGAAGGGGGCAAGAACCGCAAGGGAGGGGCAAAACCGGCGGCAGCGGCAAAGGCTGCCGCCCCTCCCCCGCCGCCGCCGGCCGCCGCTTCCCCTTCGGGCGGACGCGGCATTACCGAAGACGAGCTTATCGAACTCAAACAATCGGCGGACAGCCCCGTCTACCGGGTTTCGGTCAAATTCGATGAAAACAGCCTGATGAATACAGTGGGAGGCATTCAGGTGTACGCAGCCCTCAAGGGTTCGGGCACCGTTCTGAAGACTTCCCCGGAATTTGAACAACTATACGAGGACAATTTCTTTCCAACGGTGGACTACTACTTTGCTACATCCAAAACCGCGGACGACATACGAAAGTACGTCAGCATACCGGATGTGACCCTTTCCGCCGAAATAACGGATATTTCGCAGCTGACAGGCGGCGCGGGCGCCGCCCCCGCCCAAGCTGCCGCGCCCGCACAGGCCGCTGCCGCGCCCGTGCAGCCTGCCGCCCCTGCACAGGCCGCCGCGCCGGTACAGTCTGCCGCGTCTGCCCAGACCGCGCCTGCACAGGCCGCTCCCGCGGCGGGAAAACAGGCCGCTTCCGAGGACGCGAAGAAGGCGGGCAAGGAAGCGGGGTCCATTCTCCGGGTGGAATCCAAGCGTGTCGACGATCTGCTTAACCTCGTTTCCGAAACGGTGATCACCAAGGCAACCTTCAACCAGATAAGCAATCAGTTCAGCGGCATGGTGAATGAACTGCACGACATCGAAGCGGCCTACCGGGACAAGATCAAGGGCCTCTTTGACAACCTGCCCGGTTACCTCGAAAGCATTCAGAACGGAAGATCCGTCAAGGATATCCGCAAGGAAATAGGCGATCATTACGGGGATCTTTTTTCGCTGTTCGACGTGTTCGAAACATCAATGAAGACCAATGTCGGCAAATTCCGTTCCACATCCCAAAACCTGGGACGCATAACAGGAGAACTGCAGGAAGGGGTCATGCGCATCCGCATGGTGCCCATCAGCCAGATATTCAGCCGTTTCCCGCGCCTTGTCCGCGACCTTTCCAAGAGCCTTAACAAGAAGATCAACCTGGTCATAGAAGGTGAAGATACGGAGCTGGACAAGTCGGTCATAGAGGATCTCCTTGACCCTATCATGCACTCGGTGCGGAATTCCATTGATCACGGAATTGAGGCGGCGGAAGAGCGGAAGGCCGCCGGCAAGCCGGAAGAAGGCATGGTCCTCCTCAAGGCCGCCAACGAAGGAAACATGATCATCATCGAGATCGCCGACGACGGCAAGGGCATCGATGTGGATGCCGTCAAGGCGAAGGCGGTGGAGCGGGGGCTTATCAGTCCCAACAAACAGCTTACCGATCCTGAGGCCTACAACCTCATCTTCGAACCGGGCTTCTCCACGGCAAAGCAGGTCACCGCCATTTCAGGCCGCGGTGTGGGGCTTGACGTGGTACGCCGGCAGATAGACAAGCTCAACGGAAAGGTGACCGTTTCCTCCGAACACGGAAAGGGAACCAAATTCACCATCAAGCTGCCCCTTACCCTCGCCATCATTCAGGGCCTCCTTGTCCGCGTCGGCGAGGAGATCTACTCCATTCCCATTACCAGCGTCATCGAAAGCCTCAGGATAAAACCCGAAGGAATCCAGCTTATCGACAACTACGAAGTTTTCAACATACGAAACGATGTCATTTCCCTCCTCAGGCTCAACAGGCTCTTCGGCATCAAGACGGAGGAACAGCAGGAGTACAATTTCATTGTCATTGTGGGAACCGCCGAAAAGAAAATGGGCTTTATGGTCGACAGCCTTATCGGGGAGGAGGACGTTGTCATCAAGCCCCTGCGGGATCAGTTCACCAATTCTCCCGGCATAGCCGGGGCGTCCATATTGGGAGACGGATCTGTCTCCCTTATCATAGACGTGAGCCAGCTTTTGGAGCTGGGACTGAGCAGGGAGATGGAACAGCGGCGCGTCCGCGAAGCGTCAATACGGTAACGGAGAGGGGTTATGGCAGTCATACGGGATTTGGCGCAGGTTAACGCGGAACTGCAGGAACAGAAAGAACGGGCCGATCTTGTCGATTTTAAAATGATCACCTTTTCACTTGCCGGAAAAGATTACGGCGTTGACATCATGAATGTCAAGGAAATTGCAAAGGCCGACAAATTCACCTTCGTGCCCAACGCCGCCTCATTCGTCCGGGGCGTGTATAATCTGCGGGGGGACATTATCCCCGTTATCGATCTTAGAATTTTCTTCCACCTGGCCGCCGACAAAAAAGCCGACGGCCAGGAGAACATGCTGATCCTCCGCATAGAAGACCGTGTCTACGGAACCATTGTGGACAAGATCGACAAGGTTGTGGGGATAAGCTCGGATACGATACAGCCGCCCCACCCTATCTTCGGCGACATTAATATTAAATTCATTGAAGGGGTTGTAGAGAAGGAAGGCGCCCTGTACATCATCCTTGATGTTATCCGTATTTTCACGCAGAGCGAAGAAGAAAAAAACAAGCCCAGGGGCATACAGGAAGGCGGCGACAGCTATTACGCGCCTGTCCCCGTGGAAGAGGTGGCCGTACAGAAAAGCCGGAGTTCAAACGCCCTTGATTTTATCAAGGAAAGCCTTCCGGCCCTGCGGCATTTTTACCCGTCCGAAATAAACGCGGACTGGCTTGAAAAGCGCTTCAGGGAATGGAGCGGCATCCGAACCGAGGCGGACCTTCAGCTCAAGGGAACCAAGGACGCGGACGATTTTCTTTCTCCCTTCCATTCGCCTGAAACAGGACACTTCTGGGACGACGATTACGCGGAACTGGTCAAAAAAACGCTGCCCGATCTTCCGTCCAACAACATACAGGTCTGGAACCTGGGCTGCGGCAAGGGCTATGAGAGTTATTCGTTTGCCTGTATATTAAAGTTGCGGTACCCCGGCGGGTTCATAAAGATCTGGGCGAACGACAGCGACATCATGGCGATTTCCCAGGCGCCCAACATGATTTTTGATTTGGAGGAAATGCCCGAATATTGCCGGGCTTTCATGGTAAGGGGAAAAAACGGCTACAGTTTTGATCAAAACATCAGGGACGCGGTGATTTTTGAATACCACGATGTACTGAACGACAATCCCCTGCCGGAACTGGACATGATCCTCGCGCGGGATATTCTTTCGTATTTGACGCCGCAGGATCAGGTGAGGATTATCGCCGGTTTTGAGGACAAACTCAAAAACCACGGGATCGTTTTTTCGGGAAAAAACGAAAAACTTCCCGGGGACAACTGGCGGTTTTGCGGCCTTGACCCGGTATCCGCTTATACGAGAAACTAAAGAAGGAGCGTTTATCATGAGAGTTGAATACATCAACCCGTTTGTTGAGTCCGCCTTTAATGTACTCAAAGAAGTGCTTGATTCCGATGTTAAACGGGGTGAAATTTACCTTAAACCCACTACCATGGCGATCATGGGCGTCGCCGCCCTTGTCGGGCTTGCCGGTGATGTAGAAGGCCGCGTGCTTTTTGACATGACCAAGCAGACGGCTCTGGCGGTTTCAGGCGCCATGAACGGCGAAAAATTCACCACCCTTGATGAACTTGCCAAGGCTACCATCCAGGAGCTGGCCAACATGATCACCGCCCAGGCGGTTACCAAACTCCACGATCTGGGCTTTAAATTCGACCTTACCCCTCCGGCCCTCTTTACAGGCGATAATATGGAAGTATCCAGTAATCTTGGCGAAGTGGAAGCCCTCATCGTTCCCATGGAACTGGGCACCAACGGCAAGATCGAAGTTAACGTCGCCATCCGCGAACGGTTAAAGTAAAGCGTTCCCTGTATCAGAGGCCTGCAATGACGGGCCGTAAACGGCCTGGACCTCATGTTGAAATGTTACCGAAAGGCATGTTGACTTTCCCGGCAGGTTAGGGTACGCTGTCGATGTACTGTGCCGGTGAAAATTGAAGGGCGGTTAGCTCAGTTGGTGAGAGCACTAGCTTGACATGCTAGGGGTCGTGGGTTCAAGTCCCCCATCGCCCAGAAACGGCAAGAGAAGAAAGCCGGTTCCAGATTTGTACCGTAAAAGACCGGAAAAAAAAGACGCGCTGAAATTAGCCGGCATGCGGGCTACGCGCAAAACCGTCTTCGGCAAAACTACGCGATTAGCGTCACGTTAACCGGCGCTATCCTCCGCGAATTTGTCCCGCATAAGGGCAAAGAATTGATCTACTTCCCCCTCGCCGGGCATCTTCTCTTCCTCGTACCGGCAGACGAGGTGTCCGGGGATTTCGGCAAGAAAAGGCGAGGGGCTGCACTCGGCGGTATTCTGCATCCGCCGCCGTTTTCTGCAGCTTGTAATGTAGAGTTTGTCGCGGGCTCTTGTAATGGCCACGTAGAAAAGCCGCCGTTCTTCCTCTATGTTTCCCGCCTCTTCCTCAAGGCTCTTCTCGTGGGGAATGATTCCGTCTTCCGCGCCGGCGATAAAGACGACGGGAAACTCAAGCCCCTTTGACGCGTGTATGGTCATGAGGTTTACTTTTCCCTCTTCGTTTTCATCCCTGTCGTCGCCTGAAATGAGGCTTATCCGGTTGAGATAGGAAAAGAGCCCGGTTTCAAAGTTCCCGGGATCCTGTTCCCAGTTTTCAATCATTTTGATGAAGTGTTCGATGTTGGCGAATTTCCACCGGGCAAGTTTTTCGTTTTTGGCGTGTTCGGTTACGAGGTAACTCCAGTAGTCTATCCTGTCGACAAGGGAACGGACGCTGCCTGAAAGGGTCCACGGGCCTTCGGCCTTTCGTCCCAGAAAAACACCCCTGAAAAATTCCACGAGATCCGTGAATTCCTCCGCGTCGTTTTCGGCCGCCTTTTCCCCAAAAAGCATTTGCTGCCCGTCCCCGTTTCTTGAATGTAAAAGGGCGCCCCACATGCTCCCCCGGTTCTGCCGCGCGAGGGCCGAAAGGCGGGCCACGGAATTTTTGCCTATTCCCCGGCGGGGCGTGTTGATGATCCTAAGGAGGTTCACGTCGTCGTCCGGATTTGCTATTACCCTGAGATAAGAGATAAGATCTTTTACCTCCTTGCGCTGAAAAAAACTTGTGCCGCCCGAAACGCGGTAGGGAAGATTTTCGGCGAGAAAAGATTCTTCGATGTTTCTTGTAAGGGAATTGGTTCTGACAAGAACGGCAAAGTCGTGATAACGGAAACTTTCCCGTATTGAAAGGCGGCGTATCAGGGAGCCGATGAAACCGGCCTCTTCGCTTTCGGTTTCCGGGAAGAACAGTTCTATGGGCCTGCCGCCCGAGTTTCCCGACCAGAGCTTCTTTTCCTTGCGGCTGGTGTTGTGGGAGATAACCCCGTTGGCGGCGTCAAGTATGGTGCTGGTGGATCTGTAATTCTGTTCCAGTTTTATTTCAACAAGTGAAGGAAAGTCCTTTTCAAACATGAGAATGTTTTCGTAGTTTGCCCCGCGCCAGGAATAAATGGATTGATCATCGTCTCCCACAACGCAGATATTTTCTTTTTCGCCTTCTTTTCTTTTGGCCAGCATTTTCATGAGCCGGTACTGTATGGCGCTTGTGTCCTGAAATTCATCGACCATGATGTAACGGTAACGGCTTTGGTATTTTTCCAGAACCGAAGGGTGGTTTTCAAAAAGTTCAAGGGGAAGGACAAGAAGATCGTCAAAATCAAGGGCGTTGTAGATCTTGAGGCTTTCCCCGTATTCCCGGTACACGGGCTCCCAGACATCGCTGTCCCATCCTGACTGTCCCGTTTTGACCGCCGAAAAAAGCGCGCCCAGATTGTAGAGGTTCACCTTGTCGGAAAAAAGGCGGCATTCACGAAGGCACTCCCGTATGAGCGAAAGCTTGTCGGTTTCATCGTAAACGGAAAAATTTTTTCTGAATCCAAGAAGTTCGGCTTCCTCGCGGAGTATTTTAAGACCGAAGGCGTGAAAGGTGGATACGGTAAGGCTCTGCAGTTTTTTTCCCGTGAGTTCCTTTACCCGTATTTCCATTTCCCTGGCCGCCTTGTTGGTAAAGGTAAGCGCGAGAATGGCGTGCTGGGGAATTCCCTTTTCCAGCATGTTGGCCATGCGCCAGGTGATGACCCTGGTTTTTCCCGATCCCGCCCCCGCTATGATGAGCAGGGGGCCTTCAATGGTAGAGACCGCCTCCAGCTGGGGTTCGTTGAGTTCGGCCGCGAGGTTGAGTTTCGGCATGGATGATACCGTATCAGATACCGGGAAATTGGTACAGGCCGGCCTCCCGCATGACGCGGCAGATCATGGCGGCGGCAATTCTTCCCGCCTTTCCCCGGTGGCTTACTTCGTTCTTTTCTTCGGCGGAAAGTTCAGCCAGCGTGCGGCCCTTTTCCGGCAGCAGGAAAATGGGATCGTAACCAAAGCCGCCTGTTCCCGCGGCCTCCCTTCCGCTTATGATCTCTCCTTCAAGGCTTTCCTGAACCGTAAAGAAACGTTCTTCGCCGTATACCACCGCCATGGCGCAGATAAAACGGGCGCTCCTCTTTTGCGCGTCTTTCAGTTCCTCAAGCAAAAGGACATTCCGTTCGGCGGCGCCGAGTTTTTTGCCGCCTGAGTTTTCCGCGCCGCCCTGATTTTCCGCGCCTTCCGCCTGAATCCCTTCCGCGCGGCGGCCGGTATACCGGGCCGAATAAATTCCGGGCCTTCCCTCCAGCGCGTCTACACAGAGGCCCGAGTCGTCGGCAATCACAGGTTCACGCACAATGCCGAAAAGGGCGCGGGCCTTGAGAAGGGCGTTTCCGGCAAACGTTCCGGCGTCCTCTTCGGGACAAAAAGCAATGCCCGCGTCGGAAGGAATGCGTATACGGATACCTTCCCCCCCGTGACGGCGCGGCAGCCCGGCTCCCGGCGCTTCCCTTTCCGCGGGAATGTCTTTGAATATGGCGGCCAGTTCGGCTTTTTTATGTTCGTTACCCGACGCGAGCCAGATGGTCATGGATTTCCCTGCAAATCAGGCGGCCTATAGCCCAGGCGCCGCGCTTCGGCAAGATCCGCTTCCGCCTTGTCCGTTTCGCCCAGCGACCGCCGGGCGATTCCCCGGTTGTACCAGGCAAGCGAAAAATCCCGCTTCAGGGCTATGGCCCGTGAAAAATCGGCGGCGGCCTCTGTGTCTTCGCCCCTGTAGTACCGGGCCGTTCCCCGCTGGTTGTACGCCGCCGCGTTCTCAGGCTCAAGTTCGATGAGCGCCGAAAAATCGGCGGCGGCCCTGTCGTATTCACCCTGTTCACGGTAGGAATAGCCCCGGTTAAACCAGGCGTCCCCGTAGTCCCGCTTCAGGGCTATAGCGCGGGTGTAATCTTCTATGGCCCGTTTGCCTTCTCCCTTTTGCGCGTAGGCGCAGCCCCGGCAGTTGTACGCCGCGGCGTATCCGCCCGCCAGAGCGATGGCGGCGGTATAATCGGCGACGGCGCCGTCCAGATCGCCCCTTTCGTGGCTGGCCCTGCCGCGCGAAAAAAAGGCCTCGGCAAAATCGGCCTTGAGGGCGATTGCCCCGTTGTATTCGGCAATGGCCTTCGCGTATTCCCGCGCCCTGAAGTACCGTTCCCCCATGATGTACGAAACAACGTGCCGTTCCACGCCCATACTCAGGAGCACGCCGGGAGATGCCGTCTTGTAATTGACCGGATCGATTTCTTCCGTAAAGACACCCATACCCGGCCGTCCCCGTATGCCGCCGGGCAGAACGAGGGAGCCTCCCGCGCCCCGCCGGGCCGCAGGTTCTGGCATGACCAGCGCGGCGGGCGTAACAGGCGCGCCTCGCGCGGGCGGGTTTTCCGCGGGAGGATCTTCCGCCGGGAAAGACGGTTCGGGAATTTTTTCCGCGGCCTCCGCCGTTTCCCGCTGGAGAGGGCCTATGGGATCTGTTTCATTTCTCTCCGCCCGGCAGGCGGAAAACAGCGCGGCGGCCAGCGCAAGGGCCTGAAATTTCCGGAATGTCTTCATCACACATAGTATACACTGCGTGCATGGGGAACTTCAATTGACGCGCGATAAATACACGCGTGAAGTCTCACGTAAAAATCTGACCGAAAACCGGAAAAATCTCACGTTAAAATTCTGACCATGGTTTTTACCTGTCAGTATTTTTGCGCACTCTGGAGCAGTTGGTCAACCGCCTT
>JAISAQ010000094.1 GCA_031266775.1 Treponema sp.
CCCCCCCCCCCCCCCCCCCCCCCCCCCCCCCCCCCCCCCCCCCCCCCCCCCCCCCACGAACCACACAGGGAACCCCAAATGCCGTAACATCCCCCTGTATATCAGAAACAACAACACTACCTGCACCAATAATGGTATTTTTCCCAATAGAAATTGATTGCACCAAAGTACTTCCTATTCCGATATGAACATTATCATGAATATAAATTCCGCCAGACATTCTAACTCCAGGACCCACATGTACAAATTGTCCTATGGCACAATCATGATCAATAATACTCCCCGTATTTATGATAGAAAAAGCACCAATTCGTGTACCGATATTAATAATAGCCCCCTTTCCAATAAAAACACCTTCTGCAATAAAAGTATCAGAAGATGAAATAACAGCAGTCGGATCTACTATCGAAGGAAATTGATATCCAGCATTTTTCAGTTTATTGTAAAGATATATTCTTTTATTAGGATGCCCTATGCTTCCTAGCGTAATAAAAGCCTGTTTATAGCCGTTATCAAATAAAGAATTAATATCATCATCTGTTCCTATCACGGGAATTGAAAATATTTTTTTTCCTATCATTTCAGGAATATCAACAATGACAATATCGGAATAATAATCTCTATCAAGACTATCTATCACGGAACAACAATGTCCACCCGCGCCCACCAGCAACAATTTCTTCATACTTAATTTTCGGGAACTTGAAATTTATCCCTCATCTTCTCCATATCGTCATGATTACCCATGTCAAGCCATTGTGCTTCACTTACAGGATATATCCCTATTTTTTCCTTATCAATACATTCCTGAATAATATCGGTAATATGAACAAAGGTATTATCGGGGACATAATCAAGAAATTTTGGTTCGATGATATAAAATCCAGTATTTGTAAGAAAAGAATAAGATGGTTTTTCCAATAGCTCTTTAATAGTCCCATCTTCACCGATGTCTACAGTCCCATAGGGGAAGGAAAGCGTTTTTGTAGCACATACCATGGTAAGTATATTGCCGGATGTCTTATGATGCTCATAAATAGTATTATAATTTTCCAGTATTAATATATCACAGTTTGTAAAAAAGAAAGTCTCGGTTATTCTTGATCGCAAAAGAGAAAGTCCCCCTCCAGTCCCCAGAAACTTGTCTTCTTCAAAAAAAGTCAATACTATATTTTCTTTTTTATTTTCGGAAAAATAAGCCTTTATCATTTCTTTTTTGTGATTAATTATCATAACAAATGTATCACATCCATATTCAAAAAATCTACTCATTATATGTTCAGTTATGGTTAAATCCCCTATAGGGATCAATGGTTTGGGCAATACTTTTGTATAAGGATATAATCGTGTTCCCTTGCCTCCGGCCATAATAACAACCGGAGTATCTATTTTCTTCACAATCAGTGAAGTACGCTGATCATTAAAAAAAACGGTGGCCAATTTACCATCTTTGTCAACACCGGGGATCATTTTGATCGCTAATTTATCACAGAGTTCGTATACTTCATTATAATTACTCGATTCAGGAAGAGTATGAAAATGACGGTTTGCCGCTTCCATAACAGAAGCTGAGAGAGCCTTTCCAGCAAGAATATGGCGGCGTATATCTCCATCGGTAAGGGTAGCTAATACCCTATCATCTTCACAAACAAACAGTGTACTTTTGGAATTTCTATTAATGATTTCCATCGCCTTAATAATAGACAAATTTTTAGAAACGACGAATTGTGACAAATCTGATATTGACATTAGTTACTGATTCTGAATCCACTGGGTATATTAACTACTCTATCGGCGAACCATTCAGCATTCTCAAGCTCACCGCATTGGCAATTACTAAACATAGGTAACTTATTCATAAGTTTCCACACGGGACGTGTCATGACACCATTATCGTTTGTAACAGTTAAAAATTCTTGCTGCCTTTCATGGGTCGGCAGAATAATGGAATTGAGCCAGAAATTGGACATACAATCGGCAGGTTCATCAAAAAACATTATTTCAGTGTTTTTAAAAAATTGTTTGTATTTCATGGCTGTTTGACGTTTATTTTCAAGTATCACTTCAATGTTTTCCATTTGAGCGCATCCTATGGCAGCATTAATATTTGACATCCGATAATTGTATCCAATGGTATCATGGTTAAAATCCCACCGATGAGGAACCTTTGCCTGCGTCGTTAAATGTTTTGCCCATTCGCCTTCTTTCATATCCCTAAAAAGGAGCATCCCACCGCCACCAGTTGTAATAGCCTTGTTTCCATTAAAACTTAACACCCCAATACGCCCGAATGTTCCTGTATGTTTACCCTTGAAAAAACTTCCTATGCTTTCTGCCGCATCCTCAATCAATTCTATGTGCCAATTTGCACATAGCTCCTGCAACTTATCAATATGTCCCGGGGTCCCAAACGTGTGCATGGGTACGCAAGCCTGGATTTTGTTTCCGGTATGTCGATTAAAGCACGCGCTTGATTTTATTTCTGCATTTTTATCCAGCCAGTCAGACATTCTTTCTGGTGATAATCCCATGGTATCCCGGTCAACATCGATAAATACCGGATGGGCGCGGCAGTACATTATAGCGTTGACGGTGGCGACAAATGTTACAGGCTGGGTAATGACTTCATCATCCTGTTCAACACCGCATAAACTCAGGGCAAGATACAACCCGTTAGTCCCATTAACACAAGCGACTGCTTTCGCCGAAGCAGTATAAGTAGCAACTATTTCTTCGAAACGATCCACATAATTGCCCACGCTGGATACATAAGTTGTATCAATACAATCAACCACATATTTCTTTTCGTTACCAAAAAATACCGGCGCATGCAAAGGAACCGGATTTTGATCACTATATAATTCTTTTATAAAAGAAATCGTTTTTTGTATCATTTGCTACATTTTCGAATCAAGAAAGTTGTTTTTTTCTTCATGCTTGAAATTTGGCAAGAATTCTTCCAGAATATTAACAACATCAGATTTTTTAAGATTTGCATTTTCAAAGACATTTTCTAAATTTTTCAAAAAGACGCTAATACTTTCTAAATCAGGTATCTGCGAGTTAATAATTACCCCCAAAGAATCAAAACGCTTCATATCAGTTTCTTCTGTGTTGGTATAAAATTCCTCGTATTTTTTCTCGCCGGTTGTATCTGATTTGGAAAAATAAACAGGATATTCGGAGCAGTCTTCCTTTGAAAGCTCTGAAGCAGCAATAGCCTCTTCGGAAGAATCGTATACTACCGGCACATACCCCCGCTCCCTGAGCAGGGCGAGGGCTATATCCGATAAGGCCATCATCTGAGATTTTTCAATCTTGGGGAAAAATATTTCTCTATTATTTCCCAACATACAAGCCAGTAAACAAATTTCACCACTCTCCTGTGGCGACACAAAATAACGGCGCACGTCAGAAGGAGCACTTATAGGTTGCCGCTTGTTGATCCGTTCAAGGAAACCTGCCGGGAGCGAACCATTTGAAAAGGCAACATTGGCAAAACGGGCTGTCTTCACCGGGTACTTGTCAGAATACAAAAAAGCCAACTCTTCCATAATTTTTTTACTGGCTCCCATGATATTCACCGGATTTACGGCCTTGTCGGTTGATACACAAAAAAACTGCTCCGGGGGGAATTCGGTTAAAAGGTCAAACAGTTTTTTCACCTGAAAAACATTGTTTTTTAATAAAGCCTCAACAGAAAAAACATCTTTTTCGCTACGAACGTGCTTGTGAGCAGAAAAATTCGCAACAATATCAAACCCGCCATATGCCCGGAACATTTTTTCAAATACCTTGTCCGAAAAATTAAATGGATAGGGCGTGTAATTTTCAGGCACAAAAAATCCTGGGGTGCTTCGTAAATCCCTAGTTAATTCAGCTAATCCATTTTCACTAATATCTACAACTACCAAAGATTTTGGTTTAAATGGCAACAAGGATTTTATAAAAGAGCTTCCTATACTACCCGCGCCGCCGATAACAAGCACTGATTTATCTTGAATGCGTTCTACAAATATATCAAGATTGTCCTGGATATCTGTATGAAACAAGCTAAATTCCCGTTTTGTTACAAAATCAGATATAAATCTATCAAGATCAAAAGTGCTCACTTATCTTTTCACCTTTGCCATGGCCCGGAAATGAGCATTGCCGTCTATCAATTCATCGTAGGTTCCCCGTGCCATGATTTGACCTTTCTCCATCAGGCAAATTGTATCACATTCTCGTACTGTAGAGAGCCGATGGGCAATAATGATAATTGTTTTAGAATGGGTAAGATTATGAATTGCGTCCATCACCGCCTCTTCCGTTACTGAATCCAGAGCGCTGGTAGCTTCGTCCATTATAAGTATGGAAGGATCATGATACAATGCCCGAGCTATACCGATACGCTGTCGTTGACCGCCGGAAAGGCGTATTCCTTTTTCTCCGATCATGGTATCATATCCGTCAGGCAACTCGGCGGCAACAAACGTATGCAGATTGGCCGTCCGGGCAGCTTGTTCAATCGCGTTTTTGTCTCGTATATCCTGAGGAATACCAAACGCGATATTTGCCGCGATAGTGTCATCGGTCAAATATATTTGCTGGGGTACATACCCAAAATTACGCTGCCATGGGGCAACATTCCGCCTGACGCCGTTTCCCACCGACGAAAAAACAACCGGGTTCCCGTCTGCCAGAATTGCACCTGTGTCAGGCTCCATTAAACCGATTATTATATCTACCAGAGTGGTTTTACCACAACCCGTTGAACCAACGAAACCAACTGTCGAATTCTTGTTGATTCGCAGATTGATTTCCCTTAAAACCGGCTTTCCAGAAGAGGGATATGAAAAACCAACATCACTTATTTCAATACACTGGGTAAATAGTAAAACATCGGGCGCATTATACATAGTTTGTACATCAGAAATATCAGGCGGTGGTAGGCCGGTTAGATGTTCATATAAAGCGTCAACTGTATGGGTATTATAACGTATATTTGCCAGATCCTGAAACCCAATCTGTATATTGGGCGATAATCGCATGATAGCAAACGCATAAACAGCCACGAGAGGCAAAATTTGTGTAAGCGAACCCTGTGTAATTAGGGACATTATGAGCAATACCAGAGCAAATCCAATCGCCAAGGATTGCATTATCTGACTTGGTAACGACGATAATATTTGACTTGCCATCTGCGCACCTACATATTCTTTTTCACCGGAATTAAAAAAATGAGAAAAAAAGTATTCTTTCCCCAAAATCTTTACATCCTTGATTCCGCCAAAGGCTTCGGCTACAATTTTATAACGCGAAAAATTGGCCTCCCTTACTTTCCGGCCATAACGGTTAAGACGGGACCTTATGGAACCATACAGGACCACATATAGTATACCGAATATCGCAAGGGCAAGCACCGCTATAATGGGTTGTATTATAGTAAGAAATACAAGAATGCCAGCCGTCAGAATTCCCCTGACAAGAATATCCGCAGAGGGACGCAGAACACCGCTTATAACAGCTCCCACTTCGGCAAGCAAATTTTTTGACAATTCACCGGTGTTATTATACAGAAAGAACTGATACGGCTGATACAAATACTGTTGGAATAAACGAACACCTAAAGAATGATTGCAATTCGCAACAAACCGGCAACTAATATATGTCACCGCCATTTTTAAAACCGTCACACTAAATACCAGGGCAAAGACAGTACACCCTAAGAAAACAAGAAATGACTGGGTACTCTGAAATCCAGCAGCACTATATATACGGAACAGCAGAGGCTGCCGTTGTATTATATCAGGATCAACAATTACTGCCATAAATGGCCCAAGCGACCCGATCTCTACTATTTCCAACCCCGCAGTCAGTAATATTCCAATGCAAAACGGAATAAGCTGGAGGCGTTCCCGTTTTGTCAACAAAGAAAAAAGCTTAATAACAGGATTCATAAAACTAATCCACCAAATTCAGGACAGCTTTCCCAAAAACCTAAGTTTCAGGAGCGGATCTATACAACAAACATTTCCTATAGCCGTAAATCCGACTCGTTCTGCGATAACACATATTTGAGATCATACACTACGTGTTTTTCCTTGCCTATCTTCCGTATCACAACTGACCCCATTTCCCTAAACTGCCGGTGCGCAACGGCAAGCACAATGGCGTCATACATATCAGGGAGAGGCGCCGGAACCGGTTTGATGCCGTATTCCCTGTACGCTTCTCCCGGATCAACCCAGGGATCATATACATCCACCGTGATATCATAGTTTTCAAGTTCATGGACTATGTCCACAACTCTGGTATTACGAAGATCGGGGCAATTCTCCTTGAACGCAAGTCCCATGACCAATACCCTGGAATCCGCCACAGGAATATGTTTTTTCAGCATAGCTTTCACCAACTGGGAAGCCACATATACTCCCATATTGTCATTAATGCGGCGGCCCGCAAGAATAATTTCGGGATGATACCCTATAGCTTCCGCCTTGTGGGTCAGATAATAAGGATCTACCCCTATACAATGGCCTCCCACAAGTCCCGGGCGAAATGGAAGAAAATTCCACTTGGTTCCTGCCGCAAGCAATACCGATTCGGTATCAATGCCCATTCTGTTGAATATCAGGGCAAGTTCGTTTACCAGCGCAATATTAACATCACGCTGCGTATTTTCTATGACTTTGGCGGCCTCGGCCACACGTATATTGGGAGCCTTATGGGTGCCCGCCATGATTATTTCACTGTAAAGAGCGTCCACCAATTCGGCTGCTTCAGGGGTAGAACCTGACGTAACTTTTTTTATGCTGCAAACCCTGTGTTCCTTGTCCCCGGGATTAATGCGCTCCGGACTGTAACCGGCATAAAAATCCCTGTTAAAAACAAGTCCGGATGTTTTTTCCAGCACGGGAACGCATACCTCTTCGGTAGCGCCCGGATACACAGTGGATTCATATATAACTACGCAGTCCTTTTTAAGTACCGTTCCTATTATTTCACTGGCGCTTATGAGCGGCGTCAGATCGGGGCGTTTGTAAATATCAATGGGAGTAGGCACGGTAACAATAAACACATTGCTGTTTTCAAGATCCTTGGAGTCCGATGTAAACACAAGATGATTTGCTTCGGCCATTTCCCTTTCGGAGACTTCAAGCGTATGATCTTTTCCGCAACGAAGCTCCGCTATGCGTTTTTCATTGATATCAAAACCGGCAACAGTCCGCCTTCTGCCAAATTCCACCGCGAGAGGAAGACCTACATAACCCAAACCAACTACGGCAAGTTTGATCGCATTCAGGCTGAGCATTTACACATTCCTGTAATATTCCCGGTACCAGGAAACAAAACGTTTGATTCCTTCCTGTACCGGAGTATTGGGGCAATAGCCGGTATCATGTTCAAGGGCGCTACAGTCCGCCCAGGTAACAGGAACATCGCCCGCTTGAAAGGGCATCATGTTTTTTTGCGCCTTGACACCCAGTTCCATTTCCAGCGCCGCAATAAAATCCATAAGCTGTACAGGTTTCCCGTTTCCAATATTATACACCCGCGCCGGAGCAGGACCGGTTCCGCTTTGCATACCATCCCAGCCGGAATTGCCATGTGGAACCAGATCTGCTACCCGGATTATTCCTTCAACTATATCATCAACATAGGTAAAATCCCGGCGCATTTCCCCATTATTAAAAACATCTATGGGCCGCCCTTCCAAAATCGCCCTAGTAAATAGAAAAAGCGCCATGTCGGGCCTGCCCCAAGGGCCGTATACGGTAAAAAAACGAAGACCCGTGGAAGGTATTCCGTATAAATGAGAATAGCTGTGGGCCATGAGTTCATTAGCCCGTTTGGTTGCAGCATAAAGACTTGCCGGATGATCCGCGGCACCGGACTCCGAAAAGGGCTGAATGGTATTGAGTCCATACACAGAACTGGACGAAGCATACACCAGGTGTTTTACCGGATGGGCGCGGACCGCTTCAAGAACATTGAGAAATCCCGTTATATTACTTGTTATATATGTACCCGGATTAGTCAGGGAATAGCGTACTCCTGCCTGGGCGGCCAAGTTTACCACTGTGTCAAATTTTTCACAGGCACAAAGATTTTTTATTCCGATGGCATCTTCCAGATCCATCTTCACAAAACGCAAATTTGAATACGCGGAAGATCGCAACAATCTGTTTGCATGCCGGACTTTCAATACCTCGTACTGTATCCCAATTTGTTCCAGCCGGCCGTATTTTAGCCGTACATCATAATAATCATTTATATTATCAAGGCCGGTGACATCATGTCCCAAAGCAGCCATACGCTTTGCCAGATGAAAACCAATAAACCCCGCCATTCCCGTTATAAGTACATTCATAACATTAAAAGATCCTTTGTTTGACGCTGATCCTGCCGCATCCGATTAAAGCCGCTCTTGTCATTTTCCCACTTTTGCCATTGCCCGGAACCGCGGGCTGCTTTTGATTAATTCATCGTATGTTCCACGGGCGGTAACAAGGCCTTTTTCCATAAGACAGACCATGTCACATTCCTGAACGGTAGAAAACCGGTGGGCAATAATAATGATAGTCTTTGAATGCAGAAGATTATGAATCGCGTCCATCACGGCATCTTCCGTTATTGAATCAAGGGCGCTTGTGGCTTCGTCCAGCATCAGTATATTGGGATCATGGTACAGGGAGCGGGCAATGCCGATGCGCTGCCGCTGACCGCCCGAAAGGCGGACTCCCCGTTCGCCGACGAGGGTAGTATAGCCCTCGGGAAGTTCCCCCGCGATAAAATCATGCAGGTTCGCGATGCGCGCGGCGCGTTCAACGGCGGCGGAATCCCTCATGTCTTCGGGAATGCCAAAGGCGATATTTGCCGCCACCGTGTCGTCGCTCAGAAAGATCTGCTGGGGCACATAACCAAAATTGCGCTGCCACGCGGCAAGGCCGGGGCCTTCGCCTTCGTGCGTTTCGGAAGTTATAACAGGCGTTCCGTCTACAAGTATTGAGCCGCCCGAAGGCGGAAGAAGCCCCATGATAACATCAACCAGCGTTGTCTTTCCGCAGCCGGTGGCCCCGACAAGGCCCACGGTTGTGTTTTTGGCGATACGCAGATCAATTCCCCTGAGAACAGGTTCGCGGGAAGACTGATAGGAGAACTGTATTTTTTTCAGCTCCAGATCCCGTGTAAAGGGAAGGGGGGGCAGAACCGCGCTCAGAGCCTGTTTGTCGGATATATCGGGCGGAAGCGCAAGGGTTGTCATGTCGTTAAGCACCGAATCCAGAATATGCCGGTGATAGCGGATCACCGTTACATTCTGGAACGCCGCTTGAAATCCGGGCACAATACGCATAATGGCAAACGCGTAGACTGCCAGCGTCGGCATGATCTGCAGGAAAGATCCGCTGACAAACATCAATACAAGAACCATCGCCATGGTAAAACCTATTGCAAGCGACTGCATGGCCTGGCTGGGAAGCATCGACAATATCTGCTGCGACGCCTGCGCCGCGGTATTTTTTCTGACGCCGAGGTTGTACAGGTAGGAAAAAAACGGCTCCTTTCCCAGTATTTTTACGTCTTTAATTCCGCCAAACGCCTCGGACGTATATTTGTAGCGCATGATGTTCGCTTCCCATACTTCTTTGCCGTAACGGGCAAGCCGGGACTTGATAAAAAAATAAATCAGGGAATAGGTTAAGCCGAATACCACGAGCGCGGTCAGGGCTACAAGGGGATTCATTACGATAATGAAGGCAATCAGAACAAGCGTCAGAACACCGTACACAAAGGTATTCATGACCGGAAGCAGGAGGCCGTCAATAACCATGTCGACTTCGGCAAGAATGTGTTTGGACAATTCACTGGAATTATGATTCAAAAAAAAACTGTACGGCTGATACATGTACTGCCTGAAAAGGCGCAGGCCAAGAGAATAGCGCCTGTTTGCCGAAAAACGGTACATTACATATAACGTAGTTATTTTAAAGGCCATTGCGACAAACACCAGCGCAAAAACACAGCTCCCCAAAAAAACAAGAAACATTTCCAGCCTTTGAAATTTAAAGGCCCGGTAAAAAAAATTCAGGACCGGCTGAGTCTGTACAACAGAGGGATTGACGAGAACCGCCACAAACGGGCCCAGAGAACCTACGCCAACTAAATCGAAGAACGACGAACACAATACGGCGATGGTTATGGGGACAAGACGCCCCCGTTCACGGGGAGTAAGCAGGGAGATTAACGTAAGAAACTGCTTCATGTCTTGTTTCCCGGCCGGGTTTTTTGGCGGTTTGCCAAAAACGCCCTACGCCCTGTCCCCGTAATTCTTCTTCACCCAGTCAAGGTATTCGCCGCTTCGTATGCCGTCTATCCACGCGGCGTTTGAAAGATACCAGTCTACGGTTTTACCGAGGCCTTCCTCAAAGGTCACCTGCCGCTCCCAGCCGAGTTCGCGCTTTATTTTCGAACAGTCTATGGCGTAACGGCGGTCATGGCCGGGCCTGTCCCGTACAAAATGTACGGTTTCGCGGACTTTCGCGGGATCAAGTCCGGCTTTTCCTGAAACCACATCTATCAGCGTATAAAGAAGCCTGATATTCTCCCATTCGTTTTCCCCTCCTATGTTGTACTTTCCGCCGCATTCGCCTTTTTGCATGACGGTCCAGACCGCCCGGTTATGATCTTCCACATACACCCAGTCGCGGATGTTTTTCCCGTCGCCGTATACAGGCAGGGGCTTTCCTTCCAGCATGTTGAGGATCATGAGGGGAATGAGTTTTTCCGGAAACTGACAGGGGCCGTAATTGTTGGAACAGTTTGAAAGGGTAACCGGCAGCCCGTAGGTATGGTAATAGGCCATTGCCAAATGATCGCTTGACGCCTTGCTTGCCGAATAGGGAGACCGGGGATCACAGGGAGTCGTCTCGGTAAAACGCCCCGTTTCACCCAGCGAACCGTAAACCTCATCGGTGCTGATGTGATGAAAAAGCGCGTCCTGCCGCATTGCCCCGGAACCGTCCGCCCAGCACTGCCGGGCGGTATCCAGCAGGGTAAATGTTCCCATGACGTTGGTTTTGATAAACGCCTCGGGCCCCAAGATGGAACGATCCACATGGCTTTCCGCGGCAAAGTGGACCACCGTATCAATATCGTAGGTCCTGAACAGGGATTCCACAAGGGAGCGGTCGCAGATGTCGCCCTTTTCAAAAAAATAGCGGATGCCCGTACTGTCCGCGGCGTTTACGCCGGGATGCGCGGTCTTGCCGTACGCCGCCTCAACATCCGCAAGGCTTGCGGGATTTCCCGCGTAAGTCAGCGCGTCAAGGTTGACAATTCTGCCGGTAAAACCGGGAGTTTTTTCCAGAAGGGTGCGGATAAAATTGCAGCCGATAAACCCCGAGCCGCCTGAAACCAGAATATTTTTCAGGGAACGCATACGATTAATTCATCTCCGCCAGGTATTTTTCAAGGCTTTTATTCCATTCCGGTATCGCAAGCCCCAGCGCCGCCCTGATCTTCGCCTTGTCCAGCACCGAATATTCAGGCCGCGTTACCCGTGCGGGAAATTCCGCGCTGGTACAGGGCTGTACCGCACAGTCTTTGGAGAGCAGCCCAAGGCGGCGACCCTGCGAGTAAATTTCACGGGCAAAATCAAACCAGCTGATGTTCCCCTCGTTGGTGTAATGGTAGATGCCGAAGGGAACTTTTCCACCGCCGTTCACCGCGTTTACAAGGGCAAGTACCGCAGAGGCAAGGTCAAAGGCCCAAGTGGGGCTGCCGCGCTGATCGTTTACTACTTTTACAGTATCCCGCTCCTTCATGAGCCGGAGCATGGTATGCACAAAGTTGGCGCCGTACCTGCCGTAAAGCCAGGCGGTTCTGATGATGTACGCCTTCCTGCTGTTTTCCATGACGGCGTTTTCCCCGTCCCGTTTGGAAAGGCCGTATACGCCCAGGGGACTGGTCTCGTCGTCTTCGCGATAGGGGCGCGGCCCCCGGAGGCTTTCATCATAAACACCCTTCCCGTTAAACACATAATCGGTGGAAATGTGGATGAGCCGGGCGCCACAGTCCCCGGCCGCCTTTGCAATGTTGGCCGCGCCCAGAACGTTGAGGCGGCGGCAGGCTTCACCGTCATCCTCGGCCCTGTCCACGGCGGTATAGGCGGCGCAATTAATGATCCAGGCGGGCGTTTCCCGGATCGACACGGCGAAGGCGGCAAGCGCCGCAGGATCGGTAATGTCAACTTCCCGGTCCGTACCGGTAAAGGGAATTCCCCGTTTTTCCAGAAGGCGGGCAATCTCCGTTCCCAGCATGCCCTTGTCGCCAATCAGCCATAACATGGCAGTTTTTTATCCTTGACGGAAAGCAGATAGTCCATCCCCAGATCAGGCCAGGCTATGCCGATTTCAGGATCGTTCCAGAGGATTCCCCCTTCGTCTTCGGGGTGATAAAAATCGGTGCACTTGTAGGCGAAGACGGCGAATTCGCTTACCACCAAAAATCCGTGCGCAAAGCCTTCGGGTATCCAGAACTGATTCTGCTTCTCACCGCTCAGAATTACCGCGTGCCATTTCCCCCGGCTGGAAGAACCGGGCCTTATGTCCACGGCTACGTCAAACACCTCGCCCGATATGACCCTGACCAGTTTGCCCTGGGGATGTGTCTTCTGAAAATGGAGGCCGCGAAGCACGCCGCGCATGGAACGGGACTGGTTATCCTGAACAAAATGCGGCTCAAGGCCCGAAGCGGCAAAATCACGCTCCGACCATGCCTCAAAAAAATACCCCCGCTCGTCCCCAAAAACTTTTGGCTGTATCTCGTAAAGCCCTTCAATGGGACAGGGTTTGAAATCAAAGGGCATTATGGATTCTCCGCGACATATTTCAGGTATTCTCCGTATTCGGTTTTGTAGGAAGAGGCCAGAGCCAAAAGACCGTCTTTTGTTATCCAGCGGTTCGCATAGGCAATTTCTTCTATGCAGGATACATACATTCCCTGCCGCTTCTGTATGGTCTGTATGAACGCGCCCGCCTCAAGGAGGCTGTCGTAGGCGCCGGTATCAAGCCAGGCCATGCCCCGGCCCAACAGTTCAACCGCAAGCCGGTTCTGCTCCAGGTAGGCGTTATTCACCGATGTAATTTCGATTTCCCCCCGGGCGGAAGGCTTAACGTTCTTCGCAATTGCTATGACGCCGTTGTCGTAAAAGTAAAGCCCCGGCACCGCGTAATGGGACTTTGGCCTTGCGGGTTTTTCCTCTATGGAAACGGCCCTGCCGTCCCGGTCAAATTCCACCACCCCGTATGCCGACGGATCTTTTACCGGATAGCCAAAGATGACGCCTCCGCCTTCTCCCGAAACCCTTGACGCCGCCCTCATAAGGGTTTCACTGAACCTGCTGCCGTAAAAAACATTGTCTCCCAGCACAAGGGCACAAGGGTCCTTTCCGATAAATTCTTCGCCAAGTATAAAGGCGTCGGCCAGCCCCCTGGGGCTTTCCTGAACCCTGTAGTCAAAGCGCATCCCCAGCCACTCGCCGCCGCCGAACAGTTCCCTGAAAAGGCCAATATCACGGGGAGTAGAGATGATCAGCACGTCCCGTATGCCCGCAAGCATCAGCGCCGACAGGGGGTAGTAGATCATCGGCTTGTCGTAAAGCGGCAATATTTGTTTTGACACCGCCCTGGTCAGCGGATAAAGCCTCGTACCGGCTCCCCCCGCAAGGATTATGCCTTTTATACTCATCCTGTCTCCATGGCTTAATCGGAATGGCTGTAGCGGTAACTGCCGCTCAGGGAAACAAGCAGGACAAGACTAACAGGACGGTTGAACTTGTCCGCGTTGCTTGTATAATACGTTCCGTTCCTGCTCCCAAGCGCCATGGGAATGGCCATGGAAACGCGTATATGGGGAAACGGATCAAAGTAAAGGCCGGGAACCAGTTGTACGGATTTTTCATTAACCGCATAGAGACACTGGGTAAAAAGATGCAACCCGTTAAAACCCGGACTGTACACTACATTGAAGGCGCAGTTATAGCCTCCGATAAAGGGAACGGTTTCCTCTTCCCTGATATTTGTTCTGGGGTTGTAACGCAGCACGTTACTTTCGCCGTTGTAGTAGAATTCCCCGTTAAGCCGGAGCTTTTCGCCAAAGAAGAACCGTATAAAACCAAAGCTGGCGGAAAACTTCATTTCGCTCCAGGGATCATGCCGCATGGAAAGGAGCGCTTCGGCGTAGACTTCGGTATCAAAGACGGTGCTTTTAACGGAAACATACTGTCTGAACGGCATTTGCTTTAGATAAAAAAAACCGAAGTCCATGTCCGCCCAGGTAAAGGCCAGATTGAACCTGCCGCCGTATCCTATTTCATCGGGGTCCGGGGCGTTTATATTGGAAACAAAACCGGTGCGGGTCATCGCAAGAAATTCAAGCCCGCCTATCCCCAGGGGAATGTTTCCCCTGGCAAAGTAGGAATCGCCGCCGCTCGAACCTGTGGGAACCCTTGCCAAAAGATCGGTGTAGGGATAATTGGGAGAAATACCCCAGGAGAAAGAATACCTGCCCACGCGGAAAAAGGCGTAATCCTGCAGATTGTAATCAAAAAACAGTTCATTCAGCAAAAACTTGAACGGGGGCAGTGAAAACTGAAAGTCGTTTTTGACCCGCAGGTATTTTGAAACTTGAACATCAAGGGCAAGGCCGGAATTCATTCCTCCGCCCGCGCCGTGGGAAAAATCCGCCCTGCCGCCGCCGAACCAGGGCGCCTCCCTGAATCCCGGGGCAACGCCGCCGAAAAAGAAATAATACGCATCGAGGGAAAAACCGATGCGCCGCAAAAGATCCGAAAGAACATTCACGGCGGCGGGATTTTCCCCGGTCTCTTCTTTTACCGTTTCGCCGCCTTCCGCCGTTCCTTCGCCCGTGCCCGGAACAGCAAAGGGCTCATCAAAGAGGGAATCAACATCCCTGTCCAGAAGATCCGTTTCGTCCGCCGCGGCCGGAAAAGGCGGCAAGAAAAACAGAAAAACAACCATGACATACGCGAAAAACCCGTTTTGGACGGCCCGGCCGGCGTCCGGCGGACCGGCGCCGGCTTTCCGCATCACCGGTTTACCGATTCAAGGAACGTTTTTGAAAATACCGAATCGGCCACCTTTTCAAACGAAGGCTTCGTTATGGTTATCTGCGTCCGTTCCTTGACAAAAACGCCGTTAATGACGGCGCCGCGGAGTTCATCCACATAGAGAAAACGCTGGGGAACAAAACGGTTGCCTATATGGTGGTAATCGGGAATCGCCGTCGTCCGCAAAAGCTGGCCTGAAAGACTGTAATCTTCGCTCTTCCTGACAAGCCCGTCCCCGCTTATCCATATCTTCATCCGGGGATAGGTAACTTCGCCGGTAACGGCTTCCAGGGTCAGAACCCGGCATTCGAAACGGCCCAGCGCCGCGTTTTCGCCGGCCGTGACACGGTAATCGCGGGCCAGAGTTGACCGGGTAAAGTCCGAATTGCGGGCATTGGTATTTTGAAAACGCTCCGCACTTGACGTGGTATTAAAGCGGCGGCCTTCGGGATCGTAGATCCACAGGGTTTTTCCCTGTTTAAGATACCCTTGGCCCCGGCTGATCGCCGGCTGCATAATAACGATCACATAGGTTTCGCTGGAATCCCGCCTGAATACCCCCGCTACGGTGGTAGACCGGGTTTGCCCCGGCTTTTCCTGAACAATGGTATATTCGGCGGAAAAATCCGTGTCGTAGTAGCTGGCCAGCGCATCGACCTGTTCGAGCAGTTCCTGATCGGAAACCGCCCAAAGGGAAGAGGAAACAAAAAACAGGACGGCAAGTATTTTCTTCATACCAGCTAAAACCACTTGTACACCCCTGTTGTTACCGCTACAGCCCCTGAAGCAGGCGCGGCAGGGGACTGCGGACAAAACGGAAAGCGGGAAACCAGACCGCGGCAAAGAGCATGCAGAAAAGAACCGCCACATTCGCCAGCATGGCCGGAAGGCGGTACAGAGCGGTGAGCCGGTCGTCTTTCATAAAAATTTCAAAACTGGGAAACCACGAAAAAGAAAGAAAGCCAAGCCCCCAGACAATGACGCGGGCGGCGGCAAAACCGCCGGCAAGGGAAAGAAACCCAAGCCCGAATACCTCCAGCACAAGGACATGCGTTACGTCAGACTCATAAAAACCTATGGCCCGCATGGTTCCCAGTTCCTTTACGCGCTCGTGAAGAATAAGCCTGAAGGTTACCGCGGCGCTGACCAGAATGATAAGGAGCATCATGACATAAAGAAACCATGTAAGTATGTTCATCGCGTTCAGCAGATCCGATATTTCCGATAGCAGCACCGGAATACTTGTCACAAAGAGCGTAATCCCCGGCCGGACGTGACCCGCCTCAGAATCCAGTTCGGCCCTGCTTTCAACCAGGGGACCGGTCTGAACCAGTTTTTCAAGCTCAGCCTGAAACGCCGCCTTCTTTTTTTCCGCATAGAGGCGGTTCCTGAAATAAAAACCCATGCTGGAACATTCGCCGTCCGCAAATTCAAGAAGCCTGTTAAGCGACAGCCGGGATACGTAGGCCTTGTAGTAGCCGAAGATGGTGGCGTCATTCACCACCGCGGACACGGTGTACAGGGCGGTATTCTTCCAGCCCATACGCGTTTCGGTTTCAACGACAAGACTGTCCCCCTGCCGCGCGCCCAGCGCCCTTGATACCGGGGATGAAAGCACAATACCGTCGTCCCCTTTAAGGGGTGAAAGGGGGGCCTCCGTATAATCAAGAGCGCCGAAATAGGACGCCTCGGCGTCCCAGTCAACTCCGATAACGTATTTCAGATCCACCGCCGTCCCGTTAAAATAAAGAACGCCTCCCCGGCTGCCGCAATTGGTCCTTTTTACCACATGGTCAAAATCCAGCCGCGTGTTCTCCGCGGCCCGCATGACGGCGGCCATGTGTTCACTTTTCATGTGCTGGGAAGAACTAAAATCCGTGTCCTGGGCCAGAACAACCAAGTCCCCGGCATAATGGGACTGGGAACTGTTATACACATTCTCGTACATTCCGTCTTTTACCGACGTGATAACCGTTACAATACCAAAACCGAAGACCAGGGCCAGGAAAAGAAAAAAATAGCGCCGGCGGTAGCGGCACAGGTACGTTACGGCAAGCTTGAGTATTATGACGTTTTTTATCATCCCTGCCGCACAGCCTCCACGGGATCTATACGCACCGCCGTTTCCACAGGGTACAGGGACGCGGCAAAACCCAGAACCGCCGCAGCCGCCAGGGACAGGCCCGCCATGCCGGGAATAAAAACCAGATGTACCGTTTCCCCTCCCAGAAGGGAAGCAATAAGGGCGTTGGGAATGCGCAGATTAAGGGAATTGACAAGACGTATACACACATAACCGGCAAGTATTCCCAGCACACCGGCGGCGGCGGCGAGGATTCCGTTTTCACCGAGGATAAGGCCGCGTATATAAGCATCCTCCGCGCCTATGGCCCGCAGGGTTCCTATTTCCCTGGTCCGCCTGAAAACCGAAACAAGGAGTATATTTACCGCCGCGATACCCCCTGCCACACTGACCAAAAACATGCCGGAATTGAAAAGGGCCTGCACCATCAGCATGAGTATCGCCGAAATTCCCGCGGCCATGCGCCAGTCTACCGCCCGGACACCGTAGGGGAGGAGCTTCCTGTTGAGGGAAGCAATTGCCGCCGAAACGGAAATTCCTTTCCTGAATTTCAAAATGATAAAATTCCAGTCGCCCCCTGCAAGAGGGACGTTTGCTTCTTTTGAGGCGCTTAAGAAAGACGCCAGGGCGGCGGCCGAAAAAAGGCCGTCCCCGGAACCGGCATTCCCCGCGCCGCCGGAGAAGTCTTCCCCGGCGGAAAAATCTTCCCCAAAAAGTCCGTCAACAGAAACATCCAGAAGATCCAGGGCTTCCCCGCCGACGGCGACATCCGAAGACGCCACCTGAATGGAGGCAAGGACCCGCGCCGTCTGCGGGTCGGCAAGGATCACCTCGTTCATAAACTGGCCGGGATTCCGGTAGCTGAAAATGCCGGTAAGGGGCACTTCCCGTATTTTAAACCCCGTCTTTCCCGCGGAGGTAAACAGCATGGAATCCCCGGCCTCAGGACGAATTCCGGTCTTTTCGGCGATACGGTCCGCCCTTTCCGATGTAATCATGCCGCCGTATTCACCGGAAACCGGGAAACGCCCTTCTTCCAGCCGTATTCCGTCAAAAAGGGAAAAGTACGTGTCCGTATCAACGCCCGCCAGCAGGGCCGCTTCACGGACGCCGCCAAGATCAAGATACACCTTGCAGGAAACCTGGCTCGTAATGCCGGCTATTCCCTGTTCCGCGAGGACCGCCTCCATGACCGTGTCATAGGCGGGCAGCATGGGAATCGTAAAGAATTCATCAATAACGGGGACATTGGCCCCGAAGAGGTTCATGACAACATCACCGGACTTCTGGATCACCGCATCGCCGGTAAGGCTTTCCACAAAGGCTTCGTGAAGGCTCTGTTCAGATCTGCCGATAAGACTGTTCCCGATAAAAAAAAGAAAGGTAATTACCATAATAAGCAGAACAACAATAAGGCTGTTCTTTTTGTTTCTGATGATGTTTCTGAAGGCAAGAAGAAGGATCATACTGCGTCCTGCTTTTCGGGGCCGGATTTTTTCCGCCGGTCCGACTCAACCGCGCCGTCCCTAAGGAAAATTACATGATCGGCCATTTCCCAAATATCAGGATCGTGGGTTGAGAAAATGAAGGTGGTTCCGTCTTCCCCGTTTACCTTCTTCATTAATTCCAGAATGCGTTCCCCGGTGGCCGAGTCAAGATTGGCGGTAGGCTCGTCGGCAATGACAATTTCGGGCCGTGTTACCAGGGCCCGCGCAATGGCAACGCGCTGCTGCTGCCCCCCGGAAAGTTCCGCGGGAAGGTGCTTCTGCCGGTCCGCAAGCCCCACCTCTTCAAGCAGATCTTCAACCCTTTCCCGCCTTTCTTTTTTGGAACCTCCCTTTTTCGCAATAACCAGGGGAAGTTCCACATTCTCAAACACATTAAGAACGGGAAGAAGGTTAAAGGACTGGAACACAAAACCAATAAGATTCCGGCGCATGCGGGTCAGTTCCCGCCTGCTCAGACCGGCGGTATTTCTGCCGCCGAACAGAACCTTGCCCCCTGTGGGCCTGTCGATAAGCCCCAGAATGTTCATAAGGGTGGTCTTTCCCGAACCCGAAGGCCCCGCAATGGAAATAAAATCCCCCCGGTCAAGGATCAGATTAATCCCCTTAAGAGCATCTACGCTGATACGGCCCATAGGGTAGGATTTGTAGAGATCTTGCAAATATATCAAAGAAAACTCTTGTTGTTCAGGTTATTCGGGCAAAACAGGACCTTTTCCACCGTAAAATATGGAACAAGGACGCGAATCCGTCTTCATGACCCGGCCGCCGCCGAAACAGGCTTGCCGGATTGTCTAACGCCGTGCAGGACGGCCGTACAACACCATAGCATATTTTGATTTTGATTGCAACCGGATACGGGAAAGTTGTTCAATTTTTGAACAACTTTCCCGGCAACGGGCCTTGAACAAGGGGACCGGGGCGGGTATTGTAAGCGGGGAGCGGAATATGAGCATTATTACTGCCGTCGTACTGGGGGCCGTACAGGGCATAACCGAATTTCTGCCTGTTTCCAGCTCGGGACACCTTGTCCTTTTGCAGAAAATTTTCGGAATTACCGAACCGGTTCTTTTTTTTGATATTATGGTTCACGCGGGCACTCTGACGGCCGTTTTTGCCGTTCTTGGACGGGATATTTGGGACATACTCCGCCGCATCATACAGCCGCTTACCGGCTATCTTGTAATAGGCACCCTTCCGGCGGTTATCGCGGCGCTGATTTTCAAAGAACATATCGAAAAGGCCTTTACCTCGGGGGCTTTCCTTGGGTTTGCCTTCCTCATTACCGCGGCCATGCTGGCCCTTTCGGAACTGGCCTCCAGGAACAGCACGGCGGCGGGCACGCGGCCCCCCTCCGGAACCGCCGTTCCCCCGGGCAGGACCGCCATGAGATGGCCCGACGCCCTTGTCATAGGGATCTTTCAGGCGGTAGCCATTATCCCCGGAGTCTCCCGGTCGGGCGCTACCCTTTCGGGATCGCTTTTCAGAAGGCTCGACCGGAATTTCGCCGCCCGCTTTTCTTTTCTGCTGTCGATCCCGGCGATTCTGGGGGCGCTGGTCCTTCAGTTAAAGGATATGGCGGGCGGCGCGCCGGGGGGAGACGCGGCGGGCATTGGGGCGGCGCCCATTATCGCCGGAACCCTCACCGCGGCCGTTGTGGGTTTCTTTTCAATCAGGCTTATGCTGAAAATAATCCGGGAGCGCTCCCTTATCATCTTCGCCGTATACACCGCGGCGCTGGGGGTTCTCTCTCTTATCGATACGTTCGGGACGCACTTTTTCCTCTAACAGGCGGAGCCGTGCGGAAGTACCGTACGGAATACCGTGCGCAGAAAATGAGCCGTGGGTTCCCAAGCCCGTTCCCCGTAGCCGCCGGCCATGATCCACGCCGAAGCGATATTCCGTTCCGCGAGATAACGGAATATAAGCGTGTCCCGCCCGACGCACTGTTCAAGGCTCAGCCTGAGAAGGGCGCTTGAAGGAAGGCCGTCGTACTCGTAAGGGTCGGCCCCGTCCACCACGATGACAAGATCCGGAACGCTCCGCCCCCGCGCGGCGGAAAGTTCCTCCAGTTTACGAAGCCCCTTTTCCAGTTCGGCGTTGTAGCGGGCTTCCCCGCCTGATTCCACGGGGATCTCGACATCGGAGGGAATAAGGGGCGCCCGTCCCGGTACGGCGGCGGCAAGGGTTTCCGCATCAAGGGGCCAGCCTGAGGCCATGTGTATGGAAAGGCTCAAAATTTCCCGGGAAGAAGCCCCTCCCAGGCCGCCCCGTTCCCGCGCAAAGCGGATCAATTCGGCGGTCCCGCAGCCCTTGTGGGCGTCCACATCCACTATCCACAGAAGGCCGGCGCGCCCTTCGGCCTGAATTTTCCCCGCGGCGATCATGATGTCGTTTATCAGGCAGAACCCGGTCCCGTGATCGTAACGCGCGTGATGCATGCCGCCGCCCAGGTAATAACAGAACGACCGTTCAAGGGCCATACGGCAGGCAAGGTACGTTCCGGCGGTCTGGGCCCGTGTGGCGTCGAAAAGCCCGCGCAGGGGCTTTACCGCCCGGCCCGGCTCGTAACGATGCGGCTTTCCTTCGGCGTCAACAAGTTCGTACGCCTGGAGCAGGGCCTTTTCAAGAGCCCGTTCTCCTTCCGGCGTATCCCCGTAAAGGGCGGCGGCAAAATTCCTGTCGTGGACCCGCTCAACGTCTTCCCGTGTAACAAGATCGCCTGTCCCTTCGGGCTTTTCGGGAACCACGCCCAGGAATTCAATTATTTTTTCCCCCCTTGAAGGAGAAATGGGAAGCATGATGCCGTAATCGCGGCAGTTTGTGGCAAGGGAAGGATCGTAAAGGATCATGATGAAACGCTGCCGAACTCTTTGAGCTTTTCAATCAGCGCGTCATTGTCGGCCCTGTTTCTGACGGCAAGCCTTATCCACGACGGGCCGTCAATGCCTTTCTTGCCGGAAAGATCTTTGATAAAGATGTTACGGGCAAGCAGGTAAACCGCCAGTTCCCGGGCAGTACAATTCCGGCATTTGCATAAAAAATAATTCGCCCGCGAAGGGTACACCGTAAAGAGGCCGGTCTTTTCGAGCTCCGCGCCGAAACGGTCCCTTTCTTCCGCGATAAGGCGGCAGGCGGCGCGGTAGTCCCCCGTATATTTTCCCATAATCTGCAGAAAATATTCGGCAAAAGAATTGATGTTCCATATGGGAAGATTTTTGCGGACTTCCGCGACAAGGCCGGAATCTCCTGACGCCAGAACGCCGAGCCGTATGCCCGGAATGCCGTAACTTTTGCTCAAACTTTTAAGGATAACAAGATGCGGGAATTCGGCCAGCGTTTCCCCGGAAAGAAGGGAGCCGCCTTTAGCACCGCTGAAATCAACAAAGGATTCATCAAGAATGAGCCTTTTCCGCCTGTCTTCAAAAAGGCGAAGAAGACGCCGCAGATCATCTTCCGGGATAAAATTGCCCGAAGGATTGTCCGGGTTGATTAAGAGCAGGTTATCGCAGCGATCCAGCCACGCGGCAAGATCGTCCGCCGTGTAGGATATGTTACCGGGATACAGGGGAACTATTTCCGCCTTGATGCTTTCCGTATATTCATTAAAGGAAGGATAGATAATCCCCGTCTTTCCCTTGACCAGGGGCGAAAGTGCGCGGATAAGCTCCGAGGCCCCGTTGCCGGCAAGGATATGGGGCGCTTCTATGTTAAACATTTTTCCGGCAAGCAAGTTGATTACGTCAAGCCCGGAAGGATATTCCGTAAGGAGATCCCTGAAACACGCGTCCATTTCGTTCCGCATCTGTACGGCAGGAAAATAGGGGTTAACCAGATAACAGAAATCCAGCATTCCCGGAAAACGCCAATAACCGCCGTAACGCCGGCCGACAAGGCGGAATTTTTCATCAGGATCATCACAGAAGATCGTTTCCGCAATGTCCTTGTCCTGGATGTCGTCAATTTCGTACCATTTGTGATCATCGAGAACCATGGCTTTAAGTTCGTTTTTGTCGAGCGCCGCGATTACCCGCAGAACCTGTTCGTAATATTCATTGCGGCCCATGGCCTTTGAATAGGCGTCAAGAAAAGGAACATAGGAATTCCGCAGAAAATCAGCGGAAAATTTATAGATGTTCACCGTCTTGTAATACGATTCCTTTTGATCGTACCTGAAAAATTTTCTCGGAATAAACTGGGTAATGACATTGCCGCCTGAAATCTGAACAACGGTTCCGTCCATCCACGATTCGTACCGGGCAACTACCGCGAGGGTCGGTTCGGGATGCCGGAGCAGATCTTCGATGATACGGTCTTCAAAGATTATGTCGCTTTCAAGCAGAAGGGTATCGTCTTCCAGCAGACGGTCCTTTGCAAGGTACAGCGAATAGATGTTGTTGGTTTTGTCGTAAATATCGTTGATGATGTAGGTTATGTCGATGTTTTTGTGTTTGTGGCCGACAAAATTGACAAGGCTGTCTTTCTGATACCCGGCCACGATAAAGCATTTCCGTATGCCCGCGGCATCCAGCGCGTCAAGGGCCCGCTCGATAAGGGTGCGGCCGTTTATTCTGAGCATGCACTTCGTATTGTTCCGGGTGTACTTTCCCAGGCGGCTGCCCATGCCCGCCGCCAGAATTACCGCCTGCATATATTTTTAGGGCTACCATTGTATGGTGACATTGTCAAGGTCCCGGCGCGGTTACTCCTTCTTCCAGTACCGGAAAAAAATTTTCAGAAGAGGGGGAACGGCGCGGAGTTTCTTTGAAAGAGGCGATGCGGCGGCAAAAACAGCGGCGGCGCGGATGCCCCGGAAAACCTCCTCCGAATAGGGATGCCACCAAAGGTTGCGCCTGACGCCGGGGAGCGCGTCATCCACCACGACTGTGGTTTTAAACATCTCGGCGAATCCGGCCTCGCCGTGGGTCTTTCCAAGCCCGGAATCGCCGAAGCCTCCCCAGGGAGTTTCGGCAAGGCCGTGGGACATGAGGTGATCGTTTATCATCACCGCACCGGCGTTCATGCGGGCGGCAATTTCCCGCGCCCGGCGGCGATCTTTTGACCACACCGATCCGGTAAGCCCATAAGAAGACGAGTTGGCGATACGGAGCGCCTCGTCATCGTCCTCTACCGGGCACACTCCCACCACAGGACCGAAAATTTCACCCGTCATGAGGGGCGTTTCAGGGCCCAGATCCGTAAGGACCATGGCGGGAATAAAACGTTCCGCCGGAAACGAAACGTCAGGCCCCGGCGCGGCGCTTTGGGCCGCTATTTTCGCTCCCATGGCAAGACAGGCGGCTATCTGCTTTTCAACCGCCTCCTTCTGCTTCACCGTGGTCATGGGGCCAAAATCGGAGTCTTCCCCTTCACCAGCCCTGAAATTCCGCACAAGCGCGCAGAGCTTTTCCAGAAAGGGCCGGTACACATCGCGGTGAACCAGAATGCGCTGGGCGCCGCCGCAGGACTGTCCCGAGTTGGAAAAACCGGACCAGAGTACGCCAAGGGCGGCCCGGTCAAGATCGGCGTCGCCGCGGATTATCGCCGCATCGGCGCCGCCCAGTTCCAGAACAAGGGGAAGAAGGCGGGACGCCGCAAGAGTCATGATCTCTTTTCCCGTTGCCGTGGAACCGGTAAAGAAGAGCTTGTCCACGCCGCCCGAAATAAAGGCGGGTCCGGCTTTAGCGCCGGGAATTTCAACATGGGTAAAAAGCCCTTCCGGCAGATCCGCCGCGCCGAAAATACCGGCAATGGCCCTGCCCGCGCCGGGAGTAACGGACGCGGTTTTAAGGATAACGGCGTTTCCCGCAAGAAGGGCCATGACGGTTTCCGAAAAGGGAATGGCAAAGGGATAATTCCAGGGTGAAATGATCCCCACCACGCCCCAGGGCTTTTTGACAAGGAGGCTCTGCTTGTTGAACATAAGGAGACTGCCGCCCCGCAGCTTCCGGGGGGCGAGGAATTTCCGCCCCCTTTTACTATAATAGGAAAGGGCCAGAACCGCGGGGAGCAGTTCCGCGGCCAGCGCATCCATGCGCAGCTTGCCGTTTTCCCGGTGTATGGTTTCGGTTATCTCATCAATATGGGACGCCAGATACCGGCCGGCCTTTTTTAGCCTTGCCGCCCGCTGTGCATAGGAAAAGGCAGCCCAGGAGGACTGCGCCGCCCGCGCACGGGCAACGGCCTCCCTTACAGCCTCCCCCGCCGCGCCGTCATGCGTTTCTTTTTCAGGTGCAGACGCCATATCAATTCCTCCCCGTAAAATTGTCCATGGAACGGTTTACCCCCATAAAATCGGCGATAAAATCAAAAACGGAGACAGGCAGCATCCTCAGCAAAAAGATACAGTACACAAAGGGGGGAATGATGAGGCATTTGCGGTTCTTCAGCACTGCCTTGACGATCTTCGACGCGGCATGTGAAGGTTTTAGAATGGGCAAAAGCAGGGGGAAACGGGTTTTAACGCCGTCAAACATCCCCGTGTTGATAAAAAAGGGACAAACGATGGTGGTCCGTACCTTGCTTCGAAGCCGCCGCATCTCCATACGGACGGCCTCGTTAAAGCCGAAGGCGGCGAATTTGCTGGCACAATAATCGGCAAGCCCGGAAATTCCCACAAGCCCCGCGGCGGAAGAAACGGTTACGATATGCCCGGTGTCCCGTTCCAGCATGGAGGGAAGAAACGCCTTTGCGGTCCAAAAAAGCGACAGGGAATTCACGTCCATTATTTTCCTGATTTTTTCGTCGGCCGTATCAAGCAGAGTTTTACCGTTCACGATTCCCGCGTTGTTCACCAGAATATCCACGGGCCCCGCCTTTTCCGTCAGTTCTTCCGCACATCTGTACACGGCAAGACGGTCCGTTACGTCGCAGATCGCGCCGTCTATTTCGAGCCCTGCCTTCCGGCCTTCTTCTACGGTCTCGCCGATTGCTTTTTGGGAAAGATCCCAGATGACGACCCTTCCCCCGCGGCGGGCAAAATCAAGGGCCATAAGGCGCCCTATACCGGAGGCCCCGCCTGTGACAAGAACAAGCTTGTCCTTAACTGACTTCATACACCCTCCTGTTTTTTTAGCAGGCCATATACACCGGCTTGTCCCCATGAACACCAGCCAGACGCTGGTTTACCGGATCAACGTATAAATCCATACCCTCCAACAGCAACGCCCCAAGAAGAACTTCCTTTGCGTCCGGCATAACTACCGCTTGCTGGATGATCCGGCGGTTTTTCCAGCGGATTTCCACCGCTTCGGTCAGATCGTGCATAGCTGTAGAACCGTCGGCCATACTGGATTCTACGGTTTCTACGATGGCAAGCCCCAATTTTTGCCGCACCTCTTCATTAATTATCAGTGCCCATGCGCCGGTATCGGGCATGGCTTCAAGGGTAACGGTACGGACTTCATCACGCAATCCGCACTCAACCCGCACGTCATCTTTTACATTGGTCAGGCTGATTTTTTCAAAAAAAGTCCCCATAACATATCTCCAAAATCAGTATACTACAAACAGCCGAATGGGTACCAGACACTGTTGCAGAGACGCCGGATTTTACCCCGGTTCTTTGTCTCCCCGGGCAAAGGCAAAGCTTCGCCTTCGCTTGCCCTTGAATTTCCCGTTCTTTCAACTGTATTATTACCGGCATGGAACAAGGCGATGCCCTGGGCAAAAAAGTTTTTCTTTTGTATCCCCACAGCGTTATTCGTGAGGAAATGCTTGACATTCTTATCATGAGCGGCTTTGAAACCTACACCCTAAAGGATCACAAGCGGGCCGTGAAGCTGCTGGGAAAATTTCCCGGCTCCATTATGTTTATAAACATAGACGAGGGCATGCCGGAACAGGAATGGGAGGCGTACATAAAGGATCTTCAGGAAAACCCCAAAACACAAGGGTCCAAACTTGGGATACTGTCGTACAATCAGGACAGGGCGCTCATGGAAAAATACCTCATGAAGCTTTCGGTTCCCTGCGGGTACATTCAGCTTAAACTGGGAGTACAGCAGAGCACCAAGATCATCCTTAACGCCCTTGACGCGAACGAAGCCAAGGGCCGCCGTAAATACATACGCGCCTTCTGCGGGGAAGATCCCGGCGCCACAATGAATTATAAGGGCGACGAAGGGCTTTTTCAGGGGAAAATTCTTGACATCAGTTCCGCGGGAACCGCCGCCAGAATAGAAGGTTTTCCCGAAACGGCCCCCAATTCCCTGCTTAAAAACGTACAGCTGAAACTCAGAAGCGGCCTTCTCATGGTCGACGCCGTTCTTATGGGAAAAAGGCGGGATGACAAAGATGTTTACATCCTGCTGTTTGATCCTTCCAAAACGAACGAAGACGGCAAAATGGTGATACACCGGTACATCAAACAGAGTCTGCAAAAATACATCGATCAACTCACGGTGTAACGGCTTGAGGCGCGGGGGAAATCAGCGCGCAAAGTTCCGCGGCAAGCCCTTCGGCCCCGCCGTCCGTTTCCGCGGCAAGTTCCCGTTCTTCGCCGTCCCCGCTCTGGTAACGGATCACAAGAAGGGGAGAGCGCGGCGCAAGGAGCCGTTTCCACAGTTTTTTTTCGGTGAAAATTCCGGCGGAAAGGATGCCCGGCGCCGGTATGAAGATTGTTTTTTCCTGCGGAGGCTCGCCGCCCGAGACGGACCTGGCGGCAGCCTGCAGCCAGTTTTCCTGGGGAAAATGGTGAAAGCGAAACCCCCCGGAAGTGGCTATGACAAGGCCCCACAGGCCGGAAATTCCCGCGGCCTCAAATTCATCCCAGCCTGAAACGTACTTTCCCAGCCTGTAGGCAAGCACTTTTTCGCCGTACCGTTCGGCATAATTCCGCCAGAATTCTTCAGGCCCGGAATCCTTTTCTTTTTTCCGCGCTGTATGGTTTATCATTTTCCATATTTACTATATAATTGAAACAAGACAAGCGCAAGGAGGATATATGCCGCTTACCAGTAATGAAACCGTTTATGCAAGCTTTGATGAAATGCGCGAATTCATGCGCCTGGCCTTTATCGCCACCGGCGTTCCGGCGGAAGACGCCGCTATCTGCGCCGACGTACTCATAGAATCGGACAAACGGGGCATAGATTCCCACGGCGTTGGCCGGCTCAAACCCATCTACATAGATCGCATTAAAGAAGGCATACAGTTTACCAAAACCAATTTTGAAATTATACGGGAAACGCCTTCGACTGCGGTTATCGACGGCCACGACGGCATGGGCCACGTAATCGCCGTTAAGGCCATGAGGATGACCATTGACAAGGCAAAAAAATGCGGGCTGGGCATGGCGGCGGTGCGCAACTCCACCCATTACGGCATTGCCGGTTATTACGCACTCATGGCCGCAAAAGAAAACATGATCTGTTTTACCGGCACCAACGCGCGTCCTTCCATAGCCCCTACCTTCGGCGTGGAAAACATGCTGGGCACCAATCCCCTGACCATAGGTTTTCCTACCGACGAAGATTTCCCCTTTGTCATAGACTGCGCGACATCCATTACCCAGCGGGGCAAAATAGAGCACTACGCGAGGATCAACAAGACCATGCCCGCAGGCTGGGTTATTGACGGGAAGGGAAACACTGTTACCGATCCCAATGCCGCGCTCAAGGGCCTTATTGCGGGAACCTGCGCCCTTACTCCGATGGGAGGCATAGGCGAAGAGCTGGCCGGCTACAAAGGCTACGGCTGGGCCACGGTGGTGGAAGTGCTGTCCGCGGCGCTACAGGGCGGCTCCTTCCTCAAGACCCTTACCGGAATAAACCCCGACGGCAGCCACCGGCCCTACCATCTGGGGCATTTCTTTATCGCCATTGACATCAACGCATTTACAGAGCCTGAGGCCTTCAAAAAAACCGCCGGGGACATACTGCGGGAACTGCGGGCCTCCAAAAAGGCGGAAGGCCAGGAGAGGATCTACACCGCGGGCGAAAAAGAATACCTTGCGTTCCTCGAACGGAGCAAAAAAGGCGTTCCCGTTAACCCGGCGGTACGGGCTTCCCTTACCGCGGTCCGGGATGAAAACGGCGTCGATTATGTTTTCCCCTGGGAAAAATGACTCTCCCCGTTCTGAAGGACGGGGTATTAAACCCGCAGGCGGAATAAATGGGATTTTTCGGTGTATCAAAACCATGGGTAATCCTTGCCCCAAAAGAACACCCTGCCGCGGTGGAAGAACTTGTGTATTACACGGGGCTTCTGCGGAGCCGGGCGGGTCTTTCACCGGCGGCGCCTGAAATAATGGACGCGGCGGGCCCCGCGCCCGGCGACACGGTTCCCGTTATCCTCCTTAACGCCGGAGAAGACGGTCCCTTTGGAAACGGTTATTCCTGGAGACAGGGCCGGGACCGTATCGAGATCTACGGCGATTCGAACCGGGGCCTCTGCAACGGCGTGTTTGATTTTCTTGACGCGCTGGGAATACGCTGGCCGGAAAGCGGCCGCGAGATGCTTCCCGCACCGGCGGCGGGCGGCGAATACCCTTTGGCGCGGGAAAACGCCTACGCAGCCTCCGTAAAAGGGCCCGAAAAGAGGCGGCGTTTTGTCATTCCGTCCGGGGAAAAACCGAAAAAGGCGGCCGGCCTTGCCCGCTGGGCCGCCCGGAACCGCTGCGACGCCATTGTCGTTTCCCTGCGGGACACGCCGCCGGAAAACGCCGCCCTCTACAGCCTCATTGTGGAAAGAGGCGGCTGGGATCTTTCGCTCCTTGTACCCCGCCGGTATTTTTTCTTTCACCGGGATTTTTTCCGCATGGAAGAAGGCAGGCGGACAAGGCGCTACAACTTCTGCCCCACCAGCCCCGGCGCCATTGCCGTTCTTAAAAAGGAACTTGCCGGACTGTGCCGCAGGATACAATCCCAGGCAAAAAAAACACAGACGGGAAGCGCGGCGGAAACGGAAGGGACCATCTGGCATCTCTGGCCCGACAGAGGGCATGAAAAGACCTGGTGCTCCTGCCCCGCCTGCCGCGCCTTTAGCCCGGAGGAACAAAACCGCATCGCGGTAAACACCGCCGCCGCCGCGCTTGAAGAAGCGGCGCCCGGCGCGCGGGTCTCGTACCTTGCGGAAAATTCCGGTGAGGAAGAACCGGGGGACAACGTTCCCGCAATTTCCCTGAAACCCGGCGTATTCGAACTGGACAACGCCGCCGTTTCAGGCGGCCGGCCGGGTTACTAAACAAGCCCGCTGAACAAACCCGCGCTACAACCCCAGCAGCGCTCCCGCCGCGCCCGCCGCCGCTATGTAAAAAACAGGATGTATTTTTAGCCGGCGGACAAGGATAAAAATTACCACAAAAAGTATGCATTCGCGCCATTTGAGGATCTCGTACCATGCCGTAAAACCGCTGTTGTAGAGCGGAATACGCAGGGCCGAAAAGGCCGCGGCGGCAAGAAGCCCGGCGGCGGCGGGACGGAGCCCCCGGAAAACGGCGGCGACAATGCGGTTTGCCTTAAAGGCGGCAAACACGCGGGAAACAAGTATGATAATCGCTACGGACGGCGCGGCAAGGCCTAACCCGGCGGCAAACGATCCGGGAATTCCCGCGGCAAGAAAACCCGCCTGTACGCCCATGTTGATCCCTATTGCCCCCGGAGAACACTGTGCCACAGCAAGAAGATCCCCGACCTTTTCGCTGCCAAGCCATGCATATTTTCCGGCAAGTTCATATAAAAAAGGCAGAATGGCAAGTCCGCCGCCCACGGAGAAAAGCCCTATCTTGCAGAATTCGGCAAAGAGCAGAAGAAGGTTCATCCGCCGCCTTCCGTACCGGCGGGGGAATCCCCGGCAGCGTCCTGCCCGCCTTTTCCTTTCCTGTAAAGAAAGAAACCGGCAAGCCCCGCGCCCGTTACAACAAGAACAGGCGACGCGCTGAGCACCGCCTCAAGGCAGAAGGCCAGGATGAAGATCACGACGGACCTGGCATCAGCGAACACCCCTTTAAGGAGCTTGAGGAGGGTGTCAAGAATCAGCGCGCCCACGGCGATTCTGATCCCGGCAAAGGTATGCCGCACTACTGTATATTCCGCGAAACGTTTGATGAAAACGGAAACGATGATCATGACAAGAAAACCCGGCGCAAGAAAACTCACCGTTGCCGCTATGCCGCCTAGCGGGCCTTTGCGCTTGCAGCCGATAAAGGTGGCGGCGTTTACCGCGATGATCCCCGGGGTAATCTGGGCGATGGTGTAGTAATCCATCAGCTCATCCATGGTGATCCAGTTCTTCTTTCCCATGACTTCCCGCTCAAGCACGGGGACCATGGCATAACCGCCGCCGAAGGTCATGCAGCCTATTTTTATGAAGGTCCAGATCAGATCAAGGTAGTCTTTCATCCTGTAAATTCCCGCCCTGCTCTTTTTTCACAACTCTAATGTTCAACTCGTCAAGCTGTCTGGAATCCACTTCGGAGGGACTGCCGTCCATGGGATTTACTGCAAAGGAATTTTTGGGAAAGGCGATAACCTCCTTGATGGAACTTTCGCCCGCCATAAGCATGACAAGCCGGTCAAGCCCCGGAGCAATGCCGCCGTGGGGGGGCGCCCCGTATGTAAAGGCTCCGGTCAGAAAACCGAAGCGCCTTTCCGCCTCTTCTTCGCTAAAACCGGCAATTTTGAAGATGCGCTTCTGAAGCTCAGGATCGTGAACGCGGATGGAACCCGAGGCCAGTTCGTAACCGTTAAGAACAAGATCGTACAGATCGCCTTTGACCTGCCCCGGATCGCTTTCCAGCACGGCGTGGTACTGTTCTTGGGGCCAGGTAAAGAGATGATGAGCCGCCTCCCAGCGGCCTTCTTCCCCGTTCCACTCGAACATGGGAAAGTCCACGATCCAGACAAATTCAAAACGCGGCGCAGAAGGATCGTGCCCGGCAAAGCCAAGATCCCGGCCCAGCTTTGAACGCACCGCTCCAAGGGCGGTATTGGCGACGCTTCGCTTTGCGTCGGCAACCATAAGAATAAGATCCCCCGCTCCGGCGCCAAGGCCGGAAATGATCTCCGCCGCGTTGACGCTGAAAAATTTCGCGGCACCGCCTTCAAGCGGAGACGACGTTTCGTCCATTTGCACAGCGCCGTTCCGCGCCGGGTTTTCCCGGACCTTCATCCAGGCAAGGCCCTTTGCCTTGTATACCTTTGCGGCCCCTTCAAGCTCTTCTATCTGCTTGCGGGAACAGGAAGCGCCGCCCTTAAACACCAGCGCCTTTACCGCGCCTCCCGCGGCAACCGCGTCCTTAAAGGCCTGGAACGTTCCCTTTTCAACATAGGGGCCAAAATCCTCAAGTTCCATGCCGAAGCGGAGATCGGGCTTGTCCGTACCGTAGCGCTCCTGGGCTTCCTCATAGGAAAGCCGCCTGAAACGGGCCGGAAGCTGTACGCCCAAAACTTTTTTGAACACATGTCCCATGAGCCCTTCGGTCATGGAAAGAATGTCGTCGCGCCCCGCAAAAGACATTTCTATATCTATCTGGGTAAACTCAGGCTGGCGGTCCCCCCTGGCGTCCTCGTCCCGGTAACAGCGGGCAATCTGAAAATATTTTTCAAAACCGGCGGCCATAAGGAGCTGCTTGTAAAGCTGGGGCGACTGGGGAAGGGCGTAAAATTTTCCCGGATAAAGCCTTGAAGGGACAAGATAATCGCGGGCGCCTTCGGGGGTGGATTTAATGAATGTGGGAGTTTCTATCTCATAAAAATCCTGGGAGGTCATCCATTCCCGCACCGCGAAGGCCGTCTCATGCCTCATGCGTATTCTTTTTTGCATGGCGGCGGATCTAAGATCCAGGTAGCGGTACGTAAGGCGAAGATCTTCATTGGCCCTGGTTTCCTCATCGATCTGAAAAGGAAGCGCCGCGGATTTATTAAGAACAAGAATGCGCTCCGCGTCCACTTCGATTTCGCCTGTGACCATTTCAGGATTCACCATGCCGGAAGGACGCGGCCGCACCGCGCCTTCCACGGCAATGCAGTATTCGTTCCTGAGTTCGGCGGCCGCCGCGGCAAGCTCCGGCTTACGGACCGGGTCTACCACCACCTGGGTAATGCCCCAGCGGTCCCTTAGGTTGATAAAGGATATGCCGCCGTGATCGCGCCTCCTGTGCACCCATCCGTTCAGCACGACAGTCTTTCCGGCGTCGGTTCCCCGCAGGCCGCCGCAGGTAACGGTACGTTTCATGGTTTCCATATTGCCGTAATTCTAACACATTACTACAATAAAATCATGAAGCCGGACACAGACAGCGTCCGCGAATCCATCTCCGAAGGCGGAGCAGGACATGCAGTTTGAACTTACCGAAGCCCTGATCGACGACATCCTCTTTTCCATGGAAGATCAGGAAGGGGAATATTTTATTGATACGGAAAAAAGCGTCATCAAAAATACGGATGAATTCGATAATGCCATACGGCCGGAGGAAGACCGCTGTCTTCCCATTCCCGACTGGGATTCCTCCGACGGCTTCAGGCTTATGGAACGTTTCGCCGCGCAGCTGCGGAATCCCATTGTCCGGGGCGAACTTTCCGCCGCGTTGAACAGGGGAAAGGGGGTCTTCCGGGCCTTCAAGGACATACTGGGGCGGCATCCCGAAGCGGAGCGGCACTGGTTCGCCTACAAGGAACGGGAGATGAAGAAAGAGATCCTCAAGTGGTACAACGCGCTGCGGGAAGAATGGGGACTGGAGCGCATAGGAGGCGAACCGGAGGAAACAGGGGATCTGATCCTGGAAGATTTCCGCTTCCGGCTTTCCGCGGAAAAAGACAGGGCGGCGGCGGTAAAACTGCACGAACTCTGCCGGGATGAGGCGGCGGATATGGCGGAACCCCCCGCCGGGAACGGGGATTTCCCCGGGGATCTTGCCCTTGCCGCCGAAACCGTGGGAGGAGAATTCGCGGGGTACGTCTGGGGGATACGCCGGGGAACATCCCTTCACATTGCCGCGCTTGAAGTCAAGCCTGAATACCGGGGCCTTGGCATAGGCGAAACGCTCATCTCCCGTTTTCTGGAACACATAGACCGAAGCGGAACCGGCGTCATCAGCATTGAGCTTCCGTCCGGGGCGGAAGGTTTTTCCCGCGTGCTGCACCGCAACGGCTTCCGCGCCGTGTCGGCGCGGTATTGTCTAAACACCGAAAATATGCCATCCTAAGGCAGCGTGTATACTACAGGAAATACAGGGAAAGATCATGCCTCTGAAATTTGACAAGGAAAAAACACAAAAAAGCATTGCGGTAATTCTGGACAAGGTTAAAAACGAAGCGGATCCGGAAATTCTTAATAAATACCGTTCCATTTTCAGAAAGGAAGTTTCCCTGTTCAGCCGTTCCTACGCGGCGGCGTATCTTCTTATGCTTTATGAACAGGGAAATTCCGGGCATTCCGGCAGGTACGGTTCCCGGGATGGCTTTGCCGGGCAGAAGACGCGGAGACGGGAAGGGCAGCCGGAAAATTCCGAAGACCGGGGCGGCCGCGCCGGGGGCGAAGAAAGCCGGTATCCTCTTGCCGAAGAAGATTCAAAGCACCTTTTTATCAGCATAGGACGGAACCGGCGGGTGTTTCCCCGCGAAATACTGGGCCTTATCGGTGCCAGAACCGCCGTGCCGAGGGAAGATGTGGGGGCCATCCGCATTCTGGACAAATATTCCTTTGTGCAGGTCCGGGACAGTTCTGCCGACGCCATTATCGAGGCCCTCAACGGGAAACCTTTCCGGGGAAGGACTCTGCAGGTCAACTACGCCCATACCCGCAGGGACGCGGACGAACAGCCCGAAGAATACGCAGCCGGAAGCGGGCTAGAGAGCGGCGAGGAACAGGACGAAAATCATCCTGACGAAGAAAACATTTAATCCTATTCCCGCAAGCAGAAGAATCCACGATACTGTTTCAAGCGCGTAGGCGGTAAAATTATAGCGGCGGGCAAGAACGGCCGGACTGCCGGGAACCGCGCCGAATGTGGCAAAGGGGTCAAGGGGTTCATGAGGAACCTCCCCGCCTTCTTCCGGGCCGTCAAGGGCCCCGTAAACATACCAGCCGTCATTCTTCTTCTGTTCCCGCTCCGGAATCAAAAGAGGAATCCGTTCCCGCATGCCGTCTGACAGCGTTTCAAGACGGCATGAACCGTACCACTCCCCGCCGGGCAGGCGGCATCTGCCTTCCCCGCCGGGAAGATAACGAAAAGGCAGCCTGACAAGATCCCGGTATGCCCTGAAAACCCGCCCGCGCCGCCAGAGGCGGCGGTACGCCAGCGTAAAAAGCACTCCCGGGGGAACAAAGGGAAAAAGCGGAATAAGAATAGCGGTAAGGGAAGTTATTACCGTAAGGCGGAAAGCGGGCCGGTAAAGGAAATTGACGGCTATGAAGATCTCGCAGAGCGCCCCCAAGGCAAGGGCGTACGGGGTAAGGGTATTCCAGTATTCGTTCCGGTGCCGCCCGGCCCGTATCGCGCGCGCCGTAAGGGAATGATCCGGGCCGTCATAAAAGATCACAAGAAGGGGATTTTCCCTTGTGGAAACAAAGGTCCAGCGGTTGTCCCGGAGCGCGAGCTCTCCCCCCACAAAAACCTTGGCTCCTTCATTCAGGGCCGATATGCGGTTCCAGCGTATGCGTTCGGGAGTTTCTTCGGCGGGATCAAAGGCTTCGGGAAAACCTTCCTGCATGGGCAACAGCCAGGTCCACGCCCCGGCCAGACTTACCGGAATGGTAAGAGCGCCGCTGCGCACCCACAGCGTATGGCTGTCGGTAACCGACTCGAAACCCCCGGTAAAGCGGAACTCCCCGCCTCCGGTGCTGCGGCAGATCCCGTAATCAAGAATGGGCCTTTGGCGGAGTTCGTCGATACGCCGCCTGAAAACCCTCCAGGTATGGCGGCTCATGAAAGCCCCGGCCACCGGCACAAGGCCGTACCAGAAAACGACTATGGCGATAATAACTAGAAAATCGGAAATCCGCAGTGTATAATTCCTCCTATGTACGAAGATTCTCCATGCGGGATGATCCGGCGCATTATTGTGGGTGATATCGCCACCAACTGCTGGATCTACGGCATTGGTGAAGCGTGCGCCGTTATCGATCCCGGCGCCGAAGCGGACAAGATCATCGCGGCCCTGAAGCGGCTCAACATGCGTCCTCTGTATATTCTACTTACACACGGGCACTTTGACCATATCGCCGCGCTCCCCGCCCTGGCAGGATACTACGGGAAAACAGCCGGTGCGGAAGCAAACGGCGCGGAAACCGGCGGCGCGCCGGTCATTGCCGTTCACCGCCTGGACACCGAGTATTTCGGCCCCGCGTCCCTTGAGGTCCACAGGCGGAGCTTCGCCGCCGCCGCGGGAAACGCCGCCTATGTGGACGCCCTGTGGAACGGCATGCCCAAACCGGACCGTCTTCTTGAAGACGAGGATGAAATAGGCCCCTTTACCGTCCTTTCCCTTCCGGGCCATACCAGGGGAAGCGCCGCATTCTACGACAAGTCAGCGGGTGTCCTTTTCAGCGGGGATACCCTCTTCCGGGACAGTTACGGGCGCACCGATCTTCCCGGCGGAAACAGCGGCAGCATACACCAAAGCCTCAGGAAACTTCTTGCCATGGACAAAAACATACGGGTTTATCCGGGCCACGGGCCTGAAACAACAATAGGAAGAGAAGTGTCCCTGCTTCAGGAAATATCATAAACCGCGTGTCCCGACAGACATACGAGTAAATAAATGAAAATTTTCTTTGAAGTACCGGGTCTCCGAATTTTCGGGGGCCATTAGTATGAAAGCGCCCCGGTAATGTCAAAGCAGTAGTCGCCGAGTTTTTCTATGCGCCGGACAAGATCGATAAAGAGCAGTTCCGTTTTTACGTCCTCCCCGGCCTCTATGCGCTTGCGGCCCAGCTTGCGGAGGCGGTTTCTTGATTCGTCGATGTCCGCCTCCAGGGATTCGGCGCGTTCCCTGTCTTCCGGGGTAAGACGTTTCCCAAGATGTTCCTGCAGAAAGTCAAGGAAATCTTCCACCAGGGCGACATAGGGCTCCAGAGCTTCCATTTCCTTTCCCTTGAAAATGAGGTTTTTCTTGACGCTTCGCTCCAGAAGCAGACTGATGCTGTAGCAGTCGTCGGTCATGTCTTCCAGATCGGCGATAATGCGCAACAACTGGGAAACGCGGTGTTCCGAACGGCGGTTAAGATGTTCACGGGTACATTCAATAATAAAAGCGGTCAGGGCTTCCCGCATCTCGTCGGCGTATTCTTCCTTTTTCTTCATTTCCTCCACAAGGACGTTAACAGCCTCTTCCCTGTCTTCCGTTTCCCTTAGTGTCTTGAGCATTTCGCTTACCCTGGCGTACATGGAAGAAGAGATCCCCGCCATGTCGCGTATTTCCTTTTCCGCCCGGAGTATGTTCAGTTCCGGGGTATCCTGCAGGGCGCCTGACTGATATGCCAGCTGGTAATGTACGGAAACGGCCTCCTCCTTGTCGTCCTTGATAAAAAAGGAAACCAGGGCGGCAAAGGGTTTGACAAAAGGAAGAAACAGCAGAGTGTTTATCACGTTAAACACCGTATGCAGCATGGCAAGATGGGCGGGAATCAGGGGATCGTACACCGCGCCGATGGTTCCGGGGGTAAGAATGTCTACCAGCATAAGCAGGGGTTTTAAAAGCGGCAGAGCCCAAAATGTGCCTATGACATTGAAAAGCACATGAACCAGGGCAGCCCGTTTTGCCGCGGTTTTGGCTCCAATGGCCGACAGGGCCGCGTCAACCGTGGTGCCGATATTGGCCCCCAGGATCATGGCGGCGGCCATTTCATAACCTACCACGCCGTTAAAGGCCATAGTCAGCATTATGGCGGTTGAAGCGCTGGAGGAATGGGTAATCAGGGTCATCAAAAGCCCCGCGCCTACGCCGATAAGGGACGAAACAAATCCGAAATTTGACAATGAGGCAATAATATTGACACTGTCCCCCAGGGGGGGCATGGATTTGGTAAGGAAATTAAGACCCAGGAAAAGGAGGCCGAGCCCCATGAGTACTTCCCCCAGATTCCGGAATTTCCATTTTATGACACGGGCAATAAAGCCGACGCCCACAGCCGGCAAGGCCAGGGCCGAAATGTCCAGCGAGAAACCCACCAGGGACACAATCCAGGCGGTAACGGTAGTCCCGATATTCGCCCCCATGATCACCCCAATGGACTGTATCAGGGTAAGGAGGCCGGCGTTTACAAAGGATACCACCATGACGGTAGTCGCCGAAGAGGACTGGATAATGGCGGTTATGACAAATCCGGTCATGACTCCCATGAGACGGTTTCCTGTCATAAAATTAAGGACCCGCTGCAGACGATTGCCGGCAGCCTGCTGTATGCCGTCGCTCATCACCTTCATTCCGTAAAGGAAAAGGCAAAGCGCCCCGGTTACACGGAACAAAACGCCTATTACACCCATAATTTGTACTATAGGAGCTTTTCCCCAAAAAAACCAGTCCGGGAAAAAACGGTAATCAAACGGCACAACGCCGGAACCGCGGGAAAAACTCTGTCCGCGGCGGCCACCACCGGGCTCTTTTGCGCGGGATTTCCGGGCCTACAGGTCCTCGATGGCGCCGTCCTGTATGCTTTTGATATAAAAATCCATGGCGGTAAGACGGATCTGAACGCTGTCTTCCTTGGCGGAACCGTCTTTGAACGATTTAAGGACGGTTACAAGATTATCTATGAGTTTTTTCCCCTGTTTCATGTCAAGACCGCCAGCTTCTCCGCTCAATTTCTCCAATTTGTCTATGTTTCCGCCGTCCAGATTCCCCAAACCGGCGGAGGTGATATTTGATATACAGCCTTCAAGTTCACTGCGCAAACCATCTACCGTCATAGCAAACTCCCTTAAACCACCCCAAAGGGCGTACTATACTTTTCAGTATAGGTAAATTTATCACAAAATAAAAGGGGTTTCTATGAATTTTAAAGGCCGGGCCGGGCCTTTTCACTGATCCCGCAGCCGTTCCATGAGGGTAGCGTTCTGATCATTGCTGCGAACCAGCCGCCGGGCCAGCAGTTTCGAGAGAAAAATCCCGTAATAAGGGTATTCCCGGATAATGTTGACCAAGGTTTTGCGGGTCAAGAGGACGAGTTTTCCCGGCCCTTCGGCCCGTACCGAGGCGGAACGCCGCTGATTCAGGAGAAAGGCGATTTCACCCATAAAAATATCCTGGGGCGAAAGCCTTCCCACCTGTTTTAAATTGTGAAAAACGGTATAGTTGCCGCTTATAATGTAGTACAGGTAATCGCTGGGCTCGTCTTCCCTGAGTACAATATCCCCTTTTTTTACGCTGACAATCTGTTCATGGGAAAAACCGACGGGGATTTCATGCTCCACCGAAGTATCGTGCTTTAATATAAGGGACACCTGATTGCCCTTTTCGTTGTATTTAAGCTCGGTAGAAAGAACCGACGCCATCTGTATGCCCCTGCCGTGGAGGCTCATGGCATCCTGGGTGGCAACTTTATGAAGATGTACCTTGACATCGAAACCTTTTCCTTCGTCCCGTATGGTAAACACGGTCTTGTCGCTCTGTATATCCCAGAGGAATTCCACCTTTTTTGCCCGTACCGCCGGGTCTTTGCATTTCAGGGCCACCAGATCCACCACAGAAAGGCCGTTCTCCATGGCTTCGGTCTTTTCCTCGTAGGTAATGCCGCAGTTCCCGTGTTCGACGGCGTTGACAATAAGCTCTCCCAAGGCAAGCTGAAGGTGCATCTTTTTATCGGGATTGATAAGGCCCCGCTGGGCAAGAATGGTGGCCCCGATTCCGGCGTACAGCGGGACGGCAAGAATGTCGTTTTCTATGGTAAAACTGCCCGAGGCCCCGTCCAGCAGGTTGCGGGAAAATTCCCTTTGAAATATGATTTGGTAGTTCTGCTCGATAATCTGGATATTTTTGATGATATGGGACCTGAGCCGGTAATTATCCAGCATGGCAAGAACATTAATGGCCATGTATTTCTTGAGCAGCGCTTCTTCGTTGTCCTTATCACCCGAAAATATTCCCAGAATGCCGAAGTTGAGGATGCGCTTGTCTTCGCGTATATGGGAAACAATGCTGTCTATATTGATAACAGGATCCGAAAAATTGATGATCACAATTTCGGGAAGATCGTAGCTCAGGAAATCGAGTATCTCTTCCTCCTGAAAAAGGAACCGAAGGTCGTATCCCGATCTGGGATTCTGTTTAAAGACCTCTTCAAGGTTTTTTTTAACTTCCTCATCCGAATTTACAATGCCTAAAAAACCCATGACCTTTTCTTATCCTCCGTACTTTTGATAAACAGCCCCGGATCTAACGCTGTATTCTCGCCGATCCGCCGGACGCGAAAGCCTCTACCTGATCACGGCTTACCATGGAAACGTCCCCCGGCGTAGTCGTTAAAAGGGCGCCGTGCGCCCAGCCCAGACGAAGGGCCTCTTCCGGATCTTTGCCCGCAAGAAGGCCGTAAAAAAGCCCCGCGGCAAAACCGTCGCCGCCGCCCACCCTGTCATACACGTCAAGTTCCGCGACGGGAGCCCGGTAGCTTTTGCCGTCAATCCAAAGCACGGCGCTCCAGGAATGGCGGCCCGCGGAATGGACATCCCTCAGGGTGGTGGCAACGGCGCGTATATTGGGAAAATCCGAAATCACTCTCTCCATCATGGCAAAAAAAGAAGAAGGGTCAAGCCTGTCCCCGCCGCCTACTTCAGGCCCCTTGAGCCCCAGCCCCTTCTGCAGATCTTCTTCGTTTCCTACAAGAACATCGACATACGCGGCAATGTTCCTCAATATTTTCCCGGGTCCCCCGCCTTCCGCGCCGGGGGAAAAACCGGCCGCAGCCCAGAGTTTGGCCCGGTAATTAAGGTCGAAAGAGACCACTGCGCCCGCCTTTTTCGCCGCCCGCATTGCTTCTACCGCCAGTTCCGACGTGGAAGGAGAAAGGGCGGAAAAAATTCCCCCGGAATGAAACCAGCGTACACCGCCTAACATGAAATCCCAGTCAAAACTGCCGGGAGCAAGCCGCCCCGCCGCCTCGTTGGAGCGGTTATAAAACACCACGGGCGCCCGCGCGCCGTATCCCCGGTCACTCCATACTATCGCCATATTGGGGCCCCGCACGCCGTCGTGGGCAAAACGTTTGTAATAAGGAGTAACACCCGCCCTGCGCACCGCCGCCTCAATACGCCTTCCTATGGGATAATCCACCATGGCGCTGGCTATGGCGGTTTTCATGCCAAAGCAGGAAGACAGATTGGCGGCCACATTGTATTCCCCCCCGGAAACATGCAGGGTGTACGTGTCCGCCTCCGCAAAGGGAACCACGCCCGGATCAAGCCTTGTAACCAGCGCCCCAAGGGCCAAAAGGTCATGTTTTGTTCCGGCGGCGCCGGGTATATGTAACGATGCCATAAAAACCTCACGCTGTATACGTTGACGCGCTTGTTACGCCGCCTTTTCCGGTCCAGTTGGTGTGAAAAAATTCTCCCTTGGGCTTGTCCACCCGCTCGTAGGTATGGGCGCCGAAATAATCCCGCTGGGCCTGTAGCAGATTTGCCGGAAGCCGTTCGTTCCGGTAACCGTCAAAATACGCCAGGGCGCTCAGCAGGGCAGGGGCGGGCACGCCGTTTTTTACCACGGACGCGGCTACCCGCCGCCATGGTTCCTGCGCCTCCTCAATGACCCGCGTAAAGAAAGGATCAAGGAGCAGGTTTTCCAGATCAGGTTTTTTGTCAAACGCTTCCTTTATTTTGCCAAGAAAGGCAGACCGTATGATGCAGCCGCCCCGCCACATAAGGGCTATGCCCCCGTAATTAAGGTTCCATTTGCATTCCCTGGCGGCTTCCCGCATAAGAAGATAGCCCTGCGCATAGGAGACCACCTTGGCGGCGTACAGGGCCTTTCCAAGATCACTTGTAAAGGCAGATTCATCGGCCGGTTTTTCGATTACAGGACCCGAAAAAATTTTCCCCGCCCGTACCCGTTCGGCTTTGGCGGCCGAAAGACAGCGGCTGAACACCGCTTCTCCAATGAGGGTAAGCGGTACGCCGAATTCCAGCGCCGCCATGCCGGTCCATTTTCCGGTTCCCTTTTGACCTGCCGTATCGAGTATTTTTTCGGCAAGCGGCCGGCCGTCTTCATCCTTGAACCGGAGTATGTCCCTGGTTATCCCGGTAAGGTAACTGTCAAGGTCTCCCGCATTCCAGTCTTCAAAGACATCGCCCATTTTTTCATGGGAAAAGCCCAGAATTTTTTTCATGATGTCGTAGGTTTCGGCGATAAGCTGCATGTCGCCGTATTCGATGCCGTTATGAACCATTTTGACGAAATGGCCGGCGCCGTTTTCACCGACCCAGTCGCAACAGGGGTTTCCGCCGGCTTTGGCCGCAATAGCCTGCAGGATGGGCCTTACCAGCGGCCAGGCGGCCGGAGACCCCCCCGGCATAATGGAAGGACCGGTCAGGGCGCCTTCTTCCCCGCCTGAAACTCCCGTTCCTATATACAAAAGCCCCTGTGATTCCACAAAGGCGGTGCGGCGTATGGTATCCTGATAATTGGAATTTCCCCCGTCTATGATCACGTCGCCTTTCTCCAAAACCCCCAACAACTGCTGTATGGTTTCATCCACCGCCGCGCCGGCCTTGACCATGATCATGACCTTCCGCGGCCGCTCAAGGGCCGCCGCCAGTTCCGCCACGCTGCGGCATCCGGTTATTTTTTTGCCCGCGCCGCGGCCCTGCACAAACGCGTCAACCCTGGAAACGGTGCGGTTATACACCGCAACCTGAAATCCCCTGCTTTCCATATTGAGAACAAGGTTTTCACCCATTACCGCAAGACCAATAAGTCCTATATCCGCACCGGCCATTACATGCTCCTGTTACCGTATCGTCTTATCATATAGCATATTCTTCAAAAAAGGAATATCATTTTTCCGATGAATCACCGCATTAAAACGCCGGAACCCGTTGTCCGGTGTTCCTGGTGTCAGGGCGATACACTGTACACATCCTATCATGACAGGGAATGGGGAAAACCGCAAAAAAACAGCCGGAAACTTTTTGAGGCCCTTATTCTGGACGGCGCCCAGGCCGGGCTTTCATGGCTTACCATTCTAAAGCGAAGAAAAGGCTACCGCGCCGCGTTTGATTCCTTTGATCCCGAAAAGATTGCCCGGTATACCCAGCGGGACATAAACCGCCTCATGGGGGATCAGGGCATTATCAGAAACAGGCGGAAGATTGAATCGGCAATAGAAAACGCCAAGGCCTATCTTAAGATGACGGAAGGCTCGGCGTCTTTTTCAAAATGGCTCTGGAACTGGGTGGACGGGGAGCCTGTTGTTAACCATTTCAAAACGGCGGCGGAAATTCCTGCTTCCACGGAACTTTCAGAGCGGATTTCCGCGGAACTTAAAAAGAAGGGGTTTTCATTTGTGGGGCCTACAATCATCTACGCATTCCTGCAAGCTTCGGGTCTTGTAAATGATCATCTAACGTCCTGTTTCCGGCATCCTGAAAATAAGACATGACCTATCTGACGGGCTTTCATGCCATTGAAGAATATATCAGATCGGGAAAAGCCGGCAGAGGCCCGCTGCTTCTTGCAAAGGCCGGGCCGCGGGCAAGGGAAATAGCCGCCCTTGCCCTGGAACACAAGATCCGGGTGGACAGGGTCGGTACAAGCGAGCTTGACCGGCTTGCCCCGGACCACCGGGGAATAGCCCTGGAAACCGAAGACGCCCTTTCCGTTTCGGGAACAGACATCAGCCTTGAGGATTTTATCGCGGGGCTGGGGGACAAAAAGGATGCCCTTGTCCTTATGCTGGACGGCATTACCGATCCGCACAATTACGGGGCCATACTGCGTTCCTGCGATCAGTTTGCCGTTGATCTTGTGGTCTCGGCCAAAAGACGGAACGCAAAACACGCGGATGTTATCGCAAAAACCTCCGCCGGCGCGGTCTCGTATGTTCCGGCCGCGGAGGCGGCGAACCTTTCCCGCGCCGTGGAAGACTTAAAAAAAGCGGGCTTCTGGATCTACGGCGCCGACATGAAGGGAGAGCCGGTTTATACCGTGGATCTTGGGGGCCGCGCCGTCATTGTCCTTGGGGATGAAGGAAACGGCATTTCGCGGCTGCTTCGGGAACACTGTGACGCCATGGTAGCCGTTCCCGCAAGGGGCCAGGTAGATTCCCTTAACGTATCGGTAGCCGCCGGGGTGCTGCTCTATGAAGCGGCGCGCCAGCGCTGCCGCCGCGCATCACCGTGATGCGTAACAATACACACAACCCGCAGGACAGGAGCCGTAGCGGCCTATGTCGGCGGCCGCGGCGCAGAGGCACAGGGGCCGCTGGTGTTTGTCGCGGGCGGGGGCCTCTATGCCCCATAACTCCCGTATCAGATCCCCGTCTATGCAGGCGCCGGCCCCGATCCCCGGCAAAGCGGGATCTTCGGCGCAGCTTTGTATTTCCATACCCGCCTCATGCGCCATAGACGCAAGATCGGCGATCAGCGCTTTGAGTTCCGGGACAGGCGCGCCGTCCGCCCTGAGCGGCAACATGCTAAACGCGCCCGCCCTTTCCAGAGCCGCGATGCGCCGCTTCGCCCCGCCGTATTCATCGTACAGGCTGATGATAACCCGCCGCACCGATCCTTTAAGGCCGCGCGCCAGACTCTTGAAATTACGGCGGTGAAATTCAGGGTCTGTTATGCTGCTTAAAAAAACCGGATCGTAGCGCCAGATAACCCGCCGGGAATCCGTTTTTTCCGCAAGCAGCCGCATGGCGGCAACGGCCGTTTCCGCGGGAACCGCGCCGCTTTCCAGAACCGGAGGATACCCCGTTACCGTAACCATCGTGTAGAAGCGGCAGGACCGCCCCTCAAGCTCCTCCGCATGCACGGCGATATTACGGGGATCACGGGTCCAGAAAACAAAAACCGCGCCGTCCTGGGGAAGCAGGGAAACACGCCTAACCTGCGCGGTATTAAAGGGATTGGACACATCGGCAAACCCGGCGTCAAGCCGTTCAAGAAACCAGTCAAACTGAAAACGCGGAATGTCACAGCGCCGGGATACACTGATAATCACTGGCAAGTCCCGCTAAAATAGATACACATAACGAATACCTGTAAATGGTGAAGGGAAACAGGAAATATGTCTACCGCTACACCCCACAACCATCAAGCCCCGCGGAGACAGACTCCGGCCATGGAAAAAATTCCACACTTTTAAAAAATTGGGAGTTGGTATATAATACCGAAAGAAGGTAATATATGCCGAGTTTGCTGCGGGTGGAACATATAGAGAAAAGCTTTGGCGGTATCAGGGCTTTGCGGGATGTGAGCTTTGATATCGAAGCCGGTCAGGTATGCGCCCTTGTCGGGGAAAATGGTGCGGGGAAGAGCACCTTGGGCAAGATAGTCACCGGGGTTGAACAGGCCGACGGGGGAGCCCTCTACCTTAATGATGAAGAATACCTTCCCCAGAATCCCCTGGAAGCCCAGCGCCGGGGGGTTGCCATGATCTTCCAGGAATTGGACCTTTTCCCTAACCAGAGCGTTGCCGCCAATCTTGCCCTGGGCAATCTGGAATTAATGGACAAAAAACAGAAGCTGGTAAATCGGCGGATTCTGGAAAAGGCGGCCCGGCCCTGGCTGGA
>JAISAQ010000099.1 GCA_031266775.1 Treponema sp.
AAGGCGGTTGACCAACTGCTCCAGAGTGCGCAAAAATACTGACAGGTAAAAACCATGGTCAGAATTTTAACGTGAGATTTTTCCGGTTTTCGGTCAGATTTTTACGTGAGACTTCACGCATTTTTCGGCTTTTTTTCATGAAATCCTGTTGCTTTTCCCCTTTTGGTGGTATACTGGCGGGGGAAAAGGCCTTATGATGGTTCTGTACGCGCTGTATTTTTTATTCTCGCTTTTTATCTCCATTCTCGACATGAAAAACGGCGCCGTATCCCGCTTTCTCCTGTGGGGGGCCCTGCTGTTCTTCTTTACCGCCCGGTGTTTCATGCCCGGCGGCATCCGTGAACCCGTTATTGGAGGCGCGCTTGGAATAATCGTTTTTCTTTCCGCTTTTTTTATTTCGGGTAAACGGCTCGGGCTTGCCGATGTCTGGTACGCCGCCCTTTCGGGCATTGTCCTGGGCCCCCTGTGGTGGTATCCGGCGGTTCTGCTTTCATGCGCATTCGGCTTCCTTTTCATCGTCATTTCCCGCCGCCGCTCCATCCCCTTCATTCCGTGTATGGCGGCGGGCAGCGGCGCCATACTGATACTCGCGTTTCTTGAAAGGTAAGGCCATGCAAACAAAAAGAAAGCCGGTCATAGTGCCCGCGGTTTTTCTGGCGTTCATCGCCGCCGGGTCATTGCCGGCGCAGACCGGCAGAACCCCGCTTGTCAGTTTTGAATTCATCGACCAGCCCGTACAGGATATTCTCTACGCTTTCTCAAACTACGCGCGCATTTCAATCATCGCCGACGATACGGTAAGCGGAACCGCCAGTTTCCAATTTAACGGGACGGACTTTGAAAAAGCTTTCGACTCCTTTCTTTTAACCAGCCGCCTGTACGTCGAAAAACAGAGCGATGTATGGGTAGTTTCCCGCATACGCATCTCGGTAACGGACGGCGCCTTGACCCTTGATACCATGGACACGCCGCCCTCGCAGATACTGGAAAAACTGTCGCGGCGCCTTGACGCGACGATCATACAGGACATTCTGCCCGCAACGCGGCTCTCGCTCCATATTGCCACCCCGTCCCTCCGGGAGGCGGTTGAACTGGTCATGCGCCCGTTCACCGATTATGCCGTCGAGGAATCAAACACCTATATTAACGTACGAAAACTGCCCGCCGCCTCATTCACGCCGCCGCCTCTTTCAACGGGTATCATCACCGTCAGCGAAACGGGCGGCCGTTACAATGTCGCGGCCGAACGCGCCCGCCTTGCCGATGTCCTTGACCGCCTTTTTGCCCTTGACCGGCGTGAATACTCTTCCTTCATCCGTTCCGACCAGATGATCGAACGGGTGCATTTCAGCGGCAGGGAATTCAACGAGGCCCTTGCCATGATCCTCGAACAGGGCAGCGGCGAATTCCGTGAAATAAACGGGATCTGGTACATATTCCCCCTTTCCCAGAACGAAATAATCACGGGCCTTAAAAACGACGGCAGGCTCTGGCGGCGCTTCGATCTGAAATACCTTGCCCTCAATGAATTCATGCCCCTGCTGCAGGCCCGTTTTCCGGACGTGCAGACCGTTGCCCCGGCGGACGGCGCGTATTTTCTGACGCGCGCCGGCGAAGAATCGGCCGTACAGATCCAGAATTATATCCGTACCACGGATGCCCCCCGGCGCGCCGATCCCGTCAAGCTCAAATACATCAGGACCGAAGACCTGTTTAAAGCCCTTCCCCCTTCGGCGCGGCGGGAAGAACTCGTGGACGCGGGCAACGGCAGCGCTTTCTTCTTTACCGGAACCCCCGAACGGCTTGAACTGTTCCTTAAAGACCTTGAAATAATCGACCGCCCGCCGCCGCGCATACGCTACGATCTTTTTATCATACAGGTGCAGGAATCCTTCGGCCTTGACTGGAGCACGTCGTATGAAATGCGCCGCCTGCAGCCGGGCGACATGACTATGGTCACCGGGCAGATGGGAAGCCTTTTGAACCTCAATTTCGATGTCATAACGGTCTTCGGTTACCAGTTCGCGGCGCGGATCAACGCCGCCCTGTCGGAAAACCAGGCGAGCGTTTTCGCCGATACCACCCTCTTCGGCCTTTCCGGCCAGGAAATCAAATTCCAGAATACCAGTACCTACCGCTACCGGGATTCAAACATGGATCCCGAAACTGGCCGCCCCATCTTTTCGGGGGTCACCCGTGAAATTACCTCCGGCCTTGTGTTAAACATTTCCGGCTGGGTATCGGGAGACGGCATGATAACAACCACCGTCACGGCGGAAGTCTCAAAGCGCGGGGCCGATGTTTCATCGTCATCGGGGAACCCGCCGCCAACCTCGGAAAAGATCCTCACAACCCAGGTACGCTCCCGCTCCGGCGAAACGGTGATATTAAGCGGCCTGCGCCAGAATGACGACAGCATTGTCGAAGGAGGCGTCCCGCTCGCCTCAAAAATACCCCTTCTGGGCTGGCTCTTCAAAAGCCGCAATACCACCAGCGAACGGACGCAGATGGTCATCTATCTTGTGCCGCACGTCGATTTAACCAGCGACGAATATACCGTCGAAGGGCTCAAAACGGCCTCCATTTACACCCGGTTCGTCGAACCGTTTCTGGAACTGTCCCCGGAGGTTCCGTGAACGGGGTGTACCTGTCCCCGGCGTTCTGCTCGGCAAACGGGATCGTCTTAAAGGCCGCCGGCAGTAAAACCGCCTCCTTCGGCATGCTTCACCCGGACGACGAAGTGTTAAAGATCCGTATTGAAAAAACCTGGCCCGGTTTCCGCTGTATCTTCGAACCGCTTGACGCCGGTGAATTCGGCCTCATGCTGTCGCGCCTGTATTCGGAAGACGGCGCGGACGAACCGCCGGGCCGTAAAGCCGGAACGGATGAAGATCAAACCGCCGCCATCGACCGCATAGCGGGCGACGCCCCGGTTATCAACCTCCTTAACAGCATATTCCTTGAAGCCCTCGCCAAACACGCTTCGGACATTCACATCGAATCGGGAAAAACGGACGCGGCCATACGGTTCCGCATCGACGGAATGCTCGTCTTTATACGGAACATTTCGCGGGAACGCTCGCGGGCGGTCTCGGCCCGGCTTAAACTGCTTTCAAACCTCAACGTCCTTGAAACACGCCGCCCGCAGGACGGCCATATCGACATAACAAGCGAAAACTATTCCCTTGACGTGCGTATTTCCGTTACCCCTACCATCCGGGGGGAATCCGTCGTCCTCCGCCTGCTTAACCGCTCCGACAACGTGTTCACCCTCGATTCCCTGGGCTTTTCTCCCGGCCACAGAAAGATCATCGCCGGGCTGCTGGGCGTCCCGTCGGGGCTTGTCCTTGTAACCGGCCCTACGGGCTCAGGGAAGACGACGACCCTTGCCGCCGTACTTGGGGAATTGAACACCGAAAGCACCAAAATCATTTCCATCGAAGACCCCGTCGAATACCGTGTAGAGGGGATCACCCAGATACAGGTCAACGAAGAGCTTGGCCTTACCTTCGACGCGGCGTTGCGCCGTATTTTCAGGCAGGACCCCGATGTCATCATGGTGGGGGAAATCCGCGACGCCGAAACGGCGGAACTTGCCGTACGGGCCGCCCTGACGGGGCACCTGGTCTTTGCCACCCTGCACACCAACGACGCGCCGGAAGCCGTCTTCAGGCTGCAGAACATGGGCATTCCCCCCTACATGGCAAGCGCGGTATTGCGGGCCGTTATCGCCCAGCGCCTCATTCGCAGGGTATGTACGGCCTGCGGCGCCGCGGGCTGTGACGCCTGTTCGGGGACGGGCTACAGGGGCCGTACCGTTATCGCCGAAATTCTCGCGGTAACGCCGGATCTTGCCGGGCGTATTTCTTCCGGCATACGTCCCGGAGAACTTGCCTCCCTGCTCGCAAAGAAACGCCACGTTACCCTCTTCGATGACGCCGCGGAAAAAGCCGCCGCGGGCGTTACCACCGCAGGCGAGATACGGCGGGAGCTGGGCGAAAAGGTATGAACCGCGCGCAGGCGGCCCTCCGCTTTACCGAAATGCTTCTTTCCCTTGTCAGGGGAAACGCGGGCCTTATAGACGCCCTTTCGGTCCTTTCCCGCGACGGCATGGAGCCCCCGATCCGCGAGACCGCTTCCGCCCTCCTCCTCCTCATGAAGAAGGGGGTGGGGTTTTCGGACAGCCTTGCCATGCTCGCGCCGGGGAAGATACGTTTCGCCCCCCTGTATATTACGCTGCTGAGAGCTTCCGAAATGACCGGGAGCATCGGGGCGGCGCTGGAAAAAATACTCCTCGATCTGCGGCGCGGGCAGCAAAGCCGGGAAACAATAACCGGCATCATGGTATACCCCGCCCTTATCATTCTGGCGGCACTGGCCGGGACCATTGTGCTTGTCGCAAAGGGAATCCCCCTCTTTGTCAGGGCCGGCATGCTTTCGGGAACCTTTCTTGATACGGCCTTCCGGGGCATCGTTTTTGCCGGTGTTTTTCTCTTTGCCGCGGGGGGCCTGTTACTCTATGTCTATTTCCGCATTTTCGGCAGGGATTCGGCGGAGTACCGCATATTCTACCTGCTGTCCCTGCTGCTGGAAAACCATATTGCTTTGGGGGACGCCCTTACGCAGTGTATCGTTACCATCGGGGAAACCGGATACGGCAGGGCCCTGCTTGCCGTTAAAAACGACGTGGCTTCGGGAGTGCGCTTCTCGCGGGCTTTTTCAAAGAGCGCCCTCTTTTCCCCGTATGTTTCAGGCTGGCTTTCCGTAGCGGACGCGAACGGCAGCGTCGGCGAAGCCTGCCGGAACATAGCCCTTTACTTTCAGAAACGGGACGAGCGGGTACGGAACGTCGCGGCCAGGTGCATGGAACCGGCCGTTATCATTATCACGGGGATTTATCTCTTGATACTGGTTCAGACGGTAATACTCCCCGTATTGACCCACGCGGGGGGGCTGGTGTAGGGGATTACCGCTGCTTTGGAACCGCTTGCTTATTAACGTGTTCCAAAGCAGAATTAAGCCTTTGAAGGGCTGTTTCATCATCAGGATCCAAAGCCAGCGCCTGGCGGAAATCTCTAATTGCCTCTTCATAAACCAATATTAAAATCACCATCTTTTAAACTAAATGTATTTGTACAAAACTCACAATGATCATGGTCCCAATCTTTTCGAAATTGTTGCCAAGGAACGTGTAACAACTCTTTTTTTAATAAATATTTTTCCTGGCTTATTAAACGCCAATCATCTTTCTTAATCATTTTTTCCATAATAATTATTTAGGCTCATAACGACCATTTGGATATACCCTACGCTTCAAAAGATGGTATTCCCCATTCGACAATTACCGGATGTTCTTTTTCATCAGGCTTTTTATCACTTTCACAACCTCCTGCCAACCCCCATGAATCCACATAATTAACCGGGTCATTATTGACATAGGCGAACCAGTTGGACCCGTCCCGTATGGGGTCCACCCTTCCCGTATCACTTCAAACCCCGTCCCGTCGTACAACGTTCGCATTCCAGCTAATTCTTTCTTTCGACTGCGACAAGCCACAGGATATTAAACCGTGACTTCGACTAATAATAGCGATCTAATTTTTTATTATCTATCATCAATGTATCGAGTATCAATTCCCATCCTTCTTGCAAAAACTGTAGTTCTATCGGCAATTTTTTATAATTATCAGATACCAAACAGTCATACAATTCAAATATAGAATTTTCATCACGTAAATTATAATTATCACCATTTGAAATAAAAAAATCATCCATTTCACTTGTTCTATTGAATTTTTTATCTGCAAAAAAAGATAAATATAAATTAATGATTTTATCATCAACTATAAAACTTATAGTATAACTATAAGCGGCTGGAACCTTAAAGTTTATATGGCTTGCATTCAAAAAAGTTTCACCGATTATTACATTATTATATACAAGAGACTTATAAGAATCTCTAATACATATATATGGCTTGAAATCATTAATTATAAAATCGATTTTCCTATTAAATAAATTTAGGAGACTGTTATTAGTAAATCCACCTTGTTCATTTAAAAGTCCAAATATTAATTTAGAAAATATTGTTGGAGGTTCATTTCTTAATGTTTTTTCATCATGGATATCAATTTTTAGCCTTGTTTTCCCAATCCAATAATGTGCAGCATCAAAAACGCTATTAAACATAGGCCTTTCTTCCCAAAGTATAATATGGTCGGGTCTTTGAAATGAAATTCTCCCTTCATAAAAGGTTATTATTTCTTGGCTATATATAAATTCACTAAAAAATAATAAAATAAAAACATAAATGGATCTTTTCATGTTTTAGTCCTAATTACCGTAATTAAATCCTCGCGTTGGATTATCTGTCTGAATTGGCAATGTATTGAGATCGCCGACATTTCCATTCCAAGGATCGCGATATTGCCC
>JAISAQ010000107.1 GCA_031266775.1 Treponema sp.
TCCCCCCCCCCCCCCCCCCCCCCCCGGCAGAAGCCGCGGAATTAGACTTCCCCCCGCAAGAAGTCAATGCCATGATTGCGCCCAGCACTACTACCCCAACTACTCCAAGAAAAACCTTCCTGCTTTTCATGTGTTTCCTCCTGTAAGCTTTAATACAGTTGTTCTTAACTTCAGTTATTGAACAACTTCCGCTTAAAAACGCCGGTTTATTATCGCACATTCTATATACTCAGCGAACGTTTGTCAAGAAATAATTATAATTTTTTTGGAATTTCGGGAAATATGCAGTTAAAATCTTCAAATAACGTATCAAAATATTACATTATTTCAATTTGATACCAGATCAGAAAACAAAAAGAATAAGTGTTTTCTGTAAAACAGCCGGAAATTTACCAGCCCATCAGATCCCATTCATTGATTGCGTTGATATCCGAAGACCTTCGTATGATTAAATTTGAATCAAGTTTATTGGAATATGGCTGATCCCGGCCGGCATTGACGTTCAAAATAATTTTCGCCGCCATGCGTCCCATCAGAAATGTAGGTACATTTATTGTTGATAACGCCGGATCTATGAGTGTTGAAATGCTTAAATTATCAAAACCAACTATTGCACAATCGCGGGGCAGGGAACGCCCGGTAGTCCGCAGGGCCTTAATGGCGCCAATAGCCATTTGATCGTTCGAGGAAAACAGCGCGGTAAAATCCCCCCGTATATCCAGCAATTTTCTCGCCGCCAGGTATCCGCTTGCGGCGGTAAAATCGCCCTGTTGTATGAGCTCCTGATCAAATGGTATGTCATTTTCGATCAATGTCCGCTTGTATCCTTCCAACCGTTCAAAGGAATGCCGCATGTGGCTGTTTCCCAGAATATGCGCTATTTTTCTGTGGCCCAAATCAATTAAATGCTGGGCCGCTTTTCTTGCGCTGGTATAATTATCCAGATAGATACAATGAATTTTGTCCGATTCAAGTTTCCGTTCCAAAACCAGAACAGGGATGTTGTTATGCACGAATTCTTTTTCAAGCCAGGACAGATAGTCATTTTCCAGATCCGGCGGACAAATCGAATCCAGAATAATACCCGTAAGAAATTGTTTGCGCAGGGTTTTCAGGTACATCTGTTCTTTTTCAAAGCTGTAGTTTGAATTGAAAAAGAGAAGATAATTTTTATCGTTGGATATTGTTTCTTCAATTCCGGTGAGTACATTTGAAAAAAACGAACTCGTTATAATTGGCAGTACAACCGCTATGTTTTTTTGGGTGTACCGCCTTTTATTCAACAGGACGTAACCCAGATCCCCGGCAGCCGTCAACACCTGCCGCCGGATCTCCGCACTCACATACTTGTTACTGTTGTTCAATACCGCCGAAACCGTGGACAACGCCACATGCGCGTGTTTGGCTACATCCCGCATTCCGGACATTGAACTTCACCGTATAACGCCGGTCTTGCCCGGACTGCCTCTTCCTTCAAGATTGGGAAGACGCCGCTCAAGCGCGGCCAGGGATATTTCAACATCCTCGTGCACCTCGTGCTCGTTGATGCACCCCACGGTTATCATGTCCTTTTCGCGGAGCACGTTCCAGTTAAAGGTAAGGCCCACATAGGGCGTTGTTCTGCCGGCCGCCATGGGCTTTATCGTCATGACCGGTTTTTTCGCGTCGTGGATAATCCGCACCACCGATTCAATTTCAACCTGCATCATAAAGCCAAGACAGTTAAAGATCTGTATGTAGGTTTCCACATCGTACCCGTTAAGATCGGCGTACTGGATAACTTCCGGCATGTGAGCGCTGAGTCCGGGTATAAGGCCGCATTCGCGGATCATGGACGTATAATCCGGCAGCCTGTCAAGCGTTTTTTTGTTTTTGTTGACAAGCTGCTCACAGGAGGCGTGGTGAATAAGGCAGAAAGTAGAACCTGTTTCGGCGCTTGTCTTGAATACCTTCATGGCCTCCCTTCTGGCCTCTTCGGTATTGTCCATGTTGACAATGGGCGTATCAATAAGGATAAGCCTTTTTCCCAGCTTGTCCTGAACACGCCTTATTTTATCCAGACAATCGGGAGACGACGAAAAGGGAGCCATCCACGCGTCTATTCCGTACTCCAGAAATGCGTTAATCACCGAAAGCGTCGCCTCCACCGTGGAGTGATAATCCTTGATGAACAGATCCGCCGCGTGCCCCGTATGGCTCCAGCCGAATATCCAGTTTGATCCGATAAGCAGTCTCGGCAGGGAAATCCCCGCCACCGTTGTTCTTGGAAATGTCATATTGTCCCCCTGGCTTGATACTACAGGAAAAAGCCCTGCTTCTTCAAGGAAGGGGCGCGTTTCCATACCCGCCGTCTTTTTTGCGCTTTGTGCCATGGAAAATTCCGCGGTTTGGCCCTACAATTATTTGGAAGACACTGCGTCTGTAATAGAGGAGGAGGAAGCTATGGAACCGGTAAAAACCGCGTTAATAGGCGCGGGCGACAGGGGGAAGTTTGTTTACGCCCAGTACGCGAAGATGAATCCCAAACTGATAAAAATTGTCGCGGTGGCGGAGCGCAGCCCGGAAAAACGGACGCTTGTGCAGGAGGAACACGCCATCCCCGGCGCGTATGTCTTTAGCGCCTGGGAGGATGCGTTTGGATCTTTGCCGTCCGGCACCGAGGCGGTAATCATTGCCACCCCGGACCGGCTCCACCACGGGCCCCTGGCAAAGGCGATGGAAGGCAATTACCACATTCTCTGCGAAAAACCGGTTGTGCCCACGCTTGAGGAATGTATCGAAGTGGAAAAGGCGGCGGAGCGTTTTAACAAGGTGTTTATGACCGGTTATGTGCTTGAGTACACCGCGTTCTATGTGAAAATAAAAGAACTTCTCGATCAGGGCCGCATCGGTAAGCTCATAGGCATTGACGCCGTTGAAAATGTCGGGCACCTCCACATGGCCCATTCTTTTGTCAGGGGAAACTGGCGGAACCTCAAGGAATCATCTCCCATGATCCTCGCAAAGAGCTGCCACGACATGGACCTTTTGTACTGGCTTGCCGGGGCTCCCTGCGAAACGGTAAGCTCGTACGGGAACCTGCATTATTTCAGGGCGGAAAACGCCCCGGCCGGCTCGCCCGGCCGCTGCCTTGACGGCTGCCCCCATATCATGGACTGCCCCTATGACGCGGCTAAAACGTATTTAACCGGGAATACAGGCTGGCCCGCCAGTACCATTTCAACGGACCTCTCCATTGAAGGGCGGATCAAAGCCCTTGAAACCGGGCCCTACGGCAGATGTGTGTACCGCTGTGATAACGACGTGGTAGATCACCAGACGGCGGCCATGCAATTTGCCAACGGCGTTACGGCGAACTTTACCATGTCGGCGTTCACCATGGAAATTCACCGGGGCATTACCCTCTTTGGGACCAAGGGTGAAATACGCGGCGATCTTGAGGAAAACAGGTTTACCGTAAAAGAATTCGCGTCCCGTAACGCCGAAACCGTCGAACTGGCAAAACCGGCCGGCGCCGCCGGCGGCGGAAGCCTCGACGGTCATTCGGGCGGTGATTTCGCCCTCATAACCGGTTTTGTCAACTCGATCCGCGGAACCGGCAGGGAACAGGCGTCCGCCAAAAACGCCTTTGAAAGCCACTACATGGCGCTGGCCGCGGAATATTCCCGCACCCATGGCGGAAAATCCGTTTCCCTGAATACATTCAGGACCGGCGGCTTTGAGTAAAACGGGCGACAGGCGCTTTTTCGGAAGGGGAGAAACAGCCTCCCCTTCCTGTGCTCCAGGATCTACTTCGCTATTTTGATCACCGACTTCACGATGTTTGTTTTGTCGTGAACGCTCTTGTCCATGGCGTTCTGGATGTCGTCAAAATCAAACGTGTTGGTGACAATATCCTTGATGTTTACAATGCCCCGGGCAACCGCGTCAATGGCGAGGGGATAGATGTGCCTGTAACGGAAAATCGTCTTCATGGTCAGTTCCCTGTCCATGGCAAGGCTCATGGGAAGGTTCATCTGGCCTGTTTTGCTGTAGCCGACAAACACCAGCGTCCCGCCTTTTTTAAGGGCGCCCATGCCCTGACCCGCGGCAATTTCGGTTCCCGATGTTTCTATGACAAGGTCAAGGCCGCCGCCTGAAAGTTCCGTAACGGCCGCGACGACATCTTCTGCCGAGCCGTTGATCACCGCGTCGGCGCCCAGTGCCTTTGCCTTGTCAAGGCGCTTTTGCACCACGTCGGAGACAAACACCTTCGAAACGCCCCTGGCCTTTAGCGCCAGCATCGACACAAGGCCTATGCAGCCTGAGCCTGTTACAAGGGCAGTTTGCCCGAGTTTCGCATCGGCGGTAATGGCGGCGTGAAAACCAACGGCAAGCGGCTCAATGAGGGCCCCTTCCATGGTGCCGACATTGCCGGGAAGTTTGAAGCAGAGATCCGCCTCGTGGGCAACATACTCCTGGAACACACCGTCGACAGGCGGGGTGGCAAAGAAGATGACGTCGGGGCAGAGGTTGTACCGGCCGGTACGGCAGAACTCGCAATGGCCGCAGGTTTTTCCCGGTTCCAGCGCCACCTTGTCGCCGGGTTTGAGGTGCTTTACTTCGGAGCCGGTTTCTACCACCACGCCGCCGGGCTCGTGCCCCAGCACAAAGGGGAATTTCACCACAAAATCGCCTATTCTTCCCGACTCATAGTAGTGAAGATCGGAACCGCAGACTCCAACGTACTCAAGTTTGATGAGCGCCTCGTTGGGAGCCGGTTTGGGAATATCCCTTTCGATAATTTCCATTTTTTCTATTCCGGTCATTACAGCGACTTTCATTTTTCCTGTCATGGCATCCTCCTGTACGTTGTGGTTTGGCATCCGGTTCGCGGGGAACACTTGCGCCGGATCTTCATAATACCCTATTATGAAGGATAAAACAGCCCGCCGTGAAGCCCCCTGGTTTCACGCGGGCAAAACAAAGGGGAACCGGATGATTATCGCCTGCGGCGAAGCTCTTATCGACATGGTCCCCGCGGCCCTTGAGCGCGGAGAAGGTTTTCTGCCCATACCCGGCGGCAGTCCCTGCAATACCGCCGCCGCCGCGGGAAGACTCGGCGCGCCGGTCGCGTTTCTGGGCCGCCTTTCCACCGATTTTTTCGGCGCACTGCTCGTCTCTCACCTTGAGAAAAACGGGGTAAACACGGACCTTGTCGTCCGTTCCGCCGAAAATTCGACGCTGGCCTTTGTCAGGCTGGAAAAGGGAAAAGAGCCCCAGTACGTCTTTTACACCGAAGGCGCCGCGGACCGTTCCTTTTCACAGGAGGATCTTCCCCCCGCCCTTCCCGGCGGCACGGACTGCGTGTTTTTCGGCTCCATCGCCATGACCATGGAACCTGTCGCCTCTACCATAGAAAAACTGATACGGCGGGAAAACTCGAATCCCGGCGGGCCTGTCATTTCGTTCGATCCCAATGTGCGCCCCTTTATGATACGGGACAGGGAAGCCTATGTCAGGCGTTTTGAAGGATGGGCAGCCTCCGCCCACATAGCGAAAATTTCCACGGCCGATTTTGATTTTATCTACCCCGGCCTCGGGCTGGAAAAATCCCTTGAAAAGATCCTCTCCATGGGCCCCCGCCTTGCCGTTACCACGCTGGGAAAAGAGGGCGCCATGGCGCTTCTGCAAAGAAAAGGCGGGCCGCTGCGGGTCAGGGCCCCGGTGGTGGATCTTCCCGTGGCGGACACCATAGGCGCGGGCGACACTTTTCACGGCGCGTTTCTTTCCTGGCTCCATTTTAACGGAAAAATGTCGCGTGAAGCGCTTGCGGATTTAAGCGAAAAAGAACTGTACGACGCGCTCTACTTCGCCAACAGGGCGGCGTCCATTGTATGTTCCCGCAGGGGGGCGGAGCCTCCCACGCGCGCGGAAGTGGAAGCCCTGTAACATGGCGGGCAGTACATTCGGGACTCTTTTTACCGTGGTCACATTCGGCGAGTCACACGGTCCGGCTACAGGCTGCGTGGTGGACGGCTGCCCCGCGGGCCTTTCCCTTGATGTTCCGGTAATAGCGCGGGAACTTGCCAGGAGAAGGCCCGGCGGAAAAGGCCCGGCCCCCTCGGGGCGGAAAGAGGCCGACGAGCCTGAAATTCTTTCGGGTGTTTTTGAGGGAAAAACGCTGGGCACGCCGATAGCAATACTCATACGCAATACGGATCAGCGGCCGGGCGACTATGACGGACTGCGGGATCTGTACCGTCCGGGACACGCGGACTGGACCTGGGAGGCAAAATACGGGCTCCGGGATCACCGGGGCGGCGGCAGAAGCTCCGGCCGCGAAACGGCGGCGCGTGTCGCCGCGGGGGCGGTTGCCGGGGTTTTTCTTGCCTCATACGGGATAACCGTGCGGGGCTGGGTTTCGTCCATCGCGGGAATACGGATTCCTTTTCCGGGCGAAGCGGGTTTTGACAGCGAGGAGGCGGAAAAGAACCCGTTCCGTATCCCGTGCGCGGGTTATGTAGAAAGGGTGAACGCCGCCCTTGAGGCATTACGGCAGGAAGGGGACAGCGCGGGCGGCGAAGTCTTCTGTTCCGTCACGGGGCTGCCGCCCGGCATTGGGGAGCCGGTCTTTGACAAACTCGACGCGCGCATTGCCGCCGCGATGCTTTCCATAGGTGCCGCCAGGGGCGTAGCCTTCGGCGCCGGTTTTGCCGTTTCTTCCATGAAAGGCTCGGAAAATAACGACGCGCCCTTCGCGGTACAACACGACAACGCGGAACACGGCGGCGCGGGGCTTCCGCCCGGCACGCTTCCCCCCGGCGTACCGGAGCTGTCCTATAGAACCAATAATTCAGGCGGCGTACTGGGGGGCATCTCCAGCGGCATGCCGCTGGAATTCACCGTCGCCTTTAAGCCCGCGGCTTCCATCCGAAGGCGGCAGGAAACCGCGGACAGAAACGGCGCGGCGCGCGAACTGGTCATCGAAGGCCGCCACGATGTATGCATAGTCCCCAGGGCCGTCCCCGTGGTAGAGGCCATGGCTTCCCTTGTAATCGCCGATCTTATCCTCATGCAGCGATGCGGCAGATAAACGGATCTCTTCCCGCGGGAGGGAATTTTAACAGGCGTGACTTCTACACGTCCGTCATCACCATAGGCCTTCCTGTGGCGTTGCAGAACCTCCTTACAACCTCCGCCGGCATGGTCGACACGATCATGATAGGCACGCTGGGGGAACAGTCGGTAGCCGCCGCGGGGATCTGCGTCCAGTTTTCCATGCTGCTCTTTGCCGCGTGGTTCGGTTTCTGCAACGGGGGGACAATCTTCTTCGCCCAGTATTGGGGAGCCGGAGACGAACAGGGGATCTGCCGCGCCTACGGTATTACCTTTTCCTGCATGATGGCCGTATGCCTGGTGTTTTCGGGATTCGCCGTCTTTGCCCCCGAATTCATCCTTTCCATTTACACAGACAAGGAGGCCATACGCGCCGCCGCCGTTCCCTATCTTAGAATCGTGGGCTTCAGCTATCCGCTGCAGATCTGGGCCGCCGCCATAAGCTCCCTTCTTAGATCCATAGAAAAAGTAAAGATCCCCCTTTTCGCGTCAATCGCGTCGCTCATTACCAACTTCATCCTCAACTGGCTGCTCATATTCGGGCATTTCGGTTTTCCCAGAATGGGAATGGCCGGAGCGGCGGTCGGCACGGTATGCGCGGGAGCGGTCAATGTGCTTGTGCTCTATATTTTCTGCTTCCGCGACAAACATTCGTTTGTCCTTCGCATACGGGATCATTTCCACTGGGATCTTTCCTTTTTAAAGGAATATTTTTCGCGGAGCTTTTTTGTAGTCTGCAACGAGATGTTCTACGGCATAGGCGTGTTCATCATCAACATCATCATAGGGCGGCAGTCCGAAGCGGGAATAGCGGCCATGGCGGTTTTCCGCGTGCTTGAGGGGCTGCTCTTTGTTTTCTTCGGGGGGCTTGCCAACGCGAGCGCCGTTATGGTAGGGAAAAAAATAGGCGCGGGAAAACACCGGGAAGGCTACGACGAAGGCCGGCGCTTTACCCTCTTGTGCCCCGCGGTAACCCTTGCCATCTGGCTTCTTTTGCTCCCCTTCGCGAAACCGCTTCTGGGCCTCTTTGGGCTCGGGAGCCAGGCGCTGCGTTACGCCTTCTTCATGATCCTTATCTACACCGTTACCGGAAACATCAGGAGCCGCAATTATATTACCAACAACATCTTCCGCGCCGGGGGCGAATCGGTCTTTGGAACGGTAGTCGAAATATGCGGGCTCTTCCTCCTCTCCATTCCGCTTACCGCCCTTGCGGGCTTCTTCCTCGACTGGCCCTTTCTGGCGGTCTTTACCCTTACCTTCTTTGATGAATTCATACGCCTTGGAATACTGCACTGGTACATGAAGTCGGGAAAATGGATCAAGCCCGTCACATCCGAAGGCCTCGCAAAGCTGCCCGCGTTCAGGGCGGAAATGGAAAAGCGCTGATTACGGCGCGCCGTCCATTCTAAGGTACAGCGGTATGGAACCCAGTTCCTTGTCGTCTATATAAAGGACGAAATTCACCACGCCGCTGCTTCTGAAATGCAGGTTCGAAACGGCAAACACAAGATGTGAAACGGCGGTGGCGTTTCCCGCCCCCCTTACTTCCACGTTGCCCGAGATGGTGTCCATGTTCATCTCGCCGTCAAGATCCCGCGTCTCAATGCGAAAAGCATGCCCGGAAAATTCCCAGAGATCAAAACGTATCCGTATCACCACGAAAAGCTGGGGATGAACGCAGGGAAATTTCCGTGAAATAATGGTGTCAAAGGTCCCCACTATGGTCAGCTTGCCGCCGTTCTCCTGGGCAAAATCGCAGAAGGTAAACAGTTCGATCTTCATGGCGTCAGTATGCCCCATTCCGGCTCTTGCGGGAAGGGGATTTCCGGTCTACCATGATCGTATGACCGATTTTGTCCACCTCCACGTCCATTCCGATTTTTCCCTGCTTGACGGGGCCGCCCCGGTAAAGGGGCTTGCCGCCAAGGCCCGCTCCCTGGGAATGAAGCACCTGGCCATTACCGATCACGGCAACATGTTCGGGGTTCTGGACTTTGTGTACGCCTGCATGGGGGACGAAGATCACCCCGTTGCCCCCGAAAACCGGATTCATCCCATTATCGGCAGCGAATTTTACATGGCGCCGGGCTCCAGGTTCGACAAAAAAGGCTCGGAAAACGAAAACAAGTACTTTCACCTAATCCTCTTGGCAGCCTCAAGGGAAGGCTACCTTAACATGCTCAAACTGTCCTCCCTTGCCTATACCGAAGGCTTTTACTACAAACCCCGCATTGACGAAGAGCTTCTTGTCAACTACCACACGGGGCTTATCTGCCTTTCGGCCTGTCTTGCCGGGGAAATTCCCGCCCTTATTCGGAAAGGCAACATACGCGAGGCCGAAGCAAGGGCGCGCTGGTTCCGGGATCTTATGGGCGACGGCAATTTCTACCTTGAACTCATGGATCACGGCCTTGAGGAACAGCGCACGGTCAACGAGGCAATCATTGAAATATCGCGCCGTACCGGCATTCCCCTTGCCGCCACCAACGACATCCATTTTATAGAAAAAAACGACGCCGCCGCGCAGGACGTGCTCCTGTGTATTTCCACCAACAGGAAGCGTTCCGACGAAAGACGCATGCGGTACACGGGGAACGAATACTTTAGAACAGGCGATGAAATGGCGGCCCTTTTCCCCGGTGTTCCCGAGGCTATCAGCAACACAGTCCGCATTGCAGAGCGCTGCGTCACCGACATTCCAAGCCCCGGCCCCATGCTTCCTGACTTTGAGATTCCCCAGGGCTTCGGCAACGCCGACGAATACCTCAGGCATATCGCGATGGAGGGCCTTGCAAAACGCTACCCGTCCATGCCGGCGGAAGCAGGCAAGAGGGCCGAATATGAACTGGATGTGATCATACGGATGGGCTTTACCGGCTACTTCCTTATCGTCGCGGATTTTATCAACTGGGCAAAAGACCGGGGCATACCGGTAGGACCCGGCCGGGGTTCCGGCGCCGGTTCCATTGTCGCCTACGCGCTCAGAATCACCGACATAGATCCCCTTAAATACAGCCTCCTCTTCGAGCGTTTCCTCAACCCCGAACGCAATACCATGCCGGATTTCGACGTGGACTTCTGCAACGAAAGGCGCGAAGAAGTGATCAACTACGTGACGGAAAAATACGGCAAGGACAGGGTGGGGCAGATCATCACCTTTGGGACGCTGGGGGCAAAACAGGTCCTTAAGGACGTGGCGCGGGCGCTGGATATTTCCCTTGCCGAATCGACGGCAATAGCCAATCTCATTCCCAAGGACCCCAAAATAACGCTGGAAAAGGCCTTTAATCCCGATCCGGAAGATCCAAGGTACGCGGACCTCCTGGCCGGCGCGGAAAAGCTCCGCGAGGCGGAACAGAATCCAAAATACCAGGAACTCTTCGCTCTTGCCCGCAAACTGGAAGGCAAGAAACGCCACGCAAGCATTCACGCCGCCGGAGTTGTTATAGGAAAAACTGCGCTCGTCAATTACGTGCCCCTGTACCGCGACCCCAAAACGGGCGGCATAGCCACGCAGTACACCATGGGGCTTCTGGAAAAACAGGGGCTTGTCAAAATGGATTTTCTGGGGCTCAAAACCCTGGACCTCATCAAGACCACCGAAGAGATCATACGGCGGAGGGGGGATGATTACGCCGGTTTCAGCGTCGCCGGCGTGGATGAATTCGACAAAGAAGCCTACAAAATTCTTGCCGAAGGAAAAAACGAGGGGATATTTCAGTTTGAAAAAACATGGTGGAAGGACTACCTCAGGCAGTCGCAACCTTCCAGCATAGGAGAACTAACCGCGCTTACAAGCCTGGGAAGGCCCGGGCCCATGAAGTACATCCCGCAGTACATCTCGTCAAAATGGGACCCCAGGGCCATACACTACCCCGACCCCTGCCTGGAAGACATTCTAAAGGAAACCTACGGCGTCATTGTTTACCAGGAACAGGTCATGCAGGTTGCCCAGCGCATAGCGGGCTACACTCCCGGACAGGCGGATCTTCTGCGCAGGGCCATGGGAAAGAAGAAAAAGGAAATCATCGACAGGGAAAAAGGCCCCTTTATCGCCGGGGCGGTACAACAGGGCTTTTCACACGCCGATGCGGAACGGATCTACGACATTCTTGCCCCCTTTGCCGGTTACGGATTCAACAAAAGCCACGCCGCCGCCTATTCGGTGCTGTCGTTCAGAACCGCCTGGCTCAAGGCGCACTTTCCCGCGGAATTCATGGCGGCAAATCTTTCCAACGAAATAAACAGTTCCGACAAGGACAAGCTGTCCGAATACATTGCCGTAACGCAGGATATGGGCATTCCCATTGATCCGCCGGATGTGAACAGGTCGGACCGGCTCTTTACCGTCGTCAACGGCCGCATCGTGTACGGCCTCAAGGCGATCAAGGGAATAGGCGACAGGTCCGCCGAAGAAATTGCCGCCTGCCGCAAAACGGGGCCCTACCGCGATTTTATGGATTTTCTTGACCGCGTAAACATACACACCGTGGGCAAAAAAGTAGTGGAACTCCTCATACAGACAGGGGCCCTCGACGCCTTTGGCCAGACCCGCCAGACACTGATAAAAAATTTCGAGGCGGCCCTTGAGTTTTCGCTCAAAAAAAAGGCCGACAGGGAGCTGGGTCAGACGGACCTTTTTGAGGCAATGGGCGAAAAAACCTTCGCCGATTTTGTGTTCAAACCCTGGCCCGAATATTCACGGCAGGAGCGGCTCAACGCCGAAAAGGCGCTCATGGGCTTTTACATTTCAGGCCATCCCCTTGACGAGTACCGCGAAGCCTGGGAACAGCTTGTTACCCTGGATCTCGGCAAGTCCCTTGAGGCGGACAAAAAAACCTATACCCTCATCGGCACGCTCAAATCCCTGAACCGGCCTTTTCAGGACAAAAACGGGAACGAGATGTGCTTCGGAACGCTGGCCGATTACCGGGGCGAAATCAGCGTTAAATTCTTCCCCGAGGCCTGGAAACAGTACCGCGATGAACTCCGCCTTATCGTCAACGAGGAAGGAGAAGAGGGGATCATCGGAGTACGGGGAAGAATAGACTCGTACCGCAAGGAAGGGCAGACCCAGGCAAATTTCATCGTCAACGAGCTTATCGATCTTGACAAAGCGGCCAAAAACGCCAAACGGTCCGCCGCGCGGAACAAGGGCCAAGCGGGAACGCCCCCGGACGCCCCTGTTCCAGGGGCCCCTGGAACAGGGACCGCGTCCCGGCGCGCCGAACCCCGCGCCGTACACATCATGCTAAAAGGCGGGGCGGCCGGCAGCGACGAGGCGCTTTACCCCCTGCGGAACCGGCTCCTTGAAAAACCCGGCCCCTGCGAGGTGATCATACACCTGCCCCTTCCCGAAGGCGAAACGGTGATACGCGCCGCCACCCGGACCGCAGGAGCCGTCATCACCGATCTTGGCCGCAGCGAGGCCGTAGCCGCGGCATGGGGAGAATAGGGCCGCCGGGTACAAACCGCGGTTTCGCACCCCTAAAGAACAGGTTTGGGCCTCAGCTTTCCCCGGTCAGCACAAAATACTGATCAGGCACAGGGCCTTCTATCCAGGCGGCGTTAATCCATAAAAGCATGGGGACCACGAGCCAGCAAAGAAAATAACCGACTCCAACCGCGACGGCGTTGGCCGTCTTGGTTTCCTTTGCCAGCGTCCTCTGTACGGTAGCATATCCTTCTTTTTGTATGATTATCCGGTTTGAATTGGTCGAATTCTTCACCTTTAAGCCGGTGATCGGGGTAGTTCCCACCTCTTTTCCGTCCAGTACAACCGAAGCGCCGGGAACGCTTGTGTTGATATTCACCATGGTCGTCGTCTGGCATCCCGCAAAAAAGACGGCAAGCAACACTACACCGATAATCCTGTTCATAACCGTTCTTCCTTCTTATGTATATTATAGAAAGGTTCTAATATACCAAAACACAGTTGTCAAGGGCATTCACACAGGCTTTCCTGGTTTCCTTTCGGCAAGAACAGATAATCCGCCTTCTTTGGGCGGAAATTCCCCTGTTTTTGGAATTTTTTTCAGGAATTTTTGTAAAAAAAACGAAAATTCTGTTGATACGGGTTTTAAAACGGCTTGACAATATTTAAAAACGAGGTTACATTGGCTTCACTCCCATAAGTTGTATGGGCAAAATATTTATAAGGAGTTTTGTTATGAAGAAGCTTTTCTCGCTCTTGGTCATTACCACTGTGTTGGCGGTAATCTTCGCAATGACGGGGTGTGTCACTGCAAGTTCCATCAATGGCACAGCCGACACGCACGGTCTTTTTTCAGGAGGCGGCGCCAAAGCATTGGTGTCCGATGGTGCTGAGCAAATCGCATCGTATTTGAACATTATTGGCCTCTTTGATACGGGATACACTGACTATGTTGCCAGTGTGAATGAAGCATTGGCGGCTGGTAAAAAGGTTACAACAACAAAGACTTGGTATTACGTAATGGTTAAGCATACGGCTTACGCAAAGTAAAAAGAAGACGCCATTATTGGGAGGGCAATGTCCCTTCCAATAAACATTTTCGAAGACAGTTTTGTTGTGAAAAAAACAGAGTTGTTCAATAACTGAAGTTAGTGAACAACTCCATTTTTGGTCTGCACACCGGCGGTGGAATTAAATCCCGCTTTGAACCGTTCCTGTTATCACTTTACCGCTTTTTAGGCAGAAGGCTGCCAAGATAATCCGACAAAAGCTTTCCGTATTCCCCGTTTATCTTTCTTTCGGCCGCCGCAAACGCCCGGTTTTCGGCTTCCGGGAGGCTTATGTGTCCTTCGCGCCCGTTTATGGCATACGGCAGAAGAACGCCGCCTGTGGACGTATCCACAAGGTTCGCGTCCACGGTGTACCGCACGAATTTATTCTGCTGGTTGGGAAGCTCAACCGGGGCAAGGGTAACCGCGGCGTTAAGCGCGTAGCGTGAACTGGCACCCCCGCTTCTAAAGCCCTGTTTGCCAATCGCGGCGGCAAAAGCCCCCTTGAGCCGGTCCGCCCTGTCCCCCGTAACGGTAACGGAAATGGGAATGTTCCCCGCTATCTTTGCCGCCTCTATCCTGAGATCGTCGCCCTTCCTCATGCCGGCCGTGTTTATCCCGGAATTCGAGGCGCCAACCACGGAAAGCACATTGGCAAAGACCCGGTTCGCGTCGGCAATGGTTGCGGCCAGAATGTAACGCGAATAGCCGTCCAGAGAATTCTTTTCGGAATCCTTCATGTTCACAAGGCCCGTTATGATGTCTTCGTTGGAACGTATCATGTCTGTGTAGAGCGCCGCGGTCTTTCCCCGTTCCATAACGGCTACCGCGTAATGGGTTGACGCGCCGTCGTACCAGTAGTCCCTGATTTCGGCCCCCACAAGCGACTCAAGCTGTACGGATGTCTTTATGGCGCTGTCAAAGGAAGTATCGGAAAGGGCCTTTACGGCGCCGTTTGCGACAACTTCGGAATACCGCGTTACCGCCGCGGCTTCTCCCTGTATGGACTGGCCGAAAAGGGCGGTAAGATTGGCAAGCGCGTTCTTTTCCGCCGTATTCCTGTCGGGAGCATAGCCGACCGCGGCGACATAGTTTCCGCGGTCATAGACCGAATCCGGGGCGGTGACCCAAGCGGGTTCGGCGCCTCCGCCTGCCCGCCCGTCCGAAGAAGCCCTCGAAGAAGAAGAAGAGGAACCGCCCGAAGTGGAATTCCGCCCCCCGTTCATGGCGTTTACCGCCGCGGCCGCTTTTCTTTCGGCGTCTTCCGCTCCCGGACCGGCGGCCGGGGCGGGCGTCCCTGCGCATGAACTCCACAGCAACGCGCCTCCCGCGGCAAACGACAGTACTGCCATCCTCATTTTATGCATAAAAAGCTCCTTTATTAATGCATCCCGCCTCACCCGTTCCGCCCTAACCGTTTACTCGGCTTCGGTATAAACATCCGCCGGAATCTCCGTATTGCTGCGGATCGCGTTCATTCCGCCTATCAGCGAAAGCAGGTATTCCTGATCAAAGAGGACCGCAAGCTCCTCCGCCTGGGCGCGGGTAAAATAGGAGCGTATGTTAAGGGACTCCCGGGTAACATCGGAAGACGCCATCCCGCTTATATCCTCCGCCCTGCGCTGGAGAACGGTAAAATAGGGGCTCCCGCTGCTGAAACGGTACCCCAGTTCCATACGGGGATTGGCTTTGGCGCTCATCAGGACGCTGATATTCACCTGGCCCCATTCCGTATATCCCCCCAGAGTCCCGTAGGCGCGGCTTGCCTTTGCGGGGGCCAGGCCAAGATTATGATCCTCATAGTCCTTGCGGTATCTTGTCAGGGCGCTTACAAAGGCGGCCCTCCCCGCCCTGTCCCAATATTGACGGTACGTAATGCTCTGGTATCTGAACTGCAGATACACCGAATCGGTACGGGGCGCAAAAAACACCTGCGCTTCCTTTTTTTCCAGGGATGACGAAAGGATCTTTTCCAGTTCCAGTTCTACGCTCCCCATAGATATGGGGTCCCTGTCGGCAAGCATGTTCGGATTGGGCCTGGCCCCCCCCTGGCAGGAAAAAAACAACACGGCAACAAGAAACATGGACGCAATTATTCCGGTTTTCATGGGTTTTAGTATATCACAGGGGAAAGGGCGAAGTGAAGGGCTGAAGGCGAAGCTTCACTTCGCCTTCAGATGGGAAGTTTTGCTTCGCTTCCGGCCGGGGGCAAGAGTTCACCCACGGACTTTTGAGAGTATTTCCGGGTTATTGGCTACGTAATTCAGTACATCCGCCATAATGCCGGTGTAACCGCTTCCCAAAGACTTGTATTTTTCCAGGGCTTCCGGTTCCACACGCAGGGCAACCACAGGCTTTACTTTTCTTTGACGCCGTGCCCGAGCCAGGGCCGCGAATTCCGCCAGGGCTTCCGGCGTAGATTCCGGGCAGTCCTCCGTATAGTGACTTGGCTTTTTTGCGATTTCCTTGATTCGCTTGATAACTTCTTTAGGTGGTTTTTGTCCAACCCTTATTCTCGATGAGATAATAGCCATTGTAACTCCTCCGTTCCGCCTTGTTGGCCAGGCGCGCCGAAATAATCCGTTTTTTCTCCCCGCGTTCCGTATAGACCACGAAAAGAACCTTCCCTATCATGCCCAATGTCTGCCACCGGGTTTCTCCGAAAACATTTCCCTTACTTTGATCCAGGCGTTCAATTCTTTCGGGATCGGCAAAAACATATTGGGCTTCCTCAAAGCTCAAGCCCTCATGTTCCTGTTTGTTGATCTCGTTCTTGGCCTCGTCCCATTCAACGCCTTCCAGTTGCATTATTAAATTGTAATACGTTTTGTATTTAATGTCAAAAAGAAGATTTACACCGAATTTTCAGAATGTCCGGGGCTTATGCGCTTGCCCGGCATGGTCCGGGGAAGTGGTTTGCTATGACCGCCCCTGCCTGTCTACCGTCCCGGCAAGGGAGATCGGCTTTTGCTGATTTTTTCAATGTTGAAAAAATCTGTCCCTTACGGGCTTTAAGCGAGCCTGCTATATTGACCCTCTGTTACTAAGCATATATTAATTTCCCCAGACTGGATAGATTTGAGCTTGTTCCAAAACCCGGTTGATTTTGAAACAAACTCTTGGAGAAAATTGCCATAAAAACAGGGCTTGATTTTTTGGAAAAATTGTATATACATTATTGTAGAGCATTAAATGGGGAAAACGATAATCAGTGCCGATGGGCGCTTTGAGCGGGATGAGGAGAAAAGCGAGACTAATCGGGACTTTATTATCCTGTATCTGGCTTATACGGAACCGGCAAGCGGACGAACAAGGATTATCTCGGCTCGACCCGCTGAACCAATAGAGGAGGAGACGTACTATGAATGACGTAAAAATTTTAACTCCTGAACGGATCGCCGAAATAAAGACATTCAAGAACACCGATTTTTCGGACTGCCCAATAATGACCGATGAAGAATTGAAAAGGCTCCGTCCCCGGCATCCGGAATATTTTAAACCGGTCAAAAAAGCCGTGCAGATACGCCTTGACGCTGATGTTCTGGCCTGGTTCAAGGCTTATGGGAAGGGGTATCAAAGCCGGATAAACGCGGTACTTCGGGAAGTCATGCTACGGACTACGCAGAATCAGGCATAAGGCAAAAAACGGCGGACGAAAACGGTTCATGTGGGGAATGCGGACTTGACCGAACAGCCCGTCAAGCAGGCCGAGTTTATCACAGGCCGCCGGGGCTAAAGGCGAAGATTTTGTTTCGCCTCGCCTTCGGCCGGGAAGTTTTGCTTCGCTTCCGGCCGCATTGTTTTCCTGTCTTTGTTATGCTATCATGCTTCCATGAACGCCGATGAACTGCGCAGTAAATATATTGAATTTTTTGTGTCAAAAGGACACGCCCGGATCGAGGGGAAGTCCCTGCTTCCCGACAACGATCCCACAGTGCTCTTTACCACCGCCGGGATGCATCCTTTGGTTCCCTATCTTCTGGGCGAAGAACATCCGGCAGGAAGGCGTTTAACCGACTACCAGAAATGCATACGCACCGGGGACATAGAATCGGTGGGCGACGGAAGCCATTTGACTTTTTTTGAAATGCTGGGCAACTGGTCCCTGGGGGACTATTTCAAGGAAGGGGCCATCGGCATGAGTTTTGAATTCCTCACTTCCCCGCGGTGGCTGGGCATTCCCGTGGAAAAACTCGGGATCACGGTGTTCAAAGGCAAAGGAGACATAGAGCGGGACGAGGAATCCGCCGCCGTCTGGAAAAGCCTTGGCATTCCGGAAAACCGCATCGCGTATCTGCCCTGGGAAGACAACTTCTGGGGTCCCGCGGGCAGTACAGGCCCCTGCGGCCCCGATTCGGAAATGTTCTATTATGTGGGGGAAGCCCCCTGCGGGCCTGACTGCAGGCCCGGCTGCTCCTGCGGCAAGTGGCTTGAAATCTGGAACGATGTTTTCATGCAGTACAACAAGACTTCTCCGGGCGCCGACGGCGCTCCCGGTCTCTACGAGCCCCTTTCCCGCAAATGTGTAGATACCGGCATGGGCATAGAGCGGACCATTACCATTCTCAACGGAAAGGCGTCGGTTTACGATACGGATATTTTCGCCCCCATTATCGCGGGCATAGAAAAGGCCGCGGGCTGTTCCTACGGCGGCGATCCCGCGCGGGATGAGTCCATACGGATCATCGCCGATCATGTCCGTTCGGCGGCTTTCATTCTGGGAGATCCAAGGGCGGTAAGCCCCTCCAATGTCGGCGCGGGCTATGTGCTGCGCCGCCTTATACGGCGGGCGGTGCGCCACGGAAGGCGGCTTGGCATGTCCTTCCCCCTCCTTTCCCCCGTCGCCGGTATTGTTATTGAAAAGATGAAGGGCCCCTACCCCGAACTGGAGCGGAACCGCGCCTTTATCATCACGGAACTCGACAACGAGGAGGCGAAATTCCTCGAGACGCTCCAGAAGGGGGAACATGAATTTGAAAAGCTCCTCCCCAATCTCCTTAAAGATCCCCGGAAGATCATTTCCGGCCGCCTTGCCTTCAGGCTTTACGATACCTACGGCTTCCCCATAGAGCTTACCCAGGAACTGGCGGGGGAACACGGCATGACGGTGAACCGGGAAGAATTTGACGAGGCGTTCAAAAAACACCAGGAACTTTCCAGGTCCCAAGGCGGACAGGTTTTTAAGGGGGGGCTTGGGGATCAGGGTGAAATGGCGGTAATGTACCACACCGCCACCCACCTTCTGCACAGGGCCCTCCGTATGGTCCTTGGGGATCATGTCACGCAGAAGGGGTCCAATATCACCGCCGAACGCATGCGTTTCGATTTTTCCCATAACGCCCCCATGACCAGGGAAGAGATCGAAAAAGTCCAGAACATCGTCAACGGGCAAATCAAAAAAGATCTTCCCGTAACAATGGAAATCATGAGCCTTGAAGACGCCAAGGCGGCCGGGGCCATTGCCCTTTTTGGTGAAAAGTACGAATCTCAAGTCAAGGTTTATACCATTGGGAACGGGGCGTCGGGGATCTTTTCAAGGGAAGTCTGCGGCGGCCCCCATGTGGAGCGGACAGGGGCCATGGGGGCCTTTGTCATACAGAAGGAACAGTCCTCATCGGCCGGGGTAAGGAGGATCAGGGCTGTCCTTGAACAGGGATGAACAAGGCACATGCGCCTGTAACTTCAGGCGGGCGCTTATTTTTTATATATTGAAGGTATGTGTATGAAAAGGTTGTTTTTTGTCATTTTGGGGGTACTCGGGTCTCTGGCTTTTGCCCAGGATCTGCAGCTTCAGCCTGTTGCGAAGGTGAATTTGATCAAAACCGAGGTTATTACGGTAAAACAGTACCGTTCCGAGGTTGAAAGGACCGAAAAAACGTCCGGCAGGGCCTTCACGCCGGAACTGCGCAGGCAGATTCTGGACATGATGATCAACGAAAAACTGGTCCTCCAGGCGGCCGAACGGGACAAGGTCGCCATAAGCGAGAACGAGGTGAATCAGCAGTTCGACCAGCTCCGCGCCATGTTGTCCAGAAACATAGGGGGACGCCAGCCCACAGAGGCGGAATTCGCCACCGCGGTACGAAACCAGTACGGTCTTGAACTGCCGGCCTTCCGTGATCAGGTAAGGCGCCAGCTTATCGCCAACAAATACCTCAACCTTAAAAAGGAAAACGTGCTCAAAGCCTTTACGGAACCGACAGAGGAAGACATCGTAAAGACCTACGATCTTATCAAGGCGCAGTTTGTCCGCCCCGACGTGATCCGGTTCTCCATGCTGCAGATTCCCTACGGCAGTAACGCCGCGGAAGCCCGGAGAACCGCCGAAGGGCTGATCAGGGAAATAGGCTCCAGTCCCGCGAAATTCGATGAAAAGGTCAACAGCGCCCGTTCCCCCAGCGCGAACGCGGGCTACCAGAGCTACAAAGACGAGTATATTCAGAAGGATATGCAGACTCAGCAGATGATGGGGGCCGATTTTGTCACCATCGCTTTCAGCCTGAAACAGGGGGAAGTCTCCAGGCTGCTTGATAACGGCCAGTTTTTCAGGATCATCAAGATTTCCGAAACCTACGAGATGAAGGCCCTGCAACTTGACGATATTTTCCAGCTCGGCACCCCCTACACGGTCCGCGACTACATAGGCAATACCCTGTTGCAGGAACGCCAAATGGCAGTCCTCCAGCAGGCCACCGAGGAACTAACGAGGGAACTGCGGGCCGGAAGAACCTATGAGGATCCGGACAACAACAGGGAATACAAAAGAATCATGGATCAGATCGTCTGGTAATGGCATCCCGCAGAAAAGGGCGAATTCTGGCCTTTCAGGCGCTGTACTCGTGGGATGCGGTAAAGGTTCCCGTACGGGAACTTTTGCAGTTTTCGTGGGCCGGGGAAAAGAGCGTTCTCCTTGACAAGGGGATCTCCGATTTTTCCCGGCTTTTGACGCTGGGCACCATAGAAAACATTGAAACTGTAGACAGCATGATCCGCGCGCATCTTGAAAATTGGGACATCTCACGGCTTAACCGGGTCGATCTTGCCATCCTGAGGATGAGCGTTTATACCCTGATGTTTCAGACCGACATTGCCCCTTCTATTACCATCAACGAAGCAATAGGCATTTCAAAGGAATTCGGCGCCGAAGATTCCTACCGCTTTGTCAACGGCGTACTGGACAGCATCCGCAGGGCGCTGGAAGAAAAGCCGTGTCCAAAGGACTAGGCCTGTTTCAGGGCCGCCTGCTCCGGGCGGTTTTTATTTCCGGCCTTATCCTTTCGGCCCTTATAAGCGTACCGCTTGGGATCCTTTCGGTCTTGTCCTTTATGCGATCCGGGCTTTACCGCGGGGAAGAGGCCGGGGGGGGATCATGGAGAAGTTCCCTCGCGGAATTCGACGCGCTTGCCGCCGCCGGAGAAGGCCCCGATCAGCTTGAGCGCATCCTTAACCGGCTTGAAAAAGAGGCGGAAGGGGTTGAATCCCGGCTTTCGCTTCTAAAAAGAAGGCGGGAACTTTCGGGGCGCGCCCCCCGTTTTTTAAACGCCTACAGGGAGGCCGCGCGGAAGGCGGCGGACGATTTTCCCTATTCCCGGCCGCTGGCCGCCCTGGCCGCCGCCGCCCTGATCCACGATTCCCCCATGACCGGGACTCTGATCGAAGAACTGCGGAAGTATATGCCGCTTCTGGAAGACGGCGCGTTCAGCCCGCTTGTTCTGGCCGCCCGCATTCTTCAGGGCGAGATGCGGAACATCGAAAGGGCCCGCGCTTCCCCGCGCCTTGCGGCCCTTTTTTCGGACGCTTTTCCCCTTGTTTCAGGCGGAATGGCCGCCGCGGAGGCCGAAGCGCTCATCGTTGATTTTGCCGTTCTTGACATTCTGAACGGCGGAGCGCGGGAAGCGGCCGCCCGCGTCATACTCGCGGACAAAGGGGAAAACGCCCGCCATAGTCCGGCCTTTCTCCGCTTTGCCGCGGAATACTACTACGATTTCGGTGATCCGCTCAGGGCGGCGGGCGTTTTTTCGGAGCTTGAAGGGGAAGAAGCGCTGATCCGGAAAGCCGACTCCCTGTGGCTCGCGGGTTACCCCGAGGCGGCCGGAAACATCTGGAAGGCGCTGGTTTCGCCGGAAAGAAGGGAAGAAGCACAGGCGCCTTCCGCCGCGTCTGCCGCCCTTCCCGTTTCAGGCGGAATCCGTATCCGCAGCCTCTACAATCTTGCCGCCGTGACGGATGAGGCGGAAGCGGCGGAATGGCTCAAGCAGCTCTACGCGGAACGCGGAACCGGTTTCACGGAAAAGGCGGGCCCGGACAGAGACGCCCTCCGCTTCGGCATTATCCGGTACACCCGGCTGCTTCCCCTTCCACAAGCGCTGGCCGTTCTGGACGACGCGGCCCTGCAAACAGATCCGTTTCTGGATCTGGAACTGCTTCGCCGCCGGGAAGAACTCTGGACTCCGGGCCGCGTCACCGGGGAAACATGGCTGCTCCTTGGCCGCCATCCCGGCGTACAGGAACTGTACCGGTGGGCGGCCTGGTACTTCGACCGCCAGCGGGAATACGGCGAAACATCCCGGCTTGCCGGGATTGCCGGGGGCCGCGGCACGGACGGGCCGTGGCTTTCCCTGCACAGGGCAATCTCCCTTATCGCGGAAGGAAACCTCGACGGGGCCGAAGAGGCCCTTTTATCCGCGCCGGAAAACGTATGGCAGGCTCCGGCAAACCTCGGCCTCATCATGGAAGCGCGCCGCTCGCCTGAGGCCGCCCTTTCCCTCTACGAGACCGCCGTATCGGTAATGGAAAAAAGCGGCGTCAACAGGACGGAGGCCGCGCGGCTCCAGCTGCGCATAGCCGGATGCTTCACCGCCATGGGCCGCCCTGAAGAGAGCCGCCGCGTCCTTGAATACGCGCGGGATCTTGATCCTGAAAACATCACTGTGCAGATGGAGTTAAGGCGGCTATAAAACAAACGCCCGGCCTTGCGGACCGGGCGCATGTAAAGGCCGGAGAAGACCGGCGCCTATTCGATAGCCGCGATAATGTCGGACATCTTAAGAATCAGGTGATCCTCGCCGTCAATCTTGACCTGCGTTCCGGCGTATTTGTCGTACATCACCTTTTGTCCTGCCTTAACGGTGATGGGATCCTTTTCGGTTCCCGGTCCCACTTCAACCACAGAGCCGGTCTGGGTCTTTTCCTGGGCGGTATCGGGAATGATGATGCCTCCGGCGGTTTTCGCCTCATTCTTCTCAAGTTTGACCAATACCCGGTCGCTCAAGGGCTTTACCTTCATAATTATTCCTCCGTTTGTTAAAAATACGAGTAGATAAGATATAGAGAATATACAAAAATTTTCACGGCAAGGTCAAGAACAATCGGAAAATTTTCACCGCCGGCCGCCGCGCGCGGAAAAACCGCGATCCTCAAAACCGGCCTGTGGGTCATAAAATGGGGAATTATGACACATTTATACGGCGATTTTTGAAGATCGTGTCATAATAGGACATGAAAGGCCCACGCCTTTCATGCGGAAAGAATTTCCCCTTTGAAAAGATCATATTTCTTTCTAATTCATTGTAATACAAGGAATTAGACGATCCGTTTTTTTACGGTAAAACAGAAGATTGGCACGGTTATTGCTACTATATTGGTAACCTGGCAAGGAGGGTACATGACCGCGACTAAAGTCAAGAAAACCGAACCACGGATGAGGAAGAACCTCGAAGACAATGTTCTTTCCCAGTACCTCAAGGAAATCAACCGCATTCCCCTTTTGACAAGGGAAGAAGAAGAAAATGCCGCAAGGAGCGCGGCAAAGGGCAATCAGGAAGCCAAGAACATTCTGATCAGGGGGAATCTGCGTTTTGTCGTCAATGTAGCAAAGAAATATCAGGGACAGGGGCTGCCTCTTTCGGATCTTATCAGCGAAGGAAACATAGGCCTTATAAACGCCATTGGCCGCTACGATGTAGAGAAGGGATACCATTTTATCTCCTACGCGGTATGGTGGATACGCCAGGCGATCCTAAAGGCAATCTGCGAAAAATCCCGGATGATACGGCTTCCCCTTAACCGGGCAAACGAAATGGTCCAGATTGAAAAGGCAAGGAAGATGATTCAGGAAGGCGCCGGGACGGACAGCGAGACACAGGAAATAGCAAGGCTCCTTAACATGGACGCTTCCCATGTGGCGGATCTGGTAAAAATTTCACGGGGGCTCGTTTCCCTTGAAAATCCCGTCTATTCAGGCAAGGACACATCCAGTCTGGGCGATTTTATAGAGGATGAAAACTACCAGTCGCCTGATGAACACGCCATTGAATATGCCCTTAAAAAAGACATAGAAATGGTGCTGAAAACCCTCAACGAAAAAGAGGCGGACATTATCCGTTACCGCTACGGCCTGGGGAACACCACTCCCCTTTCCCTCAAGGAAATAGGCGAACGCTTTAACCTTACAAAGGAAAGGATACGCCAGATTGAAAAGAAAGCCATCAAGCGGCTGCAACACCCTTCGCGGCAGAAACTCCTGGAAGTCTACGTCGCCTGAAAACCCTCGAAACCCGACCGGGGTTTCGGGGGGTTCCCTATATTCCCGTTGTTACATTGTGCAGCCACTTTCCCGACCTGCTGCGGGAAAGGCCCAGTATCACCTTTAAAAATTCCTCCGAGGAGACACAGAGGTAAACGGCCCAGACAGGCAATTTGAAGATAAAGGCGGCGGCCATGGCGGCAGGAAGGGCAACACACCACATAAAAAAATTATCGTAGAACGCGCAGAACACCGTATCCCCGCCGGCGCGGCATATTCCTATTACCATGCTCATGTTAAAGGCGCGAAACGGATACGAGACGGAAAGAACAATGAGCATCAGGGCGGCGCCTGAAAACACGGCCTGACCGGCATTAAAGACAAGAGGAAGAAGGCGCGACACGGGAACAAGCACAAGGGCCGCCCCGACGGCAAGCGCGGGGGCAAAGCGCACGATGCGGGCCGCGTAATCGCGCGCGCCCCGCTCATCGCCTGAGCCTATCTTCTTTCCTATGAGCACACCCACGCCGTTTCCCAATCCTATAAAGAGAACCCAGGTAAGCTGGGAAACGGTACTGACAATGTTAAACGCGGCAATGGCATCGGTGCCGGTCCGCGCGAAGATAATGTTTTGGACAGTCACCCCCAAAGACCAGATGATCTCGTTGAAGATCACAGGCAGGCAGATGCCGAAGAAGCGCCGCACATAAACGGCGTTAAAGGCGGTAAGTTCCCGGAGGCTTCCGGCAAGGGCGTATTTTCCGCCGTAGCTTATGGCAATTAAGAACACGGTTTCCACTGCCCGCGCCATGACGGTGGCGATGGCCGCTCCCCGTACCCCCATGGCGGGAAAAGGTCCTGCGCCGAAAATCAGAAAGTAGTTGAACACCACATTGATGCCAAGGGCGGTAAAGGTGCCTATCATGGGGATGCGGACCTCTTCAATCGAGCGGAGGGTCAAAAAGAAAACCTGGCTTACCGCGAAGGGAATAAAGGAAGGGGCAAGCGATTTGAGATACACGCCGCCTGACGTTATTACCGCCGGATCGCGGGAGTAGATTCGCAGTATTCCTTCCGGCGCAAGAAGCGCCGCCAGCGTAAAGAGAATGCCCGCGGCAATGTTGAGGAGCAGGCAGAAACCGGTGTTTCTCCGTATTCCCGCAATATCCCGCCTGCCCCAGAACTGGGCGGTAAAGATGGAGCCGCCCGAAGTAACGCCAAAGAGAATAATCGAATAGAGGAAAAAAACATTGTTGCCTATTCCGACCGCGGCTATTTCCACCGTCCCCAGCCTGCCTATCATGATCGTATCCGCCATGTTGACCGCGGCGTTGACAAGATTTTGCAGCATAATGGGAAGGGCGACGGCAAAAAGATTGCGGTAGAATTCCCTGTCGTCAAAAAGTTTCATACAGGGATTTCATCCTATCAGGCTTTAATACGAACGGCAAGAACTTGCAACGGATACTCAGGTTCGTGTAGTATCAAGTATCATGCTTCAGAGCAAAACATTCATCCCTACCCTGCGGGAAGTTCCCGCCGACGCGGTAACGGCAAGCCACCGGTTCATGTTCCGGTCCGGCATGCTGCGCAAACTGGCAAACGGCCTCTTTGTGTATCTGCCTCTGGGGCTCAGGGCCTTTAGAAAGGTAGAACAGATTATCCGCGAAGAAATGGATGCCACAGGCGCGCTTGAAATAAAACCGCCCGTGGTGGTTCCCGGGGAACTATGGAAGGAGTCGGGCCGCTGGGATTCCATGGGCGAATCAATGCTCCGCGTCAAGAACAGGCAGAACGGGGACTTTGTCATTTCCCCAACCGCCGAAGAAGCCTTTACCGCGGTGGTAAGGGACGAACTTTCAAGTTACCGCCGGCTTCCCCTTTCCCTTTACCAGATCAACACAAAGTACCGCGACGAGATCCGTCCCCGCTACGGCGTCATGCGGGGAAGGGAATTCGTGATGAAGGACGCCTATTCTTTTCACGCGGATGAAACAAGCCTTGATAAAACCTACGATGACATGGGCCGCGCCTACAGGCGCATCTTCAAACGCTGCGGCCTTTCGGTGATCCCCGTAAAGGCCGATTCGGGAGCCATGGGGGGAAGCGGCTCCGAGGAATTTATGGTTGAAAGTGACATAGGCGACAACACGCTCGTCCTGTGCGGGGCGTGCGGCTACGCGGCCAATGTCGAAAAGGCGGCGTGCAGGCCCGACTACTCCCCCCGCCCCGCGCCGGAGGAGGCCAGGGCCGCGGCGGCTTCCGTTCCGCCTCTTGAAAAAATAGCTACGCCTTCGGTACGGACCATAGAGGAACTCTCCGCCTTCCTCAAGACCGGCGCGAAACAGTTCATCAAGACACTGATCTACCGCGCGGTAAATGCCGGGGCGGATTTTCCGGGAAAGGACGGCGCTCGTCTTGCGGAACATGAAAACCCGGGACAAAAAAGGAACGCCCCGGGACCCCTGGGCGAGGCGTTCTTCGCCGCCGCCATACGCGGCGATCTTGATGTCAACGAAGCGAAACTTGCCGCGGTCCTCAAGGCGACGGAAGTGAGCCTCGCGGCGGACACCGATGTGGAACGCATTACAGGAGCGCCCGTGGGCTTCGCGGGCCCTGTGGGGCTGGGCCTTCCCGTTGTTCTTGACGAAACCGTTACCGGCATGAACGACGCGGTAACAGGGGCGCTTGCGAAAGATCTCCACTACAGGCACGCCGCCTACGGCCGTGATTTTGAAGGCTGGATCACCGCCGACATACGGACCGTAAAGGCCGGCGATTCTTGCCCCGTCTGCGGCGGAGCGTTATACGAAAAAAAAGGCAACGAACTGGGGCACATCTTCAAACTTGGCCGCAAGTACACAAAGGCCATGAACGTAAGCTGTCTTGATGAAAACGGCAAAAGCATTGTCCCCGTCATGGGCTGCTACGGCATAGGACTCGACAGGACGCTCGCTTCGATCATCGAGGAACACCACGACGAGGCGGGGATCATCTGGCCCATGACCGCGGCGCCGTATCATGTGATCATCATTCCCGTAAGATACGAGGGCGCCATGAAACTGGCGGCGGACGCTCTGGCGGCGGAACTACAGGCGCGCGGCGTCGAGATCCTCCTTGACGACAGGGCCGAACGGCCCGGCGTCAAATTCAACGATGCGGATCTCATGGGCATTCCCCTGCGGGCCGTTATAGGCGACAGGAACCTCGCCCTTTCGCCGCCGTGCGTTGAAGTGAAGCGCCGGGACGAAAAGGAAAGCCGCCTTGTCGAAGCGGCGGCAGCCGCGGAAGAACTTTCCGGCCTTGTCAGGGCTGAACTTGAAAGGCTGAACCGTTAATTGGCCCGGATCAGGGCCGCTCGCCTGTGAGCGACTTTAATTCCTGTATGTCCTTTATGATCTTCGTGCGGCTGTAGTCGCGGAAGCGTTTGGGGATCATTTCCTTGGACGTACATTCCAGAATGGCCACCAGGTTCTGCAGCTCCACCTCGTGGGGATACGCGGCGGGAATAAAATCGCCCATGGCTTCCTCCATGTCGTTCTTTGTTACGAAGACACGGTTATCCATGGCGGCAAGGAGCTTGGCCCTGACCAGCACTGCCTCGAGATCGGCGCCCGAATATTCATAACGGTACTTCCTGAAAAGATCCGATACGGAAAATTTTCTGATGTCAAGATCAAGCTTCTTTACCAGCGTGTTGAAAAGGGCTTCCCGGTCGGCATCGGATTCGGGATAAAAGAGGGCAAGATGTTCCTCGGCCCTGCCCTGCCGCTTCAGATCTATGGGGATAAGATCCGGCCGGCAGGTAATAAGGAACCAGATGATCTTTCCCCGGTATTCGGTGTTTCCCATGAAGCTTGCGATCTGGGCAAAGACGCGGTTGCTTGTTCCCGAGTCTCCCTCCTGATCCCTGCTGCCAAGAAACGCGTCGGCCTCGTCTATCATTACCGCCACGGGCGCCATGGCCTTGAGTATGCTGAGGACTTTTTCAAGATTCGATTCGGTATCGCCCTGCCACTTGGATCTGAAGTTGCGGAATTTCACCATGGGAATACCTATTTCACCGGCAAAGGCGCTGACCATAAAACTCTTCCCCGTACCCACAGGGCCCGCGATAAGGTAGCCCATGGGAAGCACATCGGGGCGGCCCATCCTGATTGCCCTGGCGGCATTCCTGAAGCGCTTCTTTACAAAATCATGGCCCGAAACATGGGACAGGTTGAAGCTGGTCTCCATGAATTCCAGGAGCCCCGCCGCCTCGTTTTCAATTATTTCCTTTTTCTTCCTGCGCAGGTAATCGAGGGAAAGCGGCGTGTTCTTTTCATAACTTTCCGAAACAAGCTGGTTCAGGTTCATCAGATTAACGCCGTTTGTAATAGACGCTATGTTTTCGGCCGCAAGCCCGCGGTCAAGAAGCAGCCTGCCGTCCTTCTCCTTGAATTTGAGGAAGCTGGTCCTTATTTTTTCATCGGGAAAGGGAACGGCGATCTTGACCGTCGCCGGAGATCCCGCAAGCCGCTGCGAAATGTCGGCGATGTTTTCCGTAAGAAGGATCACCGAAATATCGCCGTGTATGAATTTCGGCTCAATGGCCCAGCGGTTAAAGGTGACAAGACAATAGCGGTCGGCGTCGGAAAGCCGTATCAGATCGCCCGCGGGAACTATGGTTTCGGCATAATCAATTATCAGCACCATGCGGCAGTGTTCCCGCCTGTTGGCGGGAATGCGCGACAAAAAATACCGTTCAAGATGGGGGAAACAGAGTTCGGGATCGGGGGAAACAAAATCCGGGGAATCGGCGCCGGAAGAAGCGTTCCTCCTTTCCATGGCCGCAAGATAATCCCGCGTCATTTCTTCGCCGCCGAACGATACGCCGGCGGACCTGTCATAAAACGCAATGATGTCCTCGTTGCCAAAGAGAACTTCGGAAATATATTCCTGCACGCGGGTAAAAGTAAATTCATTTTCCTTTTTTTTGTGGGGAAGATAGTCACGTATGTTTCCGTAGAGGATGTAAAGGTTCGCCGTCCGCGAACCGTATTTATTCGCCATCTCCTGGGCCCACGCGGGAAGTATTCTAATGTACCCTTCGTTTTTATAAATGTATTGATCGGACATCAGCGCCTCATTTCAGGCATGCGGTTTCCAGGAGGTTAAGGGCGCCGCCTGAAAGTTCGACATTTTCTTTCCGCAAGGAAGAAATCACCTGTCCACGGGAATCGCGGTACGTTACCGTAAACGAATACGAGCCGGGGGCAAGGTTGAGCCCGCCCACCCAGGCTCTGGCGGGAAAGTACCGTGAAACGCGAAGATCCGCCTTTTCCGTCGCCTCGGCAAACACCTTGTTCGCAAGGCCGAGCACGCCGAACACAAGGGCGGCGTTTCCCTCCGATTCGGCCGCCTTGGCGTCAAGAACGGCCGAGGCGGCCCCCTTGGTAACCGCCCTGATAATGGTTTTAAGATAAATGAAGGTCCTTTTGTTTTTGAAAGTCTCCTGAGCCACCGCGTCTATATCCTCAAGCAGTTCAAGGGACATGCTTTTCCCCCCGTCAACGGCAAGGTCAACGGCCGCAACAAGGGAATTCCGGGGCGAAAGGACAGGCAGGGCTATCTTGACGTAATTGGACAGGGAAACGGGAATGCGGAGCGTCTCTTCCTTTTTGACCGGGGAAAGCCCGCTAAAGGCAATAACGTTAAGCCGGGCCGCGCCCTCCGGCACGTCAAGCTCCCCCTCAAGCGACGAAGGAGGCGGAAACGTGTACACCCCCGGAGCGTTGGCAAAGGCGGTTCTGAGATGATCATAATCGATACGGGCGTCATCGGCGTTGCCCGCCGTCCGGTGAAAAAGCATGCCCAGATACCGCGCCAGGGCGGAATCGGAAAATTCCGTACTTCCAAAACCGGGAGGCACAGCGGCATTGTCCTCCAGCGCCTTCTTCTGAAGCTCCGAAATAACAAGGCCGTATTTTGAGGCAAGAAACTGAACTTTTTCGTTCATCCTCCGTATTTCCACCATGGCGTCTTCCATGGCGCCCCTGTGGTAGTAATTGAGGGCGTTGAAGGTATTGATGTACACATCCTCGTAATCTTCCCCCGCGTATTCAAGAATGGTGTCGTTGACAAGGTAAGAGGCGGCCTGGGCGGTAACGCTTTTTGTATACGCCGCCTCAATGGCCCGTTCCCCGTCTTCAAGCAGGGCCGAAGAATCCCCGTACAGGCCCGCGTAGTGGGCAATGAGCCCCTTGTCAAGATAGTACAGTACGGCATCCTGCGTGCGGTAGAGCCGGCCTTTCCCCTTTTCAAGTTCCTGTATGCCTTCCGGAAAATTTCCTTCCGTTACCCTGCCGTCGACGCCGGAAAAGGAAGCCGTCGCGCATGAAAAGAGCAATTCCGGCAAAATCAGAAATATGAATGTTTTCAGCAGCTTCATGACGGCGCCTTCCGGTCTGCAATCGCGGGGCTACAGGCGGGCCCGGGGGGTCTTGATGATTTTCTTTATTTCGCTGTTCTGATCCATCCACAAAAGAACGCCGGTTTCAATATTCGTAAGACGCGCGCTTACGTAGTAGGTCCTGGTCAGCGTACCTCCCGCCCTGTCCACTATGGTCTTGACGGAGCCGGTGAGCAGAAAATCCGCGCCGACCTCCATTCCCAGGGCCCTGGCCGTTTCCTCGCTTGCGTTCCCCTGCTGATCCTGCCGTTCCGTGCGGAGCTGCTCCCGAATGCCGCCGCCGGCGACGAATTCCGCCCTTTCGCTGTCGAAGATGGCCAATTCCATGGTCTCCGATATGATCGACGTGTCAAGATGCTCACCGGTTTCATTTGAAAAATTCCCCACCAGAAATACGGGGAGCCTTCCCAGACTGTCCGCGGTCCCGGTTACCCGCCGGGAATTAAGGCACGCCTGTATAAGAGTGCCGCAGACTATCTCAACGTCCGTATTGTTCCAGTACCCGCTTAAATCCGTAACGGTGTCCGCGCTTACCCGGCTTACCTGGGGACCCGAAGCACAGGCGGCGGACAAAAAGCCAAACACAAGCCATAAAATCCGGTATTTTCCCATATCCTTTATTTTCCTCCATGGTTTATAAATGCCGCAAAAACTATTTTATTGTACTACAAGCGGCCGGATTTATCAATGAAGAAACCGGAAAGCAGGGATAAAAGCGGTAAAACAGGCCGGTTTTATCAACCCGGCGGCTGCATGGTCCGGCACGGCTGTACGGTCCGCATTGACGAACCTTTCGAATATATAGTATAAATAGATATTATAATTTTATCCTGGGAACAGGATAAGGAGTATTTAGATGAAAAAGACGTGTCTTGCGATTCTCGGGATTCTCTGCATAATGCTGGCGGCGGGCTGCGGATCAACCCAGGCTCCCGCCCCTGCCTCCGCCGTAGCGGGGGATATGCCCGAGTGGTTGAACGATTTTCCGCCCGAAGATGTGATATGGGGAATCGGAACGGCGAAGCAGTCAAACGACAGTATGGCGATGCAGTTTGCCGAAATGCGGGCCCGCCAGTCCATTTCCTTTCAGCTGACCGCCGCGGTCAAAGCCATGCTCACCGATTACGGCGAAGACATGGGCGCCGCCAACGTCACCCAGCTGCAGGAAAATGTCGGCCAGCAGCTGACCAACAGCACCCTCACAGGCGCCATTCCCATTAAACGCTGGAAGGCCCAGGACGGGACTTGGTGGTATCTGGTTCAGTACAGCAAGGCCGACGCCGCGAAACTGGCGACGAGTTTTGTTGACAACGAGGCCGCCCGTTACGCGGAATACAAAACCAGTGACGCGCTTGCCCGTATGAACAGCGCCCTGGCGGCGTCCACATCCAAACCTCCTGTTATCAGCGAATAACCGGGAAAGCGGAGCAATTGTCCCCTGCGGGGCAATTGCTCAGGAGCATGATGTCACAAAAAACGGCGGCGGCGGTGTTTTTACTGGCGGTTATTGTATCGGGATGTGTGAGCCGTCCCGCCGTCCCCGCAAAACAAATTCCGGTCGGAGAACCCCCTCCCGCCGGCCTCCTTTTTATCGGTGTTTCGGCCGTATTGTCCAGCAGGGAGGCGTCTATCCGGCTGGCGCTGGAAGAGGCCGCCCGAAGGGTGGCTATATATCATTCCGTGGCGGGCGAGTTTACTTCCAATCAGAATATCGGTTCGGGCGCCCTTGATTTCAGCCAGGAGACGCGGGCGTCGATACAATACGACGACGGCTACAAAAGATTTGTCGACAGTCTCATCTTTGATCCCGAAACGGATATCCGTACAATCAACAACAGTATCTTCGTATACGTCAGGTACGCCGCCCCGGTTCCTCCGGATATACCTTACCCCGTTTCCCTGTCGGAGGGAAGCGCAATGCCCGCATGGGCGCTCAATCCCCCCGCAATTCCGGGGTACATTGTAGGGATAGGCTATGCCGGGCGCAGGGCGGCCCACCGGGACACGGTGAACATTTCCTATGAAAACGCGGTTTACTCGGCGTTAAGAAATGTCTCTTCCAGTATAGAGGGGAGCGCTTCAAATTCCCGGGATTCAGGCATCCGGTACAATTCTTCCGCCGGCGGCATGATCAGGACTGCCGGAACCCTGGAGGGTTTCTACGCCCTTGATTTCTGGGTTGATCCGTCTACCCAGGCGGTATGGACCCTTGCCGTCGCAAAACCAGGGGGAGATTAACCATGAACATTCCGGGAGCTTCCGTAAAGCGCGCGCTGCTGTTTGCCGTCTGCATACTGACCGTAACGCGGCTGTTCGCCGCGGGCGCTCAAGGGAAGGCCGAGGAAGTGCGGGCAACAAGGGGAAACGCGGCGGACGCTCTTGGCAACATGGAAGAAGCGCTGGCAAAACAGGAAGAAGATTTCAGCCCTGAAGACGAGTATTTTTTGGGCAGATCGGTAAGCGCGGTGATCCTTGAGCGGTACAGGCTCTATACGGCAAATCCCGGCCTTACGGCGTATCTCAATAAAATATGCTCCACCCTCGTCATAAATTCCCCCAGCCCCGGATTGTACAACGGATACTATGTGATGATTCTTGACAGTCCCGAAATTAACGCCTTTGCCAGTACGGGGGGCCATATTTTTGTAACGCTCGGAATGGTGCGGATCGCCGGCGGCGAAGACATGCTGGCCGCCGTTATTGCTCACGAAATTGGCCACATACAGCTCAGGCACAGCATGCAAATGATAACGGAAGGCCGGCTTTACCGGGAAATGTCGGCGGCGGCAGAACGCGCCCGGAGCCTGGCAAACAGGGCGGATACCCAGAGGCTCTTTGACAATTCGGTCAGGGAAACGGTAAATACCATACTGGTGAACGGCTACTCCAGGGCCCAGGAATTTGACGCCGACGCCTTTGCCGCGGAGCTTTTGACCGCGGCGGGCTATGAACCTTCCGGCCTTATCGATACATTAAGGCTTCTTGACCAAAACCAGCCGGCCTCCGCCGGGGGGATCAACAAGACCCATCCATCCCCGCAGCTTCGTATTTCCAATGCGGAAAAAAACATCGCCGAATACGCCCGGTACGGCAGGGAAGACACCGGCCGCTTCAGGACGGACCGTTTCGACAGGACGGTAAAAACAGGCGGACGGTAACATATCGTGCGTCAATTCGAAGTCGTTTCGCCGTTTAAGCCTGCGGGGGATCAGGGAGAAGCTGTAGCCGCGCTCGCGGAAGGCATACACAGGGGAGACAAATACCAGACACTCAAGGGCGTCACCGGTTCGGGAAAAACCTTCACCATGGCGAAGATAATAGAGGCGGTGCAGATGCCGACCCTCGTTGTAAGCCACAACAAAACCCTGGCCGCCCAGCTCTTCCGTGAATTCAAGGGATTTTTTCCCCATAACGCCGTTGAGTATTTTGTTTCGTATTACGATTACTATCAGCCTGAAGCCTATGTGGCAAGCCGGGATCTGTACATTGAAAAGGACGCGTCCATCAATGACGAGATTGAGCGGATGCGGCTTTCGGCAACGCGGAGCCTCATGGAAAGGGAAGACGTGATCATCGTCGCCACCGTTTCCTGTATCTACGGCCTTGCCACCCCCGAAGTGTACCGGCAGATGACCGCCTCCTTTTCGGTTGGAGACACCGTCGACGCCGACGCGCTGGTGAGGCGGCTCGTGGAGCTGCAATACGAAAGAAACGACGCGGTTCTTGAACGGGGCCGTTTCCGCCGCCGGGGTGACACGCTTGAAATATACCCGGCGTACCTTGAAGACGCATACCGCGCGGATCTGGACTGGAACAGGGTGGAACGGATCAGGCGCTTCGATCCTGTCTCCGGCAAAATACTGGAAGAACTGGACCGGGCGGTTATTTATCCGGCAAAACAGTTTGTCATGCCCGGCGACATGATTTCAGGTGCCATTGGCCGCATTAAGGAAGAACTTGCCGAAAGGCTGGAATTCCTTAAAAGTACGGGAAAGATCCTCGAAGCGGAACGGCTTAAAACGAGGGTGGAATACGACATTGAAATGCTCAGCGAAATGGGCTACTGTCCCGGCATAGAAAATTACTCCGCCCCGCTTTCTGGCCGCAGGCCCGGCGAGGCGCCCGATACCCTCATCGACTACCTTCCCAAGACGCCCGGCGGAATGCCGAGGCATCTGACCTTTATCGATGAAAGCCACGTTACCCTTCCGCAGATTGGGGCCATGTACGCGGGAGACCGTTCCCGCAAACAGAGTCTTGTGGATTACGGCTTCCGCCTTCCCTGCGCCCTGGACAACAGGCCCCTGCGCTACGATGAATTTGCCGGGCGGCTGGACAAGACAATCTACGTTTCGGCGACTCCGGGAAAAACCGAAATCGAACAGTCAAGCCGGGTGGTACAGCAGCTCATACGGCCGACGGGCCTTCTGGATCCGGAAATAGAAGTACGGCCAAGCGAAGGGCAAATGGAGGATATTTACGCCGAAGTAAAGAAGCGCATAAAGGCCGGGGAACGTTCCCTTATTCTTACCCTGACAAAGAAAATGGCCGAAGATCTTACCGATTATCTTTCCGGCTTGGGACTGAAGGTTCGTTACATTCACAGTGAAGTCGAAACAATAGAACGGGTTGAAATACTCACCAGCCTCAGGCAGGGAGATTTTGATATTCTTGTGGGGATCAACCTCCTCCGTGAAGGAATAGATCTTCCCGAAGTTTCGTTCATCGCCATTCTCGACGCCGACAAGATAGGCTTTCTCCGTTCACTCACAAGCCTTGTGCAAATCATAGGAAGGGCGGCCCGCAACGCCGCCGGCAAGGTCATCATGTACGCCGACAGGATGAGCCCCGCCATGGAAGAGGCCATTGCCGAAACCGAAAAGCGGCGGCAGATACAGACGGACTACAACAGGAAGCACGGCATTACTCCCGCCACGGTAAAAAAAGCCATAGCCTCCATCCTGGAACGCCATGCCGAGGAAGCCGAAAACGCCGCCGCCGCGTCCATTGAGGTGCTCAAAAGATCCTACAACATGCTTGTCCCCGCCCAGAGAAAACAGCTCCTCAAGGCGCTTGAGAACGAGATGCTTGAACACGCGAAGAAGCTCGAATTTGAGGAAGCCGCGGCGATACGCGATGAAATACAGCGCATCGGCGAACTGGGCAGGGCGCCGGAGGCGGACAGGGCGTCCCGGACGGGCAAATCATCCCAAGCAGACAAAACGTCCGGGACGCGCCAAAGGAAAAGCGGAAAAAAACGCTGACAAGGAACCGGTTCACTTCTTTCCGCCAAAAGCCGATACTTTTATCATGAAACGAATAAACGCGGTCTTCTTTTTCAGCATGGTTCTTGCCGCCTCCGCCTTTTCGGAAGAGACGGCCGGGGGGAGCCTTTTCCGGCAGGAAGGAATAGCCTCCTGGTATGGTCCCGAATTTGACGGCCGGCCTACCGCCTCCGGAGAGATCTTCAACTCGACCCTTTTTACGGCGGCCCATCCAACCCTTCCCTTCGGGACAACGGTAACCGTCACCAATAAACAAAACAACCGGAAGGTCACGGTCCGCATAAACGACCGGGGCCCCTTTGTATCCGCCCGTATCATCGATGTTTCCAGGGCCGCCGCGGCGGAGCTTGACATAATAAGTACCGGAACCGCCCCCGTCATTGTCGAGGGAACGCCTTCCCAAACACGGAACGCCGAAGGGAGGCCTGCCGCAGTACGGACAGAGCCGGCGCGGACGGAGCCGGTACAGCCGCCTGTTATATCACAGCCCGCGTGGAACACGGCGCAGCCCGCACAGAACAACACGGCAGGAACCGCGGAGCAAGAGTCCGCGTGGAATGCGCCCGCACGGAACGGCGCGGCGGGGACTGTGGTACAAGAGTCCGGGGAAAGGCCGCCCGTGCTGGATACGCCACAGGACATCCGGGAATATTCCGCGGCCGCCGTGAGGCTGATCCCGTCCATTACCCCGGAAAGGGACAAGGTGTACCGCCTTCAGATTGGCTCCTACAAGATCCCCAGAAATGCGATGGACGCCTTTGAAAAACTCAGAAACGCCGGACTCAGTCCCGCCTATGAGCGGAGCGGCGATTTTTACCGGGTAGTACTCGCGGGTATACGGGCGGCGGACATAGATCCGGTAAGCCTGAAGATAGGCGCGGCGGGATTCAGCGAAGCCCTGATACGGGAAGAACGGTAGCCCCGGACCCGGCATGAATAAACAAGCTCTCCGCTCCGATGTGCTGCTGCTTTTGACGGCGGCAATCTGGGGTTTTGGATTTGTCGCCCAGAGGTCCGGCATGGAATATACCGGGCCTTTTACCTATAACGCGATCCGTTTCTTGCTGGGGAGCATTTCCCTCCTTCCCCTTATTGTCCTGAGAAAAAAAAGGGGTATTCCCGGCGGCGCATACGGCAGAGGAAAGACAGCCGTCCCCGCCATCGTGGCCGGAAGCTGCCTCTTTGCGGCCGTAGCCCTGCAGCAGACCGGGCTCATGTTCACCACCGTCGGGAATTCCGGGTTTATTACCAGCCTTTACGTTGTACTCACGCCCATATTCGGCGTTGTTTTGGGAAGAAAAACGGGACTTCCGACATGGATAGGGGCCTTCGTTACGCTGACAGGGCTGTACTGCCTCAGCGCGCTGACAGGCGGAGGAGGGATCAATCCGGGGGACATCCTCACCGCCGCCTGCGCGGTCCTCTTCGCCTGTCATGTACTCATCATAGACCGTCTTGTAAAGTACACCGATCCCATACGGCTTTCGGCCGGGCAGTTTGCCTGGTGTTCCTTTCTGGCCTTTATCGCCGCCCTCCTGCTTGAACCCCATATCAATGCCTGGGCTTCCCGTATCTCCGGCAGTTTCAGGGAACAGCCCTGGCGGTCCCTCTTTGCCCTTGGTTCTTCCCTTACGGACGGATCTTTTTCATGGGAGCGTTTTATCAACGGATCGGTTCCCATACTCTACGGAGGGCTGGCCTCGGTAGGGATTGCCTACACCCTTCAGGTGGTAGCGCAGAAGAACGCCCCGCCGGCGCACGCGACCATTATCCTCTGTCTGGAAAGTTCCTTCGCCGCCTTCGGAGGCATCATCATACTTGGGGAAAAACCGGGCGCCTTTACCTTTCTGGGTTTCGCGCTGATGCTTTTGGGTATGCTGATTTCACAATGGGAAGTTATCGCGGGCGGAAACAAACGGTAACGGGCCGCCGGAGTTGTTCAGCAACTGGAGTTATTGAACAACTTCCGCCTAAAAACGCGATTTTTCCCCTTTAAAACCCTCAGCGCCGAGATGCCCAGGAACACCGTTCCCGCGATGATTACCGTCATGGCTCCCACCGGAACATCAAAAGCCCAGCCCGCCGCCAGCCCCGCGGCGGAAAAAACGGCCGAAAAAAGCGAACTTACGATCATCATGCCGCCGAGGCTCCGGGAAAAAACGGAGGAACATCCTGAGGGAAGGGTCAGCATGGCTATTACCATGACGATTCCCACGAAGGTCTGGAGCAGTACGATGGCGCAGGCGGTGATCCCAAGGAGGACAAGAAACACCGCGCCTACGGGCACGCCCCGCACCCTGGCGAATTCGCCGTCAAAGGAAGAAGCCTCAATCTGCGGGTAAAAACGCAGGACAAGAAAAAGGACAAACACGTCAAGAACGCCAAGAAGAACAAGATCCCGGTTTGAGATGAGCAGTATGTTTCCGAAAAGATACGCCTGCGGATCGGTGTAACCGGGTGTCTTCGCCATAAAAAGAACGCCAAGGCTCATTCCTATGGCCCATATGGCGTTTATAACCGTATCTTCACGCTGCTTTGCCTTGAGCGACACAATGCCTATGACAAGCGCCGCGAGCACCGCAAACACAAAAGCGCCGGCTATGGGGGGAAAACCCGGCAGTATTCCCGCCGCGGAAAAATACAGGGCCATGCCTATGCCGCCCAGAACAGCGTGGGAAACGGCACCCGCGAGGCTTCCGATTCGCCGCACCGTCACCACGGAGCCGATGGTTCCAAAAAGCACGGCCGAAAGGAGACCGGCAAAAAAGGCGTTCCTTACAAAGGGCGCCTGTGCGCCCAGAAACGCCGCGATAAAATCCTTCACGAATGCCCGTCCCCGTCACAGCATGATTCCCGTCCGCCTTCGCCGTAACAGAGGCCGGCGGGAACGCCGCCGCCGTGAATCACCCGCGAAACGCCGTGCGCGCCTTCCGCCTCGGTGCGGTGCTGGAGGATGCTGCGGCCTCCGCCGTAACGCGGCTCCCCGCCGTCTCCCATGCACAGGACGCGGTCGGTAAGGGAAGAAACAAAATCCGTATCGTGGGTCACTATCAGAATGGTAGCCGTCCCTTTCAGCTTTCCCAGAATTTCAAAGAGCCGTTCCCCGCTTTCGGCGTCCATGTTCGCGGTAGGCTCATCAAGGATGAGGATATCGGGCCCGGCGGCAAGCGCGCGGGCAACAAGGACGCGCCTCCGCTGCCCGCCCGAAAGGGCGCCGTAGGGGCGGTCCGCAAGATCGGCGATCTCCGCCTGCCGGAGGGCGTCTTCGGCGGCGGCCCTGTCCTTCTTCGAGTACAGGCGGAAAGGAAGAAGCCGCCCCATGCGCACCACGTCACGAACCGAAATGGGAAAGATCTCGTCGCCGGGCGGCTGCTGGGGAACATAACCCGCACGCGCGCCGAAAAGGTCTATTCTTCCCGCATCGGGCGTTTGGAGTCCCAAGAGCAGCTTGAGCACCGTCGTCTTGCCCGAACCGTTTGGACCAACAAGGGCGACAAATTCCCCCTCGTGTATGTGAAAGGCGGCGTTTTCCAGCACCTTCGTCTCTCCGTAGGAAAAAGACACGCCTTCAAATTCAAGCGCGACGCGCCTGTGAAGAGGATGAAAGGGAAGGGAATTCTTCCCCAAAGGATCTTTAAAAACGGCCTCCGGTTTAGCCATCCTGGACTCCGCGCGGTTCCAGAGCTTTAAGGAGCGCGCCGCCCATGCGGCGTATGTTGCCGGACCAGTCCGGATCAAGGGGATCAAGAGGAACAAGTTCCGCGCCCGCGGCCCGGGCGGCGGTCGCCGCGGCGTTTGCCGGAAACTGCGCCTGTACAAAAATAACCGCCGCCTTCTCCTTTTTCGCCTTTTCTATAAGACGCCCAAGATCCCGGGGCCCCGGCTCCTTTCCCCCTGTTTCCACCGCCTCCTGTTTTATTCCGAATTCATCCAGAAAATAACCGAAACTGGGGTGATACACAAAGACGGCCCTTCCCCGCAGGGGGGCAAGCTCCTTCCGGAGCCTGTCGAATTCGGCGTCTATTTCATCCGTGAGCGTCCGGCAGTTACGGCGGTAGAAATCCGCGTTATCGGGATCAAGGACAAGGAGCGCGTCCCTGATATGGGAGGCGAGGATCTTGGCGGGATTCCTTCCCAGCCAGGTATGACGGTCAAAACCGCCGTTCCCTTCGTCACGATCGTCATCATCATGTTCCTCAAGCCGGCGAAAGACCACCCCTTCGGTCCCGTCAACAATGCGGAGGCCGGGAAAAAGGGCGGCGATTCTGGGACGGAGACCCGTTTCAAATTCGGCGCCCGAAAGAATCCACACGCCCGCGCCGGCAAGGCCCGACATCTGTTTTGGGGAAGGTTCGTAAGTATGGGGGTTCTGTCCCGGACCGGCAAGAACAACCGTACGGGCCCTGCCCCCGGAAACGCGCGACACAAACCAGTCCTGCGGCAGTATGCTCACCGCGACGACAGGACCGCCGCGGGACGCGGAAGGACTGTCTGAAGATTTTCCGGGAGAGGCGCGCCCGCAGCCCGCAACGCAACACAGGAGGAGGACAAGGCATCCCGGCGCCCGCCAAAACCCCGTGAGGCGGCGTCTCACGGGCCGGCGTCTCATAAAGCGGCATTCCACAAGCCGGCACATCACAAGGCAGCCGCCTTGTGGTTTTTACCCAGAATGGCGCGGACGGCGAAGACAAAGAGGCGGAACCAGAGGGGTTCCATACGCCTCCTTACCATGGCAAGATATTCAATAACGGGAAGATGCTGGGGGCAGTGCTGTTCGCACCGGCCGCACCGTACGCAAAGGCCGGGGCTTCCCGTCTTTTCGGAGATTACCGCGGTACTGGTAACGAAGTGTTTCATCCCCTCGATATAACCCATGGAATACGATAAATTATAGGCGGCAAACGAAGAAGGAATATTGACCCCGCACGGGCAGGGCATGCAGTAGTTGCAGCCGGTACAGCGTATTTTAAAACCGCGGTTCACTACCTCGAGCACCCGGCGGTAAAGATCCAGATCCTCCTTCCCGAGCATCCCCGGTTCCGCCCTGTCCGCAAGGGCAAGGTTCTCCTCAAGCTGGCCCATGGTACTCATGCCCGAAAGCAGCGTCGTAACCTCTTCCCTGTTCCACACCCAGTTAAGACCGCGGCCGGCGGGCGAAAGGGAAGGATCGGCCTTTCTGAAAAGACCCTCCGCCTCCGGGGAAAGCGCGGCGAGTTTTCCCCCAAGAAGCGGCTCCATGATCACCACGGGCATCTTCTTCGCAGCGGCCTTGAGGCCGGCAGTACCGGCCTGGAAATTCTCGTCGGAATAGTTGTACTGAATCTGGGTCATATCCCAGTCGTAACCGTCAAGAATTTTCTGAAATTCGGGACTGCTTCCATGAAACGAAAATCCGGCGCTCCGTATTTCACCGCTTTTTTTCTTCCGCACTATCCAGTCCGTAATTCCCCAGGAAACAAGTTTGTTCCACAGTTCAAGGTTCGTAAGCATGTGCATAAGGTAATAGTCCGCGTAATCCGTCCTGAGCCGTTTAAGGGACATCCCGAAATAACGGTCAAAATCACCCGGCCCCCTGAGGATCACCACCGGCAGCTTGGTGGCGATAAACACCTTCTTCCTCAGCCCGTTTTTTTCAAGAACCGCGCCAAGGGCATCCTCGCTTCCCGGATAAATAAAGGCGGTATCGAAGTAATTCACCCCTCCGTTAACGGAACGGACTATGAGTTCTTCGATCTTCCTCATACCGGCGGCGCCAGGAATTTTGGGGAAGCGCATACAGCCGTATCCCAGCGCGGATATTGAATTGCCCGTTTTTATGTCTGTTCTGTACCGCATCCCTTGCCCCGCAATCTTTACAAAATATGCCCATTTGCTATTATAGACGGTAAGGAGCATAAAATGAAGACTACCTTGCACATAGAAGGGATGTCCTGTGAACACTGCGTCAAGCATGTCACCGAAGCCCTTAAAGGAATAGCGGGCGTTTCTTCCGCGGAGGTCAATCTTAAAAAAAAGAGCGCCGTCGTGGTCCACGAAGATTCGGTGGACCTGAGCGCAATGACGGCCGCCGTAAAAGAGGCCGGCTACGAAACAGAGTAATCTGAGGCAAAGGCCGGCCGCGGCGGCTTACCAAAACGGCTTTTTTGAAGTAGACTAAAAGCATGAAGTTTCCCGCATGGTTTGTATGTATTTTCTGTCTCCTCGTCCCGCCGGCGCTTAACGCCCAGGAGCACAATTCAATCCCGCTTGACAGCGACGTGTATGCCGTCATCGAAAACGCTGTTCTCCGCGGCCTTGTAACTCTTCCCCCGTCCGCGAAACCCTGGCCGGGCGGACAAGTCAAGGACATGCTGACCGAAATTCTTAATGCGGGAATTTCGGACCGGGAGAATGTCATAGTACGAAAACTTCTTGAATCCTTTGAGCGCAGCGAGGGTCTCAGTTACCGGGAAGGGCGCTATTATTCCAATAACTTGTTCGAAAGCGGAACAAGGTTTTCGTTTGAAGGCGGCGTTAACTGGGAAAGCGTGTTTTCGTTCAGGGTTCCGGACACTGCCCTGGGCAGTGTCAACATGGGAACACTGTACATGGCCGGGGATATGGGAAACCGCCTTTCCTGGAATTTCAACGTAAAGGGCGGCTTTCTGTATGTTGACCGGGATATACTGGGCTCGAGGCCCAATCCGCCTTATATCGACACAAAATACGGAAGGCCAACCGATCCCTATGGCGGCCCCCCGTATTACGACGCGAACGGTATTCTTATTTCCCATACGTACTATTATGACATCTACCCCCAGTCCTATTCGCTTATCTACGATATTCCGGCGTGGTTTCCGGGAACTTTTACCAAGAAATGGGAAGGAGCGGTATTTCCCCCGGCGGATCTGGGCGGGTATCACTCGTGGCCGGACAGCGTAGCCTTTGGCTACGAAATTATTTCCGAAATAAACGCGTCCTTTTTTGACAGGCGTCTGGCGTTCCGCTTCGGCAGGATGAGGCGGGACTGGGGCCCCGAAGGAAACGGGGCAAGCCTCGTGCTCAACGCCGCGGCCCGCCCCTTTGTAGCCGCCGAAGGCAGCGCCATTGTGACGCGGTGGATGAACTTCTCCTTCCTCACAGGCGCCCTTGAATACATGAAGACGAGCAATCAGTGGATGGACGCCGATCCTTTCCAGAATTTGTTTACCCTTGCCATGCTGGAGTTAAATCCGGGAAAGTTCCTCCATATCGACTTCGGCAGCGCTACCGTGTGGCCCAAGCGTTTCGATCTGGGTTATTTCTTTCCGGTAAACAGCAATTTCTTCTATCAGAACAACGTGGGCGACTTTGACAATCTTGCGCTCTTTGGCGATTTGGAAATACGCATACCCGGCAAATTCAAGGTCTGGGGCAGCCTTTACCTTGACGAGGCCCGTTTCGACACGGGAATCGGCAGTTTTCTTCATCAGGACAGGAACATGTACGCGATTCAGGGGGGCACAAAGATAAACATCCCGTGGCTTCCCTTTGCGTCCCTTACCCTGCGTTATACCAAGGTAGAGCCTTACTGCTATACCCACGAATACACCGAAACGCCCTGGACCCGCGTTCCCATGGATACCGCCTATATAAACAACGGCGAATCGCTTGGCATCTATCTGCCGCCCAACAGCGATGAAGCGCTTCTGCGCATCGAGGCTATGATGCTCCCCGGCGCGAAGATCCACGCCCAGTATCAAATGATACGCCACGGCGCCGATTGGGGCAGCGGGCGCGTAGACGGCTCCTCGCTGGGGGACAAGATCTACAAGGATGCCAACACGGAAAAAGCCTTTCTTGAGGACGGCGTATACCAGTGGCGCCACGTGTTCAAAATAGGCGGAAGCTACAGCCTCAAGACAAGAAAAATCCCCCTCTCCCTCTTTGCCGAAGCGGGCATAGTCGTCACGCGCTACACCAGGGGAGGGCAGACAACCTTTGATCCGGCGACAGGCTATGTCGTCAACGAACAACAGGGGGGGTATTCAAGCTACAGTTCACCCGAGTATCTGCCGCGCACAGACTTTGTCATGAGCGTCGGCTTCAAGATATTCCCCTAAGCAGGGGGAAAGGCGGGGCGTTTTCCCCTGGGAAAGGCTATTCCTCCGTCTCCGCCTCTTCCCCTTCGGGGGCGTACTCTTCTTCTTCGTTCTCGTTTTCCGCTTCCATGGTAACTTCAAGCCTGCGCCGCTCAAGGATCTCCTGCATGTACAGATCCAGATCCTGCTGATCCTCATCGAACAGCTTGATCTGCCGGTAGCGCTTCATGCCGGTACCGGCCGGAATGGGATGCCCTATGATGATGTTTTCCTTAAGGCCGCGCAGATAATCGGTTGATCCGGCTATGGCGGCGTTGGTAAGCACACGGGTGGTCTCCTGAAAAGACGCGGCGGAGAGGAAAGAGTCAATGTTAAGGGAAGCCTTGGTAATCCCCTGGAACATGGGCTTGGCGACGGCGGGCTGGCCGCCTTCCGCCATGACCCGGCGGTTTTCCTCGTGGAACTTATACTTGTCCACCATGGCGCCGTAGATGAACCGCGTGTCCCCCACGGCGACAATCTCCACCTTCCGCATCATCTGGCGCACGATGACGCCGATGTGCTTGTCATTGATGGAAACCCCCTGGAGGCGGTACACCTGCTGTATCTCGTCCATGAGATAGCGGTGAAGGGTGCTTTCGCCCAGTATGTGCAGCACATCGTGGGGATTAGCGGCGCCCATACAGAGCATTTCCCCCGCCTCTACGGTATCACCGTCCCGGACAAGAAGCCGTTTTGCCATGGGGATAAGATGCTTGTATTCCTTGCCGAAACTGTCCTCAACGGTCACCACCCGCTTGCCCTTGACGATACCCTTGAAACGGACAGTACCGGAAACCTGGGCAAGAACGGCGGGATTCTTCGGCTTGCGGGCCTCGAAGAGTTCGCTGACACGGGGAAGGCCCGAGGTAATGTCGGAGGCCTTCACGAATTCCTTAAAGGTTTTGGCGATTGTCCTTCCGGCGTGTACTTTTTCATCCTCGTCAACCAGTATGACGGCCCCTCCGGGCAGAAAGTAGGAGGCAAGCTCCGTCCCTTCCTCGTCCACAATGAAGATCCTCGGCTGTTTGCTTTCAAACTGAAAATCGGTGATCCTTTTTTCCGTGTTTCCCGTTTCCTCGTCTATTTCTTCCTTAAGGGTGGAACCGGGAATAATGTCTTCGTATTTTACGGTCCCGCCGGCTTCGGCGATGATGGGGTCCGAGAAGGGATCAAAGGTGGCGATGGTTTTTTCCGCTTCCGCCACTTCTCCTTTCTTCACCACCAGTTCCGAACCGTTGCGTATCTCTATTTTTTGATCCTGGCCGATAAGGTAAAGGCTCGTCCCGTTTTCACCCTCCTTTACCATGGCGTAGGCTATTTCGGTGGAAAGGATATCCTTGTTCCCGCGCCTTATGACAGGCTCGCCCCGGATGATCTTCTTGCCGTTCTCCACAAGGAGGCTGTCCTTTGCCTCAAGGCGGTATTCCTTCATCACTCTGTTGGCCACTGCGTACCCCTTGCGGGTAAAAAGCCAGTGCCCCGACGGAAGTTCCACATGAACCCCCGTGATGTCACGGATGTACACAGGGTATTTTAGGAAGGTTCTGTTTTCCTCGCTTACCTTGGTGGCAACGCCCCCTATATGAAAGGTCCGCATGGTAAGCTGCGTGCCCGGCTGGCCTATGGACTGGGCCGCTATGGTTCCCACCGCTTCGCCTATATCCACCGAACGGTTTGTCGCCAGGTTGCGGCCGTAACAGCGGCGGCAGACCCCGTGCTTTGCCTCGCAGGTAAGCACCGTTCGTATACGCACGGTCTCTATTCCCGCGGTCTCTATGGCGGCGGCTATGTCCTCGGTAATCTCCTCGTTAACATCTATGATAAGTTCCCCCGTAATAGGATGCTTGACCCGCTCCAGGGTGTAACGGCCCACGATGCGGTCGGAGAGGGGCTCCACAATATCCTCGCCGTCCTTGATGGCCGAATAGGCAATGCCGTTGATAGTGCCGCAGTCGTCCTCGTTTACCACCACATCCTGGGCTATGTCCACAAGCCGCCGCGTCAGGTAGCCGGCCTCGGCGGTCTTGAGCGCCGTATCGGCAAGCCCCTTGCGGGCGCCGTTGGTGGAGATGAAGAATTCGATAACCGAAAGGCCCTCTTTGAAGTTGGACCTGACCGGAAGCTCTATAATGTCCCCGGAAGGCTTGGCCATGAGGCCGCGCATACCGGCAAGCTGGCGTATCTGGTTGCGGCTTCCCCGGGCGCCGGAGTTCGCCATCATGTAGACCGAATTGAAGCCGTCGCGGTCCGCTTCCAGGGTCTTCATCATGATGTTGGTAAGCTCCTCGTTGGTCCTTGACCAGACTTCGACAACACGGTTGTACCGTTCTTCCTGGGTAATGTGCCCCTGACGGTACTGCTTCTGAATAGAGTCAACTTCCTTGTTGGCCTTGTTTATCATTTCGGCCTTTTCCTTGGGCACCACAATGTCGTCGACGCCAATGGTGGCGCCGAAAACCGTCGCGGATTTATAGCCCGTGGATTTAATGGCGTCGAGCATACAAACCGTGGTCCAGGAGCCTTTTTCACCAAAGATGTTTTCGATAAGGGCCCGCAGTTCCTTGTCCTTTAGTTCATAATTGATGAAGGGAATTTCCGGCGGCAGCTCTTCGTTGAACACAAGACGGCCCGCGGTCGTTTCGATAAGGCCGTCGCGCCCGGTTTCCGCCTCATGACCAACCTTATCCCAGACCGGCAGTTTGGGCGGAGATACCCGTATCACCGCCTCCCATTCAAGGGAACCGGCTTCCACCGCCATGTAGATCTCCTCCACCGTGGAATAGGAAGGAATCTTGTCCTTTGTCCCGTCTCTAGCGGAGCCGGGACGCTTGGCGTTCGGCTTGATCCTTGTAAGGAAGTTAATCCCCAGCACCATATCCTGCGACGGAAACACGATTGTTTTCCCGTTGGCCGGGTTAAGGAGATTGCGGACACTGAGCATGAGGGTCCAGCACTCCATCTGGGCAGCCTGGGTAAGGGGCACGTGAACCGCCATTTGGTCGCCGTCAAAGTCGGCGTTAAAGGCGTGGCAGACAAGCGGGTGAAGCTTAATAGCCTTTCCCTCGACAAGCACGGGCTCAAATGCCTGAATCCCCAGCCGGTGCAGCGTAGGGGCCCGGTTAAGAAGCACCGGATGTTCCTTGACCACCTCGTCAAGAACGGCAAAAACCTCGGAAGTTTCCGCCTCCACCAGCATCTTCGCCTTCTTGATGTTATAGACAACATCCTTGTCCACAAGTTTCTTCATGATAAAAGGCTTGAAGAGTTCCAGCGCCATTTTGGTGGGAAGCCCGCACTGCCACATCTTGAGATCCGGCCCAACGGTGATGACGCTCCGGCCGGAATAGTCAACGCGCTTTCCAAGGAGGTTCTGCCTGAAACGGCCCTGTTTTCCCTTGAGCATGTCGCTTATCGATTTAAGGGGCCGGTTGCTTGCGCCCTTTACAACCCGTTTCTTCTTGGAATTGTCGAACAGTGCGTCCACCGCTTCCTGCAGCATGCGCTTTTCGTTTCGTATGATAATATCGGGGGCGTTGAGCATCTGCAGGCGCTTCAGCCTGTTGTTCCGGTTGATCACCCGGCGGTACAGATCGTTGAGATCGCTTGTGGCAAAGCGCCCGCCGTCAAGCTGAACCATGGGACGCAGTTCCGGCGGGATCACCGGGATAACATCGAGTATCATCCATTCAGGCTTATTGCTGGAATTGCGGAAATTCTCAACAATATCGATGCGCTTCAACAGGCGTTTGTCGCTCTTCGCGCCTTTCTCTATCATTTTGGCCCGCAGTTCAGCGGCAATCTGATCGAGGTTGATATTTTCAAGAAGGGTCCGTATCGCCTCGGCGCCCATACCGGCGGAAAAGGCCCCGCCGTAACGCTCCAGCGCTTCGTAATACTCTTCCTCGGTAAGGAGCTGCATCTTTTTAAGATCAGTGTCCCCCGAGTCTATGACTACGTATTTTTCATAGTAGAGCACCGAGCGGAGGGCCGTCATGGGGAGATCCAGGAGCAGGCCCATGCGGCTGGGAACGGAACGGTAGTACCAAATATGCGAAACCGGGGCGGCCAGTTCTATGTGGCCCATCCGCTCACGGCGCACCTTGAAGTGGGTAACTTCAACACCGCAGCGGTCGCAGATCACACCCTTGTAGCGTATGGACTTGAATTTACCGCAGTAACATTCCCATTCCTTGGTTGTCCCGAAGATGCGCTCGCAGAAAAGGCCGTCTTTTTCGGGCCGGAGCGTCCGGTAATTGATCGTCTCCGGTTTTTTTACTTCGCCGTAGGACCACGCCCGTATCATCTCCGGGGAGGCCAGCTTTATCATGATCGAATCAAAATCCTGAATGTCCCGCATATACTCTCCTTGTTCGCCGCTCCCGGCCGTTCACCACAACACGTTCCGCCTTTCTCCAGCCGCATACCGGCTTTTTAAAAATTGGAACCGGACTTCGTTATCAGTTCATCATCCCGCTCGGTAAGCGGTATCTGTTTGCCTTTAAGGTCATAGATCGTAAGGTCCAGGGCAAGCCCGCGGAGTTCCTGAACCAGAACATTAAAGGATTCGGGGATTCCCGCCGTTGTGGAAGGCTCCCCCTTGACAATGGCCTCGTAGATTTTGGACCGGCCCATCATGTCGTCCGACTTGATGGTAAGAAGTTCCTGCAAGGTATTGGCCGCGCCGTAGGCCTCAAGCGCCCATACTTCCATTTCACCGAGCCGCTGGCCGCCGAACTGGGCCTTGCCGCCCAGGGGCTGCTGGGTCACAAGGGAATAGGGCCCTGTGGATCGCGCGTGCATCTTATCGTCTACAAGGTGATGGAGCTTGAGGAAGTAGATCATCCCGCAGAAAATGGGATTCACAAACGGTTCGCCCGTCCTGCCGTCCCTGAGCGCGGTCTTGCTGGTAACCGGCAGCCCCGCTTCCCTGAGTTTTTCTTCTATTTGCTCCGTGGAAGGAGACTGAAACACCGGAGTCGAATACCATTCATCCAGCGTGGAGCCCGCCCATCCCAATTCTGTTTCCAGAAGCTGGCCTATGTTCATGCGCGAAGGCACCCCCAGCGGGGTAAGGCAGATGTCCAGGGGAGTGCCGTCTTCCATATACGGCATGTCTTCTTCGGGAAGAATGCGGGCAACGACGCCCTTGTTGCCGTGGCGGCCGGCCATCTTGTCGCCCTCACGGAGCTTGCGTTTTGTGGCGATAAGCACCTTGACCACTTCGTCAACGCCGGGGTTAAGATCGTCCCCCTGGGTACGCTTGAGCCGCTGAATGTCGATGATGGTTCCCTCAATGCCGTGCGGCACCCGGAGGGAAGAATCGCGGACCTCCTTGGCCTTTTCGCCGAATATAGAGTTAAGAAGCTTGAACTCGGGCGTGGTTTCCGTTTCACTCTTGGGGGTCACCTTTCCCACAAGAATGTCCCCGGAACGGACCTTGGCCCCTACCCGGATGATCCCTTCCCCGTCAAGGTTGTCAAGGCTTTTTTCGGAAGTATTGGGAATGTCGCGGGTGATCTTTTCCGGCCCCAGCTTGGTCTCCCGTACTTCGGTAATAAATTCCTTGATGTGGATGGAAGTAAACATGTCGTCCTTGACCACCCGCTCCGAAATAAGAATGGAATCTTCGTAGTTGTAGCCGTTCCAGGGCATGAAACCCACAAGTATATTACGGCCCAGCGCCAGCTCCCCGTTTTTTGTGGCGGGCCCGTCGGCAATTACCTGTCCCGCGTTTATCTTTTCGCCCGTTTTGACAATGGGGCGCTGATTGTAGCAGGTATCCTGATTGGTACGCTGGAATTTTACCAGATGGTACACGTCAAAACCTTCGGAATTGGTTTCGGCTATGGCCTCCGCGGCGCCCGCCTCCGGTTTGATCACGATCTCGTGGGAGGTAACGCGGACCACCGTTCCGTTCCGCCTGGATTTAACAAGCACCCCGGAATCGTAGGCGCACTTCCCTTCCATTCCCGTACCGACTATGGGAGCCTCGGGGAATACCAGCGGCACCGCCTGCCTCTGCATATTGGAACCCATGAGCGCGCGGTTGGCGTCGTCATGTTCCAGAAAGGGAATGAGGGACGCCGAAACCGAAATGATCTGCTTCGGCGAAACATCCATGTACTGAATGTCTTCGGGAGTACGGGTGGTATAATCACCCTGACGGCGGCAGGAGATCTGCTCGTCGGCAAAACTGCCGTTGCCGTTGAGTTTCGCGGAAGCCTGCGCTATGTAGTACCGGTCCTCGTCCATGGCGGAAAGGTACTCGATGTCACGTGTGGCGACCCCCTTGAGCACCCTGCGGTACGGAGTCTCAAGGAACCCGTATTCGTTCACCCTGGTATAATTCGCCAGTGAAACAATGAGGCCGATATTCGGGCCCTCCGGGGTTTCTATGGGGCACATGCGGCCATAGTGGGTATAGTGAACATCCCGCACCTCAAAGCCCGCCCGGTCACGGGAAAGCCCGCCGGGACCCAGCGCGTTAAGCCGCCTTTTGTGGGTCAGCTCCGCGAGGGGATTAACCTGATCCATAAACTGGGAAAGCTGGCTGGAACCGAAGAATTCCTTGATGGCCGCCACAACCGGTTTAATGGAAATAAGATCCTGCGGCTTGATGGTGTCCGTTTCCTTGAGGCTCATCCGCTCTTTGGCAATACGCTCCATGCGGCTAAAGGCGGTTTTCATGGTGTTGGCCATGAGTTCCCCGACAGAACGTACCCGCCGGTTTCCCAGATGATCGATATCGTCGATGTTTTCCTCGCCAACCCAGACCTGGATAAGGAATTTCATCGTCGCAATGATATCCTGTTTGGTAAGGGTAAAATCGGCCAGGGGCGGCTTGAAGTCAAATTTCTTGTTAAGCTTGTAGCGCCCCACTTTTCCAAGATCGTAACGGCGGCTGGTAAAAAACATCCCCAAAAGATCCTTTTCCGCGGCTTCCACAGTGATCGTCTCTCCGGGCATGAGGACGGAATAAACCGCCGAAAGGGCGTCTTCACGGGAAGGCTCGTCCCGCAGGGCGTCTTCACGGACAAATTTGATCTCTTCCCGTTCAAAACAGTTGAGAAGCATAAGAGAATTGAGGGAACCTTCCGCCTCAAAGTCGATAACTTCCACGGAGGAGACCCCGTTGGAAAGAAGTTCGTCAACATTGTGGGGATGAAGTTTTTCTCCGGCGCGGTACAGTTTCTTCTTCCCCCGGTTTTCATCTTCCCTGCCGCCTGAGTTCCTGCCTCCTTCCTTTGACTCCCGTGCGCTTTCTTTCGCCGTCCTCGAGCCTCCTTCCTTCGGCTCCTTAACCCCCGCCCCGCCGGGTTTTTCATCGCTTTCATCCACCCACACCGGAACGGCAAGAACGCACCCGGACAGCTTTTCCCGCGTTTCCCTGTCGTCCTTTATTTCAGCAATACGGGTCTTGTAAAACGCGTTGATAATATCCTCGCGGGTTTCATAGCCCAGCGCCCGGAGGAAGATCGAACCCAGAATGCGCTTCTTCCGGTCTATTTTGGCGTAGATGAGTTCCCGCTTCTGGTCTATTTCGAATTCCAGCCAGGACCCACGGTACGGGATGATGCGGGAAGAGAAAATCCCCTTTTCATGGCTAAAGATAACCCCCGGGGAACGGTGAATCTGGGAGACAACCACCCGTTCGGCGCCGTTTATGATGAAGGTGCCCCGCTCGGTCATGACGGGAATATCCCCCATATAAATGTCTTTCTGGCGTATTTCGCCTGTCTGCTGAAAGATAAGATTGATCCGCGCCTTGAGGGACACCGCGTAGGTAAGGCCCTTTTGCCTGCAGTCCTGCTCGGAAAATTTGACGGTATTTTCATCAAGGATGTAGTATTCGTATTCCAGCACCATGTCGCCGTTGGGGCTTTCAACAGGAAAGGTATTCCTGAAAACTTCCTCCAGCCCCTGCAACGCGGGTTTTTCCCCTGCCCTGAGCTTTTCCCGCTGAAGAAACCGTTCATAGGAACAAAGCTGTATATCAATCAGATCCGGCAGTTCCATTACATCCTGAATGTCCTTGCCCACGTAGATCCTCTTCACGGCCGTCTTCCCTTTTACCATTGATTTCCCCCGTGCAATCTGTATAGCCCGCCGTCTTTACAAACAAAAGGACCCTTCAGAAACCCGGCCGGGTTTCTGAAGGATTCCTCCCCTGAGAATCGAGACTGTATGTTTCCGGAATTTCCGGACAAAACCAGGTTACTGAACGTCGACAGTACCGCCGGCAGCGGTAACCTGTTCCTTGATTTTAGCGGCTTCTTCCTTGGAGATGCCTTCTTTAAGGGGCTTGGGCGCCCCTTCAACAAGGTCTTTGGCCTCCTTAAGCCCGAGACCCGTAACCGCCCGGACTTCCTTGATAACCGCAATTTTCTTGGAATCGTCAAAAGCCTTGAGAATAACATTGAATTCGGTTTTCTCCTCCGCACTGTCTCCGCCGCCCGCGGCCGCGCCGGGAGCGGCGCCTGCCGCAGCTACCGCAACCGGGGCCGCCGCGGAAACGCCGAATTTCTCTTCCATTGCCTTTACCAGTTCCGAAATTTCCAGAACCGTCATGGATGAAATCGCCTCAAGAATCTGATCCGTTGAAAGGGCTGCCATATTATCTTCTCCTCAATAACATATTGCGCGCCTCATACGATGCACGCCCGGTTTACCCGGCGCAGAAACCCGACAGGTCAGCAACCTTCATATACGAAGCCTGACGGGCCTTTAACTTTTTTCACAAACAGGCCGCGCCCCGCCCTCCGGGACGGGACCGCCGGTTTTACCGCCCGCCGTTAACCGGCGGACTCCGGCTTTTTGGCGGCCACCGCATTGACCGTCCGTACCAGCCGGGCGGGAATGTCGTTGAGGGCGGCGGCGAGATTCCGGGCCGGCCCGTTCATCACCGACATGAGCATGGCGATAAGCTCCAGCCTGCCGGGCAGTTTCGAAAACGCCTCGGTCTGGGACGCCGTATAGATCGTGTCCCCCATCAGGGCGCCCTTTACCTGGAACACCTGGGCTTCCTTCGCAAAATCGAAGAGTATCTTCGCGGTCTCGTTGGCATCCCTGGGCACAATAACCACTGCGGTAGGCCCTGCAAGATACGCCGACACATCGGGGAATTTAAGCTCCTCGAAAGCAAGGCGGGCAAAGTTGTTCTTGACCACCTTGCAGCGGGCGTCTTTGGCCCGCAGGTTTTTCCGAAGGGTGGTTATCTGTTCCACCGTCAACCCGCGGTAATTGGTAAAAATAAAATCCTTTGACGAACCAAAATTTTCCGCCAGTTCCTTTATGGCCCTGGTTTTGCCGTCCTGTATCTTTTTCGCAACTATTGCCATTTTTAACGGTCCTCCCTCAGTTTTCCCCGGCCCTGGCATTTACCCAGACTCCGGGTCCCATGGTAGACGCCACCGAAACGGTACGGATAAAATCGCCTTTTGCATCGGCGGGCCGTTTCCTTTCTATTTCGGACACCACGGTTTTGACATTCTCCACTATCTTTTCACCATCCATGGAAACCTTTCCCACGGCAAGGTGAACCACGCCGGTTTTATCGGCCCTGAATTCGACCCGGCCCTTTTTGAGTTCCGCAAGGGCGCCCTTGAGATCGAAGGTCACCGTGCCGGTCTTGGGGTTCGGCATGAGCCCCTTGCGGCCCAGAACCATACCGAGCTTGCCGACATCCTTCATCATGTCCGGCGTCGCCACGGCGATGTCAAAATCCGTCCAGCCGCCCTTGATCTTTTCGATAAGATCATTGGCTCCCACATAGGCCGCGCCCGAATCCTGCGCTTCCTTTTCCTTTTCGGGTTTGCAGAAAACCAGAATCTTTTTTTCACCCCTGAACTGATGGGGAAGCACTACCGTGTCCCGCACGGACTGGTTTTTCTTGAGGTTCACCTTGACCGAAAGATCGACGGTCTCGTCGAATTTGGCGCAGGCCATGGTTTTGACAAGCCCCACCGCCTCGGCAAGCTCGTAACTGTTTTCGGCGTTGTATTTCTTGACGCTCTCCCGGTATTTTTTCCCGCTTTTCATTTTTCCACCTCAACGCCCATGGACCGGGCGGTACCGGCTATGATACGCATCGCGGCGTCTATGTCGTTGGCGGAAAGATCCGCCATCTTCATTTTGGCTATTTCCTCGCATTTGGCCCGGGGCAGCTTACCCACCTTTGTTTTGTGGGATTCGTTTGAACCCTTTTCAAGGCCTATGGCCTTTTTGATAAGGACGGAAGCCGGCGGGGTTTTAAGGATAAAGGTAAACGATTTATCCGCGTAAACCGTGATAACCACCGGGATAATAAGCCCCGGCTCCATGCTCTTTGTCCTGTCGTTGAACTGCTGGACAAACTGGGGCGCGCTTACGCCGTGCGGCCCCAAGGCGGGACCGACAGGCGGCGCGGGCGTCGCCTTTCCCGCGGGGCACTGCAGCTTGATAAACGCCGCAATCTTCTTCTTCGCCATTCATTGCTCCTTTGTGGTATTAGCGTTCCCTGTTTTCACGGAACTCCCACCGTCGCGTAAAAACACGCGCGTTTCTACAGTTTTTCAACCTGTAAAAGATCGACTTCCACCGGGGTATTGCGCCCGAAGATGCCGACCATGACTCTAAGTTTGTTTTTCTCCTGATTCACATCTTCGATGGTTCCGGTAAAGGACTCAAAGGGCCCGTCTATGATCTTTACCTGCTCCCCGGCGGAGAAAGACTGGCGTGCCCTGACCGGCCGCTCGCCTTTGATTTCCCCGGATTTCTGCAGTATGGTCCTTGCCTCGTCCCCCGAAAGCGGCTGGGGCTTCTTGTCCGCGGGAGTCCCTACAAAACCGGTAACACCCTGGATTTTCCTGATGCGGGAACAGGGGGTTTTCCAGTCCCCGTCCGGCAGATCCATTTCCACCAGGATATAACCGGGAAGGAATTTGCGGATCTGCCTCCGTTTTTTACCGTCCCGGACTTCCACAACCTCCTCGGAGGGAACCTTTACATCGCGGACCACTTCCTTGTCCAGATCACCCTTTTCGGTCATCATGCGTATTGTTTTTTCAATTTTGTTCTCATACCCCGAATAGGTGTGGAGGACATACCATCCTGTCGCCATTTGTTTCCCTTGTTCCGCTAAAAAATCAGCCTTATTCCAAAGAGGAGCAGTACGTCCACGAGGCCCAGGACGATGGCGATAATGGCGGTGGAAATAATAACCACTTTAACCGAGCTGACAACGTCTTCCCGGCCCGGCCATACCACTTTCCGGAGTTCAACATAAGATTCCTTGACAAATTGAACCAGCTTGTTCATGCTCTCCCCATTCCACAGGATTATCCCGGACGCCCTGTTTCCCGCCCGTATCCGCAATTCCACTCAATCCAGGCCAGGTAGGAATCGAACCCACGACGTTCGGTTTTGGAGACCGATACTCTACCAATTGAGCTACTGGCCTATGTAAACTACTTGATCTTGGTCTCTTTGTGCAGCGTGTGTTTTCTGTCAAAAGGACAGTACTTTTTCAGCTCCAGCTTTTCCTGAGTATTCCGACGGTTTTTCTGGGTGGTATAATTGCGGCGCTTGCATTCGCTGCACTGAAGCGCTATTAATTCCACCGCCGTTTTTTTGCTCGCCATATTTCCTCCTCAAGCGCCCGTTCTCCCGGAAGACCCTTCGGTTCCGTTTTCAGCCTGAAGCCCTCAAGCGGAATCGAACCGCTGACCGCATCCTTACCATGGATGTGCTCTGCCAACTGAGCTACAAGGGCGCAAAAAGCGCACGACTATGCGTGAACTGAGGATAACAAAAAAGCCCGGAAAGATCAAGAGGCTGCGCAAAGAACATTGTTTTTTTTGTCCGTGCACAGTACACTGAAATATACCTTAAACCGGCAGCAGGAGGAACCATGTCTGTTCATATCGCCGCGGGGCCGGGGGACATTGCGGAGGCGGTTTTGCTTCCCGGAGATCCCCTGCGGGCCAAATTTATCGCCGAAAATTTCCTTGAAAACCCCAAACAGTACAATGAAGTACGAAATATGTTCGGTTATACCGGGACTTACCGGGGGAAAAAAATTTCCGTTCAGGGTACAGGCATGGGAATTCCTTCCATATCTATCTATGTAAACGAACTTTTCAGGGACTACGGGGTAAAAAGGGCCATACGGGTCGGAACCGCGGGCTCCATACAGGAAAAAATACAGGTCCGGGATCTGGTATTGGCCATGTCCGCCTGTACCGATTCGGGGACGAATGCCGTTCGTTTCGGCGGCCGGAATTTCGCCCCGACGGCCGATTTCGGCCTCCTTAAAACCGCCTATGAGACGGCCGCGGCCAGGGGCTGGAATCCCCGGACAGGTCCGGTGGTCTCCTCGGATATGTTCTACACCGAAACCCCGGACGAATGGCGGCTCTGGGCGCGTTTCGGCTGCCTTTGTGTGGAGATGGAATGCGCGGAACTGTACACCCTGGCGGCCAAATACGGCCGGGAAGCCCTCTGCATTCTCACCATCTCGGACAACCTTGTTAATCATGAGATTACCACCGCCGAAGAGCGTCAAAATACCTTTACCCGCATGATGGAAGTAGCCCTGGATACGGCCGTTTCCTGACCAAAAAAGCAGCGCCGGTTAACGGCCTTTGGATTGTATTGACCAGAAACGGGGAAGTACGCTATTATCACCGGTACGCCCGGATGGTGGAATTGGTAGACACGCTGGTTTCAGGTACCAGTGCCTTCAAAAGCATGGAAGTTCGAGTCTTCTTCCGGGCAAAGTATCCATAGCCATTGGTTGCAAAAGATAACGGTTTGTTTATACATGGCCGAGAACGAGACTCGAACTTCGGTTCAGCCCGCTGACCATCGGGAAGAAAAGGCGCCATGGATGGCGCTGACAGGGCTGAACCGCGGCCCGGAACCCCGAAACAGGATGTTGAGGGGTGGAGGGTTCGAGTCTTCTTCCGGGCAATTTTTTCCTTTCCGGTATATAAACTGTTCCCCAAGGGCAAAAATATGAAAACGCTTTCCGGGGCAAAGAGCGTACATATGATGTGCGAAAATACCGGGATCTTCGTTGTTACCCGGCATCATGTCGTAATGGGAAGGAATGGTCAGATCCGCGCCAAGGACACGCGAAAGTTTAACCGCCTCAAGGGCGCTCATGTTTCCTATGACGCCGGCCGCCGTACGTTCCCAGTCGCCGCCGTTAATGGGAAGTATGACAACATCTATGGGACGGAGCTTCATGAGGGTCTCCACGAGCCTTGGCGTGACATAGGTGTCGCCCGAATGGTACACCGAAATTCCCCCTCCCCGTATGACATAGCCCAGACACTCATAATCCCCGTCTTCGCCCGCGTAGTCAGGATGGGCCGCGGCAACAGGAAAAACGGTAACGCCGCTACCGGGTGAAAATTCCCCGCCTTCGCGCGCGCCTGTAACGCTTTCGGCGGGTATGCCCCCGGCGGCAAGAACGCCCCGGTGGGGAGAAGGCACAATGAAGCGCGCGCGGGGATTCGCCTGCGCCGCGGGAAGAAGCGTCTCCATATTGAGGTGATCCCGGTGTTTGTGGGTACAAAAAAAATAATCCAGGCGGCTGATTCCGGAAGGAGGGAAAGGTTCACGGTAACAGCGTTTGGACAGCCCCTCTTTGTCCTTGATGTCGTTGAGGATCACGTCAATATATATGACGGCATTGCCCAGGTTTATGACAAAACCATGCTGCCCCATGAACCAGAACAGCGCCTCTTTGTTTTCCGTCCGCGAAGCGCGTATTTCTTCAAGAAGGGCGTCTCCCTTTTTGTACCATCTGTCTTCCGCCATGCGAAGTCTCCTTTTTATCCCGCGTTTTTCCGCTCAGGGACAGTTCAACGATACCTGTTTTTGTGTTTTTTTGCCATGGGAAACCTTGGCGGCTGGAGCCCCGGCGGTCATAAAATCTTGACTTTTCGGCGGACGCGTCATACACTTAGGAATTATGAACATCAAAACAGTTCTAACTGCAGATACCATTAATCTTCACCTGAAAGGGACAACGAAGGAAACCATTATCAACGAGCTGCTTGACATGCTTGTGGCGGCAAAAAGAATACAGGACAGGGAAGCGGCCTACGCCGCGGTAATGGACAGGGAACAGAAAATGTCCACGGGAATGAAGCACGGCATCGCCATTCCCCACGGTAAAAGCCCTACCATCCATGATCTTGTGGCCTGTATAGGGATCTCCGAAAAACCGGTAGATTTTGACTCGCTGGATCACGAGCCCTGCCGCATTTTCATCATGACCCTTTCACCGGTGGAAAAAACCGGCCCTCATCTGCAGTTTTTGGCGGAAATAAGCCTTCTTTTCAAGAGTTCGGAAAAACGGCAGGAAATCCTCAACGCCGCTTCACCCGAGGCGATACTGCACATTCTGGCGGAATGAAGAACCCCCGCGGGCCAAGGCTCCGGGGCGGCAAGCCAGGCCGTTTGAAAATCACAGGCTGAAAAGTTTCCGCCCGGCCCCGGCAAAGACGGCCGCGCGTAAAAAATTTCCGGTACAGCCGGCCCTTCGCGGACGGGAGATCCCCTTTTTTGCCCCAGGCGTGTTTTTCCGTGCCGGCGGAAGACCCCGCCGGACACCGCTTCCGCTACTGCGTCAGTTCACTTATGGCCTGGGCGGCAAGGCGCTGGATGGCGCCGGTCCAGGCGGCGGAGTTTTGAACCAGGAAAAGTACCGGCCTGCCAAGGGACTTTTTGGTTTGGCCCAGGGCCGGAATAACTTCCCGGATCAGGGATTCGTCATCCCTGGTAAGGCTGCCGGACTGGCGGCGCTGGTGCAGATCCGCCACATAGGAGGCAAGGAGGCGGGCCGCGTCTTCGGTTCCCAGTATTCCCAGCACCCGCACCGTGTCCAGCTTTTCCTGCATATCCATGCCCCGCTTGTAGGAATTGTCCAGCTGGGGATAAACGGCCGCGTCATCTATGCCGTAGCGGCGTATCATGCTGATGGCCAGCTTCCGCATCTGCGATAGTTCATTGCGCTGGCGCACGTCGTTCGTGGAAACCTTCCAGCCTTCCGTAAGGGCGGAAAGGGCCGCCTGTGCCTTGGACGGCTCAGGCGCCTGGGAGCGCTCCTCGGTACGAAGCGCCAGGTGTTTTACCTCGTAGCTGTAGCCGGGGCTGGTGATAACCTGGATCAGGGGCTCCGTCGGATCGTCAAGGATCCGGGGAAGGGAAATGGAAGCCTGGTTTTTGATCCGTTCGTTGTACCAGCCTGTGGAAGCGAAGAAGACGGGAAGATACCCCGAAGGCTCCCCGTAATTTTCAAGGGAGATGACGGCCCCGTAGGCTATCCGCTCGTTCTGGATCTGGATGTTCCTGTCCTGGGGGGGCCGGGCATTGAGATCCGCGAGGAGCTGTACCACCCGGGGAAGGTAAAGTTCGGCCTTGATCTTCCCAAGCGCGATAAGGGCCTCCGATCTGGCAAGCGCATAGTCCTGGCCTCCCTGAAAGCTCTGAACCACGAGCCAGAGACTGGGAGCCGCTTCCGCAAGCTGGGCGTTTCCCAACGCCCGGGCAAGCAGGATGGCCGTACGATCGGCGGTATTCAGCTCGTTCTTGTCTTTTATGTCGGGATACACCTTTACCAGCTGATCGAGCGCACGGGCAAATAGTTCCGTCGATCCCGAAGGGTTGGAATCCGCCACCTGCTGGAGCACTACCAGCCGCCCTTCAACGGTATCGGCGCCGTTGTAAAGATCGTTCCACATGGTCATTTCGTCGGACTGGGCAAAAAGAGCCGCGGCGGCGAAAAAGACCGCAATGATCGTTATATGCCGTTTCATACGATATATTTTATGCTATAGTAAGGAATACTTGCAATAGACTTTTGAGCCGATTCCGGAATTGGCTGTTTTGAAACCGTTCGTTCCATAGAAAAAAGGAGAAAACATGCGTATAGAGGGCCGGTACATATATGACGAAGAGGGAAGAACCCTGATCCTGCGGGGCTGTAATCTGGGGGGAAGTTCCAAACAGCCCGCCGGAAAACCCGGCGCGGGGCTGCTGCCCGAATCCCTTGAAAATCCCGCCGAGGCGTCGTTCACGGGACGGCCGTTTCCCCTTGAAGAGGCGGAAGACCATTTTGAACGGCTTGCGCGCCGGGGTTTTACCTTTCTGCGCCTTGTGGTGACCTGGGAGGCGCTGGAGCACGCCGGACCGGGAATCTACGATGAGGCGTATCTGGCCTATCTGCGGAAACTGCTCCTTGCCGCCGGGGCAAAGGGGATCAAGGTCTTTATCGATCCGCATCAGGATGCCTGGAGCCGCTGGACCGGAGGAGACGGAGCCCCGGCGTGGACCCTTGAAAAATTCGGCATGGACACAGAAAAACTGGACCGTACCGGGGCGGCGCTTACCTGGCAGCACGGCGCGCGCGGGCGGATGATATGGCCCTCCAATTACAACCGTTACGCCGCGGCGACCCTCTTTACCCTGTTCTTCGGGGGAAACACCTACGCGCCCGCCGCCGTCATTGAAGGGAAAAGCGCCCAGGACTGGCTCGAGGAGCGTTACATCGCCGCATGGCGGCACTGTTACAGGCGGCTCAAAAACTGCGCCGCCGTCGCGGGCTGGGGGGTAATGAACGAGCCCCATCAGGGCTTTATAGGCCACACCGACGCGGGAAAATCCGAAAATCCGGTGATGCCCATGGGCGCCATGCCCAGTCCCTTCGACACCATGCTTGCCGCATCCGGCCAGAGTGTGAAGGTTCCGGTACGGCCGGGCGGACATGAAATCCTCAACCCGGAAGGAATACCCCTTTTCAGGGACGGCTTTTCCTGCCCCTGGGAAGCAGAAGGAGTCTGGACACGGAAAGACGGCGGAAGGCTGCTGCGGAAGGATCACTTTGCCTTCTACAAGGGGCGCCCGGCGAATTTTACCGAAGATTTCCTTAAACCCTTCATGATCCGCTTCATCGAAGCCATGAAGGAACCGAATCCGTCCGCCCTGTTTTTTATCGAAGGACTGTCCTCCGGGGTTCATCCCGGATGGGGGCCTAAAGATCCGCCCAATGTAGTCAACGCCTTTCATCATTACGACGGCTTCACCCTGTATGCCAAAACCTTCATCCCCTGGTTTAATCTGAGAACCGAAAAATTCGGCGTGGTTCTGGGCAGGAAGAAGACGGCCGCGTATTTTTCCCGGACGCTCGAAAAGAGCGTGGAATGGACAAGGGAACACATGGGGGACATGCCGCGCCTCCTTGGGGAATTCGGCCTTCCCTTTGATCTGAACGGGGGAAAGGCGTTCAAAACCGGGGACTACCGCCTCCACGAGGACGCGCTGTCCCTCTATTACGACGGGGTGGACGCGAACCTGCTTCACTCCGCCATCTGGAACTACACCGCCGACAACACCAACGAAACCGGGGACAACTGGAACGGCGAGGATCTGTCGGTTTTTTCGGAAGGGAAGACCCGCGCGGAGGACGGCTGGGTAAGGCCCTACCCCATGGCGACGGCGGGTCTTCCTGTTCACTTTAGCTGGAACAGGAAAAAACGGATCTTTGTTTTCCGTTTCATCGCCGCCGCCGGAATTCCTTCTCCTACGGAAATTTTCCTTCCCGGCCGGTACTTCGGGGAAGCGCCCGGCATACGGATACGGAAAGACGGCGGCGAGCCGCGTTTTGAATACAGGCCGGAGGAACAGCGCCTTTTTATCTGGAACGGCGGCCGCCCGGGAGAAACGGAAGTTACCGCAGCGGCGAAAGCCTGAAAAAACGGGGACGCTCCGGTTTCGGGGGCGGGGCGGCCTCGGCGGTTTCCGCTTCCTCCTTGCGGCGCAGCGCGTCAAGAACGGCGGCGGTAAAGGCGCCGTCCAATGCCCGCCGGTACTCAAGCACGCGGTGAATGTAGTCAAGGGTGTTTTTAGGCGTTCCCACACTGCTCACCCGGTGCAGACCTGCGTTGTACATGGCAAGCGCGGCTATTTCCGTTCCGCCGGAATTAAGGCACATGCGCAGATGGCCCATGGCATAATAGGCGCTGACGCCGGGCCTGAAAAAATCATCGGGCTTGATATTCGGAAAGGATCTGTCGTTAAGCTGAAAAAGCCCCCTGTCTATGCTGGCGTTGCGGTTTGTCCGGTTAACGGCGGCGGGGTTGTAACGGCTTTCTTCCCGGCACAGGGCAAAAGCCAGGACAGGCGGAATGTCAAATTCAACGGCGTTGGCCAGGATTACGGAGGCTATTTCCCGGGAACCTGTGACGGCGGCAAAATAGTCCTCCACCATGTCCCTGGTTTCCAGGTTACGGTACAGCGCGGCGGCAAGATCCTCCGTCCGCGTTCCGGCTTCCGCCTCCGCTTCCGCCGCGTCTTCCTCGCGGGGAAAATCCTCCCCGGGAGCCGGAGAGGCGGCCTTGCCGGGGCCCGGCCAGTTCCTTATCCCGTCCACGGCAGCGCAGAGGATCAGAGAAAACAGCGCGCCGAAAAAAAACGGCGCGTATTCCACATTTTTTAAATTGCCGCTTTCCACAGTAATGTTACACCCCCTGTTCTATTGCGCGTACCCGTATGATCCCTTCTACGCCCATAAGCCGCTTTAATGTATAGTCCGGAATACGCTGTTCAATATCGATGATGTTATAAGCATAATCGTCCCGGTGGTGATTTATCAAATCCAGGATGTTGTTGTTTTCCTCCGCCAGAATGGTGGTGATTTGCCCCACCATATTGGGGATGTTGCGGTTTACCACCAGGAGTCTGAAGGGGGAATGCTGATCCAGCCTGCAACGGGGAAAATTCACCGAATTTTTGACGGCCCCGGATTCGAGGTAGTCCATGATCTGGCGGACGGCCATGGCCGCGCAGTTGTCCTCGGCCTCGGGGGTGGAAGCCCCCAGATGGGGAATGCAGAGGGCGCCGGGAGAGGCGAGCAGTTCCGCCGAGGGGAAATCCGTGACATAGGCGGAAAGTTTCCCGCCCTTCAGGGCTTCTATGATGTCCGCCTCGTTCACAAGCCCTCCGCGGGCAAGGTTGACGATACGGGCGCCTTTCTTCATGAAACGGATCTTTTCCGCGTCAATGAGCCCCCTTGTCGTGTCGCTGAGGGGAACATGAAGAGTAACATAATCGGACTTCGCAAGAAGCCCCTCCAGGGTATCGGCGCGGGCCACCTGCCGGGAAAGGTTCCACGCGGCGTCCACGGAGATATAAGGATCGTAGCCAATGACATCCATGCCAAGGGAAATGGCGTCGTTGGCCGCCATGACGCCTATGGCGCCAAGCCCCACGACGCCCAGGGTTTTTCCCTTGAGTTCAGGCCCCTCAAAACGGGATTTTTCCTTTTCGACAAGTTCGGGCACCTCGTCGGCGCGTCCGGCTATTTCCTTTCCCCAGTTAATTCCCCCCAGAATATTCCGGGATGAAACAAGAAGGGCGGCTATTACCATCTCCTTTACCGCGTTCGCGTTTCCGCCGGGGGTGTTGAAGACCGCTATGCCCCTTGCGCTGCATTTTTCAACGGGGATGTTGTTGTAACCCGCCCCGGCCCTGGCTATGGCCAGCACCGATTCGGGAATCTCCAGGGCGTGAAGATCGGCGCTTCGTACCAGGACGGCGTCGGGATTGGGAATCCCGCTTGCCACTTCATAACGGTCACGGGGAAAAAGTTCCAGCCCCGCCGGGGAAATCTTGTTCATTGTCTGTATGCGAAACATAAGAAACTCCCTTAAAATATAGAGGCCGGCCCTAAGACCGCGCCTTTTCTTCAAATTTTTTCATGAAGGCGACAAGCGCGCCGACGCCTTCCAGCGGCATGGCGTTGTAGATGCTGGCCCGCATGCCCCCGACAAGCCTGTGCCCCGCAAGGTTTACAAGACCTTCCCCGGCAGCCTCCGCGACAAAACGCTTTTCAAGCGCGCTCCGTTTTTCGGGATCTTCTTCCACGGGCACAAAGGGAATGTTCATGAGGCTGCGGAAAGGCTTTTCCACCGGGGAACGGAAGAAGCGGGAATGTTCCAGATATGAATAGAAGAGATCCGCCTTTTCCCGGTTCCGCCTTGCCGCCGCGGAAACGCCGCCTGAATCCTTAAGCCATTGCAGTACAAGCCCTATGATATAGATACCATAACAGGGAGGGGTGTTGTACATGGAACCTTCGGCGGCGTGTATATCGTAGCGAAGCATGGCCGGAACCCATTCCGGCGCGCGGCCTATAAGATCCTCCCGTATGATCACCACGGTGGTTCCCGCGGGGCCAAGGTTCTTCTGGGCTCCCGCGTAGAGAATGCCGAATTTTGAAACGTCAAGCGGCTCCGAAAGGATACAGCTTGATATGTCGGCCACAAGGGGAACCTCTCCGGTTTCCGGAAGACCGGCCCATTTGGTTCCCACAATGGTATTGTTAAGGGTGATATGGTAATAGGCGTCGTCCGGGGCGGGGGCCGGGGCGGAAGGAATATAAGTGTAGGCCCTGTCTTTGGAACTTGCCGCCGTGACCGCTTCGGCGTATTTGGCCGCCTCGGCGGCGGCCTTTTTGGCCCAAATCCCGGTCTCAACATAGAGGGCGCGCTTCCCCGCGCCCGCTTCGGCGCCGGTCTGTGCGCCCGCCGCCAGATTGAGGGGCACCATGGCAAACTGGAGCGAGGCTCCGCCCTGAAGAAAGAGCACCCGGTAGCCGCCGGGAATCTCCATGAGTTCCCGAAGGAGCGCTTCGGCCTTTTCGATGATGGGCCTGAAATCCCCGGACCGGTGGCTCATCTCCATTACCGACTGGCCCGTCCCGTTCGCGTCGGTCATTTCGGCGGCGGCCCGCTCAAGCACGGGAAGGGGAAGCACGGAAGGTCCCGGAGAAAAATTGTACACTCGCATAAAATCTCCTTATATCAGGCGGCGGAATTGCCGCCGCCACGAATAAAACATTAACAGCCGGAAGGGAACAGTTTGACGGCAAGCGCCCGCAATTCGTCGGCCAGATACACATTGCGCACGGCAATATCCGGGGGAAGCGCAAGGGCGGCGGGGGCAAAATTGATAATGCCCCTGATCCCGGCGGCGGCGAGTTTTCCGGCCGCGTCCCGGGCCGCCGCGGCGGGAACGCAGAGAAGGGCCATTTCTATGCCGAAACGGGATATAACCTCCCCCATCTTGTAGGCCGGGTACAGGGGCACGGAAGATTTAAGGATCTCCACGCGGTTTACATTGGTATCGAAACCCGCGGCAAGTTCAAATTCCTCCATGCCGCCCGGACCGGGGGCAAAAGGACGATCCAGGTAGGCCGAACCCAGCCGTCCAAGACCCACGACACAGAAACGCCTGACCCGGTCCAGCCCCAGCGCCTTCCTGATAGCCGGAATAAGGAACTGCGGATTATAACCGCCCGGCGTTCCGGCCGCCTCCCCGCCGTTTCCCAGCCACGAGATGTCTTTCCGTATCGTGTCCCGGTGCCAGCCCGTCAATTCTTCCACCATGGCGGACGTAACAAGGCCGGAACCTTCGTCCCTGTTTTTCTCGAGAAGCCTCAAAAGATACAAAAGCCGTTCTTTCGCCGGTTCCGGAACGTGATTCATTTACCAAACACCGGCCAATAGCCGCACCTTCCTGTGAATTTTTTCACAGTCAATATAAAAAAAAACGGCGGATATGTCAAGGGCCCGCATTGTCTCAAGTAAAATCAAACCATAGCGGCCTCTTGTATATTACAAAATATTGCCATACTATAGGCCCCATAAACAAAAGGAAACAAAAAAGGAGAACTCCGATGCTGACCTTTCTTGAGTTACAGCGTAACTTAAAGAAGGAGAGTGCTTCCATGCCGGCGGTAAAAGCCGCGCTGCTTGGGGACACGGCCACCCAGTTCCTGGCGGCCGCCCTCAGGGGAACGGCTGTGGAACGGGGATTCCGCCTCGATCTGTTCGAAGCCGAATTTAACCAGATTGAACGGCAGATAATGGATCCCCAGTCGGAATTTCACGCCTTTGGGGCGGATTACGCGGTGATTTTTCAGTCTACGCACAAACTGCTCTGCCATTACGATAAACTGGCCCCGGAAAAACAGGCGGCCCTTGCGGATGAACGCATCGATTTTATCCGCCTGCTCTGTGCTTCCTTTCCGGGCAGGATCATCTACTGTAATTACCCTGAAATTGACGACACCGTGTTCGGCGGTTTTGCCTGCAAGATCGAGCATTCCTTTGTCTGGCAGACGCGCAAACTCAACTATGAACTGATGAAACTGGCCCGCGGCAGCGCCGGCCTGTTTATCTGCGACCTCGCGGCCCTGCAAAACAAGCTTGGCCGGGACGCCATGTTTGACGCGTCAATCTACACCGCCAGTGAAATGATCCTTTCCCTGGACAGCGTCCCGCAGGCGGCGTCCCGGATCATGGATGTGATATGCGCCGCGCAGGGACAAATCAAAAAATGCCTTATCCTCGATCTGGACAACACCCTCTGGGGCGGCGTCATAGGGGATGACGGCATCGAAAACATACAGTTGGGCCACGATCTTGGCATAGGCAAGGTCTTTACGGAATTTCAGGGCTGGATCAGAAAACTGAAAAACAGGGGGATCATTCTGGCGGTCTGTTCCAAAAACAACGAAAATACCGCGAAGGAGCCCTTTGAAAAGCACCCTGAGATGGTGTTAAAACTGGAAGACATTTCGGTTTTTATGGCGAACTGGGACAACAAGGCGGATAATATAAGGCGCATACAGTCCATCCTCAATATAGGCTTTGACTCCATGGTTTTTCTGGACGATAATCCTGTGGAGCGGGCCATGGTCCGGGAAAACATTCCGGGAATAACGGTTCCCGAGCTCCCGGCGGACCCGGCCGACTATCTGGAATACCTGTACGGCCTTAACCTTTTCGAGACCGTCTCCGTTTCCGCCGAAGACGCCGAACGTACCGGGCAGTACCGGGCCGAAGCCCGGCGGGTAGAGGCGCAGACAGCCTTCGCCGATGAAGGCGAATTCCTTGCGAGCCTTGAGATGGTGTCGGAAGCAAAGGATTTTGACGCCTTTAACATCCCGCGGGCGGCACAGCTTTCACAGCGCAGCAATCAGTTCAACCTCCGTACCGTCCGCTATACCGAGGCGGACGCGGCCCGGCTTGCCGCCTGCGGCCGTTACAAAAACTGGTGCTTTACGCTGCGGGACAAATTCGGCGACAACGGCCTTATCTGCGTGATCATCCTGGAAAAACAGGACGCACAGACCCTGTTCATCGACACATGGCTGATGAGCTGCCGGGTATTGAAACGGGGAATGGAACAGTTCACCCTGAACACTATAGCCGCGTGGGCGCGGGAAGCGGGTTTCAAAAGGCTTATCGGCGAGTATATTCCCACCGCAAAAAACAAAATGGTGGAATCCCATTATCCCGGCCTCGGTTTTGAACCGCTGCCCTGTGAGGGACGCATCCTGTACACGCTCGATGTCGGCGCGTACAAACCAAAAAAATGTTTTATAGCCGGGGCACGGCAAAACGAATAGCAACGTTAACAAGGAGGGCAAATCATGGAAAGAGGGGAAATACTGTCCCAGGTACAGGACATTTTCCGCGATCAGCTGGATGACGGGGATGTGACGCTGCGGGACGAGACTACCGCCGCGGATGTGGACGGCTGGGACTCCCTGATGCATCTGCAGCTTATTGTGGCTATCGAGAATCATTTCAAAGTCAAATTCAGTTCCAAAGAGATCATGTCCTGGAAAAATGTCGGTGAAATGATTGACTGTCTGCAAAAAAGGAACGCCTAAGGAGCCCGTTTATCGTGGTTTTTGCGGCGCAAAAACCTGCATGTAACAGGCTTCTGGAAATTACCACGGAGCATATAGATGGAATATCCGTTTAGGGAAAATGATGCCTTTGAAGCGGCGTTTACTGTTTCGGGGCAAATTCACGATGGTTTCATCAGGCTTTTCGGGGACAAAAATCCCATGCATACGGACCCTGCCTTTGCGTCGGGCAAGGGCTTTAAGGGGATCATCATGCACGGGAATATCCTCAACGGTTTTTTGTCGTATTTTATCGGCGAGCTTCTTCCTGTAAAAAACGTGATCATTCACAGCCAGGAAATAAACTACCGGAAGCCGGTGTACCTTGACGACAAGCTTACCTTAAAGGCGCGGATAAGCGAAATTCATGAAAGCGTTAACGTGGTAACATTTAAATACAGTTTTGTCAAAGAGAACGGCGAAACGGCGGCCAGCGGATCAATTCAGACGGGGATACTCGCATGAACGCGCCCCGTTTCTTCACCCTGCCGAACCGGCTGCGGATTCCTTCTGTAGGGTACGGCACCTGGCAGATACCCCCCGGGGAAGAAACCGCCGGGGCTGTGAGCCGCGCGCTTGCCGCGGGTTTCAGGCACATCGACACCGCCGCCGCCTACGGCAACGACTTCAGCGCCGCGGAGGCGGTTAACAGGAGCGGCATCGAAAGGGGCGATATTTTTGTTTCCGGCAAACTGTGGATCAACAAACGCGGTTATGATAACGCGGTAAAAGCCCTTAAACAGACCCTTAGACGTTTCAGGATGGATTATATAGATCTCTTTCTTGTTCACTGGCCGGCGGCTCCTTCGGTGTACGATGACTGGAAAGAAGTAAACAGCGATACATGGCGGGCGTTCGAAACCCTTTACAGGGACGGGCTTGTCAAGTCCATAGGGGTAAGCAATTTTACCCCTTTTTATCTTCGGCCCCTCATGGAAAAGGCCCAGATTATTCCCATGGTCAACCAGATAGAATACCATCCCGGGCATACGCAGGAAGAAACGGTCGCGTTCTGCGGCGGCAACGCCATTCTGGTTGAGGCGTGGAGTCCCCTTGGACAGGGGGTGGCGCTTATGAAAAGGGAACTCGTGGATATTGCGGAAAAATACGGACGATCCGCCGCACAGATATGCATACGGTGGTGTCTGCAGAACGGCGTTCTTCCCATTCCAAAATCGGCGCATCCCCAAAGGATACAGGAAAACATATCGGTATTTGATTTTGAAATTTCTCAGGAAGACATGGATGTTATCAACACGCTGCCTGGTTTCGGCGCCTCGGGAAACAACCCCGATACTTTCGAAGCGGCAATAAGGGAAGCCCAAAAGGCTTCCCCGGGAGTTCCTCTATGACGTGTGAAGATCTGCAAAATATCCGGGAATTGCGAAAAAACATTTTTCTTGCGGCCTATTCCTCAGGCGGCGGACATGCCCATCTTGCGTCGTCTTTTTCCATCGTCGAAATATTGTACGTCCTTTACATGAAAGGAATATTAAAATACCGGAGCGGGGAGCCCTTGTGGAAGGACCGGGACATTCTTGTCATAAGCAAGGGGCACGCCAGCCTCGCAGCCTACGCCGTCCTCGCCATGGCCGGTTTTTTTGACCGGGAAGAACTCTTTACTTTTTGCTGCGGAAAAACCCGGCTGGGAGGAGAGCCGAGCATGCTGCTCGTACCCGGCGTGGAATCTTCTTCCGCGGGATCGCTGGGGCACGGCCTTTCCTTCGGCGCGGGCGCGGCTCTGGCGAACAAAATGGACAAGAGCGGTTCGAAGGTATACGTTATTATCGGAGACGGCGAATGCGAGGAAGGGACGATCTGGGAAGCGGCCATGTCGGCGGCCCGTCACAGGCTGGATAACCTTACGGTCATTCTTGACAACAACCGGATCCAGAAAATGGGGTTCGTCATGGACACCATGTCCATTGATTCATGGGAAAGCCGCTGGCGCGCCTTTGGCTGGCATATCATCAGGGCCGGCGGACACGACACGGACAGCCTGGCCGGCGCTTTTGGCGATCCCGGCGAAGAAGGAAAGCCCCGGCTTGTCATTGCCGATACGGTAAAAGGCAAGGGCGTGTCCATTATGGAAAACAACCCGGACTGGCATTTTAAAATGCCCAACAAAAAGGAACTAAAAACGGTGATACAGGAACTGGGTATTACCGGGGAGGAACTTCTCAATTGCAGAAAGCATACCTCTTGGCATTAAACGAACTTGCCGAACAGGATCCCAATGTGGTTTCCCTTATTGCCGACAGCGGGACCGGCTACGACGAACTGTTCAAAAGGGATTTCCCCAATCAATTTTTTGACTTCGGCATCGCGGAAGAACACATGGTCGCCGCTGCCGCCGGCATGGCTTCACGGGGAAAAATTCCTTTCGTGTTCACCGCCGGCGCTTTTCTGGCCTACCGTTCGTTCGAATTTATCCGGGACGATCTGTGCATACAAAAGCAGAACGTAAAAATCGCCGGTATGGGCAGCGGGCTGTCCTGGTCTACGCTGGGAGCCACGCATCATACAACCGAGGACATCGGCGTACTGCGGACGCTGCCGGATCTTGTTATCTTTTCCCCCGCCACGCCCATGGAAGCGGGGAACGCGGTACGCGCCGCGTATGCCGTGAAGGGTCCGGTCTACATAAGGCTGGGAATGGGCGGCGAACCGGAACTTTACGGCGAACCATGTCAATTAAGGCCGGGAAAAGCCGTAACGCTGAAAACAGGAGGGGACATTACGATCTTCACAACCGGAAGCATTGCCGCCGAGGTAATGGACGCGGCGGAAAAGCTCGCGGAACGCCGCATCGGCGCGCGTGTTGTCAATGTTCACACCATAAAGCCCATGGACAGGGATGCGGTGCTCAGGGCTGCCGCGGAAACGCGGATGCTTTTTTCAGTGGAGGAACACAATGTTCGAGGCGGACTGGGCGGCATCATCGCGGAAATACTGGCGGACGAAGGCGCGCCTGTAAGGCTTAGGCGCATAGGACTTCCGGATTCCTTTGCAAAAGGCTACGGGAGCATCGGGGAACTGCGGCGCATAAACGGCCTTGACTCAGGCGGCATCACGAACACCGTCCTTGAAAGCCTGGGAGCCTTGTGATCATGGCCCTTAATTCCCCCGGATTTCTGCTGTTCCTTGCCGTAGTGTTTTTTTTGTACTATTTTCCGCTCAGGGAAAAAACAAGGGCGCAGAATATCCTCCTGCTCCTTGCAAGCTATGTCTTCTACGGAATGGCCGGCTGGAAGATGCTCCCCCTTCTCGCGGGAGCGACGGCGGCATTCTGGGGACTTGGCCTTGCGGTGGGAAAAACAACCGCGGAAAAACCCCGCGCCGCGTCGATTCTGTGTTTCCTGGGCGTATGCATGGGGGCGGGAATACTCCTCTATTTCAAATACCTCAACTTCTTTACCGGCTCTTTTACCGCCCTTTTCCGTTCATTCGGATTCCGGGTCAACGAAAAAATATTCAACATCGCCGTGCCGGCGGGGGTGAGTTTTTTCACCTTCAGGCTGATAAGCTACATAACTGAAATCTACCGGCAAAAAATGAAACCCGAAAAAGACGCGGTGATCTTCGCCGTCTACGCCGCCTTTTTCCCGGCCATGATGGCGGGCCCCATAGACCGTCCGGGCGCCTTTATCCCCCAGCTTAAAAACGGACGGCCTTTCCGGTACGGCCTTGCCGTCGATGGATGCAGGCAGATCCTGTGGGGCGCGTTCAAAAAAATAGCCGTTGCCGACAGCCTTGCCAGGGCGGTTGATCATGCATGGGACGCCTTTCCCCCGTTAAGCGGAATCTACATTTTTATCGCCATCCTCGTGTACGCAATGCAGATTTACACCGATTTTTCAGGCTATTCCGATATGGCCATTGGAGCCGGAAAACTTCTGGGATTCAGGATCACGGCGAATTTCAAATACCCTTTTTACAGCAGAAACATCGCGGAATTCTGGAGAAACTGGCACATTTCCCTGACCTCCTGGCTTACCGATTATGTGTTTATGCCGCTCAGCGTCGCGTTCAGAAACGGGGGCAAGGCCGGGCTTGTCCTCGCCATCATGATCAACATGCTTCTTGTGGGCATGTGGCACGAGGCGAAGCTTACCTGGGCGGTGTTCGGGCTGTACAACGGCATCCTCTTTATTCCGCTGATACTTTCGGGAACCTTTGTCCTTAAAAACAAACTAAAGGCAAACAAATACGGCCTTCCCCCGTTAAAGGATCTTGCGGGCATGATCCTCACCTATGTATTGTTCGCCGCGGGCGCGGGTCTTACCAGGGCGGAAAGCATTGGACAGGCGGCGGAATACTACGGACGGCTATGGAATGATTTTCTGCCGCGTTCCTTTGCCTTTTCCGAAATACCCGGCAAGAAGGCCATACTGCTTGTCATGGCGGTGCTGGTTTTCGAATGGCACGGCTATACACACAATTGGGAGTACGCCGTCGCGGGGGCGGGCGCTTCCCTTCCGCGGGCCCTGCGGTGGGCGGCGTACCTCCTCGTTGCCTTGTTAACGGCTTTGTTTTTCACCGCCAATGTTCCGCGGCAGTTCATTTACTTTCAGTTTTAAGGGGCGTATATGGCTGTATTTCTGAAACGGATGGCCCTTTTTCTGGCTATCTTCCTCGTACTGTTTACCGGAACAGGCGTTCTGGTAGTGCGCATGGCGGCAGTATCCGGGGAGCTTACCCCCCTTGATGAAATGATTGAAAGGCAGTTGGAGGACAATGTTCTTGTTGGATCGGCGCTTGCGGAAATAATTCCCTGGTATAAATTCAGAATGGCGGTCCTGACCGGACCCGATATACTTGTCGTGGGAACTTCCCGCGCGCTGTACATAAAACAGGAACATTTCCTCCCTGAAACAAAATTCTACAACGCGGCAACCGCGGCGCAGAATTTCCCCGCTTACCGTAACTTTATCGAAAGCCTGGGCAGAGTGAACACAAGGCCCCGCCATATCATCCTCAACCTGGATCAATGGCAGTTTAACCGGAATTATTTTGACCAGCCAATGGCAAAGACAATGCGGCAGGACCATGATTACAACAACGGCTATGTATACGGCCGGGAGAACATTATCCGGGGCTTCTACCGGCTGCTGCTTTCAGGGGAGTACCGGCCTGCCCTGAGTGTGCCGTACCCCGGAAACATGGGCCTCGCGGCGGCCGTATACGGCGACGGTTTCAGAAAAGACGGTTTTTATGTATGGACCCGGAAGATTATATCGGAAGCCTACCGGGCAGGCGCGGCGTATACCGACTTCATTCCGCATGTGGAATCAGGCAGGGACATGTTTGCCTTTGGAGACGGAATAGAAATATACGGCGAATCGGTACAGGAAGTTGAAAAGATCCTCGCTCTCTGCCGGGAAAAGGGAATCATGGTTACAGCCTTCTTCCCGCCCTTTGCCCCTTCTTTCTACAGACTCCTTGCCGAAAGCGGGCGCCATGAATATATGACAGGAATCTACCCTGTCCTTCTTCCCCTTTTTGAAAAATACGGATTTGAACTGTACGACTTTACCGGTTCTTCCGTCATTGACGACACCATGACCTACGACGGTTACCACCCGGACGACCGGGGTTCGCACAGGATACTCCTTTTCATGAAGGCGCACGGTTCGGTTCTGGCGGACTGCATAGCGGAAGAATAGAAGAATCTCCGCCTTGCAAAGAGAAGTTCCGTCCTTTATGATAGTGATATGGCGGACAGGCGTTTAACCGTTCTTGACCTTATCGACATCGATCTCAAGGAGCATAATTCCCTTAATTTGCACTGCATAGGAGGACGGAAGGGCCTTACGCGGGAAATCAACAGTCCCGAAGTTAACAGGCCCGGCCTTGCCCTTTCGGGTTTTTACGATTCCTTTGCCAACCAGCGCATACAGCTCTTTGGCCGGGGGGAAGCGGCCTATCTGGAGAAAATTTTAACGGAAGGGGTAACCGGCCCCATTGAAAAAATGTTCACCTACATCATCCCCTGCTGCATCTTTACCCATAACCTGTCTCCCGGCGAAGTTTTTTTTGAAATTGCCGAAAGCGCCCAGTGCCCCACGCTTCAGACCGATCTTTCCACGTCGGAATTCAGCGCCCGCCTCATGCGCGTCCTTTCGGAGATATTTTCTCCAAGACAGAGTATACACGGAGTGCTGGTGGAAGTGTCCGGCATCGGCATTCTGCTTCTGGGCGATTCGGGGGTGGGGAAAAGCGAGACCGCCCTTGAGCTCATAGAACGGGGGCACAGGCTGGTGGCGGACGACGTGGTAGAGATACGCTGCGTGGGCAACATGCTCATAGGCGCCGGGGCAAACAAGATCATCGGGCATCACATGGAAATACGGGGGCTGGGGATCATCAACATTACCCACCTCTTCGGCGTCGGGGCGATACGGGACAGCAAACGCATACAGATGGTGGTGATGCTGGAAGAATGGGACTCCAAAACAAACTACGACAGGCTGGGGACCGAAGAAACGTACATGGAACTTTTGGGGGTCAGCGTTCCCAAAATAGAGATCCCGGTAAAGCCCGGCCGGAACATTCCCATTATCATAGAAGTCGCCGCCATGAACGAGCGGCTTAAAACCATGGGGTACAACGCGGCCAAGGAATTTAACCAGAACATTCTTAAATGGATAGAAAGCGACGCTGCCCGTTCCGTTTATTTTGGCAGTGAAGACATCATCTAGGGGAAGAGGGAATGACGGAAAAGATCATTACCATTTCAAACCGGGCCGGCATTCACGCCCGTCCCGCGGCCATGCTGGTTCAAACGACAAAAAATTTCAAATGCGATATTTTTTTTGAAAAAGACAAAGACAGGATCAATGCGAAATCCATCATGGGAATCATCACCCTGGCGGCGGGTTACGGAACGGAAATCAAAATTATCGCCGAGGGGGAAGATGAAGAAGGTGCGGTTGAAACGCTGGCGCGGCTTTTTGAATCGAAGTTTGAAGAAGAATAGCCCCGGCCCGGCGCGGCGCGAGGCGGCGGCGCAGCCATGAAAACAGTCAGAACCCATCCGAAACAGCCGGTGGTAAGCGTTCGGGGGCTGGTGCTGATCTACTTTCTCCTCTGTATCCTGTCCGTGTTTTTTTCGCGGTCGTTTTTTTCGGAAACGCTCCGCAGCGGCAGCATGCCAAGCCCCCTTAACCTTGCCGTCTTTTTTGCCATTCCCGCCGTTCTCCTTGTACTTCTCGCCATTTCCGCGGCAAGCCTTGTCCGGGATCTCATTACCCAAAGAACGGGAAGCAAATTCAAGGCGCGGCTGCTTGCCTACTTCATCGTCATCGTCGTATTTGCCGCGGCGCCCGTGACCCTCGTCACAAACCTGGGGATAAGGGAGATGATCCGGTTCTGGCGGGGCATAGACACGGGCGCCGCCATGGGCGCCGCGGAAAGTTTCGCGGTCGAAAATTATTCCCTTCACAGCGAGCGGTTTGAAACGATGATCCGCGGCGCCGATCTTTCCCCGTACCTTGTACCGGACGAAGCGGCGGCCGGCGCGGCCGGAAAGGGGTCTGCCGGCGTCCCGCCCCTTCCGCCCGGTATAGCGGCGCTGGAGGAATTCCGGGAAGACGAAAACGGCGCGTGGAAGAGCCTCTCTTTTGCGGGGGAAGAATCAAGGCGGCTTGCGGCCCCGCCCCTCCTCTACAGCGGCTTTGTCCCCAGGGAACTGCCCCGGGACCGCGGCCTCATACGTTACGCGATCCGCGGCGAAGATACCGTCCGCGTCATCAGTTACACTATTGGGGAAGATTTTGACCGGGGCATGGAAGCCATGCAGAACGAAAAGGCGCACTTCGAGATCATCGATTCGCTCAGGATTAATTACCAGAGGCTCATGATCTTTTTTTACGGGGTGTTTTTCTTCCCCAGCCTCCTTATGACCATTATCATCGCCATTTCATTTACGCGGCGGGTTACCGCCCCCATCGTGGAACTGACCGAGGCGACGCGGCGCGTGGCGGAAGGTGATTTTTCCATACAGATACTCGCCCGCCGGGGAGACGAACTGGGGCTCCTTATCCGTTCCTTCAACTCCATGGTGCACGATCTGGAAAAATCAAGGGAGGCTCTTTTCAAGGCGGAAAAAATCACCATCTGGCAGAACATGGCGCAGCAGCTTGCCCACGAGATCAAAAATCCCCTCACCCCCATCAAGTTGTCGGCGGAACGGGTCCTGCGCCGCTGGAGGGGCGATCCCGGACGCATCGGCGAAATCCTCGAAAATTCCATGCTGGCCATCATCCAGGAAACCGAAGGGCTTTCCACCCTGTTAACCGAATTCCGTACCCTTTCCAAACCGATGGAGCCTTCAGGAACCTGGACCCGCATCAGGGAAGCGGCGGAGGCGATCACGGCCCCCTACACCGTATCCTACCCGGGGGTGCGCTTTGATACGGAATACATGGGCGGCGGCATTCTTGTGAAGATGGATCAGCACCGCGTTTCCCAGGTACTGACCAACCTTATCATCAACGCCATAGACGCCATGAACGGCAAGGGGGTCATAGAACTGCGCACCGACCTTGTCAAAAAACGCGAGATCCGGTATTGTAGATTAAGCATTAAAGATACGGGGAAGGGGATTCCGGCGGAAGAAAGTTCCCTTGTCTTCACACCGTACTACACCACCAAAGAGTCCGGAACGGGACTGGGGCTTCCCATTGTTGAGCGGATTATCGGCGATCATGGCGGGGCCATCTGGTTTGATTCCAGGGAGGGAACGGGCACCACTTTCTTCATTGATCTTCCCATTGAAGAAGGCGGAGGAACCGATTCAGGACAATGACCGGTATTCTGATCATAGATGACGAGCCTGGGATACGCCGCACGCTTGCTTCCATTCTGGAAGACGAGGGATACCGGGTCTATACATCGGAGGACGCCGTCATGGGCCTTGAAGTCCTTGCGTCCGAACAGATCAGCCTTGTTTTTCTTGATGTCCTGCTCCCCCTGCTCGGCGGTATGGAGGCCCTTGAAACAATACGGACGGAATGGCCCGGCGTTGAAGTGGCGATGATCTCGGGCCACGCCAACGTGGACATGGCGGTGCGGGCGGTAAAACTTGGAGCCTTCGATTTTCTGGAAAAACCCCTTTCCCTCGACAAAGTGTTAACGGTATGCCGCAACGCCCTTGCCATGCACAGCCTGCGCGAAGAAAACCGGGACCTTAAACAGAACTTCCGCTTTTCGGAAGAGATAATAGGCACAAGCAATGAGATAGAGGCGGTCCGCGCCCTGATCAGGCAGGCGGCCGCGAGCGACGCCCGTATTCTTATCACCGGGGAAAACGGCTCGGGCAAGGAACTTGCCGCAAGGGCCGTCCACAACGGATCTTCCCGCGCGGGAAAGGCGTTTGTGGAAGTGAACTGCGCCGCCATTCCCGAAACCCTCATAGAAAGCGAACTCTTCGGCCATGAAAGGGGAGCCTTTACCGGGGCGGCGTCTTCCAGAAAAGGCCGTTTTGAACAGGCCTCGGGGGGAACATTGTTCCTTGACGAGGTAGGCGATATGTCCCTTTCCGCGCAGGCAAAGGTGCTGCGGGCCATACAGGAGCAAAAAATAGAACGGGTAGGCGGAGAAAAAACCATACATACCGACGTGCGCATCCTGGCTGCTTCCAACAAGGATCTTGCCGCCGAATGCGGCGCGGGCCGTTTCCGCGAGGATCTTTTTTTTCGCCTTAACGTGATCCCCATACGCATCCCCCCCCTTCGCGAGCGGCCGGACGACATCATCCTCCTTCTAAGCCATTTCCTCAAAAGCCTCAATCTTCCGGATCTGGTCCTTGAAGAAGGAGCCGTAAAGCTGCTGGAAGCCCATCCGTGGCCGGGCAATGTACGGGAACTGCGCAACCTGGCGGAGCGGATATCCGTCATGTACCGGAACGGCGATACCCTGAACGCCGAAAGGGCCAGGGACCTGCTCCGCAAAAATCCCGAAGCCTTCGGCGGAAGCGCCGCGGCGCGGAAGCCGGAAGGGGCGGATTTCTTTCTTCCCAGGAGTATCATGGACATGAATTTAACAGGCGCGCGGGAATCTTTCGAAAAGTGCTATTTGGAGTTCCAGCTTTCCAGAAACAATGGTATAATATCCAGGACGGCGGAGGCAATCGGCGTTTATCCGAGCAACCTTCACGCCAAACTAAAAAAATATAAAATAGCCGTAGACGGCGCGGTCCACAGCGAGAGGGAAGAACGGTGAAAGAACTTACACAGCGCCAAAATGAAGTGTTGTCGTTCATCGCGGAGTACTACGGAGCTCACACATATCCCCCGACCATACGGGAGATAGCGGATTATTTTTCAGTATCGGTAAAGGCGGCGCACGATCATATTTCGGCGCTGAAGAAGAAGGGCCGCCTTAAACAGGCCGGCAGGAGATCGAGGACCATGGAGCTGGTCCGAAACGGCGAAGACGAAAAGACAGAAGATTTTGTACAGGTTCCGCTGTTGGGAAACGTGCCCGCGGGCCAGCCTGTTCTGGCGGAGAATAACTGGAACGAATCCATTTCCCTGCCCAGGTCCATGCTGAAAAGAAACCAGAATTACTTCGCGGTTAATGTACGGGGAGATTCCATGTCCGGCGCGGGCATCATGGACGGGGACCTGGCGGTTGCCGAACGGCTGGAAAGTCCCGACAACGGGGAAATCGTCGTGGCGGTGGTGGACGATGCGGTAACGCTGAAACGGTTTTTCAGGGAAAGCAACAGGATACGGCTTCAGCCGGAAAATCCGGCGTACAAACCTATTTACAGCCAGAACGTCCGGGTCCTGGGAAGGCTCGCCCGCCTCTTCAGGTCTTATTGATGGGAAAGGCCGTTCCGTGGGGCTGTTACCTCTTTCTGGGGCCGGAATTGGGCAGAAAGGAAGAGGCAACAGGAGAACTTCGCAAAAAACTCGCGGCGGAAGCGCCCGCGTCGGCTGTGGAGGAATTTTCGTATTACGCGGGGGAAACTTCCGCCAGTGAAATATGCGACGCCCTTCGCAACGGCTCGCTCTTTGCCGAAAAGAGGCTCTTCTTCATAAAAAACTCTGGCGCCCTTAAAAAAAACGAAGCGGAGATCCTCGCGCCTGTCCTTGCGTCCCTTCCCCCTCTTACCGCCGCGGTACTCCTCTCCGCCGAGACGCGCCTTGCGAAGTCCCTTGAAGACGCCTCGGGACGGGGCAAACAGATCTTCTGGGAACTGTTTGAAAACGAGAAGATCGAATGGATACACTCCTTTTTCCGCCGAGAGGGATACCATGTGGAAGAAGAGGCGGCGGCGACCATTCTTGAAATGGTAGAAAACAACACCGCCGCCCTGCGGTCCGAATGTTCACGGATCTGCCTTTTCATGGCGAAACAGCCGGGGGATACCCTTAACGCGGCAATGGCCGAAGAATGGCTTTCGCACACAAGGGAAGAATCGGCGTTCATCCTTTTTTCACGCATTGCGCGGGGAGACCTGGCAAGGAGCCTTGAATCGCTCCATACCCTCCTTGCGGCAAAGGAAAGCCCCCCCGCCATCCTCGCGGGCCTTGCTTGGTGCTTCCGTAAACTCCGGGACTACCTTGCCCTGACAGGCGGGGGCGGAGCCGGTGAAGCGGAATTCCGCAGAATGGGGCTGGCGGCGCCCAAGGCCCGCGCCGATTATGCCGAGGCGGCAAAACGCTACGGCGGGGCGGCCGTTGACCTGTGCCTTGCGCTTACCGCCGAATACGACATTCTTGCCCGCCGGGGCGGAGCGGGCCTTGAACCGGTGCTTATGGATCTGTACCTTGTCAAAATCCTGCGCGCGCCGCGCGCCTTCGGCTGAACCAATGCTGGAAATTTTTCTTATAGGACTTGCCCTTTCCATGGACGCCTTTGCCGTATCGGTCAGTTCCGGCATCTGCATACGGGATCTAAAACCCTTTTACGCGGTACGGGCAAGCCTTTCCTTCGGGATCTTCCAGTTTATCATGCCGGCCGCAGGATGGTTTCTGGGCGGCGCCTTCGCGCGGTACATCGGCGCCTTTGACCACTGGATAGCATTCTTCCTTCTTGTCTTTACAGGCGGAAAGATGATCTTCGAGGCGCACAAAGACGGGGGAAAAACAAAAAAGGGCGGTGAAGAACACTCAGACGGCGGGCGTTTTTGTGACGAAAAAAACACCGCGGACATAAGAAGCCCCGCCGCCCTGCTTGTCCTTTCTCTTGCCACCAGCATAGACGCGCTTGCGGTGGGCGTTTCCTTCAGCATCATGCAGAACGGCATCTGGGGAAGGGCCGCCCTTATCGGGGGCATCACCTTTTTTGTCTGCCTTGCCGGTTTTGCCTTTGGGCGGCGCATCGGCTTCCTGTTCGAAAAATGGGCGGAAACGGCCGGAGGGATCATCCTTGTGATGATAGGGGTGAAGACGCTGGCCGAACATCTCCTGGCAGGATGAACGGAGGTTCATGATGTCAAACAGCGGAGACGGCCGCCGGCCGGAAATAAAACCTCTTACCTCGCTGCGTTTTGTCTTTGCCATGCTGGTTTTTTTATCCCATTATTCAACAGGGGAAAAGGTTATTTTTTTCGAAGGGTTCATCGGGGTCGAATTTTTCTTTATCCTGAGCGGATTCGTACTTTCCTATACCTACGGAAACAGAATAGCGGAAAAGAAAACGCCGCTGGGGGAATTCTTCATGGCGCGCTTCGCGCGGATATACCCCCTGCATCTTGCGACGTTTCTTTTGTCGCTGGCGCTGCTGGTTAGAAATTCCCTTGCAGCCGGGGGGGGGGGGGTAACTACGCTGCCATGGCTCAGGATGTTTTTCAACATAACCCTGCTGCAAAGTTTTGTCCCCGACTCCTCATATTATCTTTCGTTTAACATTGTTTCATGGAGCATTTCGGACGAGATGTTCTTTTACCTCGCGTTCCCCCTGCTGCTGTGCGTCTTTAACGGACACCGAATCAAAATAAAGGCGGCGGCGGGCCTTGTGGTGCTGGCGGCGTATTTTACGGCGATCTTCCTCCTCCCCGGACAGTACGCTCACGCGGTTTTTTACATAAACCCGCTTGTAAGAATGCTTGATTTTATCCTGGGAATGCTGCTGTTCCGTATATGGCGGCGCATTACATCCGGCGCGGAAAACAGGAAAGGCGCGCTTCACGGAAAATTCCTTCCTGCCGCTGTCGAAATTGCGCCGGTATGCCTTCTTGTCATAATGGTGGCGGCGGCAGACAGGATTCCGCTTGTGTACAGAATAGGAAGCTACTACTGGATACCCCTGGCGCTGCTTGTTCTGTGCTTCGCGCAGCCGTTCGGCGAAGGAATCATCTCAAAACTATTGTCGCTTAAACCTTTCATGTTTCTGGGCAGAATAAGTTTTGCGTTTTATATGCTGCATCACATGATGTTAAGCCTGGTACCCGCCGCGGTAAAACGTGTGCTGCACCTGGATCTGGAAAGCATACATCCCGCCGCAAGATTCACAATAATTTTCGCGGCGGTCCTCGCGGCAGGCATAGCCGGCTTTTACTGTTTTGAACTGCCCGCCGGTAATTTCATAAAGAACCTTTCGAAAAAACGGAAAAAGCAGACCGGTACAAGCCCCCGGAACGCCGCCTGAATATTTGTCTCTCACCTGAGCTTGTTTCATCGAACCGAAGGTTCGCACCACGCTTTAGCGTTGCGCTAAGCGCACGGTCAATTAGTTTTGGAACAAGCCATACTCTTGAATAGGCTTGGCCCCCAGGATAAACGCATAGAAATTCCCCCCGTTCCCCTGACGTGGTATACTCTCCATCGGGAGAGGAACATGGCAAAAAAGAGCTCAAAATTCGCAAGCCGTATCCTGAAAAAGACCAAAAACGCCTTGACGAACTCCGCTTTTTTATCCTATGATATACTATTATTATGGTTTTTGAAGGATGTTTTTCATGTACGTTTTGATGGAATTCAAAGGCAAACAGTACAAAGCCGAAACGGGCGCCCGGTTAAAGGTTGACCGGATAGACGCCGAGCCGGGGGCTGTCCTGGACATAGATTCGGTACTCCTCCATTCCGGGGATACGGTATCCGTGGGCGCTCCCTATATAACGGGCGCCCGGGTTCAGGCGGTGGTGGAAAGCCACGGCAGGGAACGGAAGATCATTGTTTTTAAGTACAAACCCAAAAAAGATTACCGGCGCAAACAGGGACACCGCCAGGGGTATTCGATCCTTAAGATCGGGGATATCACCGGAGTTTAAGGGGAACGGGTTTAATTCGGGACGGGATGATAACTATCGACGTGGTTTTGGACGCCCAGGGGCTTCTCAGGTCCTGTACGGTCACCGGTCATGCCCGGGCGGGGCCGAAAGGCTCCGATGTGGTCTGCGCCGCCGTGTCGATTCTGACAAAAACCGCCCTCAAGACCCTTGCGGGCCGGGAGGGGATAACCCTCCGGGTCCCGGCGGGGGTTCCGGAACGGGGAACCTTTGGAATGGAAACGGATTATACCGGCCAGGGCAGGGATTTTCTTGCCGCGGCCGGGGCTTTTTTGCTCGAAGGCCTGGGTTCGGTTTCCGAAGGGTATCCTGATTATTGTACCATGACTATTCATAAGGAACGGAGGAGCTGATATGGCCCGAAAAAGAGGCGGCAGCGGCGCAAAAAACGGCAGGGATTCAAACCCCCACTATTTGGGGGTCAAGGCGTCGGGGGATACCCTGGTAAAAGCGGGGACCATTATCGTCCGGCAGAGGGGCACCAAAATTCACCCGGGCAGCAACGTGGGCTGCGGGGGGGATTATACCCTCTTTGCCAAGGTGGACGGCCGGGTCTGTTTTTCTACCCGCCGGGGCCGGAAACTGGCCGGGGTTATCCCCGTCGCGGCGGAGTAGGT